>NZ_JAHZPU010000035.1 GCF_019929575.1 Streptococcus infantis
CTCTATACTGTTTTTTGCAACTCTAGTATATCAGATGAACATGTCTTTTGTGTTGCACTTCATTTTACAACAGGGCCTCAAAAAGAATTAAGAGTTTTCTATAGGAAAAATAAAGATAAGTATCCTGTTAAAAATGACAGTGATTCCTCGTCTTCTTGGTCGAGTGATGATTGGTCTGGTGGTGGTTTTGATGGTGGTGGATCATCAAGTGATTGGTAATGTAAAACTTGTCTATCAATCATCGGTTAGACAACTGCATTTATTATTTCACAATAAGGTGGAATTAAAGAAAATATAGAAAAAACCGCTCTGCTGAGCGGTTTTCGTCTATTCTTTCCTTTTACAGTACCCATGTACGAATGGCATAGGCTACGCCAGATTCGTCATTAGATTTAGTGATGTATTTGGCGATTTTTTTGAGTTCTGGATTTCCATTTTCCATAACAACAGGGTTACCAACAACTTCAAGCATGGCACGGTCATTTTCCTCATCACCGATAGCCATAGTTTCATCTTTGGTCAATCCGAGTTTCTCAGCTAAGTGGGTGATAGCTGAACCCTTGTCTACACCCTTTTTGAGAAGTTCTAGGTAGAAAGGTGCAGACTTATTGATAGAGTAGCGCTCGTAAAATTCAGCTGGTATCTTTTCAATTGCAGCATCGAGAATTTCTGGTTCATCTATGAACATACATTTGACAATTTCCTTGCCAGCCATTTCTTCAGGTGTACGGTAGAAGATGGGCATTCTGACGAGGGTTGATTCGTGTACGGTGTATTTTCCGATATTGCGATTGGCAGTGTAGATACCATCCTTGGTAATGGCGTGCATGTGGACGCCAAGTTTGCGACTGAGGAATTCCATATCTAGATAATCCTCGTAAGTCAAGGATTCGCTGATAATTTCATGTCCTGTAGCAGTTTCTTGGACAAGGGCACCGTTGAAGGTCACTACATAGTCACCCTCATCTCTTAATTTCAAGTCATCTAGAAGTTTGGCAACACCTGCAATGGGACGGCCAGTTGCAATCATAACTTTGACACCAGCTGCTTTGGCATCTTGGATGGCTGCAAATACCTCAGGAGTGATTTCCTTTTGACTGTTGACAAGGGTTCCATCGATATCGACGGCAATTAGTTTAATACTCATATAGTTCCTCTTTTAGTTTTTATTTGGTTTAAAATGATCGTTTTCAATCATGTTTAAAAATTGCTGAGTGATGCTTGCGAAGATGCTATTTTGATCCAACATTTCTTTTGGGAAATAGAAACGATTATCTCCGTGGCGACTGCCAGCAAGGGATTGAACGATAGGAGACAGGCTAGAGAGTTCTGCTAGTTCTCCATTTTTCTGTAAAATCTCAATCTGTGTTCGTGGATTTTCTGATTCGGGACGATAGATATCATAAGGTAGGTCAAAGTTTTTATGGATAGCTGTGTAATAGTCTGGATCAAAGCCGATGTCCTCAACCAATTTTCTCATGCTAGCGAGTTGGTCTTGGTCCTCTTGTGAAAAGGTAATGGATTTAAAGACCTTGCGGTTGACAAAGCGTTGCGACAGGTCTGCAAGTATCTTGTCAGGACTGGTCATCCAGAGCTGGAAGTAGGTATTCATCACACCATCATCCAGAGCCAGATAGTCAGACAAGGTCACATTTTTTTCAAAGAAAGGCAGTAGATGTGGGGATGTATGCGCAAAGAAGTCCTTGTTTTCCTGATAAAGTTCCTTAGCACGTTTCAGAAGATTTTGAAGAAGGACTTCCATAGCACGTGTGGCAGGATGGAAATAAACCTGCATATACATTTGATAGCGACTAAGAACGTAGTCTTCGATGGCATGCATGCCATTTCGTTGAAAGGCAATTCCGTTTTCGATAGGGCGAATAACCCGTAGGATACGTGTCAGGTCGAATTCTCCATAGGAAGCACCTGTGAAGTAAGAATCACGCAAGAGATAGTCCATCCGATCTGCATCAATCTGACTAGAAATGAGTTGAACTACCTGCTTGTTTGGATAAGAATGACTGATGACGCTAGCTACCTTTTCTGGGAAATCTGGAGCTACCTGTAAAAGAACCTGGTGGATCTCTGTTTCAGGACTTTGGATAATTTCCTGGGTAATAGCCTCATGGTCGGTGTCAAAGAGATTTTCAAAAGTATGCGAATAGGCACCATGTCCTAGGTCATGAAGCAGGGCTGCAGTCATGGTTAAGAGGGACTCGGAAGGATCCCATTCTTTAGGATACTTTTCCTCAAAAATCTCTGTGATGCGGCGTGCAATCTCGTAAACACCCAGACAGTGAGAGAAACGACTATGTTCTCCACCATGGAAAGTATAACTGGATGTGCCGAGCTGTTTGATCCGACGAAGTCGTTGAAATTCTTTGGTATTGATCAGGTCATAAATGACTTGATTATTAATGTGGATATAGTTGTGAACAGGGTCACGAAATACTTTTTCATTCATAAAACCATTATAGCAAAAAGCCACAGTTTTTGGTAAAATAGTAGGATAAGAGTGAAGAAAGAGGACTTGAAGTGAAAATTCGAATGAGAAATACCATTCAATTTGATGAACAATTGGAAGTGATCGACCAACTTTATGACGTTGAGTTACGTGAGAAAGGTGATTTTTCCTATCTCCTTTTTTACAATGAAGAGAAGGAAAAAGTGATACTCAAGTTTAATGATACAGAGTTGGTGATGTCTCGATTTTCCAACCCTAAGACCATCATGCGTTTTCTGAAGGAAGCTGATAGTTTAGCCTATATTCCTACACCAATGGGGATACAGGAGTTTATCATCCAAACAAGCTATTATCAAGTTGAACAACAAAAGATTGAACTAGCCTATCAACTACAAAACAAAGAAGGAGTCGTTTTTGCGAACTACCGTTTAGAAATTACCTGGGGATAAGAAAAAGGTTGGCAAAAGCCAACCTTAATTGATATAGAGCTCTTGATTTTTTAGGACGATCTCACGTACACTTGCAAATTTCTTCAGTTTCTTGATTTCTTCGGGATGAGTTACAAGTGTGATCACATAGCCCTCTTTACCCATACGTCCTGTACGTCCAGCACGGTGAGTATAGGTTTCAATATCTCTAGGGACGTCAAAGTTAACCACGCATTCTAGGCTATCAATATCGATACCACGAGCAAGAAGGTCTGTCGCAAGAAGTAGTGTCAGTTGATTATCTTTGAACTTTTCTAGAATAACTTTTCTAAATTTAACGTTGACATCGCTAGCTAGCGAAGCTGCTAAAACATCACGATACTGCAATTTTTCCTCGGCACTACCAAGGTCTGACAAGCTATTAAAGAAGACAAGACCACGGAAATCTTCAACATGTGCCAGTTTACGAAGCATATCTACGCGGTGACGTTGGTCTACCTGCATGTAGAAGTGTTGGATGTTGTCTAACTTTTGATCCGAGAGGTCAATGGTGCGCGTGTTAGGTGCGATCTTATCTTGATCAAATTTGGTAGTGGCACTCATGTAGATGAGTTGGTGGTCACGAGGTGCGTAGTGGGTAATCTTCTCCACAAAATGAATTTGAGAATCATCAAGTAGTTGGTCGAATTCATCCAGAATGATAGTTTCCACGTTCATCATCTTGATTTTTTTTAATTTGACAAGTTCAAAGATACGACCAGGTGTTCCAATAAGAATTTCTGGTCCTTTTTTGAGACGTTCGATTTGGCGTTTCTGGCTCGAACCTGATAGAAATAGCTGAGCTGTTAATCCGATAGCCTCAGCCCAGGTTTTAGTGACGTCAAAAATTTGTCCAGCAAGCTCAGTATTAGGCGCTAAAATCAAGAGTTGTTGGGCTTTTTTCTTTTGGAGTTTGAGAAGACTTGGTAGGAGATAGGCCAAAGTCTTTCCTGTTCCAGTTGGGCTGACTCCTAGAAGATTTTCACCTTCTGTTATAGGCTCAAAAAGTTGTTCTTGAATGGGAGTGAATTCTTGGAACCCCAGTTGATCAATCAATTCTTGCCATTCTGTAGGTAGTTTGGTTTTCATTTTTCTGCCTCAAATCTAATGCCAGCATCCTGGCGCATGGTGTAAAGTAGGTCGTGGACGTGTGTCGCATCATCTAACCAGAATTGGTAGAGTACCTGATTTGGTTGGTTAATCATGTTTGCAAAAGCAGAGACTTCCTCAGTCATGGTGTGAGGTACCTGCTGAATAGGTAGATGTGTTTCATTCCCTTGATGATCTGTAAAAATTGCTGAGCGAACATGCTCAATGGTGTTGAGTGTCAAGGTTCCATCGGTTGTATATATTTCACAAGGCAAATTAGAGGTTATGTTTTTACCTGCCTTGATATGAACTTGAAATTCTGGATATGACAAGACACCGTCTCCATTTAGATCAATGGTGTTATCAAGCTGCTGAGCTTGATAAGTTGCATGAGTCGGTTTTCCAAACAAGCGAACCGCAGCATAGATCGGATAAATCCCCAAGTCCATGAGAGCCCCGCCAGCAAAACGGTCTGAGAACACATTTGGGGTGTTTCCAGCAAGGAGATCAGGCATCTTAGAAGAGTATTTTGCGTAATTGAAGTCTGCCCCTAAAACTTGCTTGTCTGCAAGAAAGTCTTTAATTGTCGCAAAAGCATCTTCGTGATAGTTTCTTGCTGCTTCAAAGATAAAACATTGATTTTCTTGAGCTGTTTCAACTAAATCCTGCCATTCTTGTGGTTGAGTCACCGCTGGTTTTTCAAGGATAACATGCTTGCCAGCAGATAAAGCAGCCTTAGCTTGAGTAAAGTGTAGAGAATTTGGACTTGCGATATAGACAATATCAAATTCAGACTGGAAGAAATCCTCTAAATTATCAAATAGACTAACATTTTGATAAGGACTAGTAAATTGCTGGGCAGTCGTGAGTTTTCTTGAATAAACAGCCACTAACTGGAATTCCTGACTAGTATGAGCAGCTTCTATAAAGTGGTGGCTGATTGCACCAGTACCGATAATACCAAGTTTTAGCATGAAATCTCCTTTTCTACAAGTAATGACTGCTTTCATTATATCACAGATAGACTAAACTAGCCAAAGGGAGACAAATCTTTTATTTGACACTTCGAATTTTCATCAAAAAATGGTACAATAGATTCAGAAAAAATAGGAGTGTAGTATGAGATTATTACCCATGAGAAAAATTTCTCGTCATTCAAAAAGATTGGCGCTTTTTTTGACTTTTTGTGCAGGTTATGTAGATGCCTATACCTTTATCATACGTGGGAATACTCTAGTCGCAGGTCAAACTGGGAATGTTGTTCTCCTTTCTGTTGGTCTCATTCAGGATAATGTTTCAGATGCCAGCGCCAAGGTAATGACCTTGATTTCCTTTATGGTGGGTGTATTCCTCCTGACAGTCTATAAAGAAAAGTTGCGGATTGTAAGAAAACCAATTCTATCCCTTATTCCACTAGCTATTTTATCTTTGATTATAGGATTTGTTCCCTTGACTGTTGATAATATATACATAGTACCGCCATTGGCATTTTGCATGGGACTTGTAACAACAGCTTTCGGTGAAGTTTCAGGAATTGCATACAATAATGCTTTTATGACCGGTAATATCAAACGAACCATGTTAGCATTTGGAGAATATGTTCGCACAAAACATACACCTTTTTTAAGAGAAGGTCTCATCTTTGTCAGTTTACTTTCTAGTTTCGTTTTTGGAGTTGTTGTATCAGCTTATCTGAGCTTATTTTATAAAGAAAAAACAATTTTAGGAATTCCAATTATGATGAGTATTTTTTATCTAAGTATGCTTTCTGCATCTTGGAGGAAAAAAATAAGAAAAAAAGTTTAAATTCGATGATAAATACTTGTCAAAAACTAGGAATCATGCTATACTTGAAGAGTTGACTATGCACAGTCCTGTGCAACCGCACGAACATCGTTGCTTGTTTCTTCAAGTTTAAGTGGTTCGTCCCACGATGCTAGGCGAGTCTTCACAAAAATACGGGGAAACCCCAAAAAAATCATAGGAGGTGCATAATGAGCACATACGCAATTATCAAAACTGGCGGAAAACAAGTTAAAGTTGAAGTTGGTCAAGCAATCTACGTTGAAAAATTGAACGTTGAAGCTGGTCAAGAAGTTACTTTTAACGAAGTTGTTCTTGTTGGTGGTGAAAACACTGTTGTCGGAACTCCACTTGTTGCTGGAGCTACTGTAGTTGGAACTGTTGAAAAACAAGGAAAACAAAAGAAAGTTGTTACTTACAAGTACAAACCTAAAAAAGGTAGCCACCGTAAACAAGGTCACCGTCAACCATATACAAAAGTTGTCATCAACGCAATCAACGCTTAATTTTAAGGAGAACACATGATACAAGCAGTCTTTGAGAGAGCCGAAGATGGCGAGCTGAGGAGTGCGGAAATTACTGGACACGCCGAGAGTGGCGAATACGGCCTTGATGTCGTGTGTGCATCGGTTTCTACGCTTGCCATTAACTTTATCAATTCAATTGAGAAATTTGCAGGCTATGAACCAATCCTAGAATTAAACGAAGATGAAGGTGGCTATCTTATGGTTGAAATTCCTAGAGACCTTCCTTCACACCAGAGAGAAATGACGCAGTTATTTTTTGAATCATTTTTCCTGGGTATGGCAAACTTATCGGAGGACTCTTCAGAGTTCGTCCAAACCAGAGTTATCACAGAAAACTAACACGGAGGAAAACATTATGTTAAAAATGACTCTTAACAACTTGCAACTTTTCGCCCACAAAAAAGGTGGAGGTTCTACATCAAACGGACGTGATTCACAAGCAAAACGTCTTGGAGCTAAAGCAGCTGACGGACAAACTGTATCAGGTGGATCAATCCTTTACCGTCAACGTGGTACACACATCTATCCAGGTGTAAACGTTGGACGTGGTGGAGACGATACTTTGTTCGCTAAAGTTGAAGGCGTAGTACGCTTTGAACGTAAAGGTCGCGATAAGAAACAAGTTTCTGTTTACCCAATCGCAAAATAAGAAGGTCCAGTGAACCTTTTTATCCCGAGCCTTGAAATGTAAAGGCGAGGAAGCTAGAACTAGCATTAAATAAGGCTTTCCGAGTGCTCGGAGAGTCTATTTTTTATTTTGGTATCCAGTTTGCTAGCCAGAATGATTTTTATGTAAAATTCTTGCGGAATATCATCTGTTCAATGTTTTATTTTATAAAAGTTTGAATATTATTGCATATACTTGTAAAGCCAGTCTTTCCTTAACAAATCTCCAACTAAAAATGTGCAGTAAATATATTTGTTGGAAGCCTTAAAAATACAAGTGAGAAAGATTTTTACCAGCTTTGATGAATATGCTAATTAACAATTGTTAACGTCTTTAACATTAAGATAGTTCTGAGCTTAATTATTTTATAGGATTGGCTAATAGTAAGAAATATGGTATAATATAGGGTGAGACCTTCTTAATAAATAGTGAAAGAGTATAAAATGAAAAAAATTGTCATTAACGGTGGGAGACCATTGAAAGGTGAAATTACGATCAGTGGTGCTAAGAATAGTGTCGTTGCCTTGATTCCTGCCATTATTTTATCAGATGATGTTGTGATTTTGGATTGCGTTCCAGACATCTCTGATGTTGCTAGTCTTATTGAGATCATGGAAATCATGGGAGCTAGTGTCAAGCGATATGACGATGTTCTTGAGATTGATCCTCGTGGTGTTCAAAATAAACCAATGCCTTATGGTAAAATTAATAGCTTGCGTGCATCCTATTATTTCTATGGTAGTCTTTTAGGACGTTTTGGTGAAGCAACTGTAGGTTTACCTGGAGGATGTGATTTAGGACCACGTCCGATTGATTTGCATTTAAAAGCTTTTGAAGCTATGGGAGCTAAGACGACCTATGAGGGAGATAATATGAATCTCTCAACCCAAGGATCACGTCTACATGGTGCTCATATCTATATGGATACTGTTAGTGTTGGTGCGACTATTAATACAATGCTAGCAGCAGTAAAGGCTGAAGGTCGAACAGTCATTGAAAATGCTGCTCGTGAACCTGAAATCATTGATGTGGCTACATTATTAAACAATATGGGAGCTCACATTCGTGGTGCGGGTACTGATATGATTACTATCGATGGCGTAGATTCCCTTCATGGAACACGCCACCAAGTCATCCCAGACCGTATTGAAGCAGGTACTTATATCTCAATGGCTGCCGCAGTAGGTCATGGGATTCGAATCAACAATGTACTTTATGAGCATTTGGAAGGGTTTATTGCTAAACTTGAAGAAATGGGTGTTCACATGACTGTTTCTGAAGACAGTATTTTTGTCGAAGAGCAAACAAATTTAAAGGCTATTAATATCAAGACAGCTCCTTATCCAGGTTTCGCAACCGATCTTCAACAGCCCATTACGCCTTTGCTATTAAAAGCAGAAGGTCGTGGTACATTGATTGATACAATCTATGAAAAACGTGTAAACCATGTTTTTGAATTAGCCAAAATGAATGCAGATATTACCACAACTAATGATCACATTCTCTATAAGGGTGGAAATCCTTTGCAGGGTGCAAAAGTTAAGGCGACAGACCTACGTGCTGGAGCTGCCTTGGTTATTGCTGGCTTGATGGCTGAAGGAAAAACAGAGATTACAAATGTTGAATTCATTCTTCGAGGCTACTCGAATATTATCGAAAAATTGCGTAATCTTGGAGCAGATATTGAGCTAATCGAAGATTAGCAATTTGAGGATTGCAATGAATATCTGGACTAAATTAGCAAAATTTTCTTTCTATGAGACGGAACGTTTATATTTCCGTCCCTTCTTTTTTACAGATGTAGATGATTTTCATCAACTTGCATCAGATCCTGAAAATCTTCAATTTATCTTTCCTGCACAAGCAAGTATTGAAGAAAGTCAGTATGCTCTTGCCAATTATTTTATGAAATCACCTTTGGGGATTTGGGCTATTTGTGATAGAAAAGAGCAAAGAATGATTGGAGCTATCAAGTTTGAAAAGCTTGATGAAATTAAGAAAGAAGCAGAAATTGGCTATTTTTTAAAGAAAAACTATTGGTCTCAGGGGTATATGACTGAAGCAGTTACCAAATTACGAGATTTATCCATGAACGAGTTTGCATTGAAGCAACTTTCGATTGTGACACATCTAGAAAATGTTGCTAGTCAGAAAGTAGCAGAAAAATCAGATTTTGTTCTTTATCGTCGTTTTAAAGGTAGCGATCGTTATACCCGAAAGATGCGGGATTATCTAGAATTCCGTTATACAAAAGGAAATCTAAATGAGTAAACACCAAGAAATATTAGCCTACTTGGAAGAATTACCAGTTGGGAAGCGTGTCAGTGTTCGTAGTATATCAAATCGGCTGGGAGTAAGTGATGGTACAGCTTATCGGGCTATCAAAGAAGCCGAAAATAGGGGACTTGTTGAAACACGTCCTCGAAGTGGAACGGTACGTGTAAAGTCAAAAAAAGTAGCTATTGAGAAATTAACATTTGCAGAAATTGCAGAAGTCACAGGCTCGGAAGTTTTGGCTGGCCAAGCTGGTCTGGATAGAGAATTTAGTAAATTCTCCATTGGGGCGATGACTGAAAAGAATATTCTTTCTTATCTTCATGATGGCGGCTTACTTATCGTAGGAGATCGAACACGTATTCAGTTATTAGCACTTGAAAATGAAAATGCTGTCTTGGTAACAGGTGGATTTGAAGTTCATGAAGATGTTTTGAATCATGCTAATAAAAAAAATATTCCAGTATTGCGCAGTAAACATGATACATTTACAATTGCGACTATGATCAACAGAGCTTTGTCTAATGTTCAGATTAAGACAGATATTTTAACGGTTGAAAAAATCTATCGTACCAGTCATGAATATGGTTTTCTACAGGAAACGGATACTGTCAAAGATTATTTAGACTTGGTTCGTAAGAATAGAACGAGCCGTTTCCCTGTCATCAATCAGCATCAGGTTGTTGTTGGTGTAGTTACTATGCGTGATGCTGGAGATAAATCACCAGGTACAACAATAGACAAGGTCATGACAAGGACAGTCTATATGACTGGCTTAGCGACGAATATCGCTAACGTTAGCCAGAGAATGATTGCTGAAGACTTTGAAATGGTACCTGTTGTGAGAAGTAATCAAACTTTACTTGGTGTCATTACTAGACGAGATGTCATGGAAAAGATGAGTCGCTCTCAAGTTTCAGCTTTACCAACATTTTCAGAACAGGTTGGTCAGAAGTTATCTTACCACCATGACGAAGTTGTCATTACAGTTGAACCATTTATGTTGGAAAAAAATGGAGTTCTTGCAAATGGAGTTCTTTCAGAAATTTTGACCCATATGACGCAGGATTTGGTCGTTAATAGCGGACGGAACCTCATCATTGAACAAATGTTGATTTACTTTTTACAGGCTGTTCAGATTGATGATATCTTGCGGATTCAGGCTAGAATTATTCATCATACGAGAAGGTCAGCTATTATTGACTATGACATTTATATCAATCATCAAATCGTATCAAAAGCAAATGTTACTGTAAAAATTAATTAGAAACTAGGAGAAAACATGATTACATTAAAATCCGCTAGAGAAATCGAAGCAATGGATAAGGCTGGCGATTTTCTTGCAAGTATTCACATCGGTTTGCGTGACATCATCAAACCAGGTGTAGATATGTGGGAAGTAGAAGAATATGTGCGTCGTCGTTGTAAAGAAGAAAATTTCCTACCCCTACAAATTGGTGTTGATGGGGCAATGATGGATTATCCTTATGCAACTTGTTGCTCACTCAATGACGAAGTAGCTCATGCTTTTCCACGCCACTATATTTTGAAGGAAGGCGATTTGCTGAAAGTTGATATGGTTCTTGGTGGGCCAATCGCTAAGTCTGACCTCAATGTTTCTAAGCTCAATTTTAACAACGTTGAACAGATGAAAAAATATACCCAAAACTTTACGGGTGGTTTAGCTGATTCTTGTTGGGCTTATGCTGTTGGTAAACCGTCAGAAGAAGTTAAAAACTTGATGGATGTCACCAAGGAAGCAATGTATAAGGGAATTGAGCAAGCTGTTGTCGGAAACCGTATCGGAGATATCGGAGCTGCTATTCAGGAATATGCTGAAAGTCGTGGTTACGGAGTTGTTCGCGATCTTGTAGGGCACGGAGTTGGTCCAACTATGCACGAAGAACCAATGGTGCCTAACTATGGTATCGCAGGTCGTGGTCTCCGCCTTCGTGAAGGCATGGTCTTAACCATTGAGCCTATGATCAATACAGGTGATTGGGAAATCGATACAGATATGAAAACAGGCTGGGCACATAAAACAATCGATGGTGGACTATCATGTCAGTACGAGCATCAGTTTGTTATTACAAAAGATGGCCCTGTAATCTTGACAAGTCAAGGCGAAGAGGGAACTTATTAATCAAAAAAGGAGCTGAGCTCCTTTTTTGATTCCTTCAAGTTGAAAATAAATTTGCGTAGCAGATATCTTACAAACGTTTTCTTTTATAGTAAAATAAAATATAACTAAATGAAAGTAGGTTCTTAATTGGAAAGTATTTTATTTTTGGGAACTATATACCAGTTTACACCACCAACAACATATTGTATTTATGAGAATATCAAAAAAGGCGACTTCCAAACGGAAATCGTCTTTTAATAATGTCTAAATTCTTCATAATGTTCACTCATATATTCTGCCAACCATTCCATACCATAGGCTATCTCAAATACTTCCAATATCAATGAAAGGTCTGGTTGAAAACCATATTCTTTGAGTTTATTGATAATATCTTTTATAGAACGAATTTTCACTAGTTTAATAATTTCCCCAGCATCCTGCCTATCTCTATCTCGTCCGCTGTCTAGTTTCATTCCGAGAATGTAAGATAATGGTGGTACAAAAACAGTCAAATTTGAATAGCTAAATGCCTTCTCACAGATAGACAGTGGCGGTATTTTATTCATATTTGCAACATTGTTGTTCAGCCATAACTCATCAGGCTCATTCACATCAAAATCATCGCCAACTTTCTCAATAATGCTTCTGATTTTAGCATCTTCTTGATAAAAGGCATCTACATCTTGTGTTCCTCGGAGATTGTAATACTCCAGAACAAAACCACCAACACAGATAATTTCTAGGTCAATATTTTCCTTAGCTAATTCTGTATTGAGAGCCTCAAATAAAACTTTCTTATCCATAGTTACCCTCTCTAAAGAGTTTCAAAATATCTTTTGGCTGACTTTTACGGTTCGCCTGCAAAACGTGTTCTCTTGTGTGTGTACCTTCTGTTAAAGCATCTTGAAGGGTTATTTTTTGGAAAGGTGTTAAGGTAGGATTTTTCAACAATTGCTCTACATCATCAGTAGTTAGTTTAGTCTCCTCATCTTTAATGACCTTATAAAGATAGCGAAACCACAAATCACCGTCACTTCCAGCATGTTCACTAGCTCTCACCATGTAATCGTACCATGTTGTCATTATTATTCCCCCTCATCTTTTCTAGGGTTATAGTGCATTGCTATCCAAAGTTTTTTGTCAAAATCAGATAACTCTTTTTTCTTCTGATGAATGCAATCGTTCAAATCAGGAAATTTGAGACTGTATTTTTTCTCAAAAAAGCTCTGAAACTCCTCTTTACTTTCTGCAATATCAACCAAGGCTTCTAACTCTGCCATTTGTTTGGCAATAGCCTTTCTGTCAATTCTCTTTTGACTATCTCCAAGTACGTCATAAACACAACGTTTTGTTAGTTGAGTATAAAAAGAGCGATGTTCAGTAACAAAATCAAAGGAATAGGTCTTATCCCAGAGTTTGGTGTATTTATTGTAAAAACTATCTGAAAGACTGACCTGATAACCAATCAGCTTACTATCAACTCTACGAGCGATGGACCTTTCCAATTCAAAATGTAGGTCATGTAATGTATTAGTAGCCATAAATCAGCTCCCTGTATTTAGTTCGGACACAGGCATTTGAAATCAGGAGATTAAAACGCTCACTATCCGAATAGTCACGAGTATTATAACGAAAAACAAATTCATCTACATAGTCTTGAAGATATTTCTTAGACCACGAATGGTAAATTCCTAATACTCCACGTTTCAATCCAGCCCAAAAGCCTTCAATCGTGTTGGTATAAACATCACCTTGCACATACTCACTAATTCCATGATTAACAAAGTCATGATTATACATCTTAGCCACTTTATTATAACCCAGCCATTCATCTGTGTAAAGTTGAGCTGTTTCCTTTACGTATTTGACAATCTGTTCAGTCAATGTTTTCGTCTTTGTATCTGGAACATGATGAGCATTAACTTTACCTTGACGTTGTACCATGCCTACTACAGCAGATTTGTCTTTCAATGAACGCCCTTGAGCATTTTTGACTTTTTTGGAGTTATGACGGTTCTTGTTTTTACCACCTATGTAGGTTTCATCAACTTCCACAACATCATCAAGACTATTGTTGTTTTCAGAACTAAAACACTTACGGATACGTTCCAGCATGAACCAAGCTGTTTTTTGCGTAACACCAATATCTTTTGATAATTGTACAGATGAGATTCCTTTTTTGTGAGAAGTCACAAGCCAAAATGCCATAAACCATTTACGAAGTTCAATTTTAGTATTATCAAAAAGAGTACCAGTCTTGACATTGAAGTATTTTCCAGTATTTTTACAACGGTATTTGTTACCTTTACATTTGTAGACCTTTGAGGTAGCATCAAAAGGGCTGATAATCACATCGCCCCAAATCATATTTTCTAAATGGTCAATACATGACTGTTCGTCTGGAAAAGCAGATTGTAAATCAAATAATGATTTAAACTCAAACTTCATAACTGGTACTCCTTACTTCTTGATTATATTATATCGAAAATAAGAATGATTGTCAACAAAAATGTAAACTTCTACTATGCAAAAAGCCAGAATTTTGATATAATAGAAGTATCAAAAATAAAGGAAATTAAGTATTATGAACGCAATCACAGCTCACAGCTCACAGCTCACAGCTCACAGCTCACAGCTCACAGCTCACAGCTCACAGCTCA
>NZ_JAHZPU010000036.1 GCF_019929575.1 Streptococcus infantis
CTCTATACTGTTTTTTGCAACTCTAGTATATCAGATGAACATGTCTTTTGTGTTGCACTTCATTTTACAACAGGGCACTTTTTTCTATTTTACGAATATGTTATAATAATGTTTGCTGTGACTGTTTGGAAAGCAGTCGCTGAAGGAATGATTAGTGAGGAAGTCTATGAAAGAAAAAGGATTTTGGGAGGGTACGCAGGCTGCGGTGCCGACAGCTCTGGGCTATGTTAGCATCGGTCTTGCTTGTGGCATTATCGGTTCGCCCTATGTGACACCAGTAGAAATGGGCCTGATGAGTCTTTTTGTTTATGCTGGGAGTGCCCAGTTTGCCATGATATCCTTGATAGCAGTTCAAGCGCCTGTGGCAGCCATTGCTATGACGGTCTTTTTGATCAATTTGCGTCTATTTTTGTTGAGCTTACATGCGTCTACCTATTTCCGTCATACCAGTCTCTGGCACAATATCGGTATGTCCAGTCTTTTGACCGATGAGACCTATGGCGTTTTGATGGGCGAGTTGGTGCATACGGATAAGGTCAATCCTATGTGGATGCACGGGAACAACCTTAACAGCTATGTAGCTTGGTTTGTCGGAACTGTTGTCGGAACTGCTCTAGGTGGACTTCTACCAAATCCAGAAATTTTTGGCTTAGATTTTGCCCTAGTGGGGATGTTTATTGGGATTTTTACTTCCCAGTTTCAGATTATGCAAAAACGGATTCCTTTGCGCAATCTCTTCATAATTTTAGCAGTTGTAGCTGTATCTTTCTTTTTGCTCTTGACGGTGGTGTCTCAGTCATTAGCTGTTCTGTTTGCGACCTTGCTAGGTTGTACCATGGGGGTGGTCTTGGATGGTCAGTAAGTATATTTTATTAGCAATTGTCTTTTCTGGCTTGGTGACTTGGATTCCAAGAATGATTCCTTTTATTCTAGTCAAGTACAAGGGTTTGCCGCCTATCGTAGAGCGCTTTTTGAAATTTCTACCAGTTTCTATTATCTTTGCCTTGATTCTTTCAAGTGTGGTGACAGGAAAAGTTGGAAGTCTCCCGCAGATAAAGTGGTTAGACTTTTTAACAGTCTTTCCAACGGCTTTTGTAGCCTTTCGTTACCGCAATCTGGTGGGGACCGTTCTCTTTGGGGTGGTCTTGATAGCAGTCCTACGTTTGGTCTTTTAATCAGCCATAAAGAAAACCTATCACAAATATAGAAATCATATAATAGCGTAATTCCTTTTTTTCTGTTAAGATAAGATTGTATTCTATTTTGGAGGAAATATCATGAAAAAAATCGTTAAATATTCATCACTTGCTGCCCTAGGGCTTGTAGCCGCGGGTGTATTGGCAGCTTGCTCAGGTGGTGAAAAGAAAGATGCTGCATCTGGTGAAGCAACATCTGGTAAAAAAGAAATCGTCGTAGCAACTAACGCGTCACCAAAACCATTTAACTATGAAGACAACGGTGAGTTGACTGGTTTTGAGATTGAGGTTGTTCGCGCTATCTTTAAAGACTCTGACAAGTATGATGTCAAGTTTGAAAAGACAGAATGGTCAGGAATCTTTGCAGGCCTTGACGCAGATCGTTACCAAATGGCGGTTAACAACATCAGCTACACTAAAGAACGTGCAGAAAAATATCTTTACGCAGCACCAACTGCTAAAAACCCTAACGTTCTCGTAGTTAAGAAAGATGATAACAGCATCAAATCGCTTGATGATATCGGTGGAAAATCTACTGAAGTCGTTCAAGGAACAACATCAGCTAAACAATTGGAAGAATATAACAAACAACACGCAGATAACCCAACTGTCCTTAACTATACAAAAGCTGACTTCCAACAAATCATGGGACGTTTGAGCGATGGACAATTTGACTACAAGATTTTTGATAAAATCGGTGTAGAAACAGTTATCAAAAACCAAGGTTTGGATAACTTGAAAGTCATCGAACTTCCAAGTGACCAACAACCTTACGTTTACCCACTTCTTGCAAAAGGTCAAGATGAATTGAAATCATTTGTTGACAAACGCATCCAAGAACTATACAAAGACGGAACTCTTGAAAAATTATCTCAACAGTTCTTTGGTGGTTCTTACCTCCCAGCAGAAGCTGACATCAAATAAGTTTGTAAATCATCCATTCTCTCGTAGGTGGATGATTTTGCAACTTTTAGACATATAGTTTCAAACTATATGTCTGCCTATCTAATAACAATTTGCGAAATCAAATAAAGTGTGAGATACTATTACAGTATTATTTTTAAAGGAGAACGAATCATGAAAATTAAAAAATGGTTAGGCGTAGCAGCTATCGCTACAGTAGCAGGCCTTGCACTTGCAGCTTGCGGAAATTCGGACAAGAAAGCAGACAACACAACTACAGTTAAAATCGCAACTGTTAACCGTAGTGGTTCAGAAGAAGCACGTTGGGATAAAGTCCAAGAATTGGTTGAAAAAGACGGAATTAAATTGGAATTCACAGAGTTTACAGACTACTCACAACCAAACAAAGCAACTGCTGATGGTGAAGTAGACTTGAACGCTTTCCAACACTACAACTTCTTGAACAACTGGAACAAAGAAAACGGTAAAGACCTTGTAGCGATTGCAGATACTTATATCTCACCAATCCGCCTTTACTCAGGTAAAAACGGTGAAGAAAACAAGTACACTAAAGTGGAAGAAATCCCAAACAACGGTGAAATTGCTATTCCAAACGATGCTACTAATGAAAGCCGTGCCCTTTACCTTCTTCAATCAGCTGGTTTGATTAAATTGGATGTTTCAGGAACTGAACTTGCTACAATCGCAAACATCAAAGAAAATCCAAAGAACTTGAAAATCACTGAGTTGGACGCTAGCCAAACAGCTCGTTCATTGACTTCAGTTGATGCAGCAGTTGTAAACAATACTTTTGTTACAGAAGCAAAATTGGACTACAAGAAAGCACTCTTTAAAGAGCAAGCTGACGAAAACTCAAAACAATGGTACAACATCATCGTTGCGAAAAAAGATTGGGAATCATCACCTAAAGCTGATGCAATCAAGAAAATTATCGCAGCTTACCATACTGATGAAGTGAAAAAAGTCATCGAAGAAACTTCAGACGGCTTGGATCAACCAGTTTGGTAATAAACACAGGGAGGTGGGAGAGATTTTTTCCACCTCTTGCTTTTATATAGAGACTAAAGAAAAGAAACATCCACTTGTATTGATTCCAAAGGTACAAGTCCTAGTAGAAAGGTAGAGAGAAAATGGTTTTCCCTAGCCAAGAAGAACAAATTGAAAAGTTTGAAAAGGATCATGTAGCGCAGCATTACTTTGAAGTTTTGCGTACCTTGATTTCTAAAAAATCAGTCTTTGCCCAACAAGTCGGCCTTAAAGAAGTGGCTCGTTATCTAGGCGAAATTTTTAAGCGTGTAGGTGCAGAGGTCGAGATTGATGAGAGTTATACGGCACCCTTTGTCATGGCGCATTTTAAAAGTTCACGCCCAAATGCCAAGACTATCATTTTCTATAACCACTATGACACAGTACCTGCGGATGGCGACCAAGTCTGGACAGAGGATCCATTTACGCTTTCTGTGCGTGATGGCATTATGTATGGACGCGGGGTTGATGATGATAAGGGACATATCACTGCCCGCTTGAGTGCTCTTAGAAAATACATGCAGCATCATGATGATCTACCAGTCAATATCAGTTTCATCATGGAAGGAGCTGAAGAGTCTGCCTCTATGGACTTGGACAAATATCTAGAAAAACATGCGGACAAGCTTCGTGGTGCAGATTTATTGGTCTGGGAACAAGGGACCAAAAATGCCTTGGAACAGCTAGAAATCTCTGGTGGGAACAAAGGAATTGTAACCTTTGATGCTAAGGTCAAGAGTGCCGATGTGGATATCCACTCTAGCTATGGCGGTATTGTAGAGTCAGCTCCATGGTATCTGATTCAAGCCTTGACCAGTTTGCGAGCTGCAGATGGACGTATTTTAGTTGAGGGCTTGTACGATGAGGTCCAAGAGCCTAACGAACGTGAGTTAGCCTTGGTTGAAACCTATGCTCAACGCAATCCAGAAGAAATCAGCCAGATTTATGGCTTGGAATTGCCACTTTTACAAGAGGAACGTACAGCCTTTCTAAAGCGTTTCTTCTTTGAACCAGCACTCAATATCGAAGGAATTCAGTCTGGTTATCAGGGGCAAGGAGTTAAAACGATTCTACCAGCAGAGGCTAGTGCCAAGCTAGAAGTTCGTTTGGTTCCTGGCTTGGACCCGCATGATGTTTTGGATAAAATCCGGAAACAACTAGACAAAAACGGCTTTGATAAGGTAGAATTATACTATACCTTGGGTGAGATGAGTTATCGAAGCGATATGAGTGCACCATCTATTCTCAATGTTATTGAGTTAGCCAAGAAATTCTATCCACAGGGCGTTTCAGTCTTGCCGACTACAGCTGGGACAGGACCTATGCATACGGTCTTTGATGCTTTAGAAGTACCTATGGTTGCCTTTGGTCTAGGAAATGCTAATAGCCGAGACCATGGTGGAGATGAAAATGTGCGAATCGCAGATTATTACACCCATATTGAATTAGTAGAGGAGCTGATTAGAAGCTATGAGTAGAGATATTATCAAGTTAGATCAGATCGATGTGACGTTTCACCAAAAGAAAAGAACCATCACAGCGGTCAAGGATGTGACTATTCACATCCAAGAAGGGGATATCTACGGAATCGTTGGATATTCTGGGGCAGGGAAATCAACCCTAGTTCGTGTGATTAACCTCTTGCAAAAACCATCTGCAGGTCGAATTACTGTAGATAATGATGTAATTTTTGATGGCAAGGTTACCTTAACTGCTGAGCAATTACGTCATAAACGTCAAGATATCGGGATGATTTTCCAACACTTTAACCTGATGAGCCAGAAAACAGCAGAGGAAAATGTAGCCTTTGCCCTCAAACACTCTGGGCTCAGCAAGGAAGAAAAGAAGGCTAAAGTAGCTAAATTGCTCGACTTGGTGGGCTTGGCTGACCGTGCCGAAAACTATCCTTCACAATTATCTGGAGGTCAAAAACAACGTGTGGCTATTGCGCGTGCCTTGGCCAATGATCCAAAAATCTTGATTTCAGACGAGTCAACTTCAGCTCTTGATCCAAAGACAACGAAACAAATCTTGTCACTCTTGCAAGAATTGAACCGTAAACTAGGTTTGACCATTGTCTTGATTACACACGAGATGCAGATTGTCAAAGACATTGCTAACCGTGTGGCAGTGATGCAGGATGGTCGCTTGATTGAAGAGGGCAGCGTTCTTGAAATCTTCTCAGATCCTAAGCAGCCATTGACTCAGGACTTTATTTCGACTGCGACAGGTATCGATGAAGCTATGGTCAAGATTGAGAAACAAGAAATTGTAGAGCACTTATCTGAAAACAGCATTTTGGTACAACTCAAGTATGCAGGCGCTTCTACAGATGAACCACTTCTGAATGAATTGTACAAGCACTACCAAGTAACAGCCAATATTCTCTATGGGAACATTGAAATTTTGGACGGCACTCCTGTGGGTGAACTTGTGGTTGTATTGTCAGGGGAAAAAGAAGCCTTGGCAAGCGCTCAAGACGCCATCCGTCAGGCTGGTGTACAACTAAAAGTATTGAAGGGAGGACAGTAAGATGGCAGAATTGATTAAAGCATACTTACCAAACGTCTACAAGATGGGTTGGTCTGGTCAGGCTGGCTGGGGAACGGCAATCTACTTGACCCTTTATATGACGGTTCTTTCCTTCATCATCGGAGGTTTCCTAGGGCTGGTTGCAGGGCTTTTCCTTGTCTTGACAGCTCCAGGTGGTGTCTTGGAAAATAAAGTTGTTTTCTGGATTTTGGACAAGATTACCTCTATCTTCCGTGCGGTGCCATTCATCATTCTCTTGGCTGTCTTGTCACCCTTCTCTCATCTAATCGTAGGGACAAGTATCGGACCAAATGCGGCTATTGTACCCCTATCTTTTGCAGTCTTTGCCTTCTTTGCTCGTCAGGTACAGGTGGTATTGGCAGAGCTAGATGGCGGTGTCATCGAGGCAGCTCAAGCTAGCGGAGCTACTTTCTGGGACATCGTAGGTGTTTACCTATCGGAAGGTCTACCAGACTTGATCCGTGTGACAACTGTAACCTTGATTTCCCTTGTCGGTGAAACAGCTATGGCGGGAGCGGTCGGAGCAGGTGGTATCGGTAACGTAGCTATCGCCTATGGATTTAACCGTTTCAATCATGATGTGACAGTCCTTGCGACGCTTATCATTATCTTGATTATCTTTACAATTCAGTTCTTGGGAGACTTTTTGACCAAGAAATTAAGCCATAAATAAAAGAGCCGTGTGGCTCTCAGATTGAAGAAAAAGTCCGTTGTGGATAATTTTCTTCAATCTTTTTCTTATGTGACTATTAGTCCGTCTCGCTCCGTGAGGTGCGAGACAAATAAACCACCCGCTATGCGGGTGCGCGTCGAAGGTTATACCAAAAAAACTCCAAACGCGATACAATAAAGGTGTTCAAGCCAATTGTAAAGCGAAAGGAGAAAACCATGGTACAAAAGTCTCATAGTTTATCACACACAAAGTGGCACTGTAAGTATCACATTGTGTTCACCCCTAAGTATAGACGAAAAGTCATCTATAATCAATATCGGAGTAGTTTAGGTGAAATATTTCATAGCTTGTGTAGTTATAAAGGTTTTGAAATTATCGAAGGACACTTGATGCCAGATCATGTACATATGTTAGTAAGTATTCCACCGAGGATAAGTGTTTCAAGTTTTATGGGGTATTTAAAAGGTAAGAGTGCACTCATGATGTTTGACAAACACGCCAATTTGAAATATAAGTTTGGAAATCGGCATTTCTTGGCGGAAGGTTATTATGTGAGTACGGTTGGACTCAATGGAGCCACAATTAAGAAGTATGTTCAAGAGCAGGAAAAGCATGATATAGCACTAGATAAATTGAGTGTAAAAGAATATGAGGATCCCTTTAGGGACAGTAGTAAGTAATACTCACGCCTCTTTAAGAGGCAAGTGACGAGTCAAGAGCAATGAGGCTTGAACAACGTGAAAGCCAGCGTCTTTAGGCGCTGGCTGGTAATTTGGGCCTATAGCCCTGGTGCAAACCACCCGTTAGACGGGTGGTTATGATTTTACTAGAGAAAATAAAAAAACTCTTAAAAATAGCATGTTTCAGCATTTCTAAGAGTTTTCAAGATGTAGTAAAATTACCGAAAGGGTTTGTCAATCTACTGAGAGCTGTGTGGCTCTTTTTCTATCACATTTTGTCTGCAAACTTCTTACTAAGTTTTTGTCCGATCAAGGCACCGAGTAGAGCACCGATAAGGACGCTTGCTACAAAGAGAAGAATGGTAATGAGATTTGGCGCAACCATGATGCGATCAATATAGTCCTGAGATTTTCCACGAGCAACTAGGGTTGCTATGTAAGCTTGAGGTGTCAACCACATGAGTAGGATGGGACCAGTAGTACCAAAAGCAAAAACTAGGAAGGAAAGAAGGTTCTTGACCTTATCTTTGTAGTGGCCAAGATGAGCAATGCCATCTGCTGCAAGACCGCAGATGATTCCTGGAAGAAAGGCACCAGCACCATGCTTGCTTCCGAGGAAAAATAGAGAGATAACGAGCCCAATCGTAGTAATAGCTCCAAAACGAGGAACCTTTGCTAAAAGGATCATATAGACGCTACCACCCACAAGAGCAGAAAAGGCAGGGGCGTAAAACATATTTCCAGTGTGGTCGACAAGGTTTCCTAGTAGAACCCCTACTCCGATGCAGAGAAAGTAGACAAGGGCAGCTACAAGGGTCGTCAAGATATTCTTTTTCATAAATTCTCCTTCGTATATCTGATGTTATTCATTGTATCATGCCTGTGGCAGATTGTAAATGCTGGTTTGGAACTAGTATTTATTAGGAAATGTGGTAAAATAGGAAAAAATAAAAGACGAGTGGTAAGAGTATGAAGAATTTAGGAAAAGTTTTTAAAGAGTTAAGGGAGTCCAGAAAAATCTCCTTGAGAAAAGCAACAGGCGGACGCTTTTCAGCATCCTTATTGTCGCGTTTTGAAAATGGTCAGAGTGAAATATCTGCTCCAAAGTTAATCACAGCTTTGGAGAATATTCATGCGAGTATGGAAGAATTGTTATTTTTGGCGAGAGGTTTTCATCAGGATGCCTATTCTGAATTTAGAAACAGAATAGTTGAGGCTATTGACCCTCAAGATTTGACATCCTTGCGCACTCTTTACCAGAGAGAATATCAACAACTTCCTTTTTCAAAAGATAGACAGCAACACATTCTCAATGCGATTTTAATAAAATCCTATATGAAAGCCATTGATGAGACGGTTACATTGACCGCTGAGGAAGAAAGAGTCCTACATGATTATCTATTTTCTGTCGAAATTTGGGGACACTATGAACTGTTGTTCTTTTCTTCCTGCTCTCCGCTTTTATCAGTCCAGCTTTTTACAAAGTACTCTCGAGAAATGTTGCGGAAGTCAGATTTCTTGCAAGGAGTTGGGAAAAATCGAAATATGATGCATACCTTGCTCCTCAATGCTTTTATGGCCTGTATTGAAATTGATGATTTTACCAATGCCCTCTATTTTAAAAAACAAATTGAAAAGAACTTCTTTGAAGAAAATGAAACCTATTTTCGAATAGTCTACCTCTGGGCAGAAGGTTTGCTTGATAGTAAGCAAGGAAGAGTAGAGGAAGGGCAGAGAAAGATGGAGGACGCTCTCCGTATTTTCGAGATGATTGGTTGTATCAAATCTGCTGACTATTATAGAAGCGCCATGGAGTGTTGAATATCTGCAACTAGATAAAATAACTTGAAACGATAGGACTGTGAAGATACTTATTAGCATTAGAAAAATTCTATCGTTTTCGTTATCAGTTTAGTCTGTTGCATATATTCAAAAATATCTTCTCATAAGATTCTTGATGCTATACTAGAGCTACCATAAAAGTAGTATGTGAGAAAGAGAGGAATCTATATGAAACTATTACTAAGAAATCAAGCTTACAGAGTTTTGAGTTTATCACGATTTTTCAATGCTTTTGGAGCTTCCATTTTTAATTTAGTGTTTGTGGTCTATGCCTCGACTTTGCCAGAGGCTTCTGTTGCCGTTGCAATGGCGAATGTTGTGATGATGCTTCCAACTCTTTTTACAGTTTTTGTGGGAATTCGGGCAGATTATACCAAGGACAAGGTCAAATGGATGACCTATGTCGGTTTATTTCAGGCGGTTTTATTTTTTCTAGCAGCCCTAGTTGTTCAGCAAGCTAGTTTCTTTGCCTTTTCGACCCTTTGCCTCATCAATGTCATTAGTGATGTAGCCAGTGATTTTGCTGGTGGCTTGCGAATGCCTCTCGTTAAAGAAAAAGTAGCAGAGCCAGATTTGATGGAGGCCTACTCCTTTTCACAGTTTATTACCTACATCTCTGCGATTGGCGGGCAGGCTTTTGGAGTTTGGCTATTAGGGGTGTCAACACAGAACTTTTCACTCGTAGCGGGAATCAATGCCATATTTTTCCTAGTGTCAGCTCTCATTCTCTTTTTAGGAAGGGCTGAATTAAGCTTATCAACTCCACTTGTTGATAGTAAATCACTGAAAAATGAGAAGCTTTCTATCAAAGAGCAGTTCCTAACAATTTACCGAAATTTACGTCTTGTTTTTCTTAAAAGTGGACAGAAAAACTTTGGTTTTATGCTCTTTGCTATCTTGCTTATCAATGCTTTGGGTGGTGCCTTAGGTGGTATCTATAACATCTTCCTTTTAAATCATTCCTTACTGAATTTTTCCTACAAGGATGCATTGTTTATCTTACAATTGATTACCTTATTAGCAGTTATCATCAGTAGCCTTACGGGCAATGATTATTTTGGGAAGCAATCTCTGCCTAGATTGATGATGTGGGTTACATTAGGAGCAAGTCTAGTTGGTCTATCTAATTTGTTAAACCAAGTCTTGCTCGGGATGTTTTTCGTCTTTTTTACCATGTATGTTTCTGGGAAAATTTCTCCAAAGATTAGTGCTCTGCTCATGAAAAATCTTGCTCCAGAGGTTCTCTCTCGTACCAGTAATTTTTTAGGTTTGTTGTTTACTCTATCTATACCAGTGGGGACAGCCTGTTTTTCACTGGTGGCAGTATGGGATATACAGTTAACATGGGCTCTGTTTGTTGGACTTTCCTTGCTTGCGATTCTCCTAGCTAGTCTTAATCTCAAAAATGAAATTTAGGTGTTAGTCTTCTTTTCACACTGTCCCAATCCCTTCATTTATGGTAAAATAGGACTATTAAGTTATAAAGAGGATTCCCTATGAAATTACAAAAACCAAAAGGAACGCAGGATATTTTACCTGCTGAGTCGGCCAAATGGCAGTACGTTGAAGGCTTTGCGCGTGAAATCTTCAAACGCTACAACTACGCAGAAGTACGTACCCCAATTTTTGAGCACTACGAAGTCATCAGTCGTTCTGTCGGAGATACAACGGATATCGTAACCAAGGAAATGTACGATTTTTACGACAAGGGAGACCGCCATATTACCCTCCGTCCAGAAGGAACTGCTCCAGTCGTTCGTTCTTATGTGGAAAACAAACTCTTTGCACCAGAAGTTCAAAAACCAAGCAAGTTCTACTACATGGGGCCAATGTTCCGCTATGAGCGCCCACAAGCAGGTCGCTTGCGTCAATTCCACCAGATCGGTGTGGAGTGCTTTGGTTCTAGCAATCCAGCGACAGATGTGGAAACAATCGCTATGGCAGCCCATTTCTTGAAAGAAATCGGCATCCAAGGTGTCAAATTACACCTCAACACGCTTGGAAATCCTGAGAGCCGTGCGGCTTACCGCCACGCCTTGATTGACTATTTGACACCGCTCAAGGAGACCTTGTCTAAGGATAGCCAACGTCGCTTGGAGGAAAATCCTCTCCGTGTTTTGGACTCTAAGGAAAAAGAAGACAAGGTGGCAGTAGAGAATGCGCCGTCTATCTTGGATTACCTTGACGAAGAAAGCCAAGCTCACTTTGATGCTGTTCGTCAAATGTTGGAAAATCTCGGGGTAGACTATATCATCGATACCAATATGGTTCGTGGTTTGGACTACTACAACCACACGATTTTTGAATTCATCACTGAGATTGAGGGCAATGCCTTGACAGTCTGTGCAGGTGGTCGCTACGATGGCTTGGTTGCTTACTTTGGTGGTCCTGAGACTGCTGGATTTGGTTTTGGACTTGGTGTAGAGCGTCTGCTTCTCATCCTTGAAAAGCAAGGTGTAGCCCTTCCTATCGAAAACGCCCTAGATGTCTATATCGCTGTTCTCGGTGAAGGAGCTAATCTTAAAGCCTTGGAGTTGGTACAAGCTCTTCGCCAACAAGGTTTCAAAGCAGAGCGTGATTACCTTAACCGCAAACTCAAAGCTCAGTTTAAGTCAGCCGATGTTTTTGCTGCTAAGACTCTTATCACTCTTGGAGAGAGCGAGGTCGAAAGAGGACAAGTGACAGTCAAGAACAACCAAACTCGCGAAGAAGTTCAAGTTTCACTTGAAGCAATCAGCCAAAACTTCTCAGAAATCTTTGAAAAATTAGGATTTTAATAGTAGAATAATGAGTCAGGATATCAGTCCTGGCTTTTTTGAAGCAAGTACTATTTGAAGAACTTAGCAGTTAAAATGATTTAAATAATATTTAAAAATAGAAGAAAACATCCAAGTAGAAGAACTCGATTGTGAAAAGCAAACGATTAAAAAGCCTGAACTTGTTAAAGGTACACAAGTTTTTCTGCAAAAAAGTAAATCAGGTAGACGACAAGATGCGTGTCGCTGGTTCCTTAAGGATGGAGTGGAGTTCAAGAAAGAATTGATTCGCTCAGAAGAGCCTGAGCAAGTCCAAACCGAGATCATTGAAA
This sequence comes from Streptococcus infantis, assembly GCF_019929575.1. Lineage (GTDB taxonomy): Bacteria > Bacillota > Bacilli > Lactobacillales > Streptococcaceae > Streptococcus > Streptococcus infantis_L. The sequence continues at coordinate 11,983 of NZ_JAHZPU010000036.1, forward strand.
TCGGAATATTGGTAGAAGAACCAATTCAAGTAACATCAGTACAGGTTTGCTAGCATCCCAATGGCTTCATCTCCTAAACAGGATAGACAGATGAACTAATTGGCAGTTCCAAATCAAGAATCTCAAAAAGTTGAAGTTCCAGTAGTTCAAGGACAGCTCTTGTCAGAGATAGGGAAATAGTCAAGTTTGCGATGATCACTATATGGTTTTGTAATCCTATTCTTAACAATATTGGGAATAAGTAATAAAAAGAAAGATATGTAATTTCAGTGTATTAGAAATAATTTGATTATAAATAATGCTAAATTGTTATTTTGTTAATGATATTTTCAACACATATTAATTTCTTGAATTTCTTATAAAAAAATGCTATTATATGCTTGATAAAATTTAAGGAGATAACAATGCGTAATCTAAAAAAGAACTATATGCGTGTGTTAGCTTTTGCTAGTATGCTTGTATTATCTTTGACAATACTTACAACAGTATTTGCCACTGATATTACAAATTATACGAACAAGACGGCAATTACAGTGGATGGGAAACCATTGACTGCTGACACTGAGGTTGTTACTGGAAAGACCATGGAAGCTACAAATACAATTTCTTTCCCAGATTCTCAGAAAATTAATGAAGGAGATACCCTTGTTCTTGACCTTCCTAAGGAATTAGGTTTAGTAACTAAGTTAGAATTCCCAATTTTACATAGTGATGGTCAGGTAGTTGCTAATGCTGTTACGGATCCAAGCACACAAAAAGTAACCATTACATTTACGGACTACTTTTCTAAGAACTATAAAGATAAAATAATGGCTTTGAAATACTCTGTACGTCCTAATACAGTTACTTTGACAAAGCCAGGGAAATATACATTTACGTTTGGAACTGAAAAATACACTCTCAATTACCAAACTGATACGGGTGAGATAGGTGACTATGAAATGAAATATGGTTACCAAGATCCTGAAAATCCTAAACGAATCAAATGGCGTATTCTATTAAATGCTGTCCAAGATAAGCTAGACAACATGGTTATCAAAGATGACTTTAGCGATAACGGACAAGTTCTTGTAGAAGGTTCTCTTCGTGCTGTTCGTTATGCAACTCAACCAGAGAAAATTCCTAATGAAGCTGCGCTTCTTAAATTGGAACCAATTGATAACTTTACTAAAAAAGCTGAATTCACACGAAATGCTGAAGGAAAAATCACAGGCTTTACAATTAACTTCGGTGATAACTGGAATTGGGCTATGTATATTGAGTATACAACGGAATTGGCTTCAGAACTTCCTGCGGGAACTAATGTTAGCAATTTATTAGACTGGTCAGCAACAAACTTCGCTAACCCTCGCTCAATCACTGCTTTGACAAGATTGGAAAGTGGTTCAGGTACTGGTAGTGGTGATAAGACTACAACTACAACCAAAACCACAACCACCACAACTACAACGACGTCAACTACAACGACGTCAACTACAACGACAGAAGAGCCAAAAACAACTTCAACAACTACAACGACAGAAGAGCCAAAAACAACTTCAACAACTACAACGACAGAAGA
>NZ_JAHZPU010000037.1 GCF_019929575.1 Streptococcus infantis
CTAGTAAATGTGTTGCAACTCTACTATACAGGATTTATTCCTTTTTGTGTTTACACAACTTATTGTACACTGCCCAAGTCTATTTTCCAGTCGGGTTTATGGGAACGATTGGACCTGGGAGCCTTGACTCGAGAAGAATTGGTTGATAGAGTTCTTTCCTTATTAGGGGATATCTATGAGAAAAAGGTAGAAGAAGTTATTTGGAATTGGCCTGCTTACATTGATATTTACATGGAAGTCTTTCCGCTTCTTACAGGGTTAAAGGAAAAAGGCCATCGTATTTTTGTTTTGTCAAATACATCACCAGTTTTTTATGAATTATTGGAGGAACAACTCTCTCCTTAAATGAAATCTTAGATGGATTCGTTCTTTCTTGCGATATCAAGGCCATCAAACCAGATCCAAAGATGTTTGAAGAAATTCTCCGTAAATATCAGTTGGATCCAGCAAATTGTATTTTTCTGGATGATGTTAAAGATAATACTAATATGGCTGAAAGTTTAGGTATCAAAGCCTATCAAGTCAAACACAGAAGCGATGTCGTAGATGTTTTGAAAAAATTTGAATAAGTGGAAAACTCTCTATCATTTAGCTGGTAGGGAATTTTTGTAAAAAAAATCGCACAAAAAGAAAGATATATATTGCATAATGTAAAATATATGATATAATAAAGTTGAAAAAAGAAGCGCGACTTTTAAAATTAAGGAGGAGGTAACAAGTGGCTAAGAATTTAAAATTAAAACTCGCTCGAGTAGAGCTTGATATGACACAAGGTGACTTGGCAGAAGCTGTAGGGGTTACGCGCCAGACTATCGGCTTGATAGAAGCTGGAAAGTACAATCCTTCGCTTTCACTTTGCCAATCCATTTGCAGATGCTTAGGTAAAACTTTAGATCAATTATTTTGGGAGGAAGAAGATGAAAAATAGATTTTATTATTACCAATTATTGGATGAAAGAGAAGAGCAACTGATGAATAAAGCAGGGGCTGAAAGTTTCTATATCTGTATCGCTTTGTCGCTCCTATCTTATATCATTGCAGTATTAGCGCCAAGTCTTTTTAATCCGAGTATGATGCTCATCATTATCATTATTGGGACTTTTTATTTTTCAACCGATCTCGAAATCTGGGTGTGACCTATTATAGTCGTTTTCATTTTACAATTTTAGGCTGCCTGTTATTAACTCTAGTGATTACAGCTATCTTGATGCTCCAAAACTACCAGTTCAATATCGAAATTTATCAGCACAACCCTCTACATCTTAAATACATTTATGCTTGGGTATTTACCTATATCTTTTATATTCCTTGGGTCTTTATTGGAAACTTAGGCTTGAAAAGTTATGGTGAATGGGCTCAGAAGAAGTATGAAAAAGATATGGATGAGCTCGAGAGCATAGAATAGCTTGTTAGCTTTTTATCAATATCGATAAAATGTGTTATAATAGTACTAATTTATGAGAAAAGAAGAAACATTTTCATCTTTTTACAAATAAGGAAGAAGGACAGTATATGTACCCAGATGACAGTTTAACATTGCACACGGATTTGTATCAAATTAACATGATGCAGGTTTACTTTGACCAAGGGATTCATAACAAGAAAGCGGTTTTTGAAGTTTATTTCCGCCAACAACCGTTTAAAAATGGTTATGCTGTATTTGCAGGTTTGGAACGAATTGTGAAATACCTTGAAAATTTGCGTTTTTCGGATAGCGATATTGCTTATTTGGAGTCACTTGGTTATCATGGTGCTTTCTTGGAATATCTCCGTAATCTCAAGTTGGAATTGACTGTACGTTCTGCTCAAGAAGGGGATTTGGTATTTGCCAATGAACCGATTGTTCAAGTGGAAGGTCCTTTGGCTCAGTGTCAATTGGTTGAAACAGCTCTCTTGAACATCGTCAACTTTCAAACCTTGATTGCGACTAAGGCGGCTCGTATTCGTTCAGTCATTGAAGATGAGCCTTTGATGGAGTTCGGTACACGTCGTGCTCAAGAAATGGATGCAGCTATCTGGGGAACTCGTGCGGCTGTCATTGGTGGTGCCAATGGAACTAGTAATGTACGTGCAGGTAAGCTCTTTGGTATTCCGGTTTTAGGAACTCATGCCCATGCATTAGTTCAAGTTTATGGAAATGATTATCAGGCTTTCAAAGCTTATGCCTCAACGCACAAAAACTGTGTATTCCTAGTGGATACCTACGATACTCTTCGGATCGGTGTTCCAGCAGCAATTCAGGTTGCGCGTGAACTTGGTGATAAGATTAATTTCCTTGGTGTCCGTATTGACTCTGGAGATATCGCCTATATTTCTAAAAAAGTTCGTCAACAACTGGACGAGGCAGGATTTACAGATGCTAAGATCTATGCATCAAATGACCTTGATGAGAATACCATCCTTAACCTCAAAATGCAAAAAGCTAAGATTGATGTCTGGGGTGTAGGAACTAAGCTCATCACTGCTTATGACCAACCAGCACTTGGGGCAGTATATAAGGTTGTTGCCATCGAAGATGAGAATGGTCATATGCGCAATACCATCAAGCTTTCAAACAATGCAGAGAAAGTTTCAACACCAGGTAAGAAACAAGTTTGGCGCATCACCAGTCGTGAAAAAGGCAAGTCAGAAGGTGATTACATTACCTATGATGGTGTCGATGTTGCTAGCATGACTGAAATCAAGATGTTCCATCCAACCTATACTTACATCAAGAAAACTGTCCGTAATTTTGATGCTGTTCCTCTCTTGGTAGACATTTTCAAGGAAGGTAAGCTGGTCTATGATTTACCAAGTTTACCTGAAATTCAAGCCTATGCTCGTAAGGAATTTGACAAGCTCTGGGACGAATACAAACGTGTTCTTAACCCACAACATTACCCTGTCGACTTGGCCCGTGATGTATGGCAAGACAAGATGGACTTGATTGATAAAATGCGTAAGGAAGCTCTAGGTGAAGGAGAAGAAGAATGAGTTTGCAAGAGACCATTATCCAAGAACTGGGGGTTAAACCAGTGATTGATGCCCAGGAAGAAATCCGTCGTTCGATTGACTTTTTGAAAAGATACTTGAAAAAACATCCTTTTTTAAAGACACTTGTCTTAGGAATTTCTGGGGGACAGGACTCGACTTTGGCAGGACGCTTGGCTCAATTAGCCATGGAAGAAATGCGAGCAGAAACAGGTGATGATAGTTATAAATTTATCGCTGTTCGCCTCCCTTATGGAGTGCAAGCAGATGAAGCAGATGCCCAAAAAGCCCTAGCTTTTATCCAGCCTGATGTTAGCTTGGTCGTGAATATCAAGGAATCTGCTGATGCTATGACGGCAGCAGTAGAAGCAACAGGCAGTCCTGTTTCCGATTTTAACAAAGGAAATATCAAGGCTCGTAGTCGTATGATTGCTCAATATGCACTCGCAGGAGCTCATAGTGGAGCAGTTATCGGGACTGACCATGCTGCGGAAAATATCACAGGTTTCTTTACCAAATTTGGTGACGGTGGTGCAGATATTCTCCCGCTTTATCGCCTCAATAAACGCCAAGGGAAACAACTCTTGAAGGAACTTGGAGCTGATCCAGCCCTCTATGAAAAAATCCCAACAGCAGATTTGGAAGAAGAAAAACCAGGTATTGCAGACGAAGTAGCCTTAGGAGTTACTTACAATGAAATTGATGATTACCTCGAAGGTAAGCAAGTCAGCCCAGAAGCTCAAGCAACCATTGAAAAATGGTGGTACAAAGGCCAACACAAACGCCATCTACCAATCACCGTGTTTGATACGTTTTGGGAGTAAAAAAGTCCGGGGGACTTTTTTAGCCTGAGCCTGAAAATAGAAAAGCGAGGAAAGTCCGGGGGACTTTTTACCCTTTCACCTAGAAATGAGAAAGAGAAGAAGGTCCAGTGGACCTTGAACCCCGAGTCTAGAAATAGGGAAACGAGGCAGGTCGGTAACTCGAAGAGTTCGATTTCGTAGTCTCACCCCCGCAAGGCTGACTAGGCTTGAAAAAGCTTGCTAAAGTGCATTTCAAGCCAGACAGCTACTGCGTCATAAAATTAGAGGAAACTGTTGTTTTCTCAATGTTTATGAGTAAAGTGTTTTTACCCTGATCCTAGAAATAAGAAAACTAAGAAGGTCCAGTGGACCTTTTTAGCTTGAACATTCAAATAGAAAGCGAGTTACGATTATGAAATCCATAGGTACAAAGACATTACATACCGAACGGTTGATATTGAGACGCTTTTGTGAAACTGATGCTCAAGCCATGTTTGATAATTGGGCTTCACGCTCAGAAAATCTAACTTATGTGACTTGGGATCCACACCTGAATGTCGAACAGACTCGAAACTCTATTGGCAATTGGGTAGCATCCTATGACAATCCTAACTATTACAAATGGGCCATTTGTCTCAAAGAAAATCCAGACTATGTCATTGGAGATATTAGTCTGGTCAGTATGGATGAAGAAAAATCTAGCTGTGAGATCGGATATATCTTAGGAATGGACTACTGGGGACGAGGACTCATGACAGAAGCCTTGAAAGCAGTTTTATCATACTGTCTGGATGAGATTGAATTTAAAGAGGTTAATGCCTGCTATGCAAGTTTAAATCCTGCCTCTGGTCGTGTGATGGAAAAGGCTGGTATGACTTTTTGGAAGACGATTCCAGATGGTGTGAAACGAAAAGATTATATAGCTGATAAAATTTATTATCAAATCAAAAAATAAGATGGAAAGTTAAGCTTTTCCATCTTATTTTTTGTAATATACTTTTTAATCAAAATAAAGCAAATCTTTGCTGGTGCTTGTAAAGAGGTCGAAACCATCTTTAGTTACAACACCACAATCTTCGATACGGACACCAACTTTACCAGGGATGTAGATACCAGGTTCAACTGAGAAGCACATGCCTTCTTCGATAACCATGTCATTTCCTTCCATGATTGAAGGGAATTCGTGGACATCCATACCGATACCATGACCGAGACGGTGGTTGAAGTACTCACCGTAGCCAGCTTTTTCGATTACTTCACGAGCCGCACGGTCAACCTCATGAGCTGTTACACCAGGTTTGATAAAGTCAAGGGCAGCTTGTTGGGCTTCGAGGGTCAAGTTGTAGATATCTTTCTTGAATTGGTCAGGTTTACCAACAGCGACTGTACGAGTCATATCTGATGCATAACCATTGACCATAACTCCGAGGTCAAAGAGGAGAAGGGCATTGTTTTCAACCTTATTGGCTCCAGGAATACCATGAGGGTTTGCAGCGTTATCACCTGTCAAGACCATAGTATCAAAGCTCATTTCATAGCCTTCGCGTTTCATGGCAAAATCGATTTGCGCAATGATATCAGTTTCCGTATTATCAAGAGAGATATTGTCAAAACCAACTTTAACAGACTTATCAGCATAGACACCTGCTACCATCATCTTTTGCACTTCGTCTGCTGATTTGATCAAGCGCATGCGTTGGATCAATGGAGTTAAGTTCTCAAACTCAGCAGTTTCAAAGACAGATTTTAAACCGTGATATTTAGTCAAGATAAGATTATCAAACTCAACTGCGACACGTTTGAAATCAAGCTGTGGCAAGGCGTTTTGGATTTTCTTCCAAGGGTTTTCAGAGTCTACATAACCAACAACTGGGAATGAGACAGTGCTTGTTGCACGCTCAACCTCAAGGGCTGGAACAAAGAGAAGTGGTTCCTGGTCTGCAAGGACAAAGAGGAACATTTGGCGTTCGTGTGGATCACTGTAAAAGCCAGTGAGGTAATTGATAGTGACGGGGTCAGATACGACAGCGACGTCTAGCTTTTCGGATTCAAGATATGTTAGGATTTGTTGTAATTTAGACATATGCTACCTTCTTTCTACCCCTCTATTTTTGCAAAAATTAGTAGAAATTGCAAGAGAGAAGGAGACATGAAGTAAAAAAATTCCAACAGCCGAAGCAAGTTGGAATCTAATTATTAGTTAAAATCTGCCTTGCTCTTCACATCGCTATATTCTTCAGCGACTTCTTGGCTGAGAATATCCTCATAAGCTGGAAGGACGATGTCCTGACCATACTTTTTCTTAAGTGCAGTAGTGACCAAGCGATAGGCTAAGTTTGCATTACGGGATAAAATAGGCCCGTGGAAATAAGAACCAAAGACATTTTTATAGTGAACCCCTTCACCGATTTTCTCTTCATTATTTCCATTTCCGTAAACAACCTGACCGAGCGGTTTTTGGTCTTCTGAGAGGAAGGTGCGGCCTTGGTGGTTTTCAAAACCATAATAGGTTTCATCAAATTCTTCATTATGAATTTTAATGTCACCAATAAAGCGGTTGTTGGTTTGGTTGAGTGTATAGTGTCCCATGACACCCAAGCCTTCAATGCGTCTTCCGGAAGCTTCAATATAGTATTGGCCTAATAGCTGGAAGCCACCACAGATAGCAAGGACGACACCATCATTTTGGATAAAGTTGTCAATGTTTTCTTTTTTATCTGGCAAATCACCAGCAATGATACTTTGTTCAAAGTCTTGACCGCCACCGAAAAAGGCGATATCGTAGTAATTTTCATCGAAATTATCATGAAGTGAAACGATGTCAACTGTCACATAGGCCCCAAGCTTTTCAGCTACGTACTTGAGCATGAGGATATTTCCGTTATCTCCGTAGGTGTTCATGAGATTTCCATAGAGGTGGGCGATATTCAGCTGGTATGGATAGTTGCCGTCTTTTGAGGAAAGTGAAGTATAAACCATTAGTTCATCTCCTTTCTAACAAGCTGACGATTGGCCAGTAGTTCTCTGAATTCTAGCATAGCCGTATATGTTGCAAGGATATAGGCATGCTTGCAGTCTTGAGCTTCGATCGTTTTGAGAACTTGTTCCAGGCTACTTGTTTCAGTGATTTTATCAGCTGGATAGCCAGTAACACGTAGACGACGAGCAATTTCAGAATGACGAACTCCACCCGCATTGATTTCTGGAATATCCATGTCAGTTATCTGTTCAAAATCCGCATCCCAAATCCAGCTGGTATCTATGCCGTCTGCATAGTTAGCATTAAGGAGAACCGATAGACTAAATGGATAAGGAGCCAATTTAATCATTTCAATGGCCTGGGTAGCACCAACAGGATTTTTAATAAGAACCAGTGTGCATTCCTTGTCACCGATATGGAAGGTTTCTTGTCGTCCAAAGACAGCACGACTCTTGTCAAATCCTTGTTTAATTAGTTGAGAATCAGCGCCTAGGTAACGGGCGATAGCAACTGCAGCCAGAGCATTGTAGATATTATAAAGCCCACCGATTTGGATACCGTATTCTTGGCCATCGATAACAAAGCGAGAACGATTGTTGGTCAACTCAACCAATTCTGTCAGACGGTAGTCCAAGTCAGGACGTTTACATCCACAATTTTCACAGATATAAGCTCCCAAGTTAGCATAAGTGTTGAGCTCATATTTCAAAATACTTTGACATTCAGGGCAGAGGATACCTTCAGTATTGTAGTGAGCAAGCTTTGCTGGACCTTTTTCCAGATCAAAACCAAAATACTGAACAGGATTTGAAATTGCAGGCTTGTAGAAAAGCGGACTATCACCGTTTAGCAGAACAGTAGCAGTAGGAACTTTCCGAATAGCGTCCAAAATCATGTTGTAGGTCGTATAGATCTCACCGTAGCGGTCCATTTGGTCACGGAAGATATTGGTGATGACGAAAAGGCTAGGCTGGATGTAGTCACAGATACGTGAGAGACTAGCTTCGTCGATTTCAAGGACTGCAATATTTTTTCCAGTTTTTGAAGATTTGGCAGTCAAGAAGGTAGTTGTAATCCCTGTGATCATGTTGGCACCACTTGGATTGGTCAAAACTTGACCATAAATTTCCTTTAGGATACCGACAGTGAGAGCGGTTGTCAAGGTTTTCCCGTTGGTACCAGTTACCACAACGATTTCGTAGTTCTTAGCTATATTTTGTAGAATATCTTTATCAAATTGGAGGGCGAGTTTTCCAGGGAGCGTACTTCCACGTCCAAGACGACTTAAGATAAAATGAGAAGAACGCCCAGCAAGAAGGCCCAAAGTAGTTTTTAATTTCATGTTTCTATTATATCATAAATGCTGAAAAAGACAGATTTGAGATTTTAGAAAAAGAAAAACAGCCCAAGGTGGGCTGTTCGATGCGATGAAATTTCAACTTAAATCGCAAACAAGTCATTCAAGTTCTCAGCCAAGGTTGGGTGAGTGAAGATTTGTTTTGTGAAGTAAGTGTATGGGATTTTGTTGTCCATAGCAACAGTAATGATGTTGATGATTTCTTGTGATCCTTCAGAGAAGATAGTTGCACCGAGAATTTCTTTAGTTTCAGTATTGACAACAGCTTTGAAGGCTCCACGAAGGTCTCCGTTTACGTGACCACGAGGCATAGCAGCGACAGGAATTTCCTTAACAGCATATGGAAGTTTCAAATCAGCTGCTTGGCTTTCAGTCAAACCAACTTGTGAAAGGGCGGGTGTGATGAACATAGTATTTGGCACATTGAGACGATCTTCAAGTGTGTAGCTGCCATCACCAGTAAGGTAGCTGAAGACAACACGGAAGTCATCGAGTGAAATGTAAGTAAATTGAAGTCCACCGTTGACATCTCCGACTGCAAAAACACCTGGAACGTTTGTTTGACAGTGTTTGTCCACCTTAATGGCACCACGTTCAGTTAGTTCAATATCTGTATTTTCAAGTTGAAGTGGTTCTACATTTGGTTTACGTCCAGTTGCGTAGAGTAGGGCGTCAAAACGGTAGGTTTCATTTTCAGTCACAACAAGAACTTGGTCACCATCATTTTTGATTTCAGTAGTATGGATATTTTGAAGCAGTTCAATGCCATCTTCTTCCATGTATTGTTTAGCAAGAGCGGCAATAGAAGGTTCCGCGCGAGGTAGGAAAGTATCTAAAGCATCTAAGACTGTTACCTTGCTTCCAAGTTTGTTGTAGAGACCTGCAAATTCAAGACCGATATTTCCACCACCAAGAATTCCAAGTTTTTCTGGTAATTGATCTAAGTTTTGGATACCTGTTGAATCAAAGACATTCTTGCTTGTAGCAAGACCAGGGATTGGCAATACGTTTGACACAGCACCAGTGTTGATGATAATTGTTTCAGCAGTCAATTCTTGTTTTTCATCACCAGCTTGAATTTCGATGACTTTATTAGAAACAAAGTGGGCTTCGGCATCAATGATATCAACTCCAGTACCAGCGATTGTTGCATAGTTTTTACCATTAAGGCGACTCGTAATCGTATTTTTTGTTGCCATGACCTCGTCAAATGACAAGTCTTTTTCAGCAGCAACTAACAAGGTTTTCGTTGGAATACAACCGATGTTGATACAAGTTCCACCGTACATGGCCTTGTTGCGCTCGATAAGAGCTACTTTTTTTCCAGCAGAAGCCAGTTTGGCAGCCAGAGTTTTACCTGCCTTACCAAATCCAATGACAATTAAATCGTATGTTAACATTTTTAAATCCTCCTGTTTGATTTTCATTCTAGCACAAGAAAAAGACTTTTGCACAAATCTGCTACGGAAAATAGTTTCAGGAACCGAATGCTCTAACAAATACTTTTTGAGTGAAGCAAATCGATAGAAAATCGTTTACATGATTTAATCAGATGGTCTGACTATCTTTTAACCATTTCTTGTGTTATACTAGATAAGTTGCAAAGAAAGCAGTACTTTTCTTTTGTGGAAAAGAAGCAACACGATCTTTCATAGAAGATATGAAAATACGTCATGAAAAGAAAAGTATAAACTAAGCGCTATAGGGTGGCTTCGCACCACCTTTAGAAAGAAGAAAAACGTGAAATTTAATGAATTTAACTTGTCTGCTGACCTTTTAGCAGAAGTTGATAAAGCTGGATTTGTAGAAGCAAGTCCTATCCAAGAGCAAACTATTCCTTTGGCTCTTGAGGGAAAAGATGTTATCGGTCAAGCACAGACTGGTACAGGGAAAACAGCAGCCTTTGGCTTGCCAACCCTTGAAAAAATTCGTACAGAAGAAGCGACAATCCAAGCTTTGGTGATTGCACCAACTCGTGAACTGGCTGTTCAAAGTCAGGAAGAACTCTTCCGCTTTGGTCGTAGTAAGGGTGTGAAAGTCCGTTCAGTCTACGGTGGTTCAAGTATTGAAAAACAAATCAAGGCTCTCAAATCAGGGGCTCACATCGTTGTAGGAACACCTGGTCGTCTCCTAGACTTGATCAAACGCAAGGCCTTGAAATTACAAGATATTGAAACTCTCATCCTTGATGAAGCAGATGAAATGCTGAATATGGGATTCCTTGAAGACATCGAAGCAATCATCTCACGTGTCCCAGAAAATCGTCAGACTCTACTCTTTTCAGCAACCATGCCTGATGCCATCAAACGTATTGGTGTTCAATTTATGAAAGAACCTGAGCATGTCAAGATTGCTGCTAAGGAATTGACAACAGAGCTGGTGGACCAGTACTATATCCGTGTTAAAGAACAAGAAAAATTCGACACCATGACACGTCTTATGGATGTTGATCAACCAGAATTGTCCATCGTCTTCGGTCGTACCAAACGTCGTGTGGATGAATTGACTCGTGGGCTGAAGATCCGTGGTTTCCGTGCAGAAGGTATCCATGGGGATTTGGACCAAAACAAACGTCTTCGTGTCCTTCGTGATTTTAAAAATGGCAATCTTGATGTCCTCGTTGCAACAGACGTTGCTGCTCGTGGTTTGGATATTTCAGGTGTGACTCATGTCTACAACTATGATATCCCACAAGACCCTGAGAGTTATGTTCACCGTATTGGTCGTACAGGACGTGCTGGGAAGTCAGGTCAATCCATTACTTTCGTAGCACCAAATGAGATGGGCTACCTCCAAATCATCGAAAACTTGACCAAGAAACGCATGAAGGGCTTGAAACCTGCTACAGCAGAAGAAGCCTTCCAAGCTAAAAAGCATGTTGCGCTGAAGAAGATTGAACGTGACTTTGCGGATGAAACTATTCGTGGCAACTTTGACAAATTCGCAAAAGATGCTCGTAAATTGGCAGCTGAATTTAGCCCAGAAGAATTGGCCATGTACATCCTTAGCTTAACGGTTCAGGATCCGGACAGTCTTCCAGAAGTTGAAATTGCACGTGAGAAACCATTGCCATTTAAACCATCAGGTAATGGCTTCGGTGGTAAAGGCAAGGGAGGCCGTCGTGGTGAGGATCGTCGAGATCGTGATCGCCGTCGCGACAATCGTCGTGGTGAACGTCGAGATGATTTCAAAAAAGGCAGTCGCAAAAACGACCGCTTTGAGAAGGAAAAACGTTACCGTAAGGATAATAAAAAACCACGTAATACTTCAAGTGAGAAGAAAACTGGTTTTGTAATCCGTAACAAGGGTGATAAATAATAAAAAAAGCGGTTCACTGAGGTGGATCGCTTTTATATATAAGGAGACCGAGAGTTAATAAAAGTTTAATACGAGAAAATAGATTTATATATTTGTTATCTTGTAATATTATATTATCAAAAATTTAGGAACCTGTCAACAAGAAAATTAGAAAAAACTAGTAAAAATTTTCGAACAGTCATGAATTGCAATTCAATAAACAATTTTCAGATAATTATTGAAATAATGATCAATTTATGATATAATGAAAGCGATTAAATACGAGGTGAAAAATGGCACATTTATTAGAAAAAACGAGAAAAATTACGTCTATCCTGAAGCGTGCGGAGGAGAAATTACAAGATGATCTTCCATATAATGCCATCACACGCCAATTAGCGGATATTATTGATTGCAACGCTTGTATCCTAAATAGTAAGGGACGTCTTTTGGGATATTTTATGCGCTACAAGACTAATAATGATCGTGTAGAGCAATTTTTCCAATCAAAAATTTTTCCTGAGGACTATATTCAAGGTGCAAACATGATTTACGATACAGAAGCAAATCTGACTGTAGATCACGAATTAAGCATCTTTCCAGTTGAGAGTCGTGCAGATTTCTCAGAAGGTTTGACAACTATTGCTCCAATCCACGTTTCTGGGATTCGATTGGGTTCTTTGATTATTTGGCGAAATGATAAAAAATTCGAAGATGAGGATTTGATCCTTGTTGAGATTGCCAGCACGGTGGTTGGTATTCAGCTTTTGAACTTCCAACGTGAAGAAGATGAGAAAAATATCCGCCGTCGCACAGCAGTGACTATGGCGGTCAATACACTTTCATATTCTGAATTGCGTGCAGTCTCTGCGATTTTAGCAGAACTAAATGGCAAAGAAGGACAATTGACAGCTTCAGTTATCGCAGATCGCATCGGTATTACTCGTTCAGTGATTGTCAATGCTCTTCGGAAGCTCGAATCAGCAGGGATTATTGAAAGTCGTTCATTGGGTATGAAGGGAACTTATCTAAAAGTTTTAATCCCAGATATTTTTGAAGAAGTGAAAAAGAGGGACTATTAATGGCTAAGGCTTTAATTTCGATTCCCCAATTGTCAAGTCAAGTGCAACAAAGTTGTTCCTCTGATTAAGCGAGTATCTTTCAAGCTGTTTGAGCTGA
>NZ_JAHZPU010000038.1 GCF_019929575.1 Streptococcus infantis
AAGGACTTAGTCCTGTACAATACAGAACTAAATCCTTTGCTTAAATTAATTGTCTAACTTTTTGGGGTCAGTACAAAAAGCATCTCACTCTTTCTTAAATCTTCTTTTTTGGGCCGTTTGGATAGTAGAAGGAACGAAAGTTACTCTTCGAATATCCGACACTCGAATAATACGGCTGACATTTTTGGCGAAATTTTTAACGATAATTTGCTGACGATCTGTATCATACTTGATGATATCTCCTGTAAAACTTGTGTCGGCAAAAATGATGTGGACAGCAGTTTTTTTCAGGACTGCCTCTTTAATGGTAGCTGTCAGGGAGTCAGCTTTGGAGTGATCAGGTTCAGCTCGTCCATTGAGAAAATTTTGCACTTTTTGTTGAAGGTGTTTAAATAAATCTTTCATGAGAGCCTCCCTTCTTTAATATCATTATTATATACAATTTTTAAAAAATCTACAAGATTTTACGAATAATCAAGTGAAAACAATCAAAAGGAGAATGCAATGGCAGAATTTACATTTGAAATCGAAGAACACCTACTCACTCTATCAGAGAACGAAAAAGGTTGGACCAAGGAAATCAATCGTGTCAGCTTTAACGGAGCACCAGCAAAGTTTGATATTCGTGCCTGGAGTCCAGACCATACTAAGATGGGAAAAGGAATCACCCTGTCTAATGAGGAGTTTCAAGTCATGGTTGATTCATTTAAATGTAATAAGTAAAAAGAGGGATAACTTGTACGACCTTCAAGCGTTAGATTTTTCATATCTAACTTTTGATGGTAGTGCACATTTCCTCTTTTTTTTAGTCGCTTGAATGATCATAATAAAATCAATACTTCATGGAGTTCATAAAAAAATTGGCAAGATGCTGATAATTTAAGGATTTTCTGGTAATCCTATGTAAATTTATCTTTGATTATGGATATAAAAAGATGGTCAGCTATTGGAGATTATCATTGATGAACAAGAGTCTAAATATCCTTGGCTTGTCGATCACTGGTTTTAAGTGAAATGATGATTTTTGAGAGGTGTAGGCCAAGATTAGTGATATACTTTTGTGCTTGTTATCAATAATGGTATCTACTTTACGTGTTTATTCAGATAAGTTAGATCAGAGGTACAGTCTTTTTTTTGGTCTTGTAATCTTAATAATACTCTGCAGAAGAGTTTTATTGTTTAAAGGAATGGATGATTTTATAAATCAATTGTCGCCTTCGTTTCAAACTGGTTGAGATTTTTGGAACAGAAAATGAGATAATTTTGTGAGTTTGACATCGATGTTTGTTTTTGATCCAATTTAATTTTACAAATTTTGAATAAAAATGCACAGTAGTTCAAAAACAACAAAAGAAGACTTATTATATTTTTGTATCCATAATACACAAAATCAAAAATGTAATTTATAACCTAAAACAAGAAAAGTTTAAATACTCTATAGGAAGGAGATTAAAGTATAAAATATTTACAATTTGTGGATAACTTACCCTTTTTATAAAAAACATGTGGAAAAGTCTGTGTATAAGTCAAAAAAGTTGAAAAAATAAGGTTTTTAGAGGTAAAATTGCTTGACAAATGAAATAAAAAACCTATAATACTACTTAGTGAAGTGCGTTAAATGAAAAAGAATGGCTGAAGTCTGTCACTGGGGTCTGGATTTGTCTTGTTTAGCGAACAATAAAATTTATATCTTTTTGGAGGAGTTTTATATGAGAAAACTTAAAAAATCTCTATTTTTCGGATATTCACGTTCATCAGTTCATTCTGTGATCAATGAATTTAAATCACAAGTTCGCGAATTGGAAATTCGCAATGCACAGTTGCTTCAAACAATTGAGGATCTTAAGACCAAAGAACAGTTGATTTCTGAAGCTATCGTAGAAGCAAAACGCGTATCAATTGGTATTGTTTCAGAAGCAGAAGTTCATTCTGAACAACTCGTTAATGAAGTAAACAATCGTATTGAAAAATCTGAAGAAGAGCTTGAGCAACTTGAAGCTACTAAACAAGATATTATGAACCGTACAGAGTACATTAAACATGAACTTAAGCAACTTCTTGAAAATCAAATCAATATGATTGACAATATTGACACTGGTGGTGTACATCATGTTGGGCACATTATTGATGATCTTCTAACTATGAGTCACGAACGTATTGATGGAGTGGGACGTATTCTTACTAATGAAGATCCAATCCCAGTAAATACGATTCAAAATGAAAAGTCTAAAGTTGCCTATTTGACTCCAGAAACTAACGTTGCAATTGACATGAAGGAACCGCCTGTATTCACAATGGATTCATTCTAGAAAGGGAGGCATATGGCTAACATCAATACTGCTTTTCAAGACTTACTTAGAAAACGGAGAATACAGCTCCAAAAGGTTGAACGAGAAGACGGTACAATCTATAAGGGGCGTTTATCTGTTTCAGAGGATCAGATGGTTGACTTTGCATTTTGGTTAGAAAATGCTACCGAATCTGGTGCTGCTCAAATTATTTTTAATAACATAGCTGTGGTAGAGAATCAAAGTAGCCGCGCTGAGCTACTTGAAAAAATTAATGAACTCAATCGTACTCACGGTCTATATTACTATCTTGTTCTTGATGTTGATAACCGTATCTTTGCACGTTATGTAACTCAAGTAACTCCGTATGATTTTGAAGTACTATTGGATGTCTTTAAAAGAGGAACGCGCGTAATCAGAGAGATTATGAAGGAATTAAATTAAAAGGAGTCTATAATGGCAAATAATGAGAGAAAAGATCATTTCTCTATTCGTAAATTTTCAGTTGGAGCCGCTTCCGTATTAGTAGGAGCTTCTATTTTTGGTTTGTCAGCTCAAACAGTTCAAGCTGAAGAAAACAAAACTATTATGGGATCGGATGTTCTCGAAAGTGAAAATAAGGTCAAAGTAATGTTGGATTTCTTTGACAACCCTACTCCAGCAATCAATCAAGTAAACGAACAAATTGCTGAAATTAAGTCAGAAAAAGAAGTTGTTCGTAATCCTAACGACTACTCTCAAGATAGTTTCCAAAAATATACAGAAGCTGTGAAAGTTGCAGAAGTTTCTATTCCTGCTGCAGAAAAAGCAGTTGAAAAGGCTGAAGAAATTCAAGGGAAAGCTGAAGGCTTTCGAAAAGAAATGGCAGAAACACTTCCTCCTGAAGTTCGTAAGGATATTAACTATAATATTGTAACGCAAGAACAAAAACGTGCAATGTATGATCGTTTTAATGAAATGTATACAGAAGTTAATTACCGAACTACTTATATTGATGCAACAGCTGCACTCAGTAAATCAAATAAAAGCCTTAAAGATGCAGTTAAAGGCTTGGTCCAATCAACAGCTAAGGACTTAGCTGTTGATGGAACTTTTGATGATAAAGTTCCAGAAGCTTCAAAAATCAAAGTGAAGAGTTTTGCTAGCTTGACTTCTGATGACCAAGCTAAGATTTCTTCATTAATAGAAGATCATTTCAATCTTGCTCCACTGTCACCATCTATTTCGTATGATCAAACAAATGCTATCATTACTTATAATGACAAATCTATCACACGACTTCCTTTGACTGAGGTAGCAATTGCTGAGTCAAACGACACACCAGCACCAACTCCAAAACCTGAAGTTAAAAAAGCCCTTCTTGAAGCAGCAATTACTAAAGCTCTAGAAACTCTTAAACCGGCTGATACAAGTAATAAAACAGAAGATAGTGTTGCAGCATATCAAAAAGCTTTGACAGCCCTAACTACTGAAACAGCTAAAGCAGAAGCGGTTAAAGTAGATACAAGTGCTGATCAGCCAAAAGTTGATCAGGCAGTGACAGACTTAACTGCAGCTATTAAAACCGTAGAAGCTGCCAAAACAGCGTTGGTAGATAAAACAGCTCCGACTCCAAGTGTTGATAAAGCCAAACTTGAAGAAGCTCTTACAAAAGCTGTAGAAGCTCTTAAACCAGCAGATACAAGCAATAAAACAGAAGATAGTGTTTCTGCATATCAAAAAGCCTTAGCAAACCTAACGAGTGAGAAAGCTAAAGCTGAAACAGTTAAAAACGATGCTAAAGCAGATCAACCAAAAGTTAATCAAGCAGAGAAAGATTTAACTGCTGCAATTACTGTGGTTGAGGCAGCAAAATCTGCACTTGTAGAAAAACAAGCAGAGAAGCCAAAACCTAAAGTAGTTGAAAAAGAAGAAACAAAAGTAGAAGTACTTGCATACAAGACAATCCGTCGTGACAACGCAGATCTTGAAAAAGGTAAAGAAAACGTTGTTCAAAAAGGTAAAGATGGTAGCGTCACAACAGTAGAACACGTAGTTATTGTTGATGGTGTCGAAAAAGAACGTAAGGTTGTTTCAACTAATAAAGTTGATGCAGTAGATGAAATTATTGAAGTAGGAACAAAAGAGCCTGCCGCACCAGTAGAACCATCTAAACCAGAACCTAAGGTTGTCGAAAAAGAAGAAACAAAAGTAGAAGTTGTTCCATATAAGACAGTCCGTCGTGACAACGCTGACCTTGAAAAAGGTAAAGAAAACGTTGTTCAAGAAGGAAAAGCTGGAAGCATCACAACAGTCGTAAAAATCGTGATTGTTGACGGAGTTGAAAAAGAACGTAAAGTTGTTTCTACAGACAAAGTTGATGCAGTTGATAAGATCATTGAAGTAGGAACAAAAGAACCTGCTGCACCAGTAGAACCATCTAAACCAGAACCTAAGGTTGTCGAAAAAGAAGAAACAAAAGTAGAAGTTGTTCCATATAAGACAGTCCGTCGTGACAATGCTGACCTTGAAAAAGGTAAAGAAAAAGTTGTCCAAGAAGGAAAAGCTGGAAGCATCACAACAGTTGTAAAAATTGTGATTGTTGATGGAGTTGAAAAAGAACGCAAAGTCGTTTCAACAGACAAGGTTGATGCAGTTGATAAAATCATTGAAGTAGGAACAAAAGCACCAGCTGCTCCAGTGGAACCATCTAAACCAACACCTAAGGTTGTTGAAAAAGAAGAAACGAAAGTAGAAGTTGTTCCTTATAAGACAATCCGCCGTGACAATGCAGACCTTGAAAAAGGTAAAGAAAACGTTGTTCAAGAAGGAAAAGCTGGAAGCATCACAACAGTCGTAAAAATCGTGATTGTTGACGGAGTTGAAAAAGAACGTAAAGTTGTTTCTACAGACAAAGTTGATGCAGTTGATAAGATCATTGAAGTAGGAACAAAAGAACCTGCTGCACCAGTAGAACCATCTAAACCAGAACCTAAGGTTGTCGAAAAAGAAGAAACAAAAGTAGAAGTTGTTCCATATAAGACAGTCCGTCGTGACAACGCTAACCTTGCCAAAGGAACAGAAAAAGTTGTCCAAGAAGGAAAAGAAGGTATCATCACAACAATTGAACATGTTGTTCTAGTTGATGGTGTCGAAAAAGAACGTAAAGTTATCGTATCTAATAAAGTTGATGCAGTAGATAAGATTATCGAAGTTGGAACACAAGAATCAGGCAAACCAGGTGAAACTCCAGTAGAACCGTCTAAACCTGAAACTAAGATTGTTGAGAAAGATGAAACGAAAGTAGAAATTCTCTCATACAAGACAATCCGTCAAGACAATGCTAACCTTGCCAAAGGTGTAGAAAAAGTCATCCAAGAAGGAAAAGATGGTAGCATCACAACAGTAGAACATGTTGTTCTAGCTGATGGTAAAGAAGTTGAGCGTAAACTTGTTTCAATGACTAAGGTTGATGCAATTGATAAGATCATCGAAGTTGGCACAAAAGTGACTTCAACACCAGGTGATACACCAGTAGAACCAGCTAAACCAGAAGCTAAGATTGTCGAAAAAGAAGAAACAAAAGTAGAAGTTCTCTCATACAAGACAATCCGTCGCGACAATGCTAACCTTGCCAAAGGTGTAGAAAAAGTCATCCAAGAAGGAAAAGATGGTAGCATCACAACAGTAGAACATGTTGTTCTAGCTGATGGTAAAGAAGTTGAGCGTAAACTTGTTTCAATGACTAAGGTTGATGCAATTGATAAGATCATCGAAGTTGGCACAAAAGTGACTTTAACACCAGGTGATACACCAGTAGAACCAGCTAAACCAGAAGCTAAGATTGTCGAAAAAGAAGAAACAAAAGTAGAAGTTCTCTCATACAAGACAATCCGTCGCGACAATGCTAACCTTGCCAAAGGTGTAGAGAAAGTTATCCAAGAAGGAAAAGACGGAAGCATCACAACAGTAGAACATGTCGTTCTAGTTGATGGTAAAGAAACAGAGCGTAAAGTGGTTTCAACAAGCAAAGTAGATGCTGTTGATAAGATCATCGAAGTTGGTACAAAAGTGACTTCAACACCAGGTGATACACCAGTAGAACCAGCTAAACCAGAAGCTAAAGTAACCGAGAAGTTTGAAACTAAGAAAGACACCGTAGCCTTTAAGACAATCCGTCGCGACAATGCTAACCTTGCCAAAGGTGTAGAGAAAGTTGTCCAAGAAGGAAAAGACGGCAGTGTTACTACAGTAGAACGTGTTGTCTATGTTGATGGCAAAGAAACAGATCGTAAGGTGGTTTCAACTACAAAAGTCGATGCAGTAGATAAGATTATCGAAGTTGGCACAAAAGAAGTAGCAAAACCAGCTGACCCAGCTAAGCCAGTTAGTCCAGCTAAGCCAGTTAATCCAGCTAAACCAGTTGATCCAACTAAACCAGCTGATTCAGCAAAACCAGCTGTTAAACCAGAGCAGCCAGTAAATACACCAGTGAAACCAAGTCAAAGCACAGCAAGACCATCTGCAGTGGCTGAGAAGCCAGCAGAACCAGTTAAGAAACCTGTAGCTACTAAGGATTCATCTGGAAAAGAACAATTACCAAACACTGGTACAGAAGCTAGTGGATTATCAGCTCTTGGAATTTCTCTAATGGCAGCAGCAAGTGCTCTGTTTGTTGGTAAAAGAAAAAAGAATGATAAGGAATAAAAAGGAGACAAATAATGAAATTTGAAAAACGTCAACGGTTCGCCATACGTAAGTTTAGCGTGGGTGTGGCATCCGTTCTTGTAGGACAGTTCTTCGTCGGGTCGATGGTTAATGCCCCGCAAGTAAGTGCTAGTGAATTTAAAGGCTCAGAAGGATTAGAGGCAACTACGGCAGTCGAAGAAGAGCCTGCCAAGGAAGCAATTTCTGAAGAAATCACTGTTCCAGAACCATACCGTGCACCTGCAACTCTTGCAGCTCCATCTTCAGATAAAGAGCCAGTTGCAGAAACAACTACAGAATCAACTGTGGCAAAATCTGATGAAGCAACAGCTCCATCAACTGCACCAGTAGCAGAAGAAAAGCCAGAACTTAAAGTTGATGAAAAAGAAGCTCCAGCAGCTGAAGCTAAAGAAACTGAAGCTAAATCAGAGGCAGATGAAGTTCTTCAACCTCTTAAAGAGCAATTGAACAACAGCATTCTTGAAGCAAAAGCTGTGAACCAAGAAGCTGAAAAACAAGAAGCGAAGCTAAATGATAGCGATGCTAAAAAAGTTCTTGCGGACGCTCTTCAAGCTTCAAAAGCTGAGTTGGCTGCAGCTCAACAACTTTCTGAAAAGGCTCAACTAACGAAAGCTGATCTTGAACTTAGCATTGGACGCCTCCAATCTGCCATCGAGTCTGTTTATACAGAAATGAAACGCTCTGGTCACTCAGGTCTCGTAACTTATATGCTAGCTGATGCTGCTAGTACAGCTTCAGATGGTACTACTCCATACATGACCATCGAAAACTATACTGGATACCAAGTGCTAAGACATAACGGGACAACTGTTGAAGTACGATATAAGATGGGTCTTACCCGTATTACATCTGATGAGGTTGAACTATCACAAGATGCAAAAGACCTTGGACTAACCTATGACCCAGTTGGAGAATATGTCTACGGGACTCTTAATCTTAATGGTGGAATCCCAAGCGGTACCTATGAGATTGGTTTGGTTTCTATAGCAGATCCAAATGTCAAGGCGACTCTTCCTCTAAAAATAACAAAACCAAACTCATATGGTTTATCAACTATATGGAACAAGACAACAGACTTGTCTGCATCAAAAACTGATAAGTATCAGGACCAAGTAACAGGTGATATGGGGGAAAACAATACAAGGGTCAATAAGTATGTAATTCCTACGACACCTTTTGGATATTATTTAATGGCTCCTCGTGAAAGTACTGTTCCTGTAACAGTAGCAGATGCGAAGCCTGATACTCCGAGATATAATACTGAACTTGGGCTTTATTTAGCTGATTCTTCAAAAATTACAGATTTCCCTTCAACACCAGTTCTTTTAGATCGCATTGAACGCTTGGATTCAACTCCAGAAGTTGAATATGAATTAACCACTGTAGGTGATTTATATGGCAAGTTTAGTAACAATGATTGGGATGTTCACCATTCATTGTACACACCTTATCGTTTACGCTTTACAAAATTACCTGCTCAACAGGGAACATTTACGATCAAGTTTAAAACCATTGATAAACTTGGACAAGAACGTATCTTTAATGTAGAGTTGACTACAGAGGAACGTTCAAAAGCAACACCTGATGATAATAACGGATTCTACCTTAC
Source organism: Streptococcus infantis (assembly GCF_019929575.1). Lineage (GTDB taxonomy): Bacteria > Bacillota > Bacilli > Lactobacillales > Streptococcaceae > Streptococcus > Streptococcus infantis_L. The sequence goes on from NZ_JAHZPU010000038.1 coordinate 8,605, forward strand.
AAATGCGGATGTCAAGTTTACTCCAAATACTGAAACTGCAATTTTGAACAAAGAGGGTATTGTCTCTGTTCCTCGTTCAGATGCAGAACAAACCATCGGTAAGATTGAGCTAAACAAGTTAAACGCTACAGTTAAACCTGTTCGCTTCCCTGATGGCACTGAGTATGATGAAGCCACTCAAACCATTAAGAAAAAGGCAGGGGTTAAGCTAGCACCAGGTAAGTATAACTTTGAAGTACGTGCCATCGACGGCCACTTTGGAGATAATGCGCCAAACCGTATCTTCCAGTTTGAGGTAACAGATGTTATCAGTCCAATTGAACACAAGGTCTGGAAAGAGGGAGAAAAGTTCCCAAGTATTCCAGTCAATCTTGAAGGTGGCTCAACTATCGCCAATATTCGTGTAACGACTAATAGCGGAGACACCTACGCTACAGTAACCTCTGATAATATCACCAAAACACTTGAAGGTTATGGGGTTCTTCAAACTACTGAAAATCAAACTGCACGTGTAGAAGTTGACTACTATAATGCAGATGGTGGCATCTCAACTACATTTACAACCTTTACATTCGAAGTTAAGCCACGTGATGGTATTGGACTCGATCTTGATATCACTAACCATGAACAAACCATCAAAGAAGGTGAAAAGTTCAAGGACATGGTCATCACCCACACAGAAGGTGCGACACTAACTGTTGATACAGCAGCACTTCCAAAGGGAACTCGCTATAACAAAGCAACTAAGACTATTTCTGGTAGAGGATTAGTCGAAGGAACCTATCGTATTAAAGTTATGGCTCAAAAAGATGATCAAGCCGTACAGAAATATATCACATTGACAGTATTACCTGGTCCATTGTATGCTGAAAACTACACTCGTGAAGTTACAGTCGGCGATACAATTGATCCAATTGAAATTGCTGTTCCAAGTAGAGCAGATCTTTCTGGAGATATTCGTGGTGAACTTGGTCTTAACTATGATTACAATACTAAGATTATTTCTGGAACTACGAATGCAGTTGGTACTAAAACATATACCTATAAACTGAAACGTGGTTTAGAAGAAGTTACTGGTACAATCACTATCACAGTTAAGCCTAAACCAATTACTGTATCTGGTGGTGAGTACACCTATACCGTCGGTGATAAGATTGAAGATATCGTTTTGACGGCTTCAGATGGTTCTCGTGTTCGTCTTGGTAATATTGGACCTAGTGACTTTGATCCGGATTATATTACTCACAATTACTATAATGGTAGTCTTGCTGGCTTGAAATACGATGAAGCTACAAAGACCTTTAGTGGTACAGTAACACAACAAGGAAGATTTGAAATCCCTGTTGTTGCTGATTATCCAAACTTGAATAATGGTAATGATCTAGAAACTGCATACGCTAAGAATAAAGTGATCATTAACGTTAAACCAAAACCAATTGCTGTAAATAGTGGTGAACAAACGGTTGAAGTTGGAACTCCTATCACTAACTTTGTAATTCAACCGAGTGAAGGTGCGGATATTGGATCTACTCGCTGGGGTGAATTTGAAGCAGGAATCCAAAATCTACCTAATGGTCTGACTTATGATCCTGATACAAAGACAATTTCTGGTACTCCAAATCAAGTTGGCGAATATACCATTAAATATACTGCTTACTACAAAGGTCTAACAAATGATACTGCAGAAGGTACTTTCAAACTGACTGTAACGAAGAGACCAATCCAAGTGACTGGTGGTGAGACTGAAGTTCAAGTATTGTCTGAGATGACTCCTGTGAAGGTTGAGGCTTCAGAAGGTGCAACTATTTCAGTTGATCTTAACGATTATAGCAAACCTTATAATCCTTTGACTGGCGCCTATCCTAGTCTCTTGCCGGAAGGAATTACTTACGATGAGTCAACCCATACCTTCTCAGGTACACCGAAAAAAGTTGGCACCTATAGAATCCCTGTCAAGGCTCGCTACGAAAACTTGTATGGCACTGACGAAGCTAATGGAGAGGTAGTTATTACAGTTACCGAATCACCTGTTGCTATCGAGATTTCTAACAAAGAGCAAACTGTAACAGTTGGTGATGCTATTACTCCTGCAGTAGTAACTCACAATAATCTTTCAACTGTCACAATGAAGACACCATACGGTTTGGTAGAAGAATCAGAAATTAATGCTCTTATCGCAGAATATGGTTTGACATATGATGTTGCTACTAAGACATTTACTGGTACACCTACAAAAGCTGGTACTTTCACAATCCGTATGCAGGCTACTAACCCTGCTGAAGTGGGAGGAGCATCAGCTGTAGACACATTTACTCTTACAGTAAATCCTAAAGCTGAGAATGATCTTGATCTTACAGTTTCTGGTGGTCGTCAGCTTGTTCAACTAGGTAAAGCGATCGCTGACATCACTTTAACTCACACTCCTGGTTCTGAACTTACACTTGATGAAGCAAGTCTTCCTGCAGGTGTGACATATGACGCTGTTACTAAGACAATCTCTGGTACTCCAACGGCAGTAGGTAGCTACACAGCTAAAGCTACAGCAACCCTTGATGGTAAATCTGTATCTAAAGATGTTATCATCGATGTTGTGGATATCAAAGATGGTAAAGACGGTAGAGACGGTGTTGATGGTAAGACACCAGTAGTAACTGTTAAAGATAACGAAGACGGTACCCACACAGTTAAAGTTGTGAACCCAGATGGTGAAACAACTGAGACAGTTATCAAGAATGGTAAAGATGGTAAGACACCAACTGTAACCGTTAAAGATAACGAAGACGGTACTCACACAGTTAAAGTTGTGAACCCAGATGG
>NZ_JAHZPU010000039.1 GCF_019929575.1 Streptococcus infantis
CTAGTAAATGTGTTGCAACTCTACTATACAGGATTTATTCCTTTTTGTGTTTACACAACTTATTGTACACTGCCAATTATAACTCCATTATTTACAGCTTTTTATAATAAATAAAGTTACCAGTAGTACCTTTTCTCACTTAGATATTGTTCTTTTTGTTCTCTAGAATTTTCATGATTTCTAATTCCTAGTAATTCGTCTGTTGAAGAAACTATTGGGTCTATCCAGTCAGCTTTGGATCTAATCCAATCAATTTCCTCTTTACTATGTTTCCCTGCTATCTCCAATTTATCAGCCATCAGTCTTAAATCATTTGCTGTTTGAAAGTCTTCCAGCATATTAAGAAGAGACATTGTTCGCTTCTTCTCTTCTTCGATTCTATTTTGTAATTTTCTTTTTCGCTCCTGCTCCTCTTCGTATTGTCTTTCTCTCTCTTCACGTTCAAGTCGTAAGTTCTTAACTTTATAATACTCTTGGTAAATTAAAACGATTATTTCTGGTATTGATTGTTCAAGTGTGAATTCTTTAGTATCTTTAATGTATTTACCATCTATTATCTTAAATCGAAATTTTCCATTTGGAATATAGTCATACTTATTTATCCTTGGTTTAAAAGCATATCTATTAAACTTAACGCTATCATTGTACTCTGCTAGTTCTTTAGCTTCTTCTTTTGTTAATTCATGACTTACTTTGTCTGTAGATTCTATAACTTCAAAACGAACACTATCCTTATCAATTTGAATATCCCAATTTGGAGTTACATTATCGCCGATTTTTTCAATTACAGTAACTAGTGTATCTAAAAAGCGATATAAACGAGGAAGAGAATTTAGTGAAATGTTTTTTACAAATTTAGGTTCTTTTAAATCATTATATCTGTGCCTAGAATCAAAGTAAGGATAGGAAGCAGCTTTTTCCCTCTTATTCCACTCTGCAATTTTATCCCTTAGATTAGCTACAGATTTATGTAATCTCTTATTTGGAGACTGGTTTAGATTTGAAACTGTTTCAATAATACGCTCTATTTTATCGTCCTCTATAAATGATAATGAACTTCTTATACTAGTTGTATCAAGTTTAACTGTATCATCGTTTTTATCCTCCGTACTATCTTCTTTATGTTTAGCAACTTTAATTCTACTGTTCTTTAAACTTTTTCTATCAATATGAACCTCATTTACATCATTTTGTGGTAATGGAACGATAAGTTCACTTAAGTCTTGTCCAGTATTCTTACGATACCAATAACTACCCTTTGGAATTGGGATTTCAAATTCTTTACATTTCTTGAGTAAGTCAGAATAACTTAAATCATATTTCAATGAAACTTGTTTCGCACTTATCTCCCAGATTTCTTCATAGAGTTCTTCTCTAGAAAAGGTCTTTATCATCTTCATTTGAAACACCTTTACCCTTATACTTTACATCACTGTTTTTATATTTACCAAGCGAAAACGCAAATTCAAAAACTTCTAATTCTTCACTTCTGCATTTTCGCTTAATATAAAAAGTAAATCTTGTTTTAAACCGTTAAATTCCTCTATAATTTTATCTAAACTAGTTTCAATATTTTCAACACGGATCTCTGATAGCTTACCGTGATTGTATGAAATCATTCTTTCAGCGATAATATGATATGACCAGCTCTCAGTAAAACGTCTGTCTCTTTCTTCGTTATGAATAGCGAACCCAATTGGAAGAAGATTATTTCTAAGACCTATAGCAACTGCCTGTGAACTTATACCTAAATAATCACCAGCAATTTTTAATGTGATTTTATTTAATTTTCTAATATCTTCGTCGGTATATTTCGGCATGTTTGTACTCCTTTGTTATAATCCAAAATGCAATATCATCTATTTAAAAATATCTTGATAGTATGCTATCTAGTTGCTTTCCATAATAAAATTAATTTGTGGTACATCATACTCTGAAAGTTAATAATCTAAAATCTATTCAATGAAAAATTATTATTAAGCAAAAAATAATCTCTTCAGATTTAGAGTTGCTATCTTTTCAAAGTAAATCCATTAATTAGCTCCAGACTTAGATGTAAATAGTTATTTATTATCTAAATCAACACCGATCTGCCAAAATCCCATATCAAGTATTTTCATTTGAGGATACAGCATATCAGCAACAATAAAATTCTTTTGAACTGAATCTAATTGTTCTAAGTTTTTCTCATAAAAATCTACTAGTTGCAAAATAGATTTAATGTTATAGGTTCCACTTGCAATCTTTTGTGATCTTATTCCAGCAACAAAATATCTATCATATGCTGGAACACAACCGAGTGTGCCCATCAGTATCTTTGTGATTAGTATATCTGATAAGTTGTTTTTGAGAGCTGAACCTCTCACTTCACGCCTGATTCCATCATAATAATTAGCAATAAATTCATTAATTTCCTTTAGCAATTTTTGGTTAGTTTCATTTTTAAAATCTTTACATTCTATTCCCGCTAGAGAATCATATTTATTGCTTAAGATTTCTCTTACTACAGGTATATGTACTCTATAATCCTTTTGTAATAAGAATGAAGAACCTCGATACATCCCCCAACTTGCTAAATAAAATGCAAGTTGTAAACTCAGGTAATCAAGATTCACATCATTCTCTTTACGAGCTGTCATAAAATGTGAATAACAATGTTCCCATGAACGATATCTATCATGTTCATCAGCTTTTAAATCGTTATAAAATTCAGTTGATGATTTAATAATCATATCGATTGTTTTCATACTTCTTGCTTTCCTAATCAATTTTCAAATATATAGCGTTTTCATTATTTTCTTAACCTATTATATCATTATTCAAAACAAAAAACTGCAACTTACTAGTTGCAGTTACACACAGATTTACTTCTGTTCCTTTTAGAAACTTATATTTTCATTTTCAGGAATGTTAAAAACATCGTTTTTTTCAAAATATGGTTCTACCATTTCTTTCCATCTAGCCTTGTTAAATTTGATTGAGTTTAAAGGAGATAGGCCATAATTTCCCAATGCATAACCAGCTGTCACTTTCTTAACTTCCGAGACCTGCTTATCAGAGTCAATCTTTACTTTTGAAAGAGCGACGCTTGTTTCCACAGCTTTTTTATTGTAGCTAGATTGACTTCCTTATCTGTGATAACTTGAACAGCTTCATGCTTAGCTACTTGGGCTACTTTATCTAATTCCTCGTTCTAAACGGCAAAGGTTAATTCTCCACTTGCCTGACCACTTAATTTGGCTTGGATTATATGTTCAGCACTATCAGCTGGCTTTGCTTGGATAAGATTGGTAGCAGGATTTTCAGTTCTCACAACCTCATCTGCATGAACAAGTTGTCCACCTTGACCAACAACTGCGCTCATCAAAGTTCCAATCGTAATCGAACAAAAGGGCGGTATTTTTTGCTTTTACGAAAACATGTTTCTCACCTTTTTCTTGAATCAACATGTAACTACCTCCTACTATTTAGTTTTCTCTCAAATCCTACCAAAGACGCCTTGAAATGGTTATCACATGAAGAAGGCAGCAAAAAAGCCACCTGACCTAAATTAAGAGACTTGAAATATAAAAAACGGGAGAACTGACGCATCAGCCCTCCCAGACAAAAACAAGTATGTCACATTCCAATATACCTATGTTACTACAATTATTTTAACTATCTAAAAAATCTTTCAAAATTTCAAAAACTTCATTTCGATTCAATAAAATATCATCATTTTGAGGAATAGTTGATATCACAGACTCAAGTTCTATCACAAAACGGTGCATATCTGCTTTCACCGTGTCACTAGAGGTTATATTTGACAGTTTTTCACTCCCTACTAATAAAGCTGTTAATCGAGTAATGTCGTTCAAATGTTTTTTAATGGCTTTACTTAAACCTTGAGTACCTGTGGCAGAGCGTTCTCTCGTATCCAACCAAGCTTTAGCCTTAAAAATAATTAAACCACGATTACTCAAAACCGAGTATCCCTGAATGGATTCTTTTTCATGCACCAATATATTATAATAATCCTTATCCAATAATAAGGCCGACAAACTAGCATCTTCATCAAAATGTAAGGGTGTTTCTCTCCCCTCCTTCTTTAATGGGTATTCTGGTAAAATGCTAAATAGTTCAATCATAGAAGGAAACTCAGGTTTATTTGTTGTAAATCGAAATAGCTGTGCTTTTTCATCCTTCTGACTTCCTTGATATTCTCCCAATTCTAAAAAGTGATTCAAGGTATCATAAAATTCCTTATTTTTTAATTCATCTATGATGACCATATCATAATCTTTTGTTGTCCGACTTTTAAATCCTTGCGAGTCCAATACAATAGATGTTGCAGTCCCTCCAATCAAAACATAATAGTCTTGAAAATTCGCAAACATTTCTTGAAAAATAGCTTTCGTATTAGCTGACATCATCTTCTCCTAGATACTGTAATATATTATTTTTTAGTGCTTCAATCTCTTCCTCCACACGTGGATCATCATCATCTTTTAAGGTCAAATAAAGAGAAATAGGATCTACAAACTGTCTATCTTGATTTTCTTTAAAATCGTTCCAAAATTCAGATACAAAAGGGCGATATCGCCATATTTCTAATACCTTGCCTTCTAAAACATGCTGAGATAATGGCAAGGATAATTTATTGAATTGTCTCTGTGATATGACATAGCTACTATTTTCATACGATTCAGCTAAAAAAGTCAAATAAGATAAAGCATAAGTACCACCGTATAGAAGCCTAGAAGCAGATTTTATATTCTCTAGATCTACATTGGGCAATAAGAGCCGTTTTTTGATGGGATTAAATAAATAGGACTCTGATTTTAAGAATAATTCTTTCTTTGATGCTGTATAAGTGTAAAGTTTATTTGGCTTATTTAACCAATCTAAAGTTTTAAAAGTCCTCAAACATCTATAAATCGTTGAGTTTGGAAGTCCAGTTACCTGTGAAAGCATATCAACATCTACTTCTTTTTGACCTTTTGTCAATAAAAAGGCAATCCAAGTTAATTGTTCACTAGGTGTTAATTCTTTAGATGCTACAACATCATCATTAGCATTCAATACTAATCCCAATGGAGGAAAAAAGAGATTTCCCTTGAAGTCTACAAAAGGAACTCTAGCTTGAAGGAGTTGTTTTTTTTCAATGTCAGACAGCTTTGAAAATACCAAAATAACGTCCATGCTAGCTTTTTCACCCATATTACGAGCTTGAGTAACAAATGAGTCTAAACTTCCTCTTCTCTTTTCTTTAATCAATAAAAATGACTCCTTATGAAACTTCATTTGAGCATATTGAAATCTTTTTTCAAAACTAATTGGTAAAGTTAAAGCTATTTTTTCAACACTTACATTAATATAAAACGATTGAAAAATAGAAATTATCTTTTTAACATTCATTGTTTTTCCTTCTTATCATTTTGTACGTATTTTATCATTATAAATGAGAAAATGCAAGTTTTTTGATAATAAAAAAGTGACTTACAAAAAGATAAAAAAAGCGAGAACACTTATCAAAATGTTCTCGCTGTATTCATTTATTACTGACGTATCTATTTTTTGTCTACGTAGTCGACATTCAAACAGACGTTCACATCAATGTATTTTTTTGCACCTTTTTTATGTCAAAATCACTCTTTTCAATAAAGACAAAATGCTTGAAAAAGTGCTTAAAATCAAGAATTTTCACCCTTTTAGTCGTTGTAGCAACACTACACACTCCACATGCTGTATCTGTGAACCTTTTGAGGATTAACTCCGTTTTACCAACAAGCTCACACACTCGACGTGATGCGTCTGCGGGACTCAAAAGGTTTGGGTGAACCTTTTGAGGATTAACTCCGTTTCACTAACAAACTTACACACTCAACTTGCTCATTATTGTCCAAACCTATATTTAAATCTTCATCGATGATAGGAAGTTTAAAAGTAATTGATTTTAGCCATTGCCCATTCGGTTGCTTTTCTTCGTAAATTTGAATTTCAGAAATCAAAGCTGTAATTAACTGTCTACGCTCTACATCATTCATTACCTTGTAGAGTTTATCAAAATAGATCAAAATCTTATATATGTTATCTCCTGTAAGTTTCTCAGCTTCAATAGTTTGTTTCTTTGCTTTCGCATCAATTAACAATGATTCTAAGTCTTCAATCTTATCAGACATACGATAAAGTCTATCGTCTAAGTCCTGTTTTCTTCGTTTGTAGTGCTTATCATCAGCATCTAAATTATCTATTTCCTCAATTAGCTTAAATTTCGTAGAATGGCTCTTCCTCAATTCTTTCTGGTAATTATCTATCTCTTTTTCTATTTCAGAGGTATCTACCTTCATGTTAATTTTTTCTTGCATCATAGAAGCAAATTGGGGATTGCTTACTATCTTTATAATTACCTCAGCAACTGCATCATCTAACAATTCTTCTCTGATTTGTTTATTGTAAGTACATTTATGACCTCTTATCATATGCCTATGTTTACAGCCATAGTAATAAAAATCTTTATACTTTGTACCATCTTTCTTTTTCTTGATACACTTGTTTCCAAACATTCCCACTCCACATATCGGACATTTTACAATTCCTGAAAGCAGATGTGTGCGTGTATCTTTCCCTTTATTAACATGCTCATATTTCTTTGCTTGAGATTTTAACTTAACTTGAGCTGCTTGCCATAGCTCATCAGAAATTATAGCTTCATGAATACCTTCAGCTATTAAATATTCATCTTGTTCAACTTGCTTATATTCATTTCTTGTTCCATGAACTTTTTCTAAAGTTCTTCTTCCAAAGGCTATTTTCCCGTTATATACAGGGTTTTTTAATATCTTTCTTATAAGACCTGCATCAAACAATGGATTTTTCCCATTTTGTCTTGGTATTTTTCTTATACCATGATTTTCTAAGTATTTAGAAAGTCCATTTGCTCCAATGGTTGTATTTACATACTGATCAAAAATAGTTCGTATCGCAATTGCTTCTTCCTCATTGATTATCAATTTCCCATCAATAAGTTGATAACCATAAGGAGCAAAACCTCCATTCCATTTGCCCTCTCTTGCCTTTTGAATACGCCCTTCCATTGTTTGAACACGAATATTTTCTCTTTCAATTTCAGCCACAGCTGATAAAACTGAAATCATCAATTTACCTGCATCTTTGGATGAATCAATCCCATCCTCAACACAAATCAAATTGACTCCAAAATCTTGCATTGTTTGTAGAGTTGATAAAACATCAGCAGCATTTCTTGCAAATCTCGATAATTTAAATACAAGAACGAAAGACACTCCATCCTTTCCGGTTTTTATATCTTCCATCATACGAGTAAACTGAACTCTACCTTCTATAGATTTTCCAGACTTACCTGCATCTTCGTATTCACCAACAATCTCATAATCATTATAGAGAGCAAAAGCCTTCATTCTTGATTTTTGTGCCTCTAAAGAATAACCGTCTATCTGTATTGATGTAGATACTCTTGTATAGAGGTATACTTTTATTTTTTCTTTTGACATAGCATTAACCTCAATATCCTTTTTTCTATATCTTTATATTTATACCAATTATGGTTTGGACTCATATATCAAGTATATTATATCACTTTTATTACTTTTTCTCAATCTGCGTTTTTGCCATGTCAAATTTATTTTTACCTTCTGTACTTTTTACTGGAGTTGGATTTGGAAGATTATCTAAATCTAAAACTCCAGCATACTTTGTAATCAGATTTGCTATCAAATCAGCCAATCCATTCCAGCCATTATCCACTAATACACCCCCTCCGATTTAAATTCTTTATAATCATGTATTATTTTTCTTACTAAGTTTTATGACATTGGTAGGTGCATTGGCTGCTACATAGGAATCTCACCTCTGCCCCTTATTCCAGACGAGGCAGCTTAAACTATTGAAGTATCATTATCACTACTTGTATCATCGAACAGATTGCCACCTCTGTTTTTTATGTATTCTTATTTACCGCTCGCTTTCTTGTATCCTTGGTTAACCCAGTATTCATAAAACCGAAATTACTTTCAGCAGAAAGGTCATGGCGTAAGTCATAATTCTCCACAAGTAGATAAAATCCTACCTTGGTCTATTCAATTGTCAAAGAGCAATATTTGAAAGGGATTGTTTTCTTTGCATTTTCCTATTTGCCATAAGCAGGCGTATCTCTTACCCAAAAAAGTAAATGAGGTCAAACTCCCCTTCACTTTACATAAGGAAAATTTGACCCCTTTGGTTACCGAAGTTTTAAAGTTCTTCGATAATTTTTTTCAGCTTTTCAAGAATTTTGTTTCTTCTTTTGATTAAAGCTGGATGTGTAATACTTTTGAGCTTTGCCACTGAACGAACCGTTTCATCATTGAAATATAAGCGTTCAATAATATCTCTTTCTTCTGCATTGAGCCTTGATATAGCATTTCTGACTGCTTCAATCATCATCTGTGTTTCCACAATCTTTTCTACATCAACGCTTTCATCAATAATGCTATCTGCAAAATGTCCGTCATGATCCAATGATGAAAAAAAGAGCAAGTGGTTTTTCTTATCCACCTGCTCTAAATACTTTTCGTGTTCTTTTTCTCGCCAGTAGACTTTATATATCTGCTCGCTGACTTTAACCCTTTGTCCGTTGACATAAAGGTAATATTCTTTTGACATTTTATTTCCTCCATTTCTTTTTTTGTCTGCGTTTTTAGACAAAAAAAGGAGGACTTCTACACTTAGGCATACGAAGTCCTCTAAAACGGAAGAATAAGAATACTTCTTTAGCTACACTTACGTGTTTCAGCTTGTATCTGAAACAATAATCTACTATAGAGATTATTGAAAAGAGGAATGTTTTGTTTCTTTGGTATTTCTAACATTAGATGTTTAGATTCTTTCATATTTGTTTCCTCCATTTTATCAATAATCTAAATAGTCAATATCTTTATCTTCTTCATACATAATTGATTTTTATTCATTTTTTTTAGTTTCTATTCTATCAAATAGTTTGATAATCTCAGAATCCGAAAATCCTAAGGCATATAGTTTTTCAAACAATATTTTTGTTAGCCTGTTCAAATGCTGATTTCTTAACTCAATTATTTTCTTCTCACTTTCAGTAACAAAATATCCTTTACTTCCACGACTAACAATCAACCCCTCTTTCTCAAGAATTTTTAATGCTTTTTGGACGGTTGCAGGATTACATTCTTCCATCTCTGCTAAAGTCCTTATGGGAGGCATCTGTTGCCCCGGTACATACTTACCTCTTAAAATAGTTGCTCTTATCACAGATGTTATTTGTAAATATGGATACATATTCACTTAACCTTTTTATTTTTCCTTCCTCGTATAAATTTCCAATAAGCAGAATACGGAATAACCGTAGTAAACAGAAGATAATATTTATTAGCAAACATATCAGGGGTTCCTTTTGCATTGAAATGAACAGGAATTTCCTCCGGGAGAAATATGCAAATAATAAATATTACAACAATCATTAACATCAAGACCAAGACATCTTTTAACAGTCCAACTTTCATACAATTTTCCCTCCTTAAACTAAATAAAATTTGACTTGCTAACTTTTATATAAACTTCACTTGAAATAACAAGTAAAGTAACTGATATTATCTGCAAAACCGGTGTTATCGGAAGATTTAAAAACCAATTAAGAAAAATTGGTGTAATGAGTGCAATTATCCCGACAAGCCCAGACACAATAACAGGGATGCTCTGCTTTACAACCATCATCTCGCTTTCCCATTCATAATTTGGATACTTTTTATTTAGGGAAATTCCTATCACTGTTATAAAGATCGAATAGCATATAGGAACAATTATTAGGTTAATAACTTGAATAAAGTTCATATCAAGTTTTAGCGTAAATGCAAATATTGAAATCATATACCCAATCAAATGAAGTGTAAGGTTTACAGCTATCTTGGAATTTAAGATCATTTTTACCTTAACAGGAGAGCTTTGCAAAATCCAAATGTTTTTTCCTTCTAAAGATATCGCTGAAGCTGCCGGGCAACTGAGTGAGAGCATAGATGCAATAAATAATGGAGCAAAATTTGAGAGATATTCATTTATATTTTCTATCCCTGAAGACTCTCCTATTTGTTCTACAGAATTAAAAAGCAAAAATATACTAAAAACACATAAAAGTATTACACCAAGGCCTGCATTCAAGACCGCCATGTACGAGCTTAAAAAGCGTCCCATTTCTTTTTTATACAAGGCAAGAAATATCGATTTTCTATTATAAGATTTTTTGTTATCAGAATATCTTGATGTTGTTTTAGCAAGAGTATTAAGCAATTCATACTTCATCGCAACAATTTTTATAAATATATAAAAAACTGCTGTTGAAAAAACAATAAATAATCCCATTCCAATATACATTGGAAAATTTGTGTGTTGCACGAATAACCCGGATATTGGGTACAGTTCTGTAATTTGCTTAGAAAGCATGATCTCAATGCTGTCTTCATTACCTGATTTCATAGCTGACACTGCAATATATCCAATTATGCCTATCATTGCAAATGAAAAGATTAGAGCAATAACATTTTTCCTCTTAAAATAAGATGAAACAGCCACAACAATCATTCCCATACATGCTGCTATGCACATAGGTATCAATGGAACAAAAATCATGGAGGTAAAATACAATATAATCTGTAATACATTTAAGCTTCCGTTTAACGCCCAAACAATGCCCCCCGGAAGCATAAATATGAATCCTATTAAAAAGTTCAATAAATACATAAACATAAACTTGCTACTTATAATGTCTGAGCTTTTTAAAGGTAGCGATAAAAGCGTTTCTATATCACGACTACCAAATAAAATTCCATTAGAATAAAATATTGTCCCCAATTGTCAAGTCAAGTGCAACAAAGTTGTTCCTCTGATTAAGCGAGTATCTTTCAAGCTGTTTGAGCTGAC
>NZ_JAHZPU010000004.1 GCF_019929575.1 Streptococcus infantis
TCTATACTGTTTTTTGCAACTCTAGTATATCAGATGAACATGTCTTTTGTGTTGCACTTCATTTTACAACAGGGCTTATAAGAATTATAGAACTTATTTACTTAGTATTTGTATATATAAGTTTTTTTTTATTTTACCGAAACTCTAAAATATTTGATATAATGTAGGCAGAGCTATGGTCACCATTCATTTTAAGAGGAGATTTTTATGGGTAATAGAAGTATAGTAGGAAATCTGTTTATTCTTATATTTAGTTTTTTGATAGTTGGTTGTAGTAATCAAAATTCGGATGTTTCTAGTAATGATTCTAGTTTACCTACTACAACTAGTCAGTCAACTACTAGTAACGAGATTAAGTCTGGGGAGTCTAAGAAAGATTGCAAAGATTTATACAAGCCAGTTTTTGAGGATTACAAAAAGATATTTTCTTCTTCTAAAGATTCAAGTGCAATTGCAAATCTTTATCAAAAATTGAATGCAACTGAACGCCCTATCAATAGTTGGTCAGTTGAAAATGTGGTTTTTCAATCAGATAAAATGAGTTATGCCTATGCAGATCTTAATAAAGATGGTGTAGGGGAATTGCTAATAGGAGTTGAGCAATCTAATGGTGATTATTTTATTTCGGGTCTTTATTATCTTGTAAATGAGAAACCGGTCCTTTTAGCAGAAGGTTTTGTAGCCGGCCATGGTGGTGCTAGAAATTCTATGAATATCTATAAGGGTGGAGACATCTTAGAATTAAGCTGGTCATCTGGTACAGGTGAAGGTAGGGGAGTACTTTATCATCTGAATTCGAGCCAACAAGCAGCAAGTAAAGTTCAGGAACAGGACATTCGTGTTCCTGGTAACAAAAGTTTGCATTCTGATTTTGGTAAGACAGAGGCAGAATTAATGAATTTCAAGCAACTAGATTGGCAGAAATTTGAAGATTCTAGTAACTCGGCTATCTCGGGAGATAAGCAAAGGGCCCCTTGGAATGCTAGGAAATCTGCTAAATTAGAAGAGTTCATAAAAGGGTGGGGTGAAAGACTTGGTCAACCTAATTACGAAAAGGGAATATCAGGAGGGGATGTTGGTGCAGATAATCTCTATACCTTTGGAGATGGACCAAGCGAAAAAATGAATGCCGAATACACGGATACAGGTTTAGGAACTGCTAAGTACCGTATTGTGGAACGCTATAGTAACTGGAATAAATACCCGGACGTGCATAGCTACTTTTTTGCGATAACTGATACTGGGGAAGCGATTGTTTTTCATTCTCCAACAACAAATGGTGGGGTTATGTACCTAAAACCGACAGAGAATACAGAGATCCAAGCAGAGTTTAAACGCTTAGTTGAGGAAGACTAGAAAAATGAAGAGTTTGGTCTTGGTCAATCTCTTTTTATAAAAATCTCTTTCTTCCATTTTTATGCTTTTTGAGTGTTTAATGTTATACTTGTGTTAAGTTAGATAGAAAAGTGTCATTCGATGATGATTTTATCAGTAAGGAGAATATATGCCAAAAAGTGTGAAGTTTCATAGTATTTATTATAGATTTGTTCTATTTATAATTATTTTATATTTTTTGGGTGTTCATCAAATTGCTGGGCGAGGTATTCAAACAGTTACTATCTTTGATTACGTCTTCAACTTTCATCAAACACAGTTAGGGTATTTCCTTCTTTTATTAATTTTAGTTGGCATTGGTATTAATTTTCTTTTTCCTTGGAAATTTTATATTACTCAGGATGGGATATACATTAGAAGGTTAGATTTATTTGTTCCTTGGAGTGATATTAGTGGAGTTTCCCATGTTTGGATTAACAAAGCGAGTAATTTTAGCAGAGGGCTTGTTTTTTATAACAATAAATGTTTAGTTTTCTATCGTAATAATAATAAACCGATTTGTATCTATAACACTTCTTTTTAGCCTTGTTTCTTGTCAAACTCTTTAATTCTCAGATCAAGACGAATATCATATCAGCTGGTTTTGCTACGGGATTTAATATTCTATTGAATACATCAATTGTCTGTTATCTTTACTTTCTTGATTTAAAAACTCTTAGTTTTAGTTATTTTTTACTTTTTTGCTTACTCTACTTTATAAAAAATTTTATCATTCCTTTATGCTTGGTTTCTAGTCAAAATTCTAAGTATGGTCCTTATCTGGTCCATAGTAGTTTATTTAAGAGAAATGCTTCAGATGTGATTCATGTTTAATTTTATAAAAATGGTGACTTTCTACTTTTGGGTAGGAAGTTTTTTATTATTTCTATATCGAAACAGTTGACAGATGTAACGGAAAGTATTACAATAAATTCAGAAAGTTCGATATAGAAGTAAAGAAAACAAAATGGACAAGATGTTAGGGGGCTACCAAGCTCTACAGATTCGATTGTTGAATGGGCGTATCTTTCAAAAACTCTTGAGCAAGGAACCAGATGCCCAATACAGAAGTGAGCAGGGAAAAATTTTAACAATCTTGTGGAAGCAAGAGTTGGGTTGTGCTACCGCAACTGATATTGCTCTTGCGACAGGTCTTGCAAACAATACGCTGACCAGTATGGTTAAGAAATTAGAAGAACAGGGTTTGGTTGCGATTAAGCCTTGTACACAGGATAAAAGAAAAAAATATATCTCTTTGACAGATCTCGGTTGGGCGCAAAAAGAAATTGGAGACCGTGTCAGTAAAGAGTTAGGTGAAATTTTCTACCAAGGATTTTCGAATCAAGAAATTCAGGAATTTGAAGCTTATCAAGAGCGTATTATCACTAATTTAAAGAAAAAAGAAAACGAGGAATAAATCATGTCCATTCAAGCACAAAATGCACAAAATCTATATATTCGTGCTATTCAAGATGGACGTGTAGTAGAAGCGCAAGCAAGTTCAGTAGGGGATACCTATATCCAACACTCGACAGGAGTGCCGGATGGGAAAGAAGGATTCGCTACTTTTTTTGCAGATTTTATCAAGCGTCATCCAGAACGTGAAATCAAGATTGTTCGTACCATTGAAGATGGCAATCTTGTCTTTGTCCATGTCCACCAGTACCTTAATGGAGGGGAAGCCCAATGGGTGACGACAGATACTTTCCGTGCAGATGAGAATGGACGCATCGTTGAGCATTGGGACGTTATTGACTACTATCGCACACCTGAAAATGGCCAACTAGATCAAATCTTTGGAGACTTTGAAATCACGGATTTGGATAAGACAGCGGACAATAAAAAGCTGGTTCGTCGTTTCTTGACAGAAATTTTCCAAAACAAGGAGTTCGACCAATGGGAAGACTTTGTTGCAGAGGATCTGATCCAGCACAATCATGAGATTGGGCAAGGAAGCCAAGTTTATAAGGATTACGTACGTGAGCATGATGTGACCTATGACTTTGTTTTCCAACTCTTGACGCAAGGGAATTTTGCAGTTAGCTATGGTCAGGTATTGATTGATGACGTTGCCTATGCTCAATACGATATCTTCCGTTTAGAAAATGGGAAAATTGTGGAACATTGGGATAATAAGGAAGTTATGCCTAAGGTAGAAGACTTGACCAATAGAGGGAAGTTTTAAAAGAGGAAGAACATGATTGAATACAAACATGTAGCCTTGCGCTACACGGATAAGGACATTTTAAAAGATGTCAATCTCCGCATTGAAAATGGAGAATTCATGGTGTTAGTGGGTCCTTCAGGATCTGGAAAGACCACCATGATCAAGATGGTGAACCGTCTCTTGGAGCCGACAGATGGCAATATTTATATGGATGGGAAACGCATCAAGGACTATGATGAACGGGAGTTACGTCTCAGTACCGGCTATGTCCTTCAGGCCATTGCCCTTTTTCCAAATTTAACAGTTGCTGAAAATATAGCATTGATTCCTGAGATGAAGGGTTGGAGAAAGGAACAAATAACCTCTAAAACAGAAGAACTCTTGAACAAGGTTGGCCTACCTGCTGCAGATTATGCTCATCGTTTACCAAGCGAGTTATCTGGTGGGGAGCAACAGCGGATTGGGATTGTGCGGGCTATCATTGGGGAACCAAAAATCTTGCTGATGGATGAGCCTTTCTCTGCTCTCGATGCCATTTCTCGCAAGCAGTTGCAGGCTCTTACCAAAGATTTGCACAAAGAATTCGGCATGACTACCATCTTCGTTACTCATGATACGGACGAGGCCTTGAAATTAGGCGATCGAATTGCTGTTTTACAAGATGGAGAAATTCGCCAGGTCGCAGAACCTGAAACAATTTTACAAGCGCCTGCGACAGAATTTGTAGCGAACTTGTTTGGAGGTAGCCTTCATGTCTAATTTGATTTCAACCTTTCAAGAGCGTTTTGGGGAATGGTTAACCGCTCTTGGTCAACACTTACAATTATCGCTTTTGACCTTATTGGTTGCTATTTTTCTGACCATCCCACTTGCGGTTTATCTAAATGGTCACAAAAAAGTAGCGAACTGGGTGCTACAAGTTGCGGGTATCTTCCAGACCATTCCTTCAATGGCCTTGTTGGGGCTCTTTATTCCTTTCATGGGGATTGGAACCTTACCAGCCCTTACAGCCCTTGTCATCTACGCTATTTTCCCGATTTTAGAAAATACAATCACAGCCTTGAACGGCATTGATCCTAGCCTTGAGGAGGCAGGGATTGCTTTTGGAATGACCAAGTGGGAGCGACTCAAGAAGTTTGAAATTCCACTGGCCATGCCCGTCATTGTATCGGGGGTTCGTACAGCAACCGTTATGATCATTGGGACAGCGACTTTAGCCGCTCTTGTTGGAGCTGGAGGATTGGGATCCTTTATCCTTTTGGGAATTGATCGTCGGAATGCTAGTCTCATTTTAATCGGAGCAATCTCATCAGCCATCTTGGCCATTCTCTTTAATGTCATTCTCAAATGGTTGGAAAAGGCAAAGTTGCGTACGATTGTTTCGGCCTTTGCTGTCATGATCCTTGGTTTGGGAGTTAGTTATGTTCCAAGCATCATCCCACATAATGAGAAAGACAATCTCGTCATTGCTGGGAAGTTAGGACCTGAACCTGAGATTCTCATGAATATGTATAAACTTCTCATCGAGGAAAATACGGATATGACGGTGACGGTCAAGCCTAACTTTGGGAAGACAGATTTCCTTTACCAAGCACTGAAAAAAGGAGATATTGATATCTATCCAGAATTTACAGGTACTATTACAGGCTCTCTCTTGCAGCCAACTCCTAAAGTGAGCAATGACTCTGAAGAAGTTTATGAAGTAGCGCGTGATGGCATTAAGAAGCAGGATAATCTAGTCTTGCTGAATCACATGGCTTATCAAAACACCTTTGCTATTGCAGTTTCAAAAAGTATAGCTAAAGAATATCATTTGAAGACTATTTCTGATCTAAAGGGAGTTCAAGATAAACTGAAGGCAGGATTCACTCTGGAGTTTAATGACCGTGAGGATGGAAACAAGGGGTTACAGTCTCTTTATGGACTAAATCTTAATGTGGCAACAATGGAGCCAGCCCTTCGCTATGATGCAATCAAGGCTGGTGATATACAGATTATGGAAGTTTACTCGACAGATCCAGAAATCGAGCGTTACCAACTTCAAATTTTAGAAGATGATCAGCACCTCTTCCCGCCTTATCAAGGGGCGCCACTCATGAAAGCTGAGTTAATCGAAAAACATCCGGAGTTGGAAGCTGTTCTTAATAAGCTAGCTGGTAAAATCACTGAAAGCCAGATGAGTCAGATGAACTATCAGGTTGGTATTGATGGTAAGGATGCTCATACTGTTGCACATGATTTCTTGGTGGAACAGGGATTATTGAAGAAATGATGAGGCAAGAAGAAATACAAGAGACTCTTTTGCGACTCTGTAAGCACTATGGAGAACAAAATTGGTGGCAATCGGATAACAAGCTTGAAGATCTGGTATCGACTATTCTTATCCAGCGAACATCTGAGAAAAATGCTAAGTTGGCTTTAGCTGGTCTTATGGATGTCATGACAGTAGAGGGTATCCTAGGATTATCGCTAGAAGATTTACAGGAACGTATTCGACCTGCTGGATTTTTTAAGCAAAAGTCTCAAACGATTAGGGGACTTCTAATCTGGTTAAGAGAAAATGGTGGTTTTGAGGTTCTTGCTAGGATTGGAACAGAAGATTTACGGAAGCAACTTTTGGAGTTAAAAGGGATTGGACCAGAGACTGCAGATGCACTTTTACTATATCTTTTTGATCGTTCAGTTTTTATTTCGGATGAATATGCTAGAAGACTTTTTCGACGATTAGGATTTGGAAATTTTGATACCTATAATGAAATGCATGCTGTTTATTGTAACGTATTGGAAGGACTCACCCTCAAACAATGCCAAGAGATTCATGCCGTTATTGATGAACATGGGAAAGTTTTTAGCAAAAGTAAAGGCCAGTTAGACGAAAGTTGGTTACGATAAAAAATTCTAAGACTTCTTGTCTTAGAATTTTTTTAGTTAATGTACTTGCTTAAAAAATCATAGTTTGATCAGATTAATAAATAGAAAGTAGAGGCAAAATATTCATGGTGAATGGAATATTTGAATGATAGAATGTTGACAGGTATTTTTCTTTTGAGTGGATATGAAATCTATAGTTGTGTTTGCTACTTCATCTCCATGACGTCTAAGTAAAATCTCACTACTTGATCCTCCGTGTAAGATTTCCCCTTTTTCAGCCACCAGGTCAATGTTTCGATAAAGTTAGTTACGACAAAATGCTTGAGATAAGAAGTAGGAATATTAGGATAGGAAACTTGCAAGTCCTTTGCTACCATGGGGTAAACATGATGTTCTAGCTCTTTCTGTAATTGACGGAGGAAGTAGTCGTTTTTAGAGAAAAGAAGATTGGTGACGTGGTCCTGGTTTTTCTTAAAATGCGAAAAGATATGGGACAAATAAGCTTCTGTAGATATATTTTCCTCGCGTTCAAAAAGATGATGAAAGAGATAACGGCAGAGCTCACTTAGGAGTAATTCCTTACTCTCATAGTGGCTGTAAAAGGTGGAACGACCAACGTCTGCTAGGTCAATAATCTCCTGAACAGTGATGGATTCAAAATTTTTTTGATTTAGTAATTGTAAAAAAGCAGTATAGATAGCTTTTCGTGTCTTGGTAATGCGGCGATCTTGAGCAACCATATGGACAATTTGAACAAATTGTTCAGTAACTTACAAAGAGAACAGTTTGCCCCTATCCTTTCTTTTCGGAGTAAGAGATAATACTAGTAAAGGGAATATTTATACTACTATTATACCAAAGGAGGATGAAAAAATGACAACGAAAGGTGCGGTTTGGCTAGCTTTTTTCTTAAATTTGAGTTATGCCATTGTTGAGTTTATCGCAGGAGGGATTTTTGGTTCTAGTGCGGTCCTTGCTGACTCTGTCCATGATCTTGGAGATGCAATCGCAATTGGGATATCAGCCTTTCTAGAAACAATTTCCAATCGTGAAGAAGACAGCCACTATACCTTGGGTTACAAGCGCTTTAGCCTTTTAGGGGCTATGGTAACGGCAGTGATTCTGATGACAGGGTCTGTTCTGGTTATCTTGGAAAATATAACAAAAATCTTTCATCCACAGCCGGTCAATGATGAGGGAATCCTCTGGCTAGGAATCATAGCGGTCAGTATCAATGTATTGGCAAGTCTAGTAGTTCGTAAGGGAAAAACTAAGAATGAGTCTATTTTGAGCCTGCATTTTCTGGAAGATACTCTGGGTTGGGTGGCTGTTATCCTAATGGCCATTGTTCTGCGATTTACCGACTGGTATATTCTAGATCCTCTCTTGTCTCTGGTCATTTCTTTCTTTATTCTCTCAAAAGCTATTCCACGTTTTTGGTCTACGCTTAAGATTTTCTTAGATGCTGTACCGGAAGGAGTGGATATCCAGAAGATTAAGACGGATTTGGCAGAGTTAGACCATGTCTCTAGTATCAATCAGCTCAATCTCTGGACCATGGATGGTTTGGAAAAAAATGCCATTGTCCATGTTTGTCTCAAAAAAGTGGAGCACATGGAAGTCTGTAAAGAAGCAATCCGTGCCATGCTCAAAGATTATGGCTTTCAAAACATCACCATTGAAGTTGATGCTGACCTAGTAACTCACCAAGCCCATAAGCGCAATATGGAGGAGATAGAAGCAGTCCAAAGCCATGGATATGAACATTATCATTAATGAGCTATAGTATAAGTGAGCGAAAGCTTCATAAATAGTGTATACTTGAAATAAGTTAGATACAGAGAGGTAAATGTTTATGAAATCAGCAGTTTATACCAAGGCAGGTCAGGTAGGTATTGAGGAAATCAAACGTCCAAGCATTCAAGAGGCGGATGATGTTATTATCCGTGTGGTTCGTGCTTGCGTATGTGGTTCAGACCTATGGAGTTACCGAAATCCAGATATTAAAGCGGGTCACAAAAATAGTGGACACGAAGCAATTGGAATCGTTGAAGAAGTTGGTGAGGCTATCACTACTGTAAAACCAGGTGACTTTATCATCGCGCCTTTCACTCATGGTTGTGGTCAGTGTGATGCCTGTCGTGCTGGTTATGATGGGACTTGTGACCGCCATATTGGAACCAACTGGTCAGGTGGTGTCCAGGCTGAGTATATCCGTTTCCATTTTGCCAATTGGGCACTTGTGAAAATTCCAGGTCAACCTTCAGATTATAGCGAAGGCATGCTCAAGTCACTTTTAACACTTGCTGATGTCATGCCGACCGGTTACCATGCAGCGCGTGTGGCTAATGTGCAAAAAGGCGACAAGGTTGTCGTTATTGGGGATGGGGCTGTTGGCCAATGTGCTGTCATTGCTGCTAAGATGCGTGGAGCTTCACAAATTATCCTTATGAGTCGTCACGAAGATCGACAACAAATGGCCTTGGAGTCAGGAGCGACAGCTGTTGTGGCCGAACGTGGTGAAGAAGGCATTGCCAAGGTGCGTGAAATCCTCGGAGGAGGAGCAGATGCAGCACTTGAGTGTGTTGGTACTGAGGCGGCTGTTGAGCAAGCACTGGGTGTCCTTCATAATGGCGGTCGTATGGGAATTGTTGGTGTGCCTCACTATAATAACCGTGCCCTTGGTTCGACCTTTGCTCAGAATATTTCTGTTGCGGGTGGAGCAGCTTCTGCAACAACATACGATAAGCAATTCTTGCTCAAAGCTGTTCTTGACGGTGATATTAATCCGGGTCGTGTCTTTACTTCAAGCTATAAACTGAAAGATATCGACCAAGCTTATAAGGCTATGGATGAACGCAAGACTATCAAGTCTATGATTGTGATGGATTAAAAAAAGAAAATCCTAATAGAGCACTGAAATCTCTATTAGGATTTTTTATGTTCAGTTGTTGTGCTTAATGCAAGGTACTTTCTCTTAAGGTTAGTTTAGTTCCTAGCATAGTAAGGCTTGGAATTTTACGGCCGTGAAGGACTTCTCTGTTCAAAATATCCATTCCTGTTCGTCCCATTTCCTCGGTGTAGACTGTAATACTGGAAAGTGGTGGGAACACTTGCTTGGTTAGAATAGTATCGTTAAAGGAAATAATGCTGACGCGCTCTGGTATGCTGATGCTGGCTTCTTGAAGAGCGCGAAGAGCACCGATTGCCAAACTATCACTAGCTGCAAAAAAGGCTTGTGGAAGGTTATCTCCTAATTTTTCGATAGCCTCTTTCATCAAGTCGTATCCAGATTGGGCAGTAAACTCTCCTTGGAAAATCAGTTCCTCATGATAGATTCCCAGTTCCTGTGTGTAGCTGATAAAGGCTTCAAGTCGTTTGTCATGGATTTGTTCCTCTTGATCAGTCGTAATCTCGAGTCCAGTCAGAATTCCAATCCTGTGCATGCCTTGATTGATAAAATAATCCAAGACTTGTTTGACAGCATTTGAAAAATCAGTGATAACACAAGTATGCCCTAAAGCTAGAGTGTCACTATCTAAAAATACTAGAGGTTTTTGATATTCTTCAAATGAAGCAATCTGTGCTCGACTAAATTTACCAATACAGAGGATACCAATCACTTCCTCACTAAGCGTGAAAGGTTGGTCGTTAAAATAGCGCAAAATGTCATAGTCTAACTCTTGAGCTCTCTTTTCAATTCCAAGACGGATCTGGTAGTAGTAGAGATCTTCTAATTCTCCTTGTTCGCTCACCCACTGGATGATAGCAATTTTTTGTTTGAGTTTATGACTTTCGCCTGTTTTGAGATGTTTTGTATACCCTAGTTCTTCTGCGACGGTTAAGATACGATGTCGAGTTTCTTCTGTAACAGATAGGCTCTGATCGCGATTGAGAACGCGGGATACAGTTGCGATCGAGACAGAGGCTAGCTGAGCGATATCTTTGAGTGTAGCCATAATTCCCCTCCTTTTTAGGTTATTATAGCATATTTTTGTTGCTTTTTACCTATAGTTTAGTAAAATATAGGTAAAAATGTTGACCAAAGCAAAACCCTTGGGTACAATAGAAGAAAACGATTACAGGTTAAGTTTTTTTACCTAACAATTGTCAAAGGAGAATTCATATGACACAACATCTTACTGCTGATGCACTTCGCAAGGACTTTCTTGCTGTTTTTGGTCAAGAAGCGGATCAAACTTTCTTCTCACCAGGCCGTATCAACTTGATTGGGGAACATACTGACTACAACGGTGGCCATGTTTTCCCAGCAGCGATTTCATTAGGAACTTACGGAGCTGCACGCAAGCGCGATGACCAAGTGTTGCGTTTTTACTCAGCAAACTTTGAGGATAAAGGAATTATCGAAGTTCCTCTAGCTGACCTTAAATTTGAGAAAGAGCACAACTGGACTAACTATCCAAAAGGTGTTCTTCATTTCTTGCAAGAAGCTGGCCATGTGATTGATAAAGGTTTTGATTTCTATGTATTTGGAAATATCCCAAATGGTGCAGGTTTGTCATCTTCTGCATCTTTGGAGCTTTTGACTGGTGTCGTGGCAGAATACCTTTTTGATCTAAAATTGGACCGTTTAGATTTAGTAAAAATCGGAAAATTGACAGAGAATAATTTTATCGGTGTTAACTCTGGTATCATGGACCAATTTGCTATCGGTATGGGGGCAGATCAACGTGCCATTTATCTGGATACAAATAGTTTAGAATATGACTTGGTTCCCCTTGATTTGAAGGACAATGTTGTTGTTATCATGAACACTAACAAACGCCGTGAACTTGCGGATTCTAAGTACAATGAACGTCGTGCTGAATGTGAAAAAGCAGTAGAAGAACTCCAAGTGTCCTTAAATATTCAAACCTTGGGTGAATTGGACGAGTGGGCTTTTGATGAATATAGCTACCTGATCAAAGACGAAAATCGCTTGAAACGTGCGCGTCATGCCGTTCTTGAAAACCAACGTACCCTTAAAGCACAAGCGGCTCTTCAAGCGGGAGATTTGGACAAGTTTGGTCGTTTGATGAATGCATCTCACGTTTCTCTTGAGCACGATTATGAAGTGACTGGCTTGGAATTAGATACCCTTGTTCACACTGCTTGGGCTCAAGAAGGTGTTCTTGGTGCTCGTATGACAGGAGCTGGTTTTGGTGGCTGTGCGATTGCCTTGGTTCAAAAGGATGCTGTTGAGTCCTTTAAAGAAGCTGTAGGCAAGCACTATGAAGAAATCGTTGGTTACGCTCCAAGTTTCTATATCGCTGAAGTGGCAGGTGGAACTCGCGTTCTTGAATAGTCAGAAGGAGGTTTTCTAGTGACCTTAGTAGAAACATTTGTTACCAAAGTCATTGCAGAAAGTACCTTTGAAGAGTTGGATCGGATTTATCTGACTAATCGTGTCTTGGCTTTGGTTGGTGATGCTGTCTTGGAAGTTGAAACAGTCCAATCGGACCTAATTGAACTCAAAGACCAACTGGTTGAGGAGGCTGTTCGACTAGCAAGCATTGAAGATAGCCAGACTGCGCGTGAGATACTAGGCGCTGACCTCATGGACTTGGTAACCCCTTGTCCAAGTCAGCTTAATCGTGACTTTTGGGATACCTATGCCCAGTCACCAGAGCAGGCGATTGCGAACTTCTACCAACTCAGTCAGAAGAATGACTACATCAAACTAAAGGCTATCGCAAAGAATATTGCTTATCGTGTTCCGTCTGACTACGGTGAATTAGAGATTACCATCAATCTCTCTAAGCCTGAAAAGGATCCAAAAGAGATAGCGGCAGCTAAGTTGGTTAAGTCGAGTAACTATCCTCAATGTCAGCTCTGTATGGAAAATGAAGGTTACCATGGTCGTGTCAACCATCCAGCTAGAAGCAACCATCGCATTATTCGTTTTGATATTTCTGGGCAGGAGTGGGGCTTCCAGTATTCGCCTTACGCTTACTTTAATGAGCACTGTATTTTCCTAGATAGCAAGCATCGTCCTATGGCCATTAGTCGCCAAAGTTTTGAACGTTTGTTAGCAATTGTGGAGCAATTTCCAGGCTACTTTGCTGGTTCGAATGCTGATTTGCCAATCGTAGGTGGCTCCATCCTGACCCATGATCATTACCAAGGTGGGCGCCATGTATTCCCAATGGAAGTAGCGCCATTACAGAAGAGTTTTACCTTTGCAGGTTTTGAAACTGTCAAAGCAGGGATTGTTCAGTGGCCTATGTCTGTGATTCGACTAACTTCAGATTCAGCAGATGATTTGACAGAACTAGCGGAAAAAATCTTACTGGCTTGGCGTCAATACTCAGATCCAAGTGTACAGGTCTTGGCAGAAAGTAATGGAACACCGCATCACACTATCACACCGATAGCCCGTAAGCGAGATGGGCAGTTTGAGTTGGATTTGGTCTTGCGGGACAATCAAACATCTCCAGAGCATCCAGATGGTATCTATCATCCCCACAAGGATGTCCAACATATCAAGAAGGAAAATATCGGCTTGATAGAGGTCATGGGCTTGGCAATCTTGCCACCACGCTTGAAGGAAGAAGTGGAGCAAGTAGCAGCTTACCTAGTCGGAGAGGATGTTTCAGTAGCAGATTATCACCAAGAATGGGCAGATGAGTTGAAAGAATCCAATCCTGGATTGACTGACAAAGACCAAGCTCTTAATATCGTCCAAGAATCTGTTGGAAAAATCTTTGCTCGAGTTTTGGAAGATGCAGGAGTTTACAAGCAAACAGAAGAAGGACAAGCAGCCTTTATGCGCTTTGTGGAGCAGGTTGGTATTTTGCCCGAATAAGTGCTTGTCTCTTGCGTAGAGTCTTGAAAAGTAGTATCATAGTGTCGTTTGAAATATCAGGAGGAACGTATGAAAGATTTTCACTTTGACGCTATATCTGCCTTTGAAAACTACGAAATTGAAAAAATGAGAGACGGTCACGTTGTGGTAACGACAAAAGTAGTGGACTCCTCACTTAACTACTATGGGAATGCTCATGGAGGCTATCTCTTTACCCTTTGTGACCAAATCAGTGGACTTGTGGTGATTTCGCTAGGATTAGACGGGGTGACACTCCAGTCTTCCATCAACTATCTGAAAGCTGGAAATCTAGGAGATGTTCTCACTATCAAAGGAGAATGTGTCCATCAAGGACGTACCACTTGTGTCGTCGATGTTGACATCATCAACCAAGATGGCCGAAATGTCTGCAAGGCAACCTTCACCATGTTTGTCACAGGACAACGGTCTGAAGATAGACAGGTGAGGATATAACATAAAGAATGAGTAGGAAAAATTATCCTACTCATTTTAATTTGTTAAAGAAGTTTACGAGAAATATATAAGAGCAGTGAAATACCAAGCTAATGGTTACTTATATGTGGTATAATAATCTTAGTTTATTTTAATAGCTAATATCAAGTGAATTCTCATTTGTGTGAGGAATTTTTTAATGAATTTACAGTTTAATTTAGAATTAGTAGAAACTTATAAAAGTAATAGCCAAAAGGCTCGTATCTTAACAGAGGATTGGGTTTATCGTCAGTCTTATTGTCCCAATTGTGGAAAGAAATCGTTAAATCATTTTGAAAATAATCGGCCTGTAGCAGATTTTTTCTGTCATGACTGTAGTGAGGAGTTTGAGCTAAAAAGTAAAAAAGGAAATTTCTCATCAACAATCAATGATGGTGCTTATACAACAATGATGGAGCGTGTTCAAGCAGATAATAATCCTAACTTCTTTTTTTTAACTTACACAAAAAATTTTGAGGTGGATAATTTTCTTGTCCTTCCGAAGCAATTTGTTACACCGAAATCAATTATTAAAAGGAAACCACTTGCGCCCACTGCTAGACGAGCAGGTTGGATTGGTTGTAACATTGATTTGTCACAAGTACCTTCCAAAGGTAGGATATTTCTTGTGCAAAATGGTCAAGTTAGGGACCCAGAAACAGTTACAAAAGAATTTAAACAAAGTTTGTTTTTAAGGAAAAACTCTCTTTCATCAAGAGGTTGGACCATAGAAATTCTAAATTGTATAGATAGGATAGAAGGTTCAGAATTTACTCTTGAAGATATGTATCGTTTTGAAGATGACTTAAAAAATATCTTTGTTAAGAACAATCATATCAAAGAAAAAATTCGGCAACAGCTTCAAATACTAAGAGATAAAGAAATAATAGAATTTAAAGGTAGAGGAAAGTATCGGAAATTATGAAAACGAAACAACGTATTGCACCTGAAGAGGTATATGATTTCTTAAAAGTCATCTGGTCTGATTATGAAACAGAGAGTAATTATGAAAACTTAAGTATAATGGTATATACTTTATCAGACCCTGATTGTGTAAGATGGTTATCTGAAAATATAGAATTTGGTGATAGGGAACAACTTTCTTTATTGAATAAAAAATACTGCTGGGAATATGGAGATGAATTACCAGAGTGGTTGGAAAGTCCAAAACATAGATTATTGCTAATTAGTGAGTTATTGGAGAGAAACTTAAGATGAAAAAGTATACTATAGAAATTACTGAAACTCTAACTCGTATAGTGAGTGTAGAAGCTGATACTGAGTATGAGGCAGAACGCATTGTGAGAGAAAAGTATAAGAATTGTGAAATAGTTCTTGATGCTGATGATTTTGTTGACTATGAAATCCATATATGTGAATAGGTGATCGCATAGAAGACAGCTAGATTAGGATTTAGTAATAAAAAAAAGAGGTCTATGCCTCTTTTTCTTATTTATGTTTCCACTGTAATACTCTATCATTCTATTCACTAAATCTTAAAAAATAGCCATCTGGGTCTAAAACTGCAAATTCATGAGGATAGATATATTGTTCACCAACACGAAATTCTCTTTTGGTCAAAGGACGATGAATAGGATAGTTAGACTCGATTACTTTCTGATAGAGTCGAGGGACATCCTCTATGCCGAAGGAGATATTGACTCCACGACCAAATGGGTAGTTTAGTTCAGCTAGTTCCTCCTTACTCCCCTCCTCTAGCATTAGTTGGCAATCTTCAAGCGATAAGAAGAGGAAGTTTTCTTCTGGTCGCTCGTATTCGATAGTAAAACCTAGTAAATCACAGTAGAAGGAACGAGACTGTTCTAAATTTGAGACTATAAACTCGGGAATAACTGCATTGTAGTTCATATAGAAAATCCTTATAATTCAATCTCCAAGACAATCGGTGTATGGTCTTGGCGTGCGCCTGAGTCAATCATATCTGACTTGGTAACCTTGTCTGCCACACGGTTACTTGTGAGCCAGTAGTCGATTCTCCAGCCTGTGTTGTTGATTTTTGAAGTCTTGCTGCGTTGTGCCCACCAAGTATAGCGTTCTGGCACATCGCCATGGATATGGCGGAAGGTGTCTGTAAATCCTTTAGCCAAAAGACTTGTAAATCCTTCACGTTCTTCGTCTGTAAATCCTGGTGAACGACGGTTGCTAGCCGGGTTAGCAAGGTCAATTTCCTTGTGAGCAACGTTATAGTCTCCAGTTGCTAGGACAGGTTTTTGCTTGTCTAGTTCAGCCAAGTATTCCGCATATTTGACGTCCCAGACTTGACGTTCTTCTAAGCGTTTGAGTCCGTCTCCAGCGTTTGGTGTGTAGACTTGAGTTACGAAAAATTTATCAAATTCAAGAGTAATGATGCGTCCTTCCAAGTCCATAGTAGAAGGG
This sequence comes from Streptococcus infantis, assembly GCF_019929575.1. GTDB lineage: Bacteria > Bacillota > Bacilli > Lactobacillales > Streptococcaceae > Streptococcus > Streptococcus infantis_L. Next base: position 16,107 of record NZ_JAHZPU010000004.1, read on the forward strand.
GCGCCAATCTCTGGGAAGCTGATAGTTGGAGTGAGTTCTTTCTTATAGAGGAACATGGTTCCAGCATAGCCTTTACGGGCAGGCTCTTGAGAGGAACGCCAGGTGTTTTCGTAACCTGGGAAGAGTTCTTCCAGTACCTCAAGGTGTTTTTTTGTAGGGCCTTTAGCTGAAAGCTTGGTTTCCTGGATAGCGATGATATCAGCATCTTCGGCTACCAAGGTTTGTAGGACATCTTGTGACAGTTTCGCACGCGCAGAGTCGCTTGTCAATGCTGCATTGAGGGAGTCAATGTTCCATGAGATTAGTTTCATAGTGTGTACCTTTTCATTCAGATTATAGACAATATTATACCAGAAAAAGAAGTATTTCCCCAGCGTATAGTTTGAAAAATCAAGGTCATTCCTATATAATAAAGAATGATTTATGTAAAAGATTGAAAATAAATGAAATGTTACTCCTATGAATATCTTTATCACTGAGTATGACAAAGTTCAAGTGAGTGTCGTCACCTATGAATAAGAAAAACCTGGGGTTCATGCCTCAGGTTTCCATTTGTTATTAGAAAGGAATACTATGTCCATCATCCAAAAACTTTGGTGGTTTTTTAAGTTAGAAAAACGCCGTTATCTCGTTGGAATTGTAGCTTTGGTTTTGGTTTCTGTACTAAACCTCATCCCACCTATGGTTATGGGGCGCGTAATCGATGCCATTACTTCAGGACGATTAACACAGGACGAGCTCCTGCTTCATCTCTTTTATCTCCTGCTGGCTGCTTTCGGGATGTACTATCTGCGTTATGTTTGGCGCATGTATATCCTAGGAACCTCCTACCGACTTGGGCAAATCATGCGTTCAAGACTATTTGAGCACTTTACAAAAATGTCGCCTGCTTTTTATCAGAATTATCGGACTGGGGATTTGATGGCTCACGCAACCAATGATATCAATGCTCTGACTCGTCTAGCAGGTGGTGGTGTCATGTCGGCGGTGGATGCTTCCATCACAACCTTGGTGACTTTACTAACCATGCTCTTTAGTATTTCTTGGCAGATGACCTTGGTTGCCATTCTTCCTTTGCCATTTATGGCCTATGCGACTAGTCGTCTGGGGAGAAAGACCCATAAAGCTTTTGGGGAATCGCAAGCAGCCTTTTCTGAACTCAACAATAAGGTTCAGGAGTCTGTATCAGGTATCAAGGTAACCAAGTCCTTTGGCTATCAGGCTGATGAATTGGCATCTTTCCAAGAAGTCAATGATTTGACCTTCCAAAAGAATCTGCAAACCATGAAATATGATAGTCTCTTTGATCCTATGGTTTTGCTCTTTGTTGGTTCTTCTTATGCCTTAACTCTCTTAGTCGGTGCCTTTATGGTGCAAGCAGGACAGGTAACCGTCGGAAATCTGGTTACCTTTATCTCTTACTTGGATATGCTGGTCTGGCCCTTGATGGCCATTGGTTTCCTCTTTAATATCACTCAGAGAGGAAAAGTTTCCTACCAACGGATTGAGAGTCTCTTGTCTCAAAAATCACCTGTCAAAGACCCAGAATCTCCACTTGACGGAATTGAAAACGGGCGCTTAGACTATGCCATTGATCGTTTTGCCTTTGAAGACGAGGAGACGCTGAGAGATATACATTTTAGTCTCGAAAAAGGGCAAACCTTGGGCTTGGTTGGACAGACTGGTTCAGGGAAAACAGCTTTGATTAAATTGCTCCTACGTGAGTATGACGTTGACCAAGGAGCTATTTATCTAAATGGTCACGATATTCGTGCCTATCGACTAGCTGACTTACGAAGTTTGATGGGATACGTCCCACAGGACCAATTTCTTTTTGCCAGTTCTATCAAAGATAATATCCGCTTTGGAAATCCCGACCTACCTTTCTCAGCAGTAGAAGAAGCGACTCAGTTGGCTCAAGTCTATCAAGACATTCAAGCCATGCCTGAGGGATTTGATACAGTTATCGGGGAAAAAGGTGTTAGTCTATCTGGTGGACAAAAGCAACGTCTGGCTATGAGTCGGGCTATGATTTTAAATCCTGATATCTTGATTTTAGATGATTCCTTGTCAGCTGTGGATGCTAAGACAGAGTTCGCAATCATCGATAATCTCAAGGAAACTCGTAAAGATAAAACGACCATCATCACTGCCCATCGTCTCAGTGCAGTTGTTCATGCTGATTTGATCTTGGTTATGCAAAATGGACAGATTATCGAACGTGGGACTCATGAGGACTTACTAGCCTTGGATGGTTGGTACGCCCAAACCTACCAGTCTCAACAGTTAGAAATGAAAGGAGAAGAAGATGCGGAATAAACAAGAACAATGGGCTGTATTGAAACGCTTGTTGTCCTATCTCAAGCCTTATGGCCTCCTCACCTTTTTAGCCCTTGCTTTTCTCCTTGCGACGACTGTTATTAAAAGCGTAATTCCCCTAGTAGCTTCCCACTTTATCGACCAGTATCTAAACAATCTCAATCAACTTGCTGTTACAGTTTTGCTAGTTTACTATGGGCTTTACATTCTTCAAACCATTGTCCAATATGTGGGGAATCTCCTTTTTGCGCGCGTGTCCTACAGCATCGTTAGAGATATTCGACGTGATGCCTTTGCCAATATGGAAAAACTAGGCATGTCTTATTTTGATAAAACACCTGCAGGTTCCATCGTTTCTCGCTTGACCAATGACACTGAGACCATCAGTGATATGTTTTCGGGTATCTTATCTAGCTTTATCTCGGCAGTTTTTATATTCGTGACGACCCTTTATACCATGTTAGTTTTGGACTATCGTCTGACTGCTTTAGTATTGCTCTTCCTACCTTTGATTTTCCTTTTGGTCAATCTCTACCGTAAAAAATCTGTCAAGGTCATTGAAAAAACCAGAAGTCTACTGTCTGATATTAACTGTAAGCTGGCAGAAAATATTGAAGGAATTCGTATTATTCAAGCCTTTAACCAAGAAAAACGCCTGCAAGAAGAGTTTGATGAGATAAACCAGGAACACCTAGTCTACGCTAACCGTTCAGTAGCCTTGGATTCTCTCTTTTTACGTCCAGCTATGAGTTTATTGAAGCTGTTGGGCTATGCAGTTTTGATGGCTTATTTTGGCTATCGCGGACTTTATCTAGGAATAACGGCAGGAACCATGTATGCCTTTATCCAGTACATCAACCGTCTCTTTGATCCCCTCATCGAGGTAACGCAAAACTTTTCTACTCTTCAGACATCCATGGTGTCAGCAGGTCGTGTTTTTGCACTCATCGATGAATCCAACTATGAACCGGTCCAAGAAAATGGCCAAGCCGAGATTCAAGAAGGAAATATCCGCTTTGAGCATGTGTCCTTCTCTTATGATGGAAAACACCAAATTCTAGATGATATTTCTTTTACTGTCAATAGAGGGGAAACCATTGCCTTTGTCGGACATACAGGATCGGGAAAATCTTCTATCATCAATGTTCTCATGCGCTTTTATGAATTTCAGTCAGGTCGAGTGCTTTTAGATAATGTGAATATTCGAAAATATAGCCAAGAGGAGCTGAGAAAAAATATCGGTTTGGTTCTACAGGACCCCTTCCTCTATCATGGGACCATTAAGTCCAATATCGCCATGTACCAAGATATCAGCGATGACCAGGTTAAGGCTGCGGCAGAATTTGTCGATGCAGATTCTTTCATTCAGGACCTTCCATTAGGCTATGATGCTCCTGTGTCAGAGCGTGGTTCGAGTTTTTCAACTGGTCAACGTCAGCTTCTTGCCTTTGCTAGAACTGTTGCCAGTCAACCTAAAATCCTGATTTTGGATGAAGCAACAGCCAATATCGACTCTGAAACAGAAGCTCTGGTCCAAAATTCCCTAGCTAAGATGAGACAAGGTCGGACAACCATCGCCATCGCCCATCGTCTCTCTACTATCCAAGATGCCAACTGTATCTATGTCCTTGATAAGGGATGTATTATTGAGAGTGGAACACACGAGGAGCTTTTGGCTTTGGGTGGAACCTATCACAAGATGTATAGTTTGCAGGCAGGAGCTCTTTCCTAAGGAAGAATTCCTTTAAATCACAGATTTCTTGCACTGCCTCTTTCATTTTGTGGTATAATGTAGAATGTTTAAAGATTACATATTAAAAAACAGAGGAGAATGTGCATGCTGAAATGGGATGAACTACCTCAAGAAATGCAATTAAGTGAGGTAAAACCATACTACCAGCTTGTTTCTAAAAGGAAAGGCTCTCTGATTCTCAAGCGTTGTCTAGACTTGTTTCTAGCCTTGGTCTTGTTAATCTTGACTTCACCCGTATTTCTGATTCTAAGCATTTGGATCAAGCTAGATAGCAAGGGCCCAGTTATTTACAAGCAAGTGCGGGTAACCCAGTACAACCGACATTTCAAGATTTGGAAATTCCGGACCATGGTAACGGATGCGGACAAGAAAGGAAGTCTGGTAACTTCTGCCAATGACAGTCGCATCACAAAGGTTGGAAATTTCATTCGCCGTGTGCGTTTGGATGAATTGCCGCAATTGGTTAATGTTCTCAAAGGTGAGATGTCCTTTGTGGGAACTCGTCCAGAAGTACCACGCTACACAGAGCAGTATAGCCCTGAAATGATGGCTACCTTGCTCTTACCTGCAGGGATTACGTCCCTTGCCAGCATTAACTATAAGGATGAGGATGCCATCATCAGTCAAATGACTGCAAAAGGCATGACTGTTGACCAGGCTTATGTGGAAAGAGTCCTTCCAGAAAAAATGCACTTTAACCTAGCCTACCTACGTGATTTTAATTTCTTCGGAGATATCAAAATCATGTTCCAGACTGTATTTGAAGTTTTAAAATAAGTAGTCACAAGAGTGAATACAGTAAAAGGAGTAAATCAATGACCAAGTATAATATTCCATTTTCACCACCTGATATTACCGAAGCTGAAATTGCTGAGGTAGCTGATACCCTTCGTTCTGGTTGGATCACAACAGGTCCAAAGACAAAAGAATTGGAACGTCGTTTGTCTCTTTACACACAGACACCTAAGACGGTCTGCCTCAACTCTGCAACAGCAGCTCTTGAATTGATCTTGCGTGTGCTGGAAGTGGGTCCTGGCGATGAAGTTATCGTTCCAACTATGACTTATACAGCATCATGTAGTGTCATTACTCACGTAGGTGCTACACCAGTTATGGTTGATATCCAAGAAGATACTTTTGAGATGGATTATGACCAACTAGAGCAAGCTATTACTGAGAAGACTAAGGTTATCATCCCGGTAGAACTAGCAGGGATTATCTGTGACTATGACCGTTTGTTCCAAGTTGTAGAAAAGAAACGTGACCTATTTACAGCTGCTAGTAAGTGGCAAAAAGCCTTTAACCGTATCGTGATTGTCTCTGATAGTGCCCATGCTTTGGGGTCAAGCTACAAGGGACAACCAGCTGGTTCAATCGCTGACTTCACATCATTCTCTTTCCACGCAGTTAAGAATTTTACAACTGCAGAAGGAGGAAGTGCAACTTGGAAGGCAAATCCAGCAATTGACGATGAAGAAATGTACAAGGAATTCCAAATCCTATCTCTTCATGGTCAAACCAAAGATGCGCTTGCTAAGATGCAACTAGGTTCATGGGAATACGATATCGTAACACCAGCCTACAAGTGCAACATGACAGACATCATGGCTTCACTTGGTTTGGTTCAGCTAGATCGTTATCCTGCTTTACTACAACGTCGTAAGGATATTGTGGATCGCTATGACCGTGGATTTGCAGGAACTCGGATTCACCCATTGGCTCATGAGACAGATACTGTTGAGTCTTGTCGTCACCTTTACATCACCCATGTGGAAGGAGCTAGTCTCGAACAACGCAACCAAATCATTCAAGAATTGGCCAAGGCAGGAATCGCAAGTAACGTTCACTACAAACCGCTTCCGCTTTTGACAGCCTATAAGAATCTTGGTTTCGATATGGCAGATTATCCAAAGGCTTATGCCTTCTTTGTAAACGAGATTACACTACCACTTCATACCAAATTAACAGATGAAGAAGTAGATTATATCATTGAGACTTTTGTCAGAGTTTCTGAAGAAGTTCTTGCTTCTTCAAAAAACTAATTAAAAAAATTAGTAAAAAATGAATGAAAACGGTTGACAAAGAAAAGGCAATAACATATAATTAACTCAACAAATCAGAAAAGTAGTTATTTTTGATCTTCAGGGAGCCTGTGGTTACTGTGAACAGGTGGTTGAAAGTAGTGAAATTGGGCTGATTTTAAAAGTGAATTTGAAACAATGAAAATTCGGTAGGCACACCTTACAGTGCAACTTGTTGTTAGACAAGGCAGAGATGTAAAGGGGATAGTCTCTTTACAATTGAGGTGGTACCGCGTTACAAACGCCCTCACATGGAAGTAGATTCCATGTGTGGGTTTTTTCATATTTTGGAACAATGGAAAAGAGGAAAATTTTATGACAACAAAAGGATATTTTGGACAATTTGGTGGTAGTTTTGTACCAGAACCAATTCAGGCTTTGCTAGATGAATTGGAAGTGACATTTGAAAAATACAAAGATGATCCAGAATTTTTAGCTGAGTTTCGCCATTACTTGAAGGATTATTCAGGTCGTGAAACACCGCTATACTATGCAGAGAGCTTGACAGAGCACCTAGGTGGAGCTAAGATTTATCTCAAACGTGAAGACCTTAACCACCTTGGTTCACATAAACTCAATAACGTTTTGGGACAAATTCTTCTTGCTAAACGCATGGGTAAAAAACGTGTCATTGCTGAAACAGGAGCTGGTCAACACGGTGTTGCGACTGCGGCTGCTGCAGCCAAGTTTGGTATGGCCTGTGATGTCTACATGGGGGCAGAAGATGTGGAACGCCAACGTCTCAACGTCTTCCGCATGGAGATGATGGGAGCAACTGTTCACGCAGTTGAAACAGGAACACGTACTCTGAAGGATGCGGTTGATGCAGCTTTTGGAGCATGGATGAATGACCTTGAAGCCTTCTATGTTCTGGGTTCTGCTGTAGGTCCTCACCCTTATCCAACCATTGTCCATGAGTTCCAGAAAGTCATCAGTGAAGAATCTCGCCGTCAAATCTTGGAAAAAGAAGGACGTCTGCCAGATTACGTTATTGCCTGTGTAGGTGGTGGTTCCAATGCCATCGGAGCCTTTTCACAATATGTAGCTGATGAAGAAGTGAAATTGGTCGGGGTAGAGGCTGCTGGTCATGGTCTAGATACTGATAAACACGCAGCAACTATGACTAAGGGTAGTGTCGGAATTGTCGATGGAATGAAGACCTATGCAGTCTTTGGTGAAGACGGAAATGTTGCACCAGTTTACTCTATCTCAGCAGGTTTGGACTATCCAGGGGTTGGTCCAGAACATGCCTTCTTTAAAGACTCTGGTCGTGTAGAGTATGTAGCAGCGACAGACGAAGAAGCTGTCCAAGCCTTGCTTTTATTAAGCAAAACAGAAGGAATCATCCCAGCAATTGAAAGCTCACATGCTATCGCTGAAGCAGTCAAACGCGCACCAAAACTAAGTAAAGATGAGATTATCATCATCAATGTCTCTGGTCGTGGAGACAAGGACGTAGCTGCCATTGCAGACTACCTTGAAGCTAAAAAATAAAAGATGGAAAAGTTACAGAGATTTCTCTCACAGAGAGCTTGTGGATGCTGAAAACAAGCAGAGAAAACTGTAAGATTGGGTCTATCTGAAAATGAGAGAAGAAAACATAATTCTCAAGGGAGTGCCCTTTATCGCACAGCCTGTTACAGGAAGATTCTGAGACAGGAATGAGAGATAGGAGAAATCCTATAATTGAGGTGGCACCGCGAATTTCGTCCTCACGCAAGTTATTTTGCGTGGGGATTTTTTGTAGAATCAACACGGAATTTAAGAAGAACTGAAAGGGAAATTACAATGGAACGAATCATTCATGGAGATGTTTTATCACCAATCTTGGCTTATATGCGTTTGAACGGACAACACAAGGTCATCCTTGAAAGTATCCCAAGAGAAAAGGAAAATGCTCGATTTTCTATCTTAGCCTATAACCCAGTTTTTGAAATTAAGTTCGAGAATGGAGTCCTATATCAAAATGGCCAAGTGATTGATCGTGATCCCTTGGATTTCCTCTATGAGGTGACTCATAAGAGCCATCACCATTCAGACCTACCTTTTGGTGGTGGGGCCATCGGCTTTGTTGGTTATGATATGATTTCTCTTTATGAAGAAATTGGTCAGCTTCCTGAGGATACGATTGGGACACCAGATATGCATTTCTTTGTTTACGAGAGTTATATGGTATTTGACCACAAGAAAGAAAAAATTCATATCATCGAGGATACTCTTTACAGTGATCGAAGCAATGAAGAACTAGAAGCAGCTTTGGATCAAGTTTTAGAGGAGTTGAAAATCCCTGCTCCAAATGAATTTGAAGATTTGGACGTTTCACCGCTTCAGTTTAGACCACATATTGCACCTCAGAAATTTGAAGAAATGGTAGAAACAGCTCGCGACTTGATTCGCAATGGAGATATGTTCCAATGTGTACTCAGTCAGCGCTTCTCCGCAGAGGTAACTGGAAATCCTTTTGACTTCTACAGAAATCTTCGAGTGACCAATCCATCAAATTACCTCTACTTTTATGACTTTGGAAATTACCAAATTATCGGTGCCAGTCCTGAGAGCTTGGTTTCCGTCAAGAATGGTATCGTGACAACCAATCCAATTGCAGGTACGCGACCAAGAGGCGCTACGGATGAAGAAGACAAGGATTTGGCGACAGACCTGCTTTCGGATGAGAAGGAAACAGCAGAGCATCGGATGTTAGTAGACTTGGGACGTAATGATATTGGTCGCATCTCTGAAACAGCAAGTGTCCAAGTAACCAAGTATATGGAAGTCGAACTTTTCCGTTATGTCATGCATTTGACCAGCGTGGTTAAGGGGCGTTTGCTTCCAGAACTCACTGCCATGGATGCCTTGAAAGCAACACTTCCTGCTGGAACAGTTTCAGGAGCACCAAAGATTCGGGCCATGAAACGCATCTATGAACTAGAAACAGAAAAACGTGGCGTATACGCAGGAGCAATCGGCTACTTGTCTGCGACGGGTGATATGGATTTCGCCATCGCCATCCGAACTATGATTCTCAAAAATCAAACAGCCTATGTGCAGGCTGGGGCAGGGATCGTCTACGACTCTATCGCCCAAAACGAATACCAAGAAACCATTAACAAAGCTAAATCTATGACTAGAATGGGAGAACTAAGACCATGATTTTATTGATTGACAATTATGATTCATTTACTTATAACCTGGCTCAATATATAGGGAATTTCGCAGAAGTTCAGGTTTTGAGAAATGATGATCCACATCTTTATGAACATGCTGAAAAGGCAGATGGACTGGTCTTTTCTCCTGGTCCAGGTTGGCCAGCTGATGCTGGGAAAATGGAAGAAATGATTCGTGATTTTGCAGGTAAGAAACCTATTCTAGGGATTTGTTTGGGGCACCAAGCCATTGCAGAAGTCTTCGGTGGTAAGTTGGGTTTGGCTCCTAAAGTTATGCACGGTAAACAAAGCCAGATTCGATTTGAGACTCCTTCAGTTCTCTATCAAGGAATCGAGGATAATCGTCCAGTCATGCGTTACCACAGTATTTTAATTGAAGAGATGCCTGAAGAGTTTGAAGTGACAGCTCGTTCAACAGATGACCAAGCTATTATGGGGATTCAACACAAAACATTGCCGATTTATGGCTTGCAGTATCATCCAGAAAGTATTGGAACACCAGATGGCCTATCTTCGATTCAGAATTTTATCGAGAAAGTTGTAAAGTGAGGAAAATAAAATGAAAGAAATTATTGAAAAATTAGCGAACTTTGAAGATCTATCAGGTGTTGAAATGACAGATGTGATCGAACGCATCGTAACAGGGCGAGTGACAGAAGCACAAATCGCTTCACTACTGTTAGCTCTTAAAATGAAGGGAGAAACACCTGAAGAAAGAACAGCCCTCGCTCAAGTCATGAGAGGACATGCTCAACACATTCCAACCAACATTCAAGATGCTATGGATAATTGTGGTACAGGTGGAGATAAGTCATTTAGCTTCAACATTTCTACAACTGCAGCCTTTGTCTTGGCAGGTGGAGGAATCCACATGGCCAAACATGGAAATCGTTCAATTTCCTCAAAATCTGGTTCGGCAGATGTCTTGCAAGCTTTGGGAATCAATATTGATCTCAAACCATCACAACTGGGTAAGGTATTTGACCAGACAGGAATCGTCTTTCTATTTGCCAAAAACATGCACCCAGCCATGAAATACATTATGCCAGCTCGTTTGGAGTTGGGAATTCCAACTATCATGAATTTGACAGGTCCGCTCATTCACCCAATGGTTTTGGAAACACAGCTTCTAGGAATTAGTCGTCCGGAACTTCTGGAAAGTACTGCTCAGGTTTTGAAAAACATGGGTCGCAAACGTGCCATTGTAGTAGCTGGTCCAGAAGGGTTGGATGAAGCTGGTTTGAATGGAACTACCAGCATTGCCCTTCTTGAAAATGGTGAAATTACTTTATCAACCTTTACTCCAGAAGATTTGGGAATGGAACGCATTGCTATTGAAGACATTCGTGGAGGAAATGCTCATGAGAATGCAGCAATTCTTGTCAGTGTTCTTAATAACGAACCAAGTCCATTCTTGGAAACTACAGTCTTAAATGCTGGTCTCGGATTCTACGCCAATGGTAAAGCAGACAGTATCAAGGACGGAGTTGAATTGGCACGTCAAGTGATTGCCAGTGGTAAGGCCCTTGAAAAACTCAGACTATTACAGGAGTATCAAAGATGAGTCAGGAATTTTTATCACGTATCCTAGAGCAAAAGGCGCGCGAAGTTGAAAAGATGGAGCGAGAGGAAGTTCAGCCCTTGCGCCAGACCTATCGTTTGGCAGAATTTTTGAAGAATCACCAAGACCGCTTGCAAATCATTGCTGAGGTCAAAAAGGCAAGCCCAAGTCTAGGTGATATCAATATTGATGTGGATATCGTACAACAGGCCCAGACTTACGAGGCTAACGGCGCGGTTATGATTTCTGTTCTGACAGATGAGGTTTTCTTTAAAGGTCATTTGGATTATCTGCGAGAGATTTCTAGTCAGGTACAGATTCCGACACTGAATAAGGATTTTATTATCGATGAAAAGCAAATCATCCGTGCTCGCAATGCAGGTGCAACCGTCATCTTGCTCATCGTAGCGGCCTTATCTGAAAAACGACTGAAGGAGCTTTACGACTACGCGACAGAGCTTGGTTTAGAAGTGTTGGTGGAAACTCATAATCTGGCTGAACTGGAAGTGGCTCATAGACTTGGAGCTCAAATTATTGGTGTCAACAATCGCAATTTAACAACCTTTGAAGTTGACTTGCAGACCAGCGTGGACTTGGCCAAATACTTTAAGGATGATTGCTTCTACATTTCCGAATCTGCTATTTTTACAAAGGAGGATGCAAAACGAGTTGCACCCTACTTTAACGGAATTTTGGTAGGAACAGCCCTCATGCAAGCGGAAGATGTCGCCCAGAGAATCAAGGAGTTGCAGATTGACAAAGGTTAAGATTTGTGGACTATCGACCAAAGGGGCGGTAGAAACAGCTGTGTCATCAGGGGCCGACTATATTGGTTTTGTCTTCGCTCCTAGCAAAAGACAAGTGACCTTGGACCAGTCTGCGGAGCTGGCAACACTGATTCCTAGCCATATTCAAAAAGTTGGGGTATTTGTTTCGCCTAGTCAATCAGAACTACTAGAAGCGATTGAAAAAGTTGGCTTGGACTTGGTTCAAATTCATGGTCAGGTGGTGGATGATTTATTTGAGGATTTGCCTTGTGCCAGTATTCAGGCTGTTCAAGTAGATGGGGATGGGCATGTACCCAATTCTCAGGCAGATTATCTACTCTTTGATGCACCTGTCGCAGGAAGTGGTCAAACCTTTGATTGGGGGCAACTGGATACGACAGAACTACCTCAGGTTTTCTTCATCGCAGGCGGGCTCAATGAGGATAATGTAGAAGAAGCAATTCAACACTTTACTCCCTATGCAGTAGATGTATCAAGTGGAGTAGAATCAAACGGACAAAAAGATCATGAAAAGATTAGAAGATTTATAGAGAGGGTAAAACATGGCATATCAAGAACCAAATAAAGATGGATTTTACGGGAAATTCGGTGGACGTTTTGTCCCAGAAACATTGATGACAGCAGTATTGGAATTGGAAGAGGCTTATCGTGAAAGTCAGGCAGATCCAAGTTTCCAAGAAGAGTTAAACCAACTTTTGCGCCAGTATGTAGGACGTGAAACACCTCTTTACTACGCAAAAAACTTGACCCAGCATATCGGCGGAGCCAAGATTTACCTCAAACGTGAAGACCTCAACCATACAGGTGCACACAAGATTAACAATGCCTTGGGACAAGTTCTTCTCGCTAAACGCATGGGCAAAAAGAAAATTATCGCTGAAACTGGTGCCGGTCAGCACGGTGTAGCAACTGCAACTGCTGCAGCACTTTTCAACATGGAATGTACTATCTTTATGGGTGAGGAAGATGTTAAACGCCAAGCCCTCAATGTCTTCCGTATGGAACTTTTGGGAGCCAAGGTAGAAGCTGTAACAGATGGTTCGCGCGTGCTCAAAGATGCAGTCAATGCAGCCCTTCGTTTTTGGGTGGCAAATATCGATGACACTCACTATATTCTTGGTTCTGCCTTGGGACCTCATCCTTTCCCAGAAATTGTTCGTGATTTCCAAAGTGTTATCGGACGCGAAGCCAAACAACAGTACCGTGATTTGACAGGCGAAAATCTACCAGATGCGCTAGTTGCCTGTGTTGGTGGTGGTTCGAATGCTATCGGGCTTTTCCATCCATTTGTGGAAGATGAGTCAGTGGCTATGTATGGAGCTGAAGCAGCAGGACTAGGTGTGGATACAGAGCATCATGCAGCAACCTTGACCAAGGGTAGACCAGGTGTTCTCCACGGTTCGCTCATGGATGTGCTCCAAGATGCTCATGGACAAATCTTAGAAGCCTTTTCTATCTCGGCAGGTTTAGACTACCCAGGTATCGGTCCAGAACATTCTCATTACCACGATATCAAGCGTGCGACCTATGTTCCTGTGACAGATGAGGAAGCCTTGGAAGGTTTCCAACTCTTGTCACGTGTGGAAGGGATTATCCCAGCTTTGGAATCTAGTCACGCTATCGCCTTTGCGGTGAAATTGGCCAAAGAACTTGGCCCAGACAAGTCTATGATTGTCTGTCTATCAGGTCGCGGGGACAAGGATGTAGTTCAAGTCAAAGACCGTTTGGAAGCAGACGCAGCAAAGAAGGGAGAAGCTCATGCCTAAGACGCTAACAGAAAAACTGAACGCTATCAAAGCAACTGGAAAGGGAATTTTTGTCCCTTATATTATGGCTGGAGACCATGAAAAAGGTTTGTCTGGTCTCGGTGAAACAATTCACTTTTTAGAAGATTTGGGTGTTTCTGCCATTGAAGTGGGAGTTCCCTTCTCGGATCCGGTTGCAGATGGTCCTGTTATCGAAGAAGCAGGCTTGCGCAGTCTAGCTCGCGGAACCTCTACCCAGGCTTTGGTTGAAACCTTGAAAACCATTGAAACAGAAATTCCGCTTGTCATCATGACCTACTTTAACCCCCTCTTTCAGTACGGTGTGGAGAAATTTGTTAAAGATCTTGCTGATACAGCAGTCAAGGGTTTGATTATTCCAGACCTCCCTCATGAACATGCTAATTTTGTAGAGCCATATTTGGCGGATACAGATATTGCTTTGATTCCACTTGTCAGCTTGACGACAGGAATTGACCGTCAAAAGGAACTCATTGAAGGGGCAGAAGGATTTGTCTATGCCGTTGCTATCAATGGAGTGACAGGAAAATCAGGGAATTACCGAGATGATTTGGACAAGCACTTGGCTCAACTTCATCAAGTGGCTGACATTCCAGTTTTGACAGGATTTGGTGTATCCACTCAGGCTGATGTGGAACGCTTCAATGCTGTATCAGACGGTGTTATCGTCGGTTCCAAGATTGTTAAGGCTCTACATGAAGGACAAGTAGCAGAAATCGCCGACTTTATCCTAGAAGCAGTAGCTTACCAAAAATAATCACACAAGCAGCCAGCAAGAGGAAAGGCACGAAAGGAAGCCTTTCCTTTTGCTTTAGTAGGAGAAAGGATAGAATGCCAGTTGTGGAAGCAAATTGAATTAAAATCAGAATTTCTGCAAGTGTAAAGACGAGTGCACAAGAGGCTAGAAAGAGAAAATCACCTGCTCCTATGCGAATATCGATGAAATGAGCAATGATTCCAAGAATCAAGAAGAAAGCCATGGCCAGATTCCAATTACAGCAAGCCATGAGGATTAAGTGAAAAATTAGCCAGACGATCAAGGGATATTCTTGATGACGAAGGTCATAGATGCTTAAAGTCAAGCCAGAGGTGATCAATATGATTTGCCCCAACGTTAAAAAACTGCAAGAAAAAGCTAGAAAGACAAGTCCTAACCCCAACTCCAAAAGGGCATACCAAACAGGATAGCGAGCCTTGCAATAGCGACAGAGAAAGCGATTGAATATCTGGGACACAATCGGAATCAAATCTAGTGGTCTCAAGCGAGTCTGACAAGAATCACAGTGACTTGCAGGAAAGACGATGGATTGTTCAGGGAAGCGATCGATGACTAAGCCTAGAAAGGAAGCAAGAATCGTTCCAACAAGAAAAAAATAAAGATGAATCATACTTATTTATTCGGAAAAAATAAGAGAAAGAGTATAATAGTTGGATATAGGAGAAGTTTCAGGAGCAAATATGAAAATTCACTTTGAAAAAGGACTACAGTTAGAAAATGCCCGACTCATTAGCCAGTGGTCTAATGCTTTGGGAAAAAGTTTCCAGAAGCAATGGATGGGTCCCAAAATTTCTTATCCCTTGAATGCCCAAACCTTACAAAAGTTTGAAGGGATTTTTTCCATTTTTGTTGGAGAAGAGTTTGTAGGCATCATCCAGAAAATCAAACTAGAAGATAAAAATCTTCATATTGGAAGATTTCTCATAGCTCCACATAAGCAGGGGAAAGGATTAGGTAGAAAAGCTTTTCAATACTTTCTTCAAGAAATGTTTGAAAATGAAGAAATAGAAAGTATTTCCCTAACGGTTTTTGAGTCAAATCAAATAGCTAGAGACCTCTACCACAAAGAGGGATTTGAAATTGTTCAAACCATTGAAGTTCCTGAACGAAAATACATAATGAAAAAATCTAGATAAGAACTAAATTACACTAGAAACTGTACCCGTACAATTTTTGGTTTTCAAACTTGTTGCAGAGAAATTTTCTTGATAAAATAGATACATGACTAGATATAAAGCTATAATTTCCTATGATGGCTACGCTTTTGCTGGCTTCCAGCGGCAACCTCACGCGCGTAGTGTCCAAGAGGAAATTGAAAAAACTTTAACCAAATTAAATAAGGGACAAGCTATTACCATTCATGGCGCTGGGCGAACGGACAGTGGCGTTCATGCTTTAGGTCAGGTCATCCATTTTGACCTTCCCTATCAGATGGATGAGGAGAAACTTCGTTTTGCTCTCGATACCCAAAGTCCTGAAGATATCGATGTGATTTCGATTGAGATAGTGGTTGACGATTTTCATTGCCGTTATGCCAAGCATAGCAAGACCTACGAGTTTATCGTAGATAGAGGACGTCCTAAAAATCCTATGCGTCGTCATTATGCGACTCATTATCCTTATCCACTAGATGTGGAGCGGATGCAGCTTGCTGTAAAAAAACTAGAGGGAACACATGACTTTACTGGTTTTACAGCCTCAGGAACTAGCGTGGAGGATAAGGTTCGGACGATCACGGAAGCTAGCCTTAGAGTTGATGAAACAGGACAGTTTTTGACCTTTACATTCTCAGGCAATGGCTTCCTCTATAAGCAGATTCGAAATATGGTTGGAACCTTGCTGAAAATTGGTAACAACCGTATGCCGATTGAACAGATTGACCTCATCTTGGAGAAAAAAGACAGACAGTTGGCAGGTCCAACTGCAGCGCCTAATGGTTTGTATTTGAAGGAGATTCATTATGAAGAATAATCGTATTTTAGCACTTTCAGGAAATGATATTTTTAGTGGTGGTGGATTGGCGGCTGACCTTGCCACCTATACTTTGAATGGTCTGCATGGATTTGTAGCCATGACTTGTTTAACTGCTTTGACGGAAAATGGTTTTGAGGTCTTCCCGACGGAGGAGACTATTTTCCAACAACAGTTGGATAGCCTGAAAAGTGTAGACTTTGGAGGGATTAAGATTGGTCTCTTGCCGACAGTCGGTATTGCTGAAAAAGCATTGAATTTCATTAAGGAAAGATTAGGAGTTCCAGTAGTCTTGGACCCTGTATTGGTTTGTAAGGAAACGCACGACGTTGCAGTTAGTGAGCTCTGTCAAGAGTTGATTCGCTTTTTCCCTTATGTATCAGTGATTACTCCGAATCTTCCTGAGGCAGAGTTGCTTTCAGACCAAAAGATTGAAAGTCTGGAAGATATGAAGGCTGCAGCGCAGAAATTACATGACTTGGGTGCACCAGCAGTGATTATCAAGGGTGGAAATCGCCTCAGTCAGGATAAGGCTGTGGATGTCTTTTATGATGGGGAGAATTTCACTATTCTTGAAAATCCAGTCATCCAAGGACAAAATGCTGGTGCAGGATGTACCTTTGCATCAAGTATTGCTAGTCAGTTAGTCAAGGGAGAGGAACTATTACCAGCAATTGAAAGTTCCAAAGCCTTTGTTTACCGTGCCATTGCACAAGCAGATCAATATGGAGTGAGACAGTATGAAGCAAACCAAAACAACTAAAATCGCCCTAGTATCTATCTTGGCAGCTAGTTCTGTCGTATTGGGGTATTTTATTAAAATCCCGACACCAACTGGATTTCTAACACTTTTGGACGTTGGAGTCTTCTTCACAGCCTTTTACTTTGGCAGTCGTGAAGGGGCCGTTGTTGGAGGTTTAGCAGGATTTCTTATTGACCTCATTTCAGGCTACCCTCAGTGGATGATTTTTAGCTTAATTAACCATGGTTTCCAAGGTTATTTAGCAGGCTTTAAAGGGAAATGGCAATGGCTAGGCTTAGTCTTAGCGACTTTATTCATGGTAGCTGGTTATGCCTTGGCATCAGCTTGGATGAATGGTTGGGGTGCAGCTATTCCAGAAATCATTCCAAATCTCATGCAAAATATCGTTGGAATGACTTTAGGATTTCTTCTTTGTCATAGTGTAAAGAAATTCAGATAATAGTAAAATAAGGAAACCAACCCCGAACTATTAGGGAACTATTGAAAAAACTCTGATTATTTGCTAAAATGAAAGCTATGAAAACACTCTACGATGTGCAACAATTTCTCAAACAGTTTGGTATCATTGTCTATATGGGAAAACGTCTCTATGACATTGAACTGATGAAGATCGAGCTATCTCGAATCTATGATGCAGGCTTGATGGACAAGCTGGATTATCTTGAAGCAGAAGCTGTTCTTCGCAGAGAGCACAAACTAGAATTAGACTATTTAGAAAAAAATGGAGATTAGGTAATATGGTAACTTGGGTATTATGGGGACTTATTATAGCGATGTTGGCTTGGATGGGATACAACTATCTTCGTATTCGCCGTGCAGCGAAAATTGTAGACAATGCAGAGTTTGAGTCTTTGATTTGTACAGGTCAGTTGATTGATTTGCGTGATCCAGCTGATTTTCATAGAAAACATATCCTCGGAGCTCGTAATATCCCTTCAAATCAATTGAAGACGAGTCTTGCAGCTCTTCGCAAGGATAAACCTGTCCTTCTCTATGAAAACCAACGTGCGCAACGTGTCACAAACGCAGCACTGTTTTTGAAAAAACAAGGTTTCTCAGAAATCTATATTCTCTCTTACGGATTGGATTCTTGGACAGGGAAGGTGAAATCTAATTAACAATGTGAAAAAAGTTGTCACATATGTTTAATATAAAGTCTTGGCTTTTTATGGTATAATTGTTAGTATAAAATTTAAGGAGTTTTTTGAAGATGAAAGAAAAGAAAAAACCATCACTTGTTTTAGGTATCCTATCTATCGTCCTTGGTTTGTTATCTCCAATCGTAGGTCTCGTTTTGGGGATCATTGGTCTAGTCTTGGCTAATTCACATCAAAAAGAATCTGAACTTGATTATAAAACAGAACGAATTCTTAATATCGTAGGGATTGTCATTTCAGTCCTTAACTGGATTGCAGGAGTCGTTTTGATGATGCACTAATCAGGATTCTAACAAAAAAAGCTTTATTTTTAAAGCTTTTTTGTTTTATCCAATTGATAAAGTTAATTTTTATAGTATTATTCATTTGTATGAGTTTAAGGAGTTTATAGGATATGCAAGAAAAGAAAAAAACGTCACTTGTTTTAGGGATCCTATCTATCATATTTGCCTTTGGATTTCCAGTGTTCAGTATTATTTTTGGTGTTTTTGGTTTGGTCTTGGCTAATTCACATCAAAAAGAGTCTGGACTATAAGACAGAAAAAATTCTCTCTATTTTAGGGATTGTTCTCTCTGTACTTTTCTGTATCCTAGTTATCTCGCAACTTTCGGGAATTCATTAAAACAAAAAAGCTTTAGTTTTAAAGCTTTTTTGTTTTATCCACTTTTCTCTAAGTATTTTTTAATGATTTTCAATTCCTCTTGGTTCAAGGACCGGTATTGACCCTCTGTTAGGTTTGGGTCTAAAATGAAATCCCCGAACTGAACTCGTTTTAGAGCTGTGACCTTGACACCAACTGAAAGGAACATTTTTTTGACCTGATGAAATTTTCCTTCTGATATTGTAATGGAGGCTTGGCTGAAACTAGGACTTGAAGACAGAATCTCAAGTTGAGCAGGTTTACAGGTAGTTCCGTCTAAAAATACAATTCCATCCTTAAATTCTAGGATATGATTAGGAGTCAGTGCTCCATTGACCTCAACATGGTAAGTTTTATCCACATGATATTGAGGGTGGAGGAGCTGAAAGCCTAGGGGGCCATTATCCGTTAAGAGGAGGAGCCCTGTTGTATCTCGATCTAGACGACCGATGGCATAGAGTTGGTTAGACTGGAGGTGCTGAGGAAGGAGGTCCATGACCGTTGGGAGTTTCTTATCCTTGCTTGCAGTCACGACTCCATTTGGCTTATGGAGCATGAGGTAGGTGTGTTCATATCCTTGAATTCTTCTGCCTTGGAAAATCAGTTCTTGCAACCCTGTATCAGTATTTTGTGCAAGGGAAGTAGCAGGGAGTCCATCAACTAAGATTTCTTTTTTCAGAAGAGCTTGTTTCATGCTCTTACGGCTGATTTTTTCCTGGGCCAATAAATTATCTAAACGCATACCAGCTTATCTTATCACAAGTTGGGATTTTTGAAAAGAAAAGAGAAGTCATGAATTTTCTTTTGAAAACATTTACACTTACTTGAGTTATGCCATTTGCTTAAAATTGTGGTATAATCGTTCAGTTAGAAAATAAATTTTTGAATACAATAGAGGAAATCATGACAAAATTAAGAGAAGATATCCGTAATATCGCGATTATCGCCCACGTCGACCACGGGAAAACAACCCTCGTTGACGAATTGTTGAAACAATCTGAAACTCTTGACGCACGTACAGAGTTGGCAGAGCGTGCTATGGACTCAAACGATATTGAAAAAGAGCGTGGAATTACAATCCTTGCGAAAAATACAGCAGTTGCCTACAACGGAACTCGTATCAATATCATGGACACGCCAGGACACGCGGACTTCGGTGGAGAAGTTGAGCGTATCATGAAAATGGTTGATGGTGTTGTTTTGGTCGTAGATGCTTACGAAGGAACTATGCCACAGACTCGTTTCGTATTGAAAAAAGCCTTGGAGCAAGACCTTGTGCCAATCGTTGTGGTCAACAAGATCGATAAACCGTCAGCTCGTCCAGCAGAAGTAGTAGATGAAGTCTTGGAACTTTTCATCGAGCTTGGTGCGGATGATGACCAGCTTGACTTCCCAGTCGTTTATGCGTCAGCTATCAACGGAACATCTTCATTATCAGATGATCCAGCAGATCAAGAAAAGACTATGGCGCCAATTTTTGATACCATTATCGACCACATTCCGGCTCCAGTTGATAACTCAGATGAACCCCTTCAATTCCAAGTGTCACTTCTTGACTACAACGACTTTGTAGGCCGTATCGGTATCGGACGTGTCTTCCGTGGTAGTGTAAAGGTTGGGGACCAAGTTACCCTTTCTAAATTGGACGGTACAACCAAGAACTTCCGTGTTACAAAACTTTTTGGTTTCTTTGGTTTGGAACGTCGTGAAATCCAAGAAGCCAAAGCTGGTGATTTGATTGCTGTATCAGGTATGGAAGATATCTTTGTCGGTGAAACCATTACTCCAACAGATGCAGTTGAGGCATTGCCAGTTCTTCACATTGATGAGCCAACTCTTCAAATGACCTTCTTGGTCAACAACTCACCATTTGCTGGTCGTGAAGGTAAGTGGGTAACTTCTCGTAAGGTTGAAGAACGTTTGCAAGCAGAATTGCAAACAGACGTTTCTCTTCGTGTAGAACCAACTGACTCGCCAGATAAATGGACTGTTTCAGGACGTGGGGAATTGCACTTGTCAATCCTGATTGAAACCATGCGTCGTGAGGGCTATGAGCTTCAAGTATCTCGTCCAGAAGTTATCGTAAAAGAGATTGACGGTGTCAAATGTGAGCCGTTCGAGCGCGTGCAAATCGACACACCAGAAGAATACCAAGGATCTGTTATCCAAAGTCTCTCTGAACGTAAGGGTGAAATGTTGGATATGGTCTCAACTGGTAATGGTCAAACTCGTTTGGTCTTCCTTGTTCCTGCGCGTGGTTTGATTGGATACTCAACCGAATTCTTGTCAATGACTCGTGGTTACGGGATTATGAACCATACATTCGATCAATACTTACCATTGATTCCAGGTGAAATTGGTGGACGTCACCGTGGTGCCCTTGTTTCTATCGATACTGGTAAGGCAACAACTTACTCAATTATGTCTATCGAAGAACGTGGAACTATCTTCGTTAACCCAGGAACTGAAGTATACGAAGGAATGATCATCGGTGAAAACTCTCGTGAAAACGACTTGACTGTTAACATCACAAAAGCGAAACAAATGACCAACGTTCGTTCAGCTACTAAGGACCAAACAGCAGTTATCAAGACTCCTCGTATCTTGACTCTTGAAGAATCACTTGAGTTCTTGAACGACGATGAGTACATGGAAGTAACTCCTGAATCTATCCGTTTGCGTAAACAAATCCTTAACAAGGCGGAGCGTGAGAAAGCAAACAAAAAGAAAAAATCAGCTGAATAAGAGCTAGAAAGAGCAGAAAATGGTCTATTTAATCATAGGGATTTTATTACTCTTACTCTATGTATTTGCGACACCTCAAAGTATCAAGGGAACGGTCAACATTGTTATTCTAGTATTTGCTTTTGTTGCCCTATTGATTCTATTGATGTTGTCAATCTTACAAATCTTCCAACTGCCAACAGAATTCTTTATCACAGTAGCTATGCTTGCTCTCACTTTCTTTAGTTTGCGAGACATATCCTTAATGTCGGTGAAAAAGAGATAGGAAAATGGCTTTGGAGATCTGCTAGAATTCAGTAAAGCTATTTATAAAACATACCACAAGTGAAGTCAGAAAAACTGATTTCACTTGTGGTTTTTTTGCTCTGTAACAAAGAAATCATATTTAATTTTCTTGATATTGACTACAAAGGTAAGCAGGAAGTGATTTCCAGTCCTGAACGAATGAAGCAATTGATGGATGAAGCGGTAAAAGAAGAACTTGCTCAAATCAAAGCAGGAAATATCAGCCAAAAACAATACCGTTTTATTGAAACTCCTGTTCAGACGTTGAAAAAAGCTATATACAAAGCATATCTCAAGGAATCAAATGAGTTTAGAAATTCCATCTATACTTCTTAAGGGAAAGATAAGTCTATCATTAGGAATTCATAGCAATTTTGCTACTCGGTAAGATTAAATAGTTAGCTAGGTTCGAGACAGAAAAACACCTTTTGAATTGCAAGTTTTCGCAGTTCAAAAGGTGTTTTGTTTATGATGATAGATTGCTTTTTTCTTCAGAATAGCGTTGATAGAAGTCAACTTTCAGTTGGATAAAGTTTTCCAATTCGCGTAGGAGTTGGAGCAAGGTTGCGCGCGTTTCAAATTCTTCTCTTGTTTTAGGGAGATTGCGATTGCGAAATACCTGCAGGTAGCTTTCAATATCATTTAATAAATCGTTGGCGGGATTGGTCTGGCTGAGTTGATCTGCAATTTTAGCGAATAGCTGGGAAAGGATTAGGCTTTCGCTTGCGGCTAGATTACAGGTGTTGATTTGCTGGGCCATATTACGAAGAATGCGACTCTGTCTCTGTCTCATTTCAAAATAGTGGATATGGTAATCGGTTTGGTGGAAGAGGTGGTCAGAGTGATCAAGATAGACCAGTTTGAGTGCTTCTTCGAGGAGTTGATCCAGTTCTTCAACAAGTTGGGCACGGTTACGACCGTCGCCCTTTCCAAGATAATATTCAAAACGTTGTAGGATGTGTTTGAGTTTTTCTTCTACCTTGAGATGGTAGAGATGGATTTCTTCTTGTCGAGAAGGCATGTAAAGATTTACAGTCAAGGCAAAGCTAGTACCGATGAGAAATAGGAGGAGTTCATTCGCTAGTAGTTCTGGTGATGTAGACTCTTGAACTAAGAGATGACTGACCAAGACACTACTAGGGGTAATGCCAATTTCCCATCCGAATTTGTAGGCAAGAGGGACATAGAGGGCGAGATAGAGACCAAAACTCCAAATATGGTAGCCAGTTAGTTGAAAGGCCAAGACGCCGATAGACAGAGCCAGCAGGGTTGAGAATAAGCGGTTTTTAGCTAGTTTTATCGTGCTTCTACGGGTATCTGATAAACTCAAAAGGGCGATGATACCAGCAGAAACAGCCGAAGATAAATCAAGAAAGTAGGCTAGAACACAGGCTAGACAAGTAGCTAGA
The DNA here is from genome assembly GCF_019929575.1 of Streptococcus infantis. Classification (GTDB taxonomy): domain Bacteria; phylum Bacillota; class Bacilli; order Lactobacillales; family Streptococcaceae; genus Streptococcus; species Streptococcus infantis_L. Next base: position 39,306 of record NZ_JAHZPU010000004.1, read on the forward strand.
ACAAGTTTAAAAGTACGTTGGGTGATAGACATGAGACATTTCCTAAACTGAATGATAGAAACCAGACAAAGAGGTTGGAACAAAAGATCCCGACCTCACTTTTTATTAGCAATCAAACTTTGACGCGGTAGCTGATTGAACTTTTTGTTCGTCTTTTAGACTCCAAAAAGCTCCTAATCATCCTCGCGGGGCTGGGACTACGAAATCGAGACTTTGTCTATCGATTTCTGTCCCACCGCCCTTGATTATTTTTTGCGAGCAGAAGCAAATTCGGCAACTGCTGTAAAGAGCACATCGGTTGAAGAGTTGAGAGCTGTTTCGCAAGAGTCTTGGATAACACCGATGACAAATCCGACCCCCACAACCTGCATAGCGATATCATTGGTAATCCCAAAGAGACTACATGCAACAGGGATGAGAAGGAGTGAGCCTCCAGCAATACCAGAAGCCCCACAGGCTGAGATAGCTGCAACGATACTGAGCACAAAGGCAGTTGCAAAATCAACAGAGATTCCAAGTGTATTGACTGCTGCGAGAGTTAAGATGTTGATAGTAATAGCAGCGCCAGCCATATTGATGGTTGATCCAAGTGGGATTGAGACAGAGTAAGTATCAGGATTGAGTCCAAGATCTTTACAGAGTTTCATATTGACTGGGATGTTGGCTGCAGAGCTACGTGTGAAAAAGGCGGTGACACCACTGATACGCAAGCATTTCCAGACTAGAGGATAAGGATTTCTCTTGATAAATAGAAAAGCAATCAGAGGATTGATCACTAGGGCAACGAAAACCATAGTGGCAATCAAAAGTCCGAGTAGGATTCCGTAATTTGCTAAACTAGCGATACCTTGGTCTGAGATGGTTTTGAAGACTAATCCGAGGATACCAAATGGCGCAAGGTTAATGATCCATTCGACGATTTTTGAAGTCACACTGGCCATTGTTTTGAGTAGTTCCTTGCTATTTTTGCTAGCTTCACGCATGGCAACTCCAAAGACGATAGCCCAAGATAAAATTCCGATATAGTTAGCTTCGATGATGGCGTTGACAGGATTGTCCACTATTTTCAGTAGGAGATTACTGAGTACTTGTCCGATGCCGTCTGGCGGAGTAACTTCTGTGCTAGCGCTACTCAAGACCATCTGAACAGGGAAGAGAAAGCTAGCCAAAACTGCTACAAGAGCCGCAGCAAAAGTCCCCAGCAAATAGAGGAAAATGACTTTTTTCATATTGCTATCTTGGCCTTTCTGGTGTTGGGAAAGGGCATTAGCGACTAAAGCAAAAACCAGGATAGGAGCAATAGCCTTAAGGCCTCCTACAAATAAATCTCCAAGTAAACCGATTTCGGAGACATTGGGAACGAATAGGCCGAGGATAGCTCCGATAGTCATTCCGATCCCTATTCTTTTGATAAGATTTGTTTTATTCCAAGCACGAATGATTCTTTTCATAGAGGTCTCCTTACTGTGTATTGTTTATGATTATAGTATAAATATGCTTGAAAAGCAAGTTGGTTGTAAATTTACATAAAATGAATGAATATTTATGAAAATAATAGCTTGATAGATTTGTGGTATAATGAAAAGAAAAGGAGTTTTGTATGCAAGAATTTTTTCAACGATATCTGGATAAATTAGATCTAACAACTGTTTTAGAGAATCTCTTGACCAAGGTGATTTCTCTTTTACTTCTCATTCTTCTATTTTACATAGCTAAAAAGTTCCTCCATGTTGCTGTAGGAAAGATTGTTAAACCTTCACTTAAGTTTTCAAATCGAGATGCAGGTAGACAAAAGACCATTTCTCGTTTGCTTGAAAACATTTTTAACTACACACTTTATTTCTTTTTGATTTATTGTATTTTATCCATTCTAGGTTTACCTGTCTCTAGCTTGCTTGCAGGTGCGGGGATTGCTGGGGTGGCTATCGGTATGGGAGCACAAGGCTTTCTATCAGACGTCATCAACGGCTTCTTTATTCTCTTCGAACGTCAATTGGATGTGGGAGATGAGGTTGTTTTGACCAATGGTCCTATTACTGTATCGGGAAAAGTAGTTAGTGTCGGAATTCGAACGACTCAATTGAGAAGTGATGACCAAGCCCTTCACTTTGTTCCTAACCGCAATATTACCGTTGTGAGTAATTTTTCAAGGAAGGAAGAGAACTGAAATTTTACTTGATTTATGGTACAATAGAAAGAGTTTGGTAAAGGAGAAACGATGTTTTTAGATAAGCAGTTAGGGAATGGTTGTACCTGGATTAATCTAGATGTGGAAATCATCAAAAATCTTGAAGATTTATCAGAAATCTATGGATTGGATAAAGAAACCATCGAGTATGCGCTGGATAGAAACGAACGAGCCCACATGGATTATAACCGTGAAAATGGGACGGTCACCTTTATCTATAACGTTCTTGACTTAGAAAGGGACAAGGAATACTATGAAGCCCTTCCTATGACTTTTATCGTTGAAAGACAACGAATGATTACCATCAGTAACCATAAGAATGCTTATGTCATTGATCAGATGTTAGCTTATCTGGATAGCCATGAGTCGCTTTCTATTTACAAATTTCTCTTTGCCAGTCTTGAAATGATTAGCAATGCCTATTATCCAATCATTGAAAAGATGGATAAGAGTAAAGATGAAGTCAACAGCTTACTTCGTCAGAGAACAACCAAGAAAAATCTCTTTGCCCTCTCCGACTTGGAGACAGGTATGGTTTATCTAACGGCAGCTGCCAAGCAAAACCGTATCTTGCTTGAACATATCCAAGGTCATGCCCTCTATCGTCGTTTGGATGAAATTGAAAAGAGCAGTTTGATGATGCCATGATTGAGGCTCATCAGCTGGTATCCATGACAGACTTGATTTCTCAAGTTCTCCAACAACTGTCAGGGTCCTACAACAACATCCTAAATAACAACCTGAATGATAATTTGACAACCTTGACCATCATTTCAGTTTTATTGGCTGTCCTAGCTGTCATCACAGGATTTTTCGGGATGAACGTCCCTCTTCCTTTTATGGAGGACAAGCATGCTTGGATCTATATCACCTTGGCTAGTGCTCTTTTATGGATTGTCCTAGCCCAGTTTCTCAAACGAATTGCGAAAATAAGTTAAGAAAAGGAGCCAGAATGGCGATTGAAAATTATATGCCAGATTTTGCTGTGGAAGCAGTTTATGATCTGACAGTTCAAAGCCTGCAGGAACAGGGAATCAAGGCTGTTTTGGTTGATTTGGATAATACCCTGATTGCTTGGAATAATCCAGATGGAACAGCAGAGATGAAGCAATGGTTACATGACCTTCGTGATGCTGGGATTCGTATCATTGTAGTATCCAATAACACACCCAAACGTGTCAAACGAGCAGTTGAAAAATTTGACATTGATTATGTTTACTGGGCACTGAAGCCCTTTACTCTAGGAATTAAACGTGCCATGAAACATTTCCACTATGAAAAAGACCAAGTGGTCATGGTTGGCGATCAGCTCATGACGGATATTCGAGCAGCCCACCGAGCAGGCATTCGCTCGATTTTGGTTAAACCCTTGGTCCAGCACGACTCTATTAAGACTCAGATTAACCGAGCGCGTGAGCGTCGTATGATGAGAAAAATCGCTGAAAAGTACGGCCCTATTACTTATAAAAAAGGAATCTAATTATGGAAGAAATTCTCTGTATTGGTTGTGGAGCAACCATTCAGACGGAAGATAAGACTGGTTTAGGTTTTACACCTCAGTCAGCACTTGAAAAAGGTTTGGAAACTGGAGAAGTTTATTGCCAGCGTTGTTTCCGTCTTCGTCATTATAATGAAATCACAGATGTGCAGTTGACGGATGATGATTTCCTCAAACTCTTGCACGAGGTTGGAGATAGCGATGCCTTGGTGGTCAATGTCATTGATATTTTTGATTTCAATGGCTCTGTTATCCCAGGTTTGCCCCGCTTTGTGTCAGGTAATGATGTGCTCTTGGTTGGAAATAAAAAAGACATCCTTCCTAAGTCAGTGAAACCAGGTAAGATTAGCCAATGGCTGATGGAACGTGCCCATGAAGAAGGACTTCGTCCAGTCGATGTTGTCTTAACTTCGGCACAAAACAAGCATGCCATCAAGGAAGTCATTGAAAAAATTGAGCACTACCGTAAAGGACGTGACGTCTATGTGGTTGGCGTGACCAACGTTGGAAAATCAACCCTTATTAATGCTATTATCCAGGAAATTACGGGTGACCAGAACGTCATCACAACCTCACGTTTCCCAGGGACAACCTTAGATAAGATTGAAATTCCACTTGATGATGGTTCTTATATCTATGATACACCGGGAATTATCCATCGTCATCAGATGGCCCACTACTTGACTGCTAAAAACCTCAAGTATGTCAGTCCTAAAAAGGAAATCAAGCCAAAAACCTATCAGCTAAACCCTGAACAAACCCTATTTTTAGGTGGATTGGGACGCTTTGACTTTATTGCAGGAGAAAAGCAAGGTTTTACAGCCTTCTTTGACAATGAACTCAAGCTTCATCGTACCAAGCTAGAGGGAGCTAGTGTCTTTTACGACAAGCACCTTGGAACCCTCCTTACACCACCAAATAGCAAGGAAAAAGAAGACTTTCCAAAACTAGTCCAACATATCTTTACTATCAAGGATAAGACAGACCTCGTTATCTCAGGACTAGGTTGGATTCGAGTGACAGGCACCGCCAAAGTCGCCGTCTGGGCACCAGAAGGCGTAGCCGTCGTCACACGAAAGGCCATTATTTAAAATAAAATCACTGAGCGAACAAAGTGAGCTCATAAAAAGATAGTTATTGCCGTGGTGTGATTGCCAATCCATAGATTGGCAAGGGGCACAATTGAGACCTAGGCTCAATTGTGAGGTCAGGAAATCCATTTTTCAAAGATGCATTCTTTGGAAAATTAGTTCCGACCGTCCCTCACCACCTAAAATAACTATCAAAAAAGGAAGAAAGAATATGTCATTAACATCAAAACAACGTGCCTTCCTCAACAGCCAGGCACACACCCTCAAACCCATCATCCAAATCGGGAAAAATGGTCTCAACGACCAAATCAAAACTAGCGTTCGCCAAGCTCTTGACGCGCGTGAATTGATCAAGGTTACTCTCTTGCAAAACACAGATGAGAATATCTATGAAGTAGCCGAAATCTTGGAAGAAGAAATCGGTGTGGACACAGTTCAAAAAATCGGACGCATCTTGATTTTGTATAAACAATCAAGCAAGAAAGAAAATCGCAAGATTTCTAAAAAAGTTAAAGAAATCTAAGAACGATACTCCCAAAAGCTGTTTTTACAGAAAAGTAAAGGAGATTAACCTATGGCAATCGAATTATTAACTCCCTTTACCAAAGTGGAGTTAGAGCCAGAAATCAAGGATAAAAAACGCAAACAAGTCGGTATTTTGGGTGGAAATTTTAACCCTGTTCACAACGCCCATCTTATCGTGGCGGACCAAGTGCGCCAGCAGTTGGGATTGGATCAAGTTCTGCTCATGCCTGAATATCAACCGCCTCACGTAGACAAAAAGGAAACCATTTCTGAACACCACCGCCTCAAGATGCTTGAATTGGCAATTGACGGAATCGAAGGTTTAGCTATTGAGACCATTGAGCTAGAGCGTAAGGGGATTTCCTACACCTACGACACCATGAAGATTTTGACAGAGAAGAATCCAGATACAGATTATTACTTTATCATCGGTGCCGATATGGTAGACTATTTACCCAAATGGTATAGAATTGACGAATTGGTCGACCTCGTTCAGTTTGTAGGAGTTCAACGACCACGCTACAAGGCTGGGACTTCTTATCCAGTCATTTGGGTGGATGTGCCTCTCATGGATATTTCATCTAGTATGGTGCGTGACTTTATCGCTCAAGGACGAAAACCTAACTTTCTCTTGCCAAAGCCAGTGCTAGACTATATCGAGAAAGAAGGACTTTATTGATGGCATACCAGGACTATATCAACTGTTCCCGTGAGGAATTATTGAAAAAAATGGCAGAGCTTCTACCCGAGAAACGTTTGACCCATTGTTTGGGTGTAGAGCGCGCAGCCATTGAACTTGCAGAACGATATGGAGTGGATACCGATAAAGCAGGTTTGGCAGGTCTCTTACATGATTATGCTAAAAAGCTATCAGATCAAGAGTTTCTAGACTTGATCGACCGTTATCAGCTAGATCCTGACCTCAAAAACTGGGGCAATAATGTCTGGCATGGCATGGTTGGTATCTACAAGATTCAGGAAGATTTGGATTTACAAGATTCTGAAATCCTACGAGCTATTGAAATTCATACAGTCGGAGCGAGTCAGATGACGGACCTTGACAAGGTTATCTACGTCGCAGACTATATCGAGCACAATCGTGCCTTTCCAGGTGTGGATCAGGCGCGTGAGATTGCAAGTTTGTCACTCAATAAGGCAATAGCTTATGAAACAGCTCATACGGTGGAGCATTTGGCTCACCAAGGATTTCCCATCTATCCCCAAACCCTTGAAACCTATAACGCCTATGTGCACTATTTGAAAGAGGACTAAATGAAGACGGCTTTTATAATCATTGATGTTCAGAATATTTTAGTGGAAACTGGGTTTCAGACAAAAAGTCTATTGGAAAAAATTTCTTATTTACAAAACCAGGCTAGAAGCAAGAATATCGAAATTATCTATGTTCAACATATTGAGAGCCCTGAAGCCCAAACATCAGAAGATTGGCAGTTATCTGAGTTTTTAAGTCGAAAACCTAATGAAAAGGTCTTTCAGAAGAAGTATAACAGTATTATCAAAGAAACTGGTTTAAAAGAATACTTGGATAAACAGGGGATTGAAAAATTAGTTTTATGTGGTATGCAGACAGAATATTGTGTGGATACCTCTGTCAAGGTTGCCTTTGAATATGGCTATCAGCTTATTATTCCAGAAGGAACTTGCACAACGTTTGATGGCGATGACATTCCAGCAGAAACGATAAATGAATTTTATGAGGGCATTTGGGAGGGGCGCTTTGCAGATGTCCTAGATTACAAACATATTTTCTAGAAAGAGGATTAAATGAACGAAAAAGAATTACTAGAACTAGTCGTGAAAGCGGCTGATGAGAAACGTGCTGAGGATATCCTTGCACTTGATGTACAAGAATTAACCAGTGTGACAGACTACTTTGTTATCACTAGCTCAATGAACAGTCGTCAGTTGGATGCTATCGCTGACAATATTCGTGAAAAAGTAGCGGAAGCAGGCTTTAAAGGCAGCCATGTCGAAGGTGATGCAGCTGGAGGCTGGGTCTTGCTAGACCTCGGCAGTGTCGTTGTGCATATCTTTTCAGAAGAAATGCGTGCCCACTATAACCTAGAAAAGCTATGGCATGAGGCTAATTCTGTAGACATTTCAGAAGCCTTAGCATAGAAGATGAACTCAGTTGTAATCAACTGGGTTTTATTTGCTTATGTTAGAAGAAAATTGTTAGAAAGGTAAGGGCTAGTGGTGTTTACCATGGGGCTCTTGGTATCATGATTATGGCAACTTATGAAACTTTTGCGGCGGTCTATGATGCGGTTATGGATGATAGTTTATACGACAAATGGACGGACTTTTCTCTGCGTCATTTACCTAAAACCAAGGACAGAAAGAAACTATTGGAGCTTGCTTGTGGAACAGGAATTCAATCAGTGCGCTTCTCTCAGGCTGGTTTTGATGTGACTGGACTTGATTTGAGTGCGGATATGTTGAAGATTGCCGAAAAGAGAGCGGCTTCAGCCAAGCAAAAGATTGATTTCATTGAAGGCAATATGCTGGATTTATCCAAGGCTGGTCAATACGACTTTGTCACGTGTTACTCGGACTCAATCTGTTACATGCAGGATGAAGTGGAAGTTGGGGACGTTTTTAAAGAAGTCTATAATGCCCTCAATGAAGATGGTGTTTTTATCTTTGATGTGCATTCGACTTACCAGACAGATGAGGTCTTCCCAGGTTATTCCTACCATGAAAACGCCGAAGACTTTGCCATGCTCTGGGATACCTATGAAGATGAAGCCCCTCACTCCATCGTGCATGAACTGACCTTCTTTGTCAAGGAGGCAGATAGTTCCTTTAGCCGTCATGATGAGGTACATGAGGAGCGAACCTACGAAGTCTTGACCTATGATATTTTGTTAGAACAAGCTGGTTTTAAGTCCTTCAAACTCTTTGCGGACTTTGAAGACAAGGAACCAACAGAAACCAGTACCCGTTGGTTTTTCGTCGCTCAGAAGTAGGAGATTTCCATGACCATTACAGGTATCATCGCGGAGTTCAATCCCTTTCATAATGGCCACAAATACCTACTGGAACAGGCAGAGGGACTGAAAATCGTTGCCATGTCTGGGAATTTCATGCAGCGTGGGGAGCCTGCTATCGTGGATAAGTGGACACGGGCTCAGATGGCGCTGGAAAATGGGGCGGACTTAGTGGTAGAATTGCCCTTTTTAGTCAGTGTCCAAGCAGCGGACTTCTTTGGACAAGGAGCAGTAGATATTTTGGCACGGTTGGGGATTGATAGCCTAGCTTTTGGGACAGAGGAAGTTCTGGATTACCAGAAAATTGCTGACTTATACACAGAGAAAGGTGCTGAGATGGAGAAATTTGTGGATAACTTATCTGATTCTCTTTCTTACCCTCAGAAAACGCAAGCTATGTGGAAGGAATTTGCAGGTCTTGATTTTTCAGGCAATACGCCTAATCATGTCCTTGCTCTCGCTTATGCCAAGGCGGTTGCAGGACGAAACATCAGACTTCATCCGATTCAGCGTCAAGGAGCCGGCTATCATTCTGTGAACAAAGATGTAGACTTTGCCTCGGCCACAGCTCTCCGTCAGCACCAAAGTGATAAAGATTTCTTAGAACGCTTTATGCCTTCTGTTAACCTTTTTGAGCAGGTCAGTAAGGTGAGCTGGGATGACTATTTTCCTTTGCTCCGATATCAAATCTTGTCAAATTCCGACCTAACCACCATCTATCAGGTCAATCAAGAAATGGCTGTACGCATCAAGGATGCCATCAAGACAGCCCGGTCTGTTGACGAATTGGTCGAAGCGGTTGCCACCAAGCGGTACACCAAGGCGCGTGTACGTCGTTTATTGACTTATATCTTGGTACAAGCCAGAGAATGTGCCTTGCCAGAAGCTATTCATATCCTTGGATTTACCGAAAAAGGCAGGCAACATCTCAAGTCTCTGAAAGAGCAGGTTAATCTAGTTAGCCGAATCGGTAAAGAGCCCTGGGATGCCATGACTCAAAAGGCAGACCAAATTTATCAACTGGGAGACCCAAGTATCGCAGAACAAAATTTTGGTCGAGTGCCAATTAAAATCGAATCAAACTGAGTCTACTTTGAGGTAGGCTTTTTTAGTTTATTTCGAATAAATAGATAGAAAAAGAAAAATCTTGTACAAGTTCCTGACAATTTTATTCTTTTCGTGTATAATAATGGAATAGAGGTAAAACGAGGTATGGTTATGGAAGCAGTTCTTTACTCAACATTCCGAAATCATTTGAAGGACTATATGAAGAAGGTAAACGATGAGTTTGAACCTTTGACTGTGGTCAACAAAAATCCTGACGAAGACATTGTCGTCCTTTCAAAGAGTGAGTGGGATAGTATTCAAGAAACCTTGAGAATTGCTCAGAATAAGGAGCTTTCTGACAAGGTCTTGCGAGGAATGTCCCAAGTTCGTGCAGGACATACTCAGGTGCATGTGATAGAGGAGTGATGGATGCTACTCAAGTTTACAGAAGATGCCTGGGCGGATTATTGCTACTGGCAAACTCAAGACAAGAAAATGCTAAAAAGAATCAACAAACTAATTAAGGATATTCAACGCGATCCTTTCACAGGCATAGGGAAACCAGAGCCACTCAAATACGATTACCAAGGAGCGTGGTCACGTCGTATTGATGCAGAAAATCGCATCATCTATATGATGGATGGTGATAGCGTCGCTTTCTTGTCCTTTAAAGATCACTACTAAGTCCACTGAGAGGTGGACTTTTTCTAATTTGTGTGTAAAAAAATCTTTAAAAATTTAATTAGTAACAATACCCTAGTTTATTAGGAAAAATAAGGATTTTTAGCCTTGAAATGACCAAAACAACTTCAAATTAAGGTTTGTTAAAAATGATTTTTTATGGTAGAATGTATAAGAATGCATATCATTCGGATAAACAAATAAATTGAGGTAAAAACATGGAAATTATGGCGATTGTTATCGTTGTTTTTGCCGTCATCATTGGTTTAGTCATTGGATATGTCAGCATCTCAGTCAAGATGAAATCATCACAAGAGGCTGCGGAGTTGATGCTTTTAAATGCTGAACAAGAAGCAACTAATTTACGAGGACAAGCAGAGCGCGAAGCGGATTTATTACTCAATGAAGCTAAGAGCGAAAGCAAGTCTCTTAAAAAAGAAGCACTATTGGAGGCTAAAGAGGAAGCCAGAAAATACCGTGAAGAAGTGGACGCTGAATTTAAGTCAGAACGTCAAGAACTCAAGCAAATCGAAAGTCGTTTGACCGAACGTGCTAGCAGTCTTGATCGTAAAGATGATAATTTAACGAACAAAGAAAAAACACTTGAACAAAAAGAACAAAGTATTTCTGATAGAGCAAAAAACCTTGATGTACGTGAAGAACAACTAGAAGAAATTGAGAAACAAAAGCAAGCTGAACTAGAGCGTATCGGAACTCTGACTCAGTCGGAAGCAAAAGACATTATCTTGGCTCAGACAGAGGACAACTTGACTAAGGAAATTGCTAGTCGCATTCGTGAGGCTGAGCAAGAAGTTAAGGAACGTTCAGACAAATTGGCTAAGGATATCTTGTCTCAAGCCATGCAGAGAATTGCTGGTGAGTATGTAGCTGAGTCTACCAATTCTACAGTTCATCTGCCTGATGATACCATGAAAGGTCGTATCATTGGTCGTGAAGGACGTAATATCCGTACTTTTGAAAGTTTGACAGGGGTTGATGTTATCATTGATGATACGCCCGAAGTGGTAACCTTGTCAGGTTTTGATCCTATCCGTCGCGAGATTGCCCGTATGACGATGGAAACCTTGCTTAAGGATGGTCGTATTCACCCGGCTCGTATCGAAGAGTTGGTTGAGAAAAATCGTCAAGAGATCGATAACAAGATTCGTGAATATGGTGAAGCTGCAGCCTATGAAATTGGTGCACCGAACCTTCACCCAGACTTGATGAAGATCATGGGTCGCTTGCAGTTCCGTACGTCATACGGACAAAATGTCTTGCGTCATTCGATTGAAGTGGCTGAGTTGGCTGGTATCATGGCTAGCGAACTTGGTGAAAATGCTACCCTTGCTCGTCGCGCGGGATTCCTTCACGATATTGGTAAAGCCATTGACCGTGAGGTAGAGGGTAGCCACGTTGAGATTGGTACTGAATTAGCGCGCAAGTACAAGGAACACCCAGTTGTGATCAATACCATCGCTAGTCACCACGGTGATGTAGAACCTGAGAGTGTGATTGCAGTTATCGTTGCCGCGGCGGATGCCTTGAGTGCTGCCCGTCCAGGAGCTCGTAGCGAATCACTTGAAAGCTACATCAAACGTCTCCATGATTTAGAGGAAATCGCTAATAGCTTTGAAGGTGTTCAAAATAGCTTTGCCCTTCAAGCTGGTCGCGAAATCCGCATTATGGTAAATCCAGGTCAAATCAAAGATGACAAGGTCACAATCTTGGCTCATAAAGTTCGTGAGAAAATCGAAAACAATCTCGATTACCCAGGAAATATCAAGGTAACCGTGATTCGTGAATTTCGTGCAGTTGATTATGCAAAATAAATAAGAAAGAGCAGTTGAAAAATTACTGCTTTTTTGTTACACTAGATAGAAAGATTGTAGCGAGCAGAAATGGCTTTAGATATATAATCTTACAGAAATTTTCAAGTCATTTCACAAACTATCCAAAGGAGATATAATGGCAGACCGAGGCTTACTAATCGTTTTTTCAGGTCCTTCAGGAGTTGGAAAAGGAACGGTTAGACGAGAAATTTTTGAGAATTCTGAAAATCAATTTCAATATTCTGTATCTATGACGACACGGGCACAACGTCCAGGTGAAGTAGATGGTGTTGATTATTTCTTCCGTACAAGGGAGGAATTTGAAGAATTGATCCGTCAAGGGCAAATGTTAGAGTATGCAGAGTATGTAGGCAACTACTACGGAACTCCTCTGACCTATGTCAATGAAACGCTTGATAAAGGAATTGACGTCTTCCTAGAAATTGAAGTACAGGGAGCTCTTCAGGTCAAGAAAAAAGTTCCAGATGCTGTCTTTATCTTTTTGACACCACCAGATTTGGAAGAATTGCAAGACCGTCTCGTAGGCCGTGGTACCGATAGTGCAGAAGTAATTGCTCAGCGTATCGAAAAAGCCAAGGAAGAAATTGCTTTGATGCGTGAGTATGACTACGCTATTGTAAATGACCATGTTCCTCTTGCCGCAGAACGTGTAAAACGTGTGATTGAAGCAGAACATTTCCGTGTAGACCGCGTGATTGGTCATTATCAGGATATGCTACCAAAGTCTCCGACTATTCGATAAACTATAGAAAACAGGTACAAACAAATGATGCTTAAACCCTCTATCGATACCTTGCTTGATAAGGTACCATCAAAATATTCACTCGTAATCTTGGAAGCAAAACGTGCTCACGAATTAGAAGCTGGAGCACCTCCAACTCAAGAATTTAAATCTGAAAAATCAACTCTTCGTGCTTTAGAAGAAATTGAATCAGGGAATGTAACCATCCACCCAGATCCAGAAGGAAAACGCGAAGCTGTTCGTCGTCGTATCGAAGAAGAAAGACGATTGAAAGAAGAAGAAGAAAAGAAAATCAAAGAGCAAATCGCGAAAGAAAAAGAAGAAGGTGAAAAAATTTAAGGTTGGGGGGACTCAATCTTATTTTTTCTATTGCAAGAATACTCACTCAAATGAAACGATTTAAGAAGAGAAGGAGGTGAGGATATGGCTATTGCAAAAATCATTGTGGATGTTCCCTTGATGCAGACAGACCAGCCCTATAGCTACAAGATTCCTGAGGAATTTGAAGAGATACTGGAAGTTGGCATGCGGGTTCATGTACCTTTTGGGAAGGCAAATCGCTTGATTCAGGGAATTGTTCTTGGAATGGAGTCTCAATCTGATGCAGATGTGGCAGACGAGGACTTGAAAGAGATTGCTGAGGTGCTGGACTTTTCTCCTGTTTTAACAGAGGAACAACTCTGGCTAGCAGAGGAGTTACGTAAATCAGTCTTCTCCTACAAAATTTCCATTCTAAAAGCTATGCTTCCGGGATTTTTGAATTCTAGCTATGATAAGTTCCTCTATCCTCTGGAAGGCTTAAGTCAAGAAGATAGAGAACGCTTATTTGGTTCACAGGAGTCTCTAGCATTTTCATCTCTCGACCTAGAAAAGCAAGCTGAGATGATGCGATTGACTCGAAAAGGGCTTTTAAAACTAGAGTACCAGGCTGTGGATCAGAAGAAGGTTAAGACGCAGTCTTGGGTTGAAGTTCATCTTGAACAGTTAGAAAAGCTAGAAATTTCAAATCGTGCCAAGAAGAAATTGGAACTGCGAGAATACTTATTAGTACATCCTGAAACAGTTCCTTTGGCTGATTTGTTAGAACATTACTCACGTGAACAAGTTAATTTCTTTGTGGAACATGGTGCTATCACCATAGTGCAAAAAGAAGTGCAACGTTCAGCGGCTTATTTTGAAGGTATTGAATCTAGCCAATCTTTAGAGTTAAATCCAGAACAAAAAGAAGCCTGTGAGGCGGTTGTTGGAGCGATTGGGAAGAAACACCCTCCCTTTCTTTTACAAGGAATCACTGGAAGTGGGAAAACGGAGGTTTACTTGCAGATTATCCAAGGGGCTTTGGATTTGGGAAAAACAGCGATTGTTCTAGTCCCAGAAATCTCTCTGACACCTCAAATGACCGAGCGATTTATTGCTCGTTTTGGTGAGAAAGTTGCCATTCTCCACTCTGGCTTGTCCAATGGTGAGAAGTACGATGAATGGCGCAAGGTGGAGCGAGGAGAAGCCCAGGTAGTTGTTGGTGCTAGGTCTGCCATTTTTGCACCTTTGAAAAATCTAGGGGTAATCATTATCGATGAGGAGCACGAGGCCAGCTACAAGCAAGACAGTAATCCTCGTTATCATGCTAGAGATGTGGCCATTTTACGAGCTCAGTACAATCAAGCTGCCCTAGTCCTTGGTTCTGCAACACCGAGTTTAGAAAGTCGTGCGCGTGCTGGTAAGGGTGTTTATCAACATCTACGTCTGATGCAACGGGCCAATCCTTTAGCAAGTATTCCTGAAGTTCAACTGATTGACTTCCGTGATTATATTGGGCAAAATGAAACGTCAAACTTTACACCACCTCTGATTGAGGCAATACAAGATCGACTGGATAAAAAAGAGCAAGTGGTTCTCATGCTCAATCGTCGTGGTTATTCTAGCTTTGTCATGTGTCGGGAATGTGGGACGGTAGATACTTGTCCCAACTGTGACATTTCCCTGACGCTTCACATGGATACCAAGACTATGAATTGTCATTATTGTGGTTTTTCTAAGGAAATTCCTCATGTCTGTCCAAACTGTCAAAGTCGCAGTATTCGTTACTATGGAACAGGAACTCAGAAAGCCTACGATGAGCTAGCGGAACTCTTTCCAGAGGCACGCATTCTACGCATGGATGTGGATACAACTCGTAAAAAAGGCAGTCACCAAGCTTTACTTGAGCAGTTTGGCAAGGGTGAAGCGGATATTCTTCTGGGAACCCAGATGATTGCCAAGGGCTTGGATTTTCCAAATGTGACCCTTGTCGGAGTTCTCAATGCGGACACAGCCTTGAACCTGCCTGATTTCCGTTCTTCTGAGAGAACCTTTCAACTCTTGACCCAGGTGGCAGGACGAGCAGGAAGAGCTGAAAAAGCTGGGCAGGTCTTGATCCAGTCTTACAATCCTCAGCACTATGCTATTCGCTTTGCCAAGGATCAGGATTACGAAGGTTTTTATGCCTATGAAATGGGTATCAGACGTCAGTTGGGTTATCCACCTTATTATTTCACAATTGGAATTACCTTGTCTCATAAGAAAGAAGAAGAGGTTCTTAGAAGAGCTTATGGAGTCATGGAAATATTGCGGTCAGGTTTGTCAGATGCTAGTATCATCCTTGGCCCAACGCCAAAACCTATCGCTCGTACCCACAACCTCTATCATTACCAGATTTTAATTAAATACCGTTTAGAAGATGAGCTAGGGCCAACCCTCAACCAGGTCTTAGCCTTGACTCAAGAACGGGAAAATAGTGAGCTCCGTCTCAGCATTGACCATGAGCCACAGCAATTTTTATAAGAAGGAGAAGATATGACAAAATTAATCTTTATGGGGACACCCGACTTTTCAGCAACCGTTTTGAAGGGACTTTTGTCAGACGATCGCTATGAGATTCTAGCAGTTGTAACTCAGCCAGACCGTGCTGTCGGACGTAAAAAAGTTATCCAAGAAACCCCAGTGAAACAAGCTGCCAAAGAGGCAGGACTTCCTATCTATCAACCTGAAAAATTATCAGGTAGTCCAGAAATGGAAGCTATCATGAACTTGGGCGCTGATGGGATTGTAACAGCCGCCTTTGGGCAATTTCTCCCAAGTAAACTCCTTGATAGCATGGATTTTGCAGTCAATGTTCATGCTTCCCTCCTTCCTAAACACCGTGGTGGTGCACCCATTCATTATGCCTTGATTCAGGGTGATGAGGAGGCAGGAGTAACCATTATGGAAATGGTCAAGGAAATGGATGCAGGAGACATGATTTCTCGTCGTAGCATTCCAATTACAGATGAGGACAATGTTGGAACCTTATTTGAAAAATTGGCAATTGTTGGTCGTGATCTGCTTTTGGATACGTTGCCTGCATACATTGCTGGCGAGATTCAACCAGAACCACAGGACCTAAGCCAGGTTACATTTTCGCCAAATATCAAACCTGAGGAAGAAAAATTGGACTGGAACAAGACCAATCGTCAACTCTTCAACCAAATACGTGGGATGAATCCATGGCCAGTTGCTCATACCTTCCTCAAGGGCGAACGCTTCAAAATCTATGAAGCTCTACCAGTAGATGGTCAAGGGATTCCAGGTGAGATACTCTCCATCGGCAAGAAAGAATTGATCGTCGCAACAGCAGAAGGAGCTTTGTCTCTTAAACAGGTTCAGCCAGCAGGAAAACCTAAGATGGATATTGCTTCCTTCCTCAACGGTGTGGGACGAACTTTGGCAGTAGGAGAACGATTTGGTGACTAAAGTAGAAACGGCTAGAAGTTTAGCCCTAGAGGTATTGGAGGATGTCTTTATCCAACAAGCTTACTCCAATATCGCCTTAAATAAACATCTCAAGGGAAGTCAACTATCAGCTGCAGATAAGGGTTTGGTGACAGAGCTTGTGTATGGTACTGTAGCTCGAAAACTTACATTGGAGTGGTACATTTCTCACTTTATTGAGGATAGAGATAAGCTAGATAGCTGGCTCTATGTTCTGCTTCTCATGAGCGTCTATCAACTCCAATACTTGGATAAGCTTCCTGATCATGCAGTGGTCAATGAAGCGGTAGAAATTGCAAAAGCTCGTAAGAAGGGTAGTGAAAAACTGGTCAATGCTGTTCTTCGTCGTATTTTGCGTGAGGGCTTGCCAGCTATTGCCAGTATCAAACGTAAAAATAAGCGTGATTCCATTGCCTACTCTTTACCAGTTTGGTTGATTTCGAAACTCAAGGAAGAGTATGGAGAAGAGCGAGCTCAAGCTATTTTTGAAAGTCTATTGCAACGGAATAAAGCCAGTATCCGTGTGACCGATTTGAGCCGAAAAGAGGAAATCAAAGCTTTGCTTGGTGCAAGTGATTCTCTTTTATCTCCTGCTGGTCTGGTTAAGGAACAGGGGCACTTTGCAGGCCATGATTTGTTTGCTGAAGGGACTATTACTATCCAGGATGAGTCTAGTCAGTTGGTTGCACCGACACTAGAGTTACAAGGAGATGAGCAGGTTTTAGATGCTTGTGCGGCCCCTGGTGGAAAGACCGCCCATATGGCATCCTATTTGACGACAGGTCAGGTAACGGCTCTAGATCTCTACGATCATAAACTCACTTTGATTCAAGAGAATGCAGAGCGACTAGGTGTAGCGGACCGTATCCAAACGCAAAAACTGGATGCTCGAAAAGTGCATGAATTTTTTGGTAAGGATCAATTTGATAAGATTCTTGTTGATGCCCCTTGTTCAGGGATTGGTCTATTGCGTCGAAAACCAGATATCAAATATAATAAAGAGACAGCAGATTTCGCGTCATTACAGGAAATTCAGTTGGAAATATTAGGTAGTGTTTGTCAAACGCTACGTAAAGGTGGTATAATAACTTATAGTACCTGCACTATTGTCTCTGAAGAGAACTTTCAAGTTGTTCAAGCATTTTTAGAAAGTCATCCAGAGTTCGAGCAGGTTAAACTAGAACACGAATGTAAGGATATCGTGAAAAATGGTTGTATCCTCATTACTCCGGAATTATACGGAAGTGATGGATTCTTCATCAGCCAATTTCGCAAGATATCCAAGTAGGAAGGAACTGACACAATGGAGATTTCATTATTAACAGATGTGGGTCAGAAACGTACAAATAATCAAGACTATGTCAATCTTTTTGTCAACCGTGCCGGTCGTACAATGATCATCTTGGCTGACGGGATGGGAGGACACCGTGCAGGTAATATTGCTAGCGAAATGGCGGTAACTGATTTAGGTGTTGCCTGGGTTGATACTCATATTGACACCGTTAATGAAGTTCGCGAATGGTTTGCCCACCATCTAGAAGTTGAAAATCAAAAGATTTATCAAATGGGTCGTGATGAAGCCTATAAGGGAATGGGGACAACATTAGAGGCACTTGCTATTATTGATAATCAGGCTATTTATGCCCATATTGGAGATTCTAGAATTGGTCTCATTCGTGGTGAAGAATACCGTCAACTGACAAGTGATCATTCTTTGGTTAATGAATTGCTCAAGGCAGGTCAATTGACACCTGAAGAGGCTGAAGCACATCCACAAAAGAATATCATCACCCAATCTATTGGGCAAAAAGACGAAATTCAACCTGACTTAGGAATTGTCAGCTTGGAAGCAGGTGACTATCTGGTCATGAATAGTGACGGTCTAACCAATATGATTTCAGGCAGTGAGATCTATGATATTGTGACAAGCGATATCTCTCTTGATGATAAGGCAGCCACCTTGGTACGCTTTGCCAACAATGCCGGAGGGCTTGATAATATTACAGTAGCCCTTGTTTCGATTAAGGAGGAGGCGGCAGAATGATCCAAATCGGCAAGATTTTTGCCGGGCGGTATCGGATTATCAAACAAATTGGCCGTGGAGGTATGGCAGATGTCTACCTGGCCAAGGATTTGATTTTAGATGGGGAAGAGGTAGCTGTAAAGGTCTTGAGGACTAACTACCAGACTGACCCGATTGCTGTTGCTCGTTTTCAGCGTGAAGCACGTGCAATGGCTGACTTAGATCATCCCCATATCGTTCGGATAACGGATATCGGCGAAGAGGACGGTCAACAGTACCTAGCTATGGAATATGTAGCTGGTCTTGATCTCAAGCGCTATATCAAAGAACACTATCCCCTCTCAAATGAAGAAGCTGTCCGTATCATGGGTCAGATTCTCTTGGCGATGCGCTTGGCGCACACTAAAGGTATTGTCCATCGTGACTTAAAACCTCAAAATATTCTTTTAACTCCTGATGGAACGGCCAAGGTAACGGATTTCGGGATTGCCGTAGCCTTTGCAGAGACCAGTCTGACTCAGACCAACTCCATGTTGGGTTCTGTTCACTACTTGTCACCTGAGCAGGCTCGTGGTTCAAAAGCAACGTTCCAAAGTGACATCTATGCCATGGGGATTATCTTCTACGAGATGCTAACAGGCCATATCCCTTATGATGGTGATAGTGCAGTGACTATTGCACTCCAGCATTTCCAAAAACCTCTTCCGTCAGTTATAGCTGAAAATCCATCTGTTCCCCAAGCTTTGGAGAATGTGGTCATCAAAGCAACTGCTAAAAAGCTTACAGATCGATACCAGTCGGTTTCAGAGATGTATGTTGATTTATCTAGCAGTCTATCTTATAACCGCAGAAATGAACCTAAACTTGTTTTTGATGATACCACTAAGGCAGACACAAAGACATTACCAAAGGTTTCTCAGACAACCTTGACCTCTATTCCTAAGGTTCAACCACAGTCAGAAAACCATCAGGCAACTAAAGCTATCCCAGAAGTAGATGCTAAAAAATCCGAGGAAAAACCAGTGAAAAAACGTCGTTTTAAAGCACGTTATCTAGTTCTACTGGCAAGTTTTGTACTGGTTGCCGCTTCTCTGGTGTGGATTTTATCTAGAACACCAGCTACCATCGATATTCCAAATGTGGCAGGACAAACAGTCGCTGAAGCCAAGGAAACCTTGAAAAAAGCCAACTTTGAAGTTGGTGATGAAAAGACTGAGGCTAGCGAAACAGTGGAGGTAGGGCGAGTTATTCGAACAGACCCTGAAGCAGGTAGTAACCGTAAAGAGGGAAGTAAGATTAATTTGATTATTTCATCTGGTAAGCAATCCTTTAAGATTGGCAATTACATTGGTCGAAAATCTACTGATGTCATTGCAGAGTTGATAGCGAAAAAAGTTCCTGAAAATCTCATCAAAGTTGTAGAAGAGGAATCAAATGAAACAGAGGCAGGCCTTGTTATGAAACAGAGTCTGTCAGAAGGAACCACTTATGATCTTAGTAAGGCGACAGAGATTACCTTGACCGTTGCTAAGAAGGTGACGACCGTGACCATGCCAAGTTATATTGGATCAAGTCTTGAATTTACCAAGAATAACTTGATTCAGATAGTAGGTGTAAAAGAGGCTAATATTGAAGTGGTAGAAGTCTCTACAGCTCCAGAAGGCACTGCTGAAGATACAGTAGTTAGTCAAAGTCCAAAATCAGGTGAAAAAATAGATTTAAGTACGACCCGTATTAAGATTTCTATCTATAAACCGAAAACACCACCATCATCTTCTTCTGTCCCATCTTCAAGCCAGCGCAATACTAATAGAACGGACAATACAGTGCCATCACAAGGTTCAACAACTCCATCTTCGTCTTCGCAAACTCATGTGAACGAACATAACACAGATAACTAACCAATCTTTGTCACAGTTTTTGTGACAAAGATTTTTTTTCCTCCGAAATTATGATAAAATAAAATGGAGTTTGACAAAGGAGGGAAACATGGACGAATCAAAAAAACTGAATGCAGTGATTGATGTCATTATGCTTGCAGGAACGATTCTGCTTCGAAATGGATCTGAGATTTATCGTGTTGAAGATACCATGATTCGGATTGCTCATTCACAGGGCATTATGGATTGTAATGTTTTAGCCATGCCTGCCGCCATTTTTTTCTCCATTGAAAATACAAATATTTCTCGCATGAAGCGAGTAACCTCCTCTGCTTATAATATTGAAAAGGTGTGTGATGTCAATCAGATTTCACGGCAACTTGTGTCGGGACAGCTTGATTTGGAGACAGCCTTTATCCAACTAAAGGAATTGAATTCCAAGCCCTCACCTTATACCAATGTTCAATTGACGGTTGCTGCTACCCTCAGTGCTCCTTTCTTTTCAATCATGTTCGGCGGCAATACCTACGATGCGATTGGAGCGGGAGTGGCGACCTTATTTGCCTTCACCTGTTCGCTCTATGTAGAAAAATTTATCCGTATTCCCTTTATGACAGCTTTTGCAGGAGCCTTTGTCTTTGGCTTGATTGCACAATTCTGGGCGCGCTATTCCGGTTTACCATCAACAGCTGATTTGGTCATTGCAGGTGCGGTCATGCCATTTGTACCTGGAATTGCCTTGACCAATGCCGTAAGAGATATTATGACCAACCACATCAACTCTGGTATGAGCAAGATGTTTGAATCCTTGCTGATTACCCTTGCTTTAGGGGCAGGCACATCTGTCGCCCTAGTACTGATGAATTAATATGACTCTAACAACATTTTTATTGCAAGCTCTTGCGAGTCTGCTGGCTATTATCACTTTTCTAATCGTTTTAAATGTCCAACGTTCCATGCTCATCCCTGGTGGAGTCTTGGGAATGTCTATCTGGTTGCTCTATCTGATGCTCAAGGAGCCAACAAATGTTATTTTGGCGACCTTTATCGCTGCTGTGATTGGTTCTTGTCTTAGCCAGATTATGAGTATTCTCTATAAAACACCAGCAGTTGTCTTTGCTCTTGCTACCTTAGCGCCTCTAGTACCAGGATATCTGTCCTATCGAACGACTTCCTTCTTCGTTACAGGTGACTACGGTCACGCCATTTCTAGTGCTATGTTAGTTATGATGTTGGCCCTGGTTATCTCCATTGGAATGGCCAGTGGAACAGTTTTGTTGAAATTGTACTATTATCTCAAAAAGAATCGAGTTAACTAGAGCTCGATTCTTTTTGGGTTCTTAGTTCTGTCTGTTGAGCTAGTTTCAAAATGAGCTAAGGTTTTTAAAATGAACTTGATTTGGTGAATCAAGTCTTTTTTCGCGCATTTGACCTCAATTATGATAAAATAGAGGTGAACGAATTTTTACAATGAATGATAAAAATAGAGGTAAATATGAAAATCGGTATTGATAAGATTGGTTTTGCGACCAGTCAATACGTTTTGAAATTACAAGATTTAGCAGAAACCCGAGGAATTGATCCTGAAAAATTGAGTAAAGGACTCCTTTTAAAAGAATTGAGTATTGCTCCGTTAACAGAGGATATTGTGACCTTGGCTGCTAGTGCAGGAAATTCTATCCTAACAGAAGAAGATAAGCAAGAGATTGATATGGTTATCGTAGCGACAGAATCTGGGGTTGACCAGAGTAAAGCGGCTGCGGTTTTTGTACACGGTTTGCTTGGAATTCAACCATTTGCTCGTAGTTTTGAAATCAAGGAAGCTTGCTATGGTGCAACTGCGGCCCTTCACTATGCTAAGTTACATGTAGAAAATTCTCCTAAATCGAAGGTTTTGGTGCTTGCGAGTGATATTGCGAGATATGGTGTCGAAACTCCTGGAGAACCAACTCAGGGAGCAGGCTGTGTTGCCATGTTGATTAGCCAAAATCCGAGTGTTATGATTTTTAATAATGATAACGTTGCGCAGACTCGTGATATTATGGATTTTTGGCGTCCAAATTATTCAACAACACCATTTGTAAATGGAGTCTACTCAACACAGCAGTATCTGGATAGCTTAAAAACGACTTGGGAAGAGTACCAAAAGCGTTATGATTGCGACTTGAATGATTTTGAAGCTATTTGTTTCCATTTGCCATATCCAAAGCTAGCTCTCAAGGGATTGAAAAAAATCCTTGATAAATCTCTACCTCAAGAGAAAAAGGATTTACTTCAAAAACACTTTGATGAGTCCATTATTTACAGCCAAAAGGTTGGGAATATCTATACGGGTTCACTCTTTTTAGGACTCTTGTCTCTTCTTGAAAACTCTGATAGTCTCAAAGCAGGGGACAAGCTAGCTCTCTATAGCTACGGAAGTGGTGCTGTATCTGAGTTCTTCAGTGTGGAATTGGTTGAAGGTTTTGAAAAGCAATTGCGGAAAAATCGCTTAGACTTGCTAGATCAACGTCAAGCTTTGAGTGTTGCTGACTATGAACGAATCTTCTTTGAGGAAGCCAACTTAGATGAGTCTGGATCTGCAACGATGTCAGGTTATGAAGGGCAAGACTATGCCCTTGTTGAAATTGTAGACCACCAACGTCGCTACAGCAAGGTTGAAAAATAATGAAAAAAAATTGGAATGGATTTGCTAAAAAATCAATTCAAGAGCGCCTAGAGTTCGTTAAGTCTCAGGCGCTTACTACTATTGAATCCCAAGAAAGTCTTGAGCAAAATGAGAATCTCAGTCTAGCAGTTGCGGACCAACTGAGTGAAAATGTGGTAGGAACCTTCTCACTTCCATACTCAATCGTTCCAGAAGTTCTGGTGAATGGTCAAGAATACACAGTTCCCTATGTGACCGAAGAACCATCTGTAGTTGCTGCAGCTAGTTTTGCCAGCAAAATTATCAAGCGTGCTGGAGGTTTTACTGCTCAGGTTCACCAACGTCAAATGATCGGTCAAGTGGCTCTCTATCAAGTCCCAGATAGTGACCAAGCTCGTCAGGCTATTCTGAGTCAAAAGTCGGAACTGATGGAACTGGCAAATCAAGCCTATCCCTCTATTGTCAAACGTGGTGGTGGAGCGAGAGAGCTAACAGTTGAAAAAATTTCTGGTGAGGCTGACTTTTTAGTAGTTTATCTCCATGTCGATACTCAGGAAGCCATGGGAGCTAATATGCTCAATACCATGCTTGAAGCTTTAAAACCAAGTCTAGAGGCTCTCAGTCAAGGGCAAAGTTTAATGGGGATCCTATCCAACTATGCCACAGATTCTCTAGTAACTGCAACTTGTCGCATCGCCTTTCGTTATTTGAGTCGCCAGAAGGATGAAGCGCGTGAACTAGCGGAAAAAATGGTTTTAGCCAGTCAGTTTGCTCAGGCAGATCCTTATCGAGCAGCGACTCACAACAAGGGAATCTTTAACGGAATCGATGCTCTCTTGATTGCTACTGGAAATGATTGGCGTGCTATAGAAGCGGGAGCGCATGCCTATGCAAGTCATGATGGCGCCTATCGAGGACTTAGTCGTTGGACTATAGATTTGGAAAACGAAGAGCTTATTGGAGAGATAACCATGCCGATGCCAGTTGCCACCAAGGGTGGATCTATTGGTCTCAATCCTCGAGTCGTACTCAGTCATGAGTTGCTAGGTCATCCATCTGCCAAAGAATTGGCTCAAATTATCGTGTCAATTGGTCTTGCACAGAATTTTGCGGCCCTTAAAGCTCTTGTTAGTACAGGGATTCAGCATGGACACATGAAACTTCAGGCAAAATCGTTAGCACTTTTAGCAGGTGCGACTGAGGCAGAAGTACCTAAGTTGGTTGAAAGCTTGATTGCTGAAAAAACCTTTAATTTAGAAAAAGCCCAGACTCTTTTGAAAAAATTAAGATCATAAGAAAAACTCAGACGAATCTAGTCTGAGTTTTTTTGTTTATACTCAATGAAAATCAAAGAACAAACTAGGAAGTTAGCCGCAGGCTGCTCAAAACACTGTTTTGAGGTTGCAGATGGAAGCTGACGTGGTTTGAAGAGATTTTCGAAGAGTATTAAATACTTTTACCTGGTAAGAGGCTGACTGGTAAGAAATAACCGGTTGTGGCAACTTTTTTTCCTTCGATTTTTTGAAGGAGTAAATCAACTGTCAGGCGAGCAATTTCTCCTAAAGGTTGTTTAATGGTAGTAAGGTGAGGATAGAAATTCTCGATAAAATAAGTTCCATCATAACCAATAACCTTAAGTTGTTCTGGAACAGAAATACCAAGTTCCTGAGCAATCTTCATTACCAAGATGGCAGTCAAATCATCCGATGCGAAAATAGCATCTGGTTTTTGTTTGGTCAGGATACTTTTGATTTCCATTTCCTTGCGGAGGGGTGAAAAGTCACTGGAAATATTGATAATGGGAGCTTTTGGGAAGATAGAAGCAAAGCCTGCATGGCGAAGTCCAGTTGGTGAATTGGAGTTGTCATTACCTGTAATCATAATGACAGACTTAGCTCCAGTTTTCTCTAAAGTTTGAGCTGCAAGGACTCCACCAGCATAGTTATCAGAAGAAACGACAGGAATGTCTGGTGATAGGTTTCGGTCAAAAGAAATGATAGGAGCTGTTACGCGATTGTAGTCTTCAATTCCCAAGTTATGGCTACCAGAGATAATGCCATCCACTTGATTAGCTTCTAGCATTTCAAGATACTCACGTTCTTTTTCCGAATCGTGCTCACTGTTACAGATGATCGTCTTGTAGCCTTTTTTGAAGAGTTCGTGTTCCAATTTGTCAATCAATTCAGCATAGAAAACATGGCTGATTTTTGGGAAAATCAACCCAATTAACTTGGCTGATTTTCCTTGAAGACTTCGAGCTAAGTTATTGGGTTTATAGCCCAGTTCACGCATAGCGTCATTGACCTTTTGAATGGTTTTTTCTGACAGATAACCTTTTTTATTGATGACACGTGAAACAGTAGTAGGGCTGACGCCAGCTAATTTTGCGACATCAGTTAGTTTTGCGACCATATTCTAATTCGTAGTAAGTTCCAGTTGGGTTTCCAGATTTAATGAGGATTCCATTTTGATCTTTGTGAGGGAAGACACGACCAGAAAATACTTTTTCTCCTTTATTGATGAAAATTTCAAAGACTGAATTATCGATGAAGATATTTACAGTAGTAGCTTGGTTGTCGATTGAACATGAGCGAGTAGTTCCAAATTCTTGAGCATATTGCTCACCTGCTTGACTGCGGTCAACGGTTACTTGGCCATTGACAAGATCGAAATTGATAGATAGCCCCTTTCCGTCTTTATCAGCAAGAAGGATGATTTCACTTTGGCTATTAGCCTCTAAGTTCAGCTCAAGTTCGTAGGTGTTCTTAGTTTCAGAACGATTTGAAAATTCCTCTTCTGAAGCACGGAGTTCTTTGATAGCAGCTACAGGATACTGATAGAGTTTGCCATCTTTAATGGTAAGTTCCTTGACCAATGAGAAAGTCCCTTGGTGATCAAAACGATCAGATGGATAAGACACATCTGGCAAACCAAGCCAACTAACAGCAAGAGCGCGTCCATCAGGAGCATTGAAGGCTTGAGTAGCATATGCTTCGAAACCATAGTCTAGATTGTGTAGTTCAGAAACATCTACCATACGAGCATTTTCAGGATCAAAGGAAGCACCGATTTTATACATATTTGGATAGATGTTGTCATAGTCAAGAACCTTTTTATCCAAACCTTGTGGGCAGTAGAGAAGGACAGGCTGTTCTCCAACAAAGACGAGGTTCGGGCACTCCATCATATAGGCAGTACGGTCATTGTTGAAGTCCAAATCACCAACTTCTTGCCAGTTTGTATAATCGTTATCGACCGCTTTGTAGAGACGGACAAAACCTTTTTTCTCCAAGTCTTGACCACCAACGATAGCGTAGTATTGTCCTTTAAAGTTGAAAATCTGTGGATCGCGGAAGTGGTCAGTAGTATCAGCAGGTTGATCAATCAAAACTTTGTCAATTTTTTCAATCTTACCGTCCTTATCCATCAAGGCACCAATCTGATAAGGGTGGCGAACCCAATTTTCATCACGGACATTTCCTGTATAGAAAAGGAACAATTGATCACCAAACTGCATAGCAGATCCTGAGTAAGCGCCGTGGCTATCCAGTGGAGTATCAGGTAAGATTTTTACACCTGTTTCAGTAAAGTGCACCAAATCGTCACTCTCAAGTTGAACCCAAGATTTCAAGCCGTGGGCTGCTCCAAAGGGGAAGTTTTGGTAAAAGACAATCCACTTACCATCAAAATAAGAAAAACCGTTTGGATCGTTGAGAAGTCCTTCCTTTGGTTCAATGTGATAGCTGACATGCCATGGGGATTGCGCCATCTTTTCTTGGATTTCTTTTCTTTCTTCTTGTGTCCAATCTTCGTAACGTCTGTAACGACGTTCAGTAGTCCATTCCATTTCTATTTCCTCCATAAAATTCTACTATCTTTATAGTAAACGTTTCCTTATAAAAAAGCAAGTCTTTTACACTAAATTAACGAAAAAAATGTCAAACGTTTGACAGAATATAGAAGCACTATTTTATGGAAAATAATGAAAATATGAAAGTTTTTGAAAATTTTAAAGTAAGAACCTTGAGTTTATAGGGTGTTTATTGCTGCATTGATGAAAAAATAGCAAAAACAATCAAAAAATAAAAAATAGCAAAATTTTTTCTGCAAAACGCTTGACATATTTTTTAAACGTGATAGAATAATATTCGTAGGGCGGATAAAATCGCTTTCAAACAAGAAAAAATTTTATAAGGAGATTTTTGCAAATGACGAATACAGAAATTGCAAAAAAAGTCATCGAAGCCTTGGGCGGACGTGAGAATGTTAACAGTGTAGCCCACTGTGCGACTCGCCTTCGTGTTATGGTTAAAGATGAAGCGAAGATTAACAAAGATGCTATTGAGAACTTGGAAAAAGTTCAAGGTGCTTTCTTTAACTCAGGTCAATACCAAATTATCTTTGGTACAGGTACAGTTAACAAGATGTACGATGAAGTCGTAGCTCTTGGCTTGCCAACATCATCTAAGGATGAGATGAAGGCAGAAGCTGCTAAACAAGGAAATTGGTTCCAACGTGCCATCCGTACTTTCGGTGACGTCTTTGTTCCAATCATTCCAGTTATCGTAGCAACTGGTCTCTTCATGGGAGTTCGTGGTCTCTTGAATGCTCTTGGAATGACACTTCCAGAAGATGTGACAACTTACACTCAAATCTTGACTGACACAGCCTTTATCATCTTGCCAGGTTTGGTTGTTTGGTCAACCTTCCGTGTATTCGGTGGTAACCCAGCCGTTGGTATCGTTCTTGGTATGATGCTCGTTTCAGGTTCACTTCCAAATGCCTGGGCTGTTGCTTCTGGTGGAGAAGTAACTGCTATGAACTTCTTCGGATTTATCCCAGTTGTTGGTTTGCAAGGTTCAGTTCTTCCAGCCTTCATCATCGGGGTTGTCGGAGCTAAGTTTGAAAAAGCTGTTCGTAAGGTTGTTCCAGATGTTCTTGACCTCTTGGTAACACCATTCGTAACACTCCTCGTAATGTCAATTCTTGGTTTGTTTGTTATCGGACCAGTCTTCCACGTTGTTGAAAACTATATCCTTCTTGGAACAAAAGCTATCCTTAACTTGCCATTTGGTCTTGGTGGTTTCTTGATTGGTGGAGTTCACCAAGTTATCGTCGTATCAGGTGTTCACCACATCTTCAACTTGCTTGAAGTTCAATTGCTTGCTGCTGACCATGTTAACCCATTCAACGCTATCATCACAGCTGCCATGACTGCTCAAGGTGCTGCTACTGTAGCCGTTGGTGTGAAAACTAAAAATCCTAAACTTAAAACACTTGCTTTCCCAGCTGCTCTTTCTGCCTTCCTAGGTATTACTGAGCCTGCTATCTTCGGGGTTAACTTGCGTTTCCGTAAACCATTCTTCCTTTCATTGATCGCTGGTGCAGTCGGTGGTGGACTTGCTTCAATCCTTGGTCTTGCTGGTACTGGTAATGGTATCACAATCATCCCTGGTACAATGCTTTACATTGGTAACGGACAACTTCCACAATACCTTCTTATGGTAGCTGTATCATTCGCTCTTGGTTTTGCTCTTACTTACATGTTTGGTTATGAAGATGAAGCAGAAGTGGCTTCAGAAGCTACGACTGAACGTTTAGCTGACGAAGCAGTTACTGGTGCTGTTGTTGCACCGAGCGAAGGTGTTATTCAAACACCAATCGTTGGTGATGTCGTTGCTCTTTCAAATGTGAATGATCCAGTCTTCTCAAGTGGAGCTATGGGACAAGGTATCGCTGTAAAACCTAGTGAAGATGTCGTTTACGCACCAGCTGATGCTGAAGTGACAATTGTCTTCCCAACAGGACATGCTTATGGCCTAAGAACAGCTAACGGAGCTGAAATCTTGATCCACGTTGGTATCGACACTGTTTCAATGAACGGTGAAGGATTCAACCATAAAGTTGCTCAAGGTGACAAGGTTAAAGCTGGAGATGTTCTTGGAACATTTGACTCAGCTAAGATTGCTGCTGCAGGCCTTGATAACACAACAATGGTTATCGTGACAAACACTGCGGACTTTGCTTCAGTAAATCCAGTTGCTTCTGGATCAGTTGCTAAGGGTGATGCAATCATCGAAGTTAAAGCTTAATAAATCAAAAAAACGAACAAATGTTATGTTTGTTCGTTTTTGATTGAATCTTAAAATTTACAGAGGAAAAACTAAAGTATTGAGCAACTTTCCTTCTGGAAATATGCTATAATAGAGAAAATAAAAACTAGAGGTTTATCATGACAAAATTATATGGAAGCTTGGAAGCGGGCGGTACAAAATTTGTCTGTGCTGTCGGTGATGAAAACTTTAACGTTGTAGAAAAAGTACAATTTCCAACAACGACTCCTATTGAAACAATCGATAAAACGATCGAGTTCTTTTCAAAATTTGATAATCTTGCAGGTCTTGCAATTGGTTCATTTGGTCCAATTGATATCGACAAAAATTCAAAAACATATGGCTTTATCACAACTACACCAAAACCTCACTGGGCAAATGTTGACTTGCTTGGTGCCCTCCGTCGCGCTCTAAACGTGCCTATGTATTTCACAACAGACGTAAACAGTTCTGCTTACGGTGAAGTGGTAGCTCGTAACAATGCCGGCGGTCGTATTGAAAACTTGGTTTATTACACAATCGGTACAGGTATCGGAGCTGGTGTTATCCAACGTGGTGAGTTTATCGGTGGTGTTGGTCACCCTGAAATGGGTCACTACTATGTCGCTAAACACCCAATGGACGAGGAAAAAGAATTCAACGGTGTTTGTCCATTCCATAAAGGATGTTTGGAAGGCTTTGCGGCTGGTCCAAGCTTGGAAGCTCGTACAGGTGTTCGTGGTGAAAACATCGAACTTAACAACTCTGTCTGGGATGTTCAAGCTTACTATATCGCCCAAGCTGCAGTGAATGCGACTGTAACTTTCCGTCCAGATGTTATCGTCTTTGGTGGTGGGGTTATGGCTCAACAACATATGCTTGACCGTGTACGTGAGAAATTCACAGCCCTACTCAATGGCTACCTACCAGTTCCAGATGTACGTGACTATATCGTGACTCCAGCTGTTGCTGGCAATGGTTCAGCTACACTAGGAAACTTCGTTCTTGCTAAGAGCGTAGCAAAATAAGTAAAAAAATGAGGTCGAGATTTATCTCGGCCTCTTTCTTTAGTCTTTTTCTATTTTTGTTTCCTGATGGAAAATATTTTGCCAAGTTTCATGTCTGCGCCAGATGCTGGTATGAATGGTATCACCGACTTGGTAGCGGATGAGTTTAGTCTTTTGACTGATAGAAGTCAAATGAAGCTCTTTAATGGCAGAGGTTAATTCTTTTTCAGCCGTATAGGCTCCCTTATCCAGTTCTTGTCCGTCCTGGCGAATATAAATGAAGTCTTCTGCAAGTAATTCCTCCAGTTGATTTCCTTGGTCAATCAGTTGCTCTCTCATGAGCAATTTTTTATAGACATTATCTAGAATTTCATCCTCAGGGATTGGTGCTGGTTCAATATGAATGTCTGTATCAAAGACACCAAAGCGTTCTGATAACATGGATTCGACCTGATCCGCAATTTCGTGACTTTCAAAAACAGAGAGATCTGGGTTCATCTCGAGAGTAATGTCCAGATAAATGTTGCTTCCGTAAGTACGACCTCGTTGTGATTTGACCTTGCTAATCTTAGGAATTTCCATGATAGCCTTTTGGTAATCTTCTAGCAAGTGTTCATCAAAACCATCAGAAAGGCTGAAGGATGACTCGATAAAGATATCATAAGCAGTTTTAAGAATAAAGAAGGTAATGATAATCGCAACCAACTTATCCACTATTGGATAGTTGAAGCTACTAGCCAGGATAGCAATAGAAGTTCCAAGAGATGTCACGGCATCTGATAGATTGTCCTTAGCTGCAGCCTTGAGGGCCTTGGACTTAGACTGCTTGCTCAGATGGGTATTGTAGAGATAAACGGCGAACATGATGATGGCAGAGATGACTCCCAGAGTCGCCCCAAGAGGGTCGATGACGGTTTGCTCTCGGCTGAGTATCTTTTGGATGGTATCACGTAGGACATCAAATCCAACGTAAAACATGATGATGGAAGTGATGAGACTTGCCAAGTCCTCGATTTTCCAGTGACCGAAGCGATGGTCCCTGTCTGCCGGTTGGCGAGCCAAACGAATCCCGATGAGAAGGGCAACATTTCCAACAATATCTGAAACGTTATTAAAACCATCAGCCACCAAACTGGATGAATGGAGGAGGTGTCCGGTCGCTAGCTTAGCTGCAGATAAGAAAAGATAAGTCAAAATGCTGATAATGGCACCACGCTCAGCTAATTTTAAGTTTGAAACCGATTGATTCATCTAACTCCCCTTCTAGCATTTTAGTATTCTTTCATTATACTGGTTTTTCAAGGAAAATTCAAATGGAGGGGTTGGGGAGATTTGCATTGATTCAACAGATTTTTTGATTGAAATATGATAGAATATAAAGTAATCATAATTTTAGAGAGAGTTTTCCATGACCCATAAACAAATCACAGATAGAATGATTCGAATTGGTTTGCTGTTGCTACCATTTCTTATTTTTTATGGCTATAGAGTAGTTAAGGGGTTTGATTATCCAGTGGTTGATGATATCATGGTCAATCAAACCATATTATCTGGTGATAATATGTTGCTTCCCTATATTGGAATTTTGTTATCATCTGCTTTAGTATTTCTTCAGCAATTATTTACAAATTGGAATATTTATTTTATTTTCTTAGCTCTCAGTTTTTGCTTGAGTTTTAGCATCTATTTGGAGTTCTTTTTTAGAAAGAAACATTATTTCTTACTTCCCTTAGTAATGTTACTTCAAATGGTTTTAATGAAGTATTTCTCGTTTTCAGTCATTGCTTATTTATTATCGACTGCAGCTATACTTTTATTATTTGATCGAAAATATATAACTGGAGTGCTCTTATCTTTGATAGGTTTATCGATTAGGCTACAAATTATTGCCAGTTTATTATTGCTTTTACTCCCCTTCCTAGCTTTTGAAGTAATCAAAGGAAAAAAGAAAAAAGAATTATTCTTGTTATCTGCTGTCATTTTACTTATCTTTGCTTCCAATAAAATTTATACCTTAATGCGACCAGATGTTCAAGAATACCTAAATTGGAATACTCTAAGTACCAATTTGAGAGATTTCCCTGCGATTGAGTATGAGAAACATGCCAAGGAATTTCAGGAATTGGGGATCAGTGAAAACGACTTATCTGCTTCAACCTACTGGTTGTTTGCAGAAAAAGATGCTTTGAACAATGAGTTGTTAACAAAAATTCAATCCGTACGTTTTTTCTCTGAGAAGTACTCCTTTAATGTATTTCAGATGGTGAAAGATTATTTCCAAAATATTATTTTGACAACCTTTCTTTTTGTTATGGTTGGCTGGTTTTTGTTCTTCAAGCCTAAGAAAGTCTATGGCTGGTTACTCCCGCTTGTTCCATTTGCACTAATTGGAGCTCTATTTGTTAGGCAGAGAGTGGTAGAACGTGTTTATATCCCGATTATCGTTAGCTTTTTAATCTTTTTTATCTACTATGCGCCCTTATTTTACAATAAGCGTAAACTGTTGAAAAAAAGAGGAATTTTTTATAGTCTACAACTTGTAGGAATGCTGGCGAGTATGGCCTGGGTAAATAGTGTGGGACAAGAACTTTACTGGTTCCCAATCATTCAATCATCCATGGTATCAGAGTATCATGATGTAGTGGAAAAACATTCTGATAAATTGCTTGTTTTTGGCGGTTATGGAACACTTGTCAATTCTCAACCGAGCTTGGCTACGATTAGAAGGAAGCCTGATCAGTTGCTTGAAAACACAACAACCTTAGGTAACTGGCAAACTTTTTCGCCACATTATTATCAATTAATGAAAAAGTATAATGTTGAGGAGCCTAGTAATCTTCTTTCTTCTGCTATTGATAAGGAGAATATCCTATTCTTTTGGTCACCCTCTTCAGGAAAGATGGATCAAGTCAAGAAAATAATGAAAGAACATTACCAGAAAGATGTTTATTTCGAAGAAGTTGAGGTGGTCACTTCTGATATGAATCTTTATCGACTAAGAACAGGAGAAGGGAGATAGGATGAAAAAGCGCATAGGTTACCTAGATATGGCTAAGGGGCTAGCGATTATACTTGTTATTATAGGGCATAGTAGTTTTGTGCCTCTTCGTGCAAAAATACTCCTCTATGTTTTTCATATCCCCTTATTTTTCTTCTTGTCAGGTTTTACTTTAAATGTCACTAAATACAAAACATTTAAGGAATATTTTCTTAGCAAGGTGAAAAGTTTGGTCGTTCCCTTTTTTTGCCTGAATATTTTTGTTTTTCTCTTTCAACTCTTTGTCATGTATCCTGAACAAGTGTTTAGTTTTAATCTTATTCATTTTACTAAACAGTTATTGTTGTCAGACCGCTTGCATGTTTATTTTCAGTTATGGTTTCTGAATGTCATGTTTTTAGCACATGTTTTTAGTTACTTTATTCTCAGAAAAAAATGGACCATTATTCAATGGCTTTTGATTAGTGTATCACTCTTATTTTTAGTCGTTTTGGGACAAAAAATCTATGCTTGGAATTTTTATCTTATCTGGAATATTGACCTGGTCCCTGTAGCCATTATCTTTACACTTTTAGGTGTCGGAGTGAGAAAATATTTAGCGCAGATGGAAAAGTTTTTTGCAATTTATTATTTGCCACTTGCCTTATTGCTAACTATATTTGTTGGTAGATTGAACTATCATTGGAGTGGGAAACAGATTGTTGATCTTTACTATCAGCAAATAGGAAACCATCTCTTGTTTTACATTGCTGCAATTTCAGGTATATGGTCCACCCTCATATTCTTTAAGTCAATTCCTGAAATGACTCTCTTGAAATCAATCGGTCAAAGAACCTTGATTTACTATGGTGTCCATGCCCCGATTGTTTTAGTATTGGTAGAAAAATTAGTTTTACAATTATCTACTAGATACACCGGTATTTTTGTGAATGGCTACGTTACAACAAGTGTTGTGACAATATTGACTTTGGTAGGGTGTGAATTGATTGTCAGAGTATTTAGAGGGACAAACTTTCCCTTTGGGATTAAAAGGTTAGGAGTCAAAAATGAGTAGAAATAATCCGATTTTATATATCGTGATTCCATGTTATAACGAAGAGCAAGTATTACCTCACACAAATCCAATGTTTATTGAA
The DNA here is from genome assembly GCF_019929575.1 of Streptococcus infantis. GTDB lineage: Bacteria > Bacillota > Bacilli > Lactobacillales > Streptococcaceae > Streptococcus > Streptococcus infantis_L. Next base: position 73,511 of record NZ_JAHZPU010000004.1, read on the forward strand.
AAGATTGAATCTTTAATCAATACTGGACAAGTGCATTCAAACAGTAAAGTGATGTTTGTCAATGATGGTAGTAAAGATGAGACGTGGTCATTAATTCAACAATATGCAAAAGAAAATAGTCATGTTGTTGGTATTGCACAAAGCAGAAATCGCGGTCATCAAAGTAGTGTTCTTGCTGGTATGTACGAAGCTGCAGAATTTGCGGATATCGTGATTACCATTGACGCAGATGGTCAAGATGATATCAACTGTATGGATCAAATGGTTGCTGAATATAAAGATGGTTCAGAGATTGTTTACGGGGTTCGAGACAATCGTGATACTGATTCAGCATTTAAGAGAATCACAGCTGAAGGATTCTATAAGGTGATGCATCTGTTTGGAGCTGATGTTGTCTTTAATCATGCTGACTATCGTTTAGTCTCCAAACGTTTTATTCATGAACTTGCTAAATTTAAAGAAGTAAACTTATTTCTTCGAGGCATTATGCCTCTTGTAGGATTTAAATATTCCTACGTGACTTATAAACGTCATGAACGAATTGCTGGAGAAAGTCACTATCCACTCTCTAAAATGCTTGGTCTAGCTATGGATGGAATTACTAGCCTATCTATTAAACCTATTCGCTTGATTACTAGCTTGGGAGTTATGACTTCACTTTTTAGTTTTTTGTTGATCATCTGGGTTTTGTGGAGCAAATTTGCTGGTACAGTAGTAGCCGGATGGGCCAGTACCTACGCCATTGTAAGCTTACTTGGCGGGGTTCAACTCATTAGTCTTGGTGTAATTGGGGAATATATCGGAAAAATTTATATAGAAACGAAACAACGTCCAAGATATATCATCAGCGACCGCACCTATGATGATAGTGATGAGTAACCCCACCTCAAAACTTGAAAACTTTTGAAATTCTGATATAATAGAACTACTCAAGGGAGTAGCTGGCGGTTAACCGCGATAGTGTCGTCATTACGAATTATTTCCGGCACTATATTAAACAGCGAGACTTGTTTTTTTAAAAAACAGGTCTCTTTTTTTGTAAAAAGAGGCCAAAAAGGAGGAGACTGTTTTGTCAAAAGAACAAAATAAAGACTTGTTTTACACACAAGCCTCAGAAGAAGTCCTAAAGAACTTGGACTCATCTATCGAAGGTTTGTCAACTGCTCAAGCTCAAGAACGCTTAGCGACTTATGGTCGTAATGAGTTGGAAGAGGGAGAGAAACGTAGCCTACTAGCTAAATTCCTTGATCAATTTAAGGATTTGATGATTATCATCTTGCTTGCGGCAGCGGCACTTTCTGTGATTACAGAAGGAATGGACGGTCTAACGGATGCTATTATCATCTTGGCCGTTGTAGTCTTGAATGCTGCCTTTGGGGTTTACCAAGAAGGGCAAGCAGAAGCAGCCATTGAAGCTCTGAAAAATATGTCTAGCCCGATGGCTCGTGTCCGTCGCGATGATCATGTGATTGAGATTGACTCGAAAGAATTAGTACCTGGAGATATTGTCTTGCTTGAAGCAGGAGATGTCGTGCCTGCAGATATGCGCTTGTTTGAAGCAGCTTCTCTAAAAATAGAAGAAGCAGCTCTTACAGGGGAGTCTGTCCCAGTTGAGAAAGATGTGACAGGACTTGTTGAAGCAGATGCTGGTATCGGAGATCGTGTTAACATGGGTTACCAAAACTCAAACGTAACTTACGGTCGTGGTATTGGTGTCGTGACTAACACTGGTATGTATACTGAAGTTGGTAAGATTGCGGACATGTTGGCCAATGCCGATGAGACAGAAACACCATTGAAGCAAAGCTTGGAACAATTATCTAAGGCCTTGACTTACTTAATCATTGTGATTGCCGTTATTACTTTCTTGGTTGGTGTATTCGTTCGTGGTGAACATCCATTAGAAGGCTTGATGGTTGCGGTTGCTCTTGCGGTTGCTGCGATTCCAGAAGGTCTCCCTGCCATTGTAACCATCGTTCTATCTTTGGGAACTACAACCCTTGCCAAACGGAATTCAATCGTCCGTAAATTGCCAGCGGTTGAAACACTTGGTTCAACAGAAATCATCGCATCTGATAAAACAGGTACTTTGACCATGAACCAAATGACGGTTGAAAAAGTTTATACCAACGGTCAATTGCAAAGCTCAGCATCCGAGATTGCTGCTAGCAACAATACCCTCCGTATCATGAACTTTGCCAATGATACCAAGGTGGATCCATCTGGTAAGTTGATTGGGGATCCAACGGAGACAGCTCTTGTACAGTTTGGTTTGGACCACAACTTTGATGTTCGTGAAGTCTTGAAGGATGAACCACGTGTAGCTGAATTGCCATTTGACTCAGACCGTAAACTCATGTCTACCATTCATAAGGAAGCAGACGGTTCTTACTTTATCGCTGTCAAGGGTGCACCTGATCAGCTGCTCAAGCGCGTGACTCGTATTGAAGTCAATGGGGAAGTTCGCCCCATCACAGAAGAAGACAAGAAAGCTATTCTTGCAACCAACAAAGACTTGGCCAAACAAGCCCTTCGTGTCTTGATGATGGCTTATAAAACTAGCAATGAAATCCCAACCTTGGAATCAGAAATTGTTGAATCTGACCTCATCTTCTCTGGTTTGGTCGGCATGATTGACCCTGAACGTCCAGAAGCTGCAGAAGCTGTCCGAGTCGCTAAGGAAGCAGGTATCCGTCCGATCATGATCACGGGTGACCACCAAGATACAGCGGAAGCCATTGCCAAACGTCTCGGAATCATCGATCCAAATGATACAGAAGACCATGTCTTCACTGGTGCAGAGTTGAACGAACTCTCTGATGAAGAATTCCAAAAAGTCTTCAAACAATACTCTGTCTATGCGCGTGTATCACCTGAACACAAGGTTCGGATTGTGAAAGCCTGGCAAAAAGAAGGCAAGGTTGTTGCCATGACAGGTGATGGGGTTAATGATGCGCCTTCACTTAAGACAGCTGATATCGGTATCGGTATGGGGATTACTGGTACAGAGGTTTCTAAGGGGGCTTCTGATATGGTCCTTGCTGATGATAACTTTGCAACCATTATCGTCGCGGTAGAAGAAGGACGTAAGGTCTTCTCCAATATCCAAAAATCCATCCAATACCTCTTGTCTGCCAATATGGCTGAGGTCTTCACTATCTTCTTTGCAACCCTCTTTGGTTGGGATGTTCTTCAACCAGTGCATCTTCTCTGGATTAACTTGGTAACGGATACTCTCCCAGCTATCGCTCTTGGCGTTGAACCAGCTGAACCAGGTGTCATGACCCACAAACCTCGTGGACGCAAGTCCAACTTCTTTGATGGTGGAGTCTTTGGGGCTATCCTTTATCAAGGAATCTTCCAAACTATGCTGGTTCTTGGTGTCTATGGTTGGGCCTTGCTTTCTCCAGAACATGCGACTCGTGCAGAAATTCATGCAGATGCTTTGACGATGGCCTTTGCAACTCTTGGATTGATCCAATTGCTCCATGCCTTTAACGTTAAATCAGTTTACCAATCGATCTTTAAAGTGGGACTTTTCAAGAATAAGACCTTTAACTGGTCTATCCCAGTTGCCTTCATTCTTTTAATGGCGACCATTATGGTACCTGGATTCAATAAACTCTTCCACGTGTCTCATTTGAGCTTGACACAATGGTTGGTTGTTGCTGTAGGTGCCCTTATGATTGTTGTTTTGGTTGAGATTGTCAAAGCTGTTCAACGTGCGCTTGGTAAAGATAAAAACGCGATTTAAGCATAAAAAGTCATCTTCGGATGGCTTTTTTGCTTTTATATAAGATAAATGTCAATAGATTTTGTGCTATAATCAAGTAGAGAAAAAGATGGAGGAAAGAAGACTTGGAAAAGAAAATCGTAAGAGATATGATATTTTTATCGCAGATATCCCAGACTGCTAGTCAGGAAGATTTACCGCTAGCAAAGGACTTGCAGGATACCCTACAGGCTAATCGAGAAACTTGTGTTGGACTAGCCGCCAATATGATTGGAGTGCAAAAGCGCGTTATTATTTTTAATATCGGCATGATTCCCATGGTTATGTTTAATCCAGTTCTTCAATCCTTTGAAGGGCCATATGAAACGGAGGAAGGATGTTTGTCTTTGACAGGTGTCAGACCGACAACTAGGTATGAGAAGATTACAGTAAGCTACAGAGATATCCATTGGCAAGAGCAAACCATTAGCCTGACAGGTTTTCCAGCTCAGATTTGTCAGCATGAATTGGATCATTTAGAAGGTCGTATTATTTAGGCTCAAATCCTTGGTAGTCATAAAAAAATATGCTACACTAAGACTATGAAAATTCTAATCCCAACTGCAAAAGAAATGAATACAAATGTTCCTAGTTTTGAAGCAAATCCCTTGCGTCCTGAAAGTCAGGCTGTATTGGATGCATTAGCGACATATTCTGCCCAAGAGCTGGAAAGTTTTTACAAAATTTCTGCTGAAAAAGCACAAGAGGAGTATGACCATATCCAGGCCTTGAAAGATGAAACTGCGACAAACTATCCAGCCTTGCACCTCTTTGATGGACTCATGTATCGCAACATCAAACGGGACAATCTCACCAAGGAGGAGCAAACCTATCTGGAGAAACACCTCATGATAACGTCAGCTCTCTATGGTGTGATTCCAGCCTTTGCACCGATTGCACCTCACAGACTAGACTTTTTGATGAAGCTTAAAATTGCTGGGAAAAGCCTGAAAAGTCACTGGCAATCAGCTTATGAAGAGTTGGTGAAGGGTGAAGAACTAATCTTTTCACTCTTGTCTTCGGAGTTTGAAACTGTCTTTCCAAAAGATATCCGTGAAAAAATGGTGACCTTTAAGTTTATGGAAGAGCGAGATGGTAAACTTAAAATCCACTCTACTATTTCTAAAAAATCCCGAGGAGCCTTTTTGACAGCCCTGATGGAAGGTCAGGTAACTTCGGTAGAAGAGATTAAAAAGCTCAGTTTTGCAGGTTTTACTTATCGAGACGACCTGTCTAGTGACAAGGAAATGGTCTTTGTAAAATAGATTGAAAATAGCGTCTGCTCTTGATTGAATCAGGGCAGGCTTTTTTATGATTTGATGCTTCTATTTTTAGTTCAGAATGGTAGGAATTTTCTCACAATTTTGGTATAATAGGACTATTAGAAAATTTCAAGGAGACAAACATGTCAGTTAAAATTGCTTTACTTGGATTTGGTACAGTAGCCAGTGGCGTACCATTCTTGCTAAAGGAAAATGGAGAAAAAATTGTTCAAGCAGCACATTCAGAAATTGAAGTAGCCAAAGTTTTGGTCAAAGACGATCAAGAGAAAGCACGCTTGCTTGAAGCAGGAAATGATTTTAATTTTGTAACAAATATTGACGAAATTTTGTCAGATAAAGACATCGCGATTGTTGTTGAGTTGATGGGACGTATCGAACCGGCAAAAACATTTATCACTCGTGCCTTAGAAGCAGGGAAACATGTCGTGACAGCCAACAAGGACCTTTTGGCTGTTCATGGTGCAGAATTGCTTGAGATTGCCAAAGCTCATAATGTTGCTCTTTATTATGAAGCAGCTGTTGCGGGAGGAATCCCAATCCTTCGTACCTTGGTTAACTCACTAGCATCAGACAAAATCACTCGTGTTCTTGGTGTTGTCAATGGAACATCTAACTTCATGATGACCAAAATGGTAACAGAAGGCTGGTCTTATGAAGATGCTTTGGCAGAAGCCCAACGACTTGGCTTTGCTGAAAGCGACCCTACCAATGACGTTGACGGGATTGATGCAGCCTACAAGATGGTCATCCTCAGTCAGTTCGCCTTTGGAATGAATGTTAAGTTTGAAGATGTTGCCCATCAAGGAATCCGCAATATCACTCCAGAAGATGTGGCAGTTGCCCAAGATCTTGGGTACGTGGTTAAATTAGTAGGTTCTATTGAAGAAACACCTTCTGGAATCGCTGCCGAGGTTACTCCAACCTTCCTTCCTAAAGCTCATCCACTTGCCAGTGTTAACGGTGTTATGAATGCGGTCTTTGTGGAATCTATCGGTATCGGCGAGTCTATGTACTATGGACCAGGTGCAGGTCAAAAACCAACTGCAACAAGTGTTGTGGCTGATATTGCCCGTATCGTTCGTCGTTTGAATGACGGCACCATTGGCAAAGCCTTTAACGAATACCATCGTGACCTTGTTTTGGCTCAGCCAGAAGATGTCAAAGCCAACTACTATTTCTCAATCCTGGCTCCAGATTCAAAAGGTCAAGTCTTGAAATTGGCTGAACTCTTTAATGCGGAAGATATCTCCTTCAAGCAAATCCTTCAAGATGGTAAGCAAGAAGGCAAAGCTCGTATTGTCATCATTACCCATAAGATTAACAAGGCACAGCTTGAAAATATTACAGATGCTTTGAAGGGTGTAGCTGAATTTGAACTTCTCAACACCTTCAAGGTTTTAGGAGACTAAGATGAAGATTATTGTACCTGCTACAAGTGCCAATGTGGGTCCTGGTTTTGACTCGGTTGGTGTAGCTGTAACCAAATATCTAGAGATTCAGGTTTGTGAAGAACGTGAAGAATGGATGATTGAACACCAACTAGGCAAATGGATTCCACGTGACGAACGTAATCTTTTGCTAAAGATTGCTCTACAAATTGTTCCAGATTTACAACCAAGACGTCTGAAGATGGTCAGCGATATTCCTCTTGCGCGTGGACTTGGTTCTTCTAGTTCAGTCATCGTTGCAGGAATTGAGTTGGCAAATCAATTAGGGAACCTAAAATTAACGGATCACGATAAGTTGCAATTGGCGACTAAGATTGAAGGACATCCTGATAATGTTGCACCTGCTATCTATGGAAATCTAGTCATTGCAAGCTCAGTCGAGGGTCAGGTTTCAGCAGTAGTGGCACCTTTTCCAGAGTGTGCCTTTCTAGCCTACATTCCAAATTATGAATTGCGTACTCGAGATAGTCGTGGTGTCTTGCCTAAGAAACTTTCTTATAAAGAAGCTGTTGCAGCAAGTTCTATCGCCAATGTGGCTATTGCAGCCCTACTGACTGGAGATATGGTCAAAGCAGGCCAGGCGATTGAGAGTGACCTTTTCCATGAGCGTTACCGTCAAGAACTGGTGAGAGAATTTGCGACGATCAAGAAAGTTGCTAAGAGAAACGGTGCTTATGCGACCTACTTGTCTGGTGCTGGGCCTACTGTCATGGTTCTAGCTGAGCCTGATAAGATGCCTAAAATTAAGGCTGAGCTTGAAAAGCAACCGTTCAAAGGCAAACTTCATGATTTGCAAGTAGATACACAAGGCGTTCGCGTCGAAGCAAAATAAACAGAGCAATGGGATGGGGAAACTCTCTATTAGAGGCTTCCTGTCCTTTTTTTGAAAATGAAACATGGGAACTGATACTCAATGAAAATCAAAGAGCAAACTAGGAAGCGAGCTGCAGGTTGCTCAAAGCACTGCTTTGAGGTTGTAGATAAGACTGACGATGTCAGTTACATATATCTACGGCAAGGCGAAGCTGACGTGGTTTGAAGAGATTTTCGAAGAGTATGAAATGTTTCCCGTGTTTATCGACCGATAGACGGTCAAGGAGGATTTGAAATGGCAGAAATATATCTAGCAGGTGGTTGTTTTTGGGGCTTAGAGGAATACTTTTCCCGTATTTCTGGAGTGTTGCAAACCAGTGTTGGCTATGCCAATGGTCAGGTAGAAACCACCAATTATCAACTGATCAAAGAAACAGATCACGCAGAGACTGTGCAAGTTGTCTACGATGAAAAGGCGGTCTCGCTCCGTGAGATTTTACTCTATTATTTCCGAGTCATTGATCCTTTATCTGTCAACCAACAAGGGAATGACCGTGGTCGTCAATACCGCACAGGGATTTATTACAAAGATGAAGAGGATTTACCGACTATCAATACAGTAGTTCGTGAACAAGAACTCCTCATCGGTTGTAAAATTGCAGTGGAAGTGGAGAAGCTTCGCCACTATATCTTAGCTGAAGACTATCACCAAGACTATCTCAAGAAAAATCCTGGTGGCTATTGCCACATTGATGTGAGAGATGCTGAGAAACCACTCATAGATGCCGCCAACTATGAAAAACCGAGTCAGGCAGTTTTAAGAGAAAATTTGTCAGAAGAGTCTTATAGAGTTACCCAAGAAGCTGCTACGGAAGCTCCCTTTAGCAATGCTTATGACCAAACTTTTGAGGAAGGAATTTATGTCGATATCACGACTGGTGAGCCCCTCTTCTTTGCCAAGGATAAGTTTGCCTCAGGCTGTGGTTGGCCAAGTTTTAGCCGTCCTATTTCCAAGGAACTCATTCATTACTACCAGGACTTGAGTCACGGTATGGAGCGTATCGAAGTTCGTTCACGTTCAGGAAATGCTCATTTGGGACATGTCTTTACAGATGGCCCTCGTGAACTAGGTGGTCTCCGTTACTGTATCAATTCTGCATCCTTACGTTTTATCGCTAAGGATGAAATGGAGGAAGCTGGCTACGGCTACCTGCTTCCATATTTGAGTAAGTAAAAAGATGGTGGTTTTTCCACCTTCTTCATTTTGGAAATAGAAGGGACACATGAAACACTTACTTTATTACTTTAAACCTTATATCAAGGAGTCTTTCCTAGCGCCCTTGTTTAAGTTGCTAGAAGCCGTTTTTGAACTCTTGGTTCCCATGGTGATAGCTGGGATTGTCGACCAATCTATCCCCAAAAAAGATCAGGGTCATCTCTGGATGCAAATGGGGCTCCTCTTTATTTTTGCGGTTATCGGTGTTTTGGTAGCCTTAGTTGCTCAGTTTTACTCAGCCAAGGCAGCAGTAGGATTTGCCAAGGAGTTGACCAATGACCTCTATCGTCATATTCTTTCCTTGCCCAAGGATAGTAGAGACCGTTTAACGACCTCGAGTTTGGTGACGCGTTTGACTTCAGATACCTATCAGATTCAGACAGGGATCAATCAATTTTTACGCCTATTTTTAAGGGCTCCTATTATTGTTTTTGGTGCCATTTTTATGGCTTATCGTCTCTCGCCTGAATTGACCTTCTGGTTTTTGGTCATGGTTGCCATTTTGTCCTTTGTCATTGTCGTGTTATCACGCTTGGTCAATCCCCTCTACAGTAGTTTGAGAAAGAAAACAGACCAGCTGGTTCAGGAAACGCGCCAACAGATACAAGGGATGCGTGTGATTCGTGCCTTTGGTCAAGAAAAACGAGAGATTGAACAGTTCCAAGTACTCAACCAAATCTATACGGCTATCCAAATGAAAACAGGATACTGGTCTAGTCTCTTGACCCCATTGACCTATTTGATCGTCAACGGAACTCTGCTGGTGATTATCTGGAATGGCTATCTTTCTATCCAGGGAGGCTGGCTCAGTCAGGGTGCCTTGATTGCCCTAATCAACTATCTCTTACAGATCTTGGTAGAGTTGATTAAACTAGCCATGCTGATTAATTCACTCAACCAGTCCTATATATCAGCTAAGCGGATTGAGGAAGTCTTCACTGAAGAACCTGAAGATATTCATTCTGAGATTCAGGTGGAGAAAGTATCTGGACATCGAGTTTTACAAGTTAGTCACTTGACCTTTACTTATCCAGATGCTGCTCAACCTTCGCTAAGGGATATTTCTTTTGATATGCAACAAGGGGAGATTCTTGGGATTATCGGAGGAACTGGTTCTGGTAAGTCAACCTTAGTGCAGGTCCTACTTGGCCTCTATCCGGCAGATAAGGGAAGCATTTCCCTTTATCGAGATGAACGTAGTCCTCGCGATCTTTCTGAATGGCGTTCTTGGATGGCCTATGTCCCTCAAAAGGTTGAACTTTTTAAAGGGACTATTCGTTCTAATTTAACTCTGGGTATGGAAGAGCCTGTCTCGGACAAAGAACTCTGGCAGGCCTTGGAAATTGCTCAGGCCAAGGACTTTGTCAGCGATAAGGAAGGTCAGCTGGACGCAGAGGTTCAAGCAGGCGGTCGAAATTTCTCAGGTGGGCAAAAGCAACGCTTGTCGATTGCCCGAGCAGTTTTACGTCAAGCTCCTTTTCTCATCCTGGATGATGCGACGTCAGCACTTGATACCATTACTGAATCCAATCTTCTGAAGGCCATTCAGGAGAACTTGCCAGATACTAGCTTAATCTTGATTTCCCAACGGACTTCAACCTTGAAGATTGCAGACCAGATTCTTCTTTTAGAGAAAGGTCAGCAATCAGCGCTTGGAAATCATGAGGAATTGATGAAATCTAGCCAAGTCTATCGTGAAATCAATGCATCCCAACATGGAAAGGAGGACTAGAATGAAAGGCAAACATGCAAGTCAAACCCTCAAACAATTGGCAAAAGATTTAGCAAGTCATCCCGTCCTTCTTTTCCTGGCTTTCTTAGGAACCATTGCTCAAGTGGCCCTATCAATCTATCTTCCAATCTTGATTGGACAAGTAATTGACCAAGTCATAGTGACGGGCTCATCTCAGGTGTTTTGGCAGATTTTCCTCCAGATGATATTGGTGGTCATAGGAAATACACTGGTACAATGGGTCAATCCTCTCCTCTATAACCGTCTTATTTTCTCCTATACCAGAGATTTACGTGAAAAAATCATTCAAAAACTCCATCGTCTCCCGATTGCCCTTGTAGACAGACAGGGGAGCGGAGAAATGGTTAGCCGTGTGACGACAGATATTGAACAGTTGGCAGCGGGATTGAATATGATTTTCAACCAATTTTTCATAGGAGTTTTGATGATTTTGGTCAGCATCCTTGCTATGCTTCAAATTCATCTTTTGATGACTTTATTAGTTCTGCTCTTAACACCTCTGTCTATGGTCATTTCACGCTTTATTGCCAAGAGATCCTACCATCTCTTTCAAAAACAGACAGAGTCTAGGGGTATTCAAACCCAGCTGATAGAGGAATCCCTTACCCAACAGACTATTATCCAGTCTTTCAATGCCCAAGAAGAATTTATCCAAAAACTTCATGAGGCAAACGATACTTATGCAGGCTATTCTCAGTCGGCCATCTTTTATTCATCAACAGTCAATCCTTCGACTCGTTTCGTCAATGCCCTCATTTATGCCCTCCTTGCTGGAGTAGGGGCCTTCCGTATCATGATGGGCTCCACTTTGACAGTTGGACGTTTAGTGACCTTTTTAAACTATGTGCAGCAGTACACTAAGCCTTTTAATGATATTTCATCGGTTTTAGCCGAGTTGCAGAGTGCATTGGCTTGTGCAGAACGTGTTTATACTGTTTTAGAAAGTCCTGAGATTACAGAAACTGGCCTTAAAGAATTGAACAGCGACCAAGTCAGTGGAGCAATTTCCTTTAAACATGTTTCCTTTGGTTACAATCCTGAAAAAATCTTAATCAAGGACTTGTCTATTGACATTCCAGCTGGCAGTAAGGTTGCCATCGTTGGACCAACGGGTGCTGGGAAATCCACCCTTATCAATCTCCTCATGCGTTTTTACCCGATTAACTCTGGAGATATTTTGCTAGATGGTCATTCGATTTATGGCTATACTCGAGCTTCTCTTCGACAGCAGTTTGGAATGGTGCTCCAAGAAACTTGGTTCAAGCAAGGAACCATTCATGACAATATTGCCTTTGGAAATCCTGATGCTAGCCGAGAGCAGGTCATTGCAGCAGCTAAGGCAGCGAACGCAGATTTCTTTGTCCAACAATTGCCACAAGGCTATGATACCAAACTTGAAAATGCAGGTGAATCACTGTCTGTCGGTCAGGCTCAGCTCTTGACCATCGCCCGTGTCTTTCTAGCCATCCCTAAGATTCTGATCTTAGACGAGGCGACTTCATCCATCGATACTCGGACAGAGGTGCTGGTTCAGGATGCCTTTGCCAAACTCATGAAGGGGCGGACAAGCTTTATCATCGCCCACCGTTTGTCGACCATTCAGGATGCAGATTTGATTCTTGTCTTGGTAGATGGAGATATTGTCGAGTATGGTAATCATGAGGAGCTCATGGCGAGAAAAGGCAAATACTATCAAATGCAGCAAGCAGCAGCCTTTAGCCCAGAGTAAATGGTAAAAGGTTTTAAAGATAATAAACAACAAGAAAAGTTGCCTTGGGGTAACTTTTTTGTTACAATAGCTAGAAAAATTGTGATGCAAAATTGTCTTTAGAAAAGGAGAAGCCTCATGAAAGTCTTTCAGCATGTAAATATCGTGACTTGTGACCAAGATTTCCACGTCTATTTGGATGGGATTTTAGCTATTAAAGAATCCCAAATCGTCTATGTCGGTCAGGAAGATCAAGAAATTCTCAATCAGGCAGATCAAATCGTAGACTATCAGGGCGCCTGGATTATGCCTGGTTTGGTTAACTGCCATACTCACTCTGCCATGACAGGCTTGAGAGGCATTCGTGATGATAGCAATCTCCACGAATGGCTGGAGGACTATATTTGGCCAGCAGAAGCAGAATTCACACCAGAGATGACTACAAAGGCCGTCAAAGAGGCGCTAACAGAGATGCTCCAATCAGGAACGACAACTTTCAATGATATGTACAATCCTAATGGAGTGGATATAGAGAAGATTTATGAAGCAGTCAAGGCATCCAAGATGCGTTGCTATTTCTCTCCGACCCTCTTTTCTTCAGAAACCGAAACGACGGATGAAACCATAGCTAGAACTCGAGCTGTCATCGAGACAATCAAAGGCTATCAGGATCCCAAGTTCAAGGTTATGGTGGCTCCTCATTCGCCCTACAGCTGTAGTCGAGATTTGCTGGAGGCAAGTCTTGAGCTAGCAAAAGAAGAAAACATCCCTCTTCATATCCATGTTGCAGAAACACAGGAAGAGTCAGGCATTATCCTGAAACGCTATGGCAAACGCCCACTAGCCTTTCTAGATGAGCTCGGATATTTAGACCATCAGGCTGTCTTTGCCCATGGAGTGGAGTTAAATGAAGCAGAAATTACCCGCTTGGCAGATTCGCAAGTCGCTATCGCCCATAATCCAATCAGCAACCTCAAGCTAGCCTCAGGCATTGCACCAGTCGTCCAACTTCAAAAAGCAGGAGTGCCAGTCGGTATTGCGACAGATTCCGTTGCGTCTAACAACAACCTCGATATGTTTGAGGAAGGACGCACAGCAGCCCTTTTACAGAAAATGAAGAGTGGCGATGCCAGCCAATTTCCAATCGAAACTGCCCTCAAGGCCCTGACGATCGAGGGTGCTAAGGTGTTAGGAATGGAAGATGAGATTGGTAGTCTAGAAGTCGGCAAGCAGGCTGATTTTCTCGTCATCCAACCCCAAGGCAAAATCCACCTACAACCTCAAGAAAACATGCTATCTCACCTCGTTTATGCCGTCAAATCCAGTGATATCGACGATGTTTACATTGCAGGAGAGCAGGTAGTAAGAGCAGGGCAGGTATTAACAGTAACCTTGTAAAATGATTTTCTCCAAAAATATTTTCAAGTTGGCTTAGTGTAGCCTTGATTAAGTATAGTCTAACCTGTTCATTGAGCGAGTATTTATTGTCCGTGATGCTGTTGGATGCATAGAAAAAGAGGCTGGGACAAAAGTCCTAGCCTCTCACTTGTCTTTGGATTGTCGAGCAAGACGAAGTGGTTGAGTGGGCTCTACTACGCTGATTTCATCAGCTTTTACAGCCCTACTCAACTGTGCGGGGCTGGGACGACGAAATCGAATTCTAACGAATTACCGATTTCTGTCCCACTCTCTCTTTTAATCTTAGCAAGAGCTAAGTCAAGTGCATCATGAAGTGTTTTATCTTTGATCATAAAGAGGGTGATAGCGTCATAAGTATTCTATACTAGATATTAATCGATACTCCAACGCCATTTTTTTGATAAAATTTTTGAAATCTTGTATAATAGATAGAACTGAAAGTATGAGGTTACGAACTATGAAAATGAAACAAATCAGTGATACGACTTTAAAAATCACCATGTCTTTAGAAGATTTGATGGATCGTGGAATGGAAATCGCAGACTTTCTCGTTCCACAAGAGAAAACAGAAGAATTTTTCTACGCAATCTTGGATGAGTTAGAGATGCCAGACAGTTTCTTGGATACGGGCATGCTTAGCTTCCGAGTAACACCTAAGCCAGACAAGGTTGATGTTTTTGTGACAAAATCTAAGATCGACCAGAATTTAGATTTTGACGATTTGGCAGATCTTCCTGATATGGATGAGTTGGCTAAAATGTCTCCAGATGAGTTTTTAAAAACCTTGGAGAAAACCATGGCAGAAAAAACTAAAGATGATATTGAAGCCATTCAATCTTTAGAGCAGGTTGAAAAGGAAGAAGAAGCAGCGCTTGATGAAACCCTCGAAGTAGAAGAAGGAAAAAGAGAGCCTTATATCTACTACATCTTACGTTTTGACGATTTATCTAGTTTGGTTTCTTTTGCCAAAACGGTTGACTACCAAATAGAAACTTCAGAACTCTACAAGATGAATGACCAGTACTATTTGACAGTATTAGTTGATGTAGAAGATCAACCTAGCCTTTATCCAGCTTGGTTGTTGGCACGTATGCGCGAATTTGCGGATGATAGTGATATCAGTCGTTCTGTCCTACAAGAATATGGGCAACTACTCATCAATCATGATGCTGTCCAAGGACTCCAAAAAGTTTAATCTATAAAAAACAGAGAAGCTACCCTTCTCTGTTTTTGTAAAATCTAGTTTTTTTAAATTGGATTCAGTTTGTATCCAAAAAACTGTCATATTATAATTTGAGGATAAAATTAAAGTTTTAGCATCATTTCATGAAAATTTTCTGAATCATCATCTGAAGTTACAAGGAAGAAAAAGTGCCTAAGAAATAAGCAAAGTAGTAGCTTTAATAGAAGAAATGGGGTAGAATGGTAGAAGTTGCTTTTCGGTAGCTTAGAATCGAATCAACTGACAAATCTTTTAGGTGTAAATGTTGTTACATCAACGGTTTTACTAAACTATTATATTTTTTTTGTTTTCAAAGTATAATTTTATCTTATATTTGAAACTAGATGAATTTGAATCAGTTTTTAAAAAGCGCCCTCATATAGTTTTTGAATCCTAGCAAATGGTATTCCAATGCCTTTCAATCTTGCTAAAATTGATGAAAAACGATATGATAGAATGAAAAAAAGCGAGGTGAAATATGGACCAAATACGGATTCAAACAGAAACACAGCAGATACTTGAAGATGTATTAGACAAGGCTTCTTTACAGGAGGGAGCACTATTTGTCTTGGGTTTGTCTTCGAGTGAAGTGCTGGGAGGACACATCGGAAAAGATTCGAGTCAGGAAATCGGTGAACTAATTGTCAAGACACTGTTGGAGCTGTTGGTGGCTAAGGGCATTCACCTAGCTGTTCAAGGTTGTGAACATGTCAATCGCGCCTTAGTTGTTGAACGAGAAGTAGCTATAAAACATCAGTTGGAGATTGTGAGTGTACTCCCGACCTTACATGCAGGAGGTTCTGGTCAATTGGCCGCCTTTCGCTATATGAAAGATCCTGTGGAGGTCGAATTTATCAGGGCAGATGCTGGTTTGGACATCGGAGATACTGCTATTGGGATGCATATCAAACATGTTCAGGTACCCATTCGACCAATCTTAAGAGAGATTGGCCAGGCTCATGTGACGGCACTTGCTAGTCGACCAAAACTCATTGGAGGGGCGCGTGCTCAATATCCAATAGATCACATTAGGAAGATATAAATTGAATACTAGAAAAATGCAGTTTGAGAGAGTCATCAAATACTCTATTCGGAAGTTCTCGGTTGGTGTCGGTTCTGCGGTAATCGGGACATTTCTTTTGGGAGCAAATAACTTTTTAGTTGAAGCTGTTGCGGCTAATGAAGTGGCAACACCAAACCAAGTTCATTACCGTTATTTGGCTGAACAAGAATTGACAGAAGCAGAAAAAGCTCTGATCCATCGAGAAATTCCTTCAGATCTGAAACAAGATGATGTTGTCTATCTTGTTTACAGAAAGAAGGAAGTGAATTCTCAACAATTACCGAACACTGGAAGCAAAGAGTTGGCATTGGCAACTCTTGGTTTTGCAACAGCATCCTTGGTTGTTGTGGTGATGTCTAAAAAACACCGTAATAAAATGTTGGGACTTCTCTTTATTGGAGCTCTAGGAGGTAGCTATTTTATTCCTCAGTCAGCTCAAGCATTTGAGAATAAAATCTTGGTGTCCTACAACCAAACGATTGCTGCAAGTAGTCAAGAGGACTTGGAAAAAGGTGTCATTCAAATCGAAGGATACGAATACATCGGCTACTTTAAAGCATCAGACTTCCAAGAACAAGCAGAGCAAATGCCGACTGCTAAGGGCACGCAAGAAGCAGATCACGAAGGTGAGTCTTTAGTTCAGCCAGAAGCCCCAGCCTACACAGGAGAAATTAATGCAAAAGGCACTCAAGAAGCAGGCCACGAAGGCGAAGCTTTAGTTCAACCAGAATTGCCAGCTTACACAGGTGAGATCACAGCCAAAGGCACGCAAGAAGAGGGTCACCAAGGTGAATCTCTAGTTCAGCCAGAACAACCAGCTTATACTGGCGAGATTACAGCCAAAGGCACGCAAGAAGAGGGTCACCAAGGCGAAGCCTTAGTTCAACCAGAATCCCCAGCATATAAAGACGAACTTAGTGCCAAAGGTACTCAAGAAGAGGGTCACCAAGGTGAATCCCTAGTTCAGCCAGAATTGCCAGCCTACACGGGTGAGATTACAGCCAAAGGCACGCAAGAAGAGGGTCACCAAGGCGAAGCTTTAGTTCAACCAGAATCCCCAGCCTACACAGGTGAGATCAGCGCTAAAGGTACGCAAGAAGAAGGTCACGAAGGCGAAGCTTTAGTTCAACCAGAATTGCCATCTTACACAGGTGAGATTACAGCCAAAGGCACGCAAGAAGAGGGTCATGAAGGTGAATCCCTAGTTCAGCCAGAACAACCAGCTTATACTGGCGAGATTACAGCAAAAGGCACGCAAGAAGAGGGTCACGAAGGTGAATCTCTAGTTCAACCAGAAGTCCCAGCTTACACAGGTGAGATTAGTGCTAAAGGGACGCAAGAAGAGGGTCACCAAGGTGAATCCCTAGTCCAGCCAGAACAACCAGCTTATACTGGCGAGATTACAGCAAAAGGCACGCAAGAAGAGGGTCACGAAGGTGAATCCCTAGTCCAGCCAGAATTGCCAGAGTATAAAGTAGCTGAAGCAACTGTCACAGAAACTGAAACTGTAGAAGTCCCATACACAAGAGAGTATGTAACTGACGATACTCGCTACACTGCTGAAGAAACAGTGATTCAAAATGGTCAAGCAGGAAGTCAGCTGATTCACCGTGTCTATAAGACAGTCAATGGCCAAAAAGTTGGGGACCCAATCAGCACGAGTACAGAAACTGTTAAGGCAGCAGTAAATGAAAAAATTAGTCGTGGTACCAAGGCTATTGAAGGTAAAGTTGAAGAAGTTTCATTTGAAGAAATTCCTTTCGAGACAAAAACAGAAGTAGACAGCACTCTTCCGAAGGGAACAGAAGTTGTTGCTCAAGCTGGTCAAAACGGTAAGAAAAAGATTACCAAAGTCTATAAGACTCTTAAGGGTGTGAAAACTGCTGATGCTCCAACTATCTCAGAGGAAGTTGTTGAAGCTGCGCAAGATCGTCTGATTAAGAAAGGTGATCAAGCCCTCGCTGCGCCAACGTTAACAATCACTCAAATTGATAAAGAAGAATTAGATCGTAGTGCCAAGGTTCGTTACCAATTGGTCAAACCAACAGGTGTAACCATTAAATCTCTTGAGGCTGTTTTGAAAGACGGAGACACTAACCTTCAAACAGTCAACATGTCTGAGGGAGACTTGACTGCTAATCTTACAAACTTGAAATACTACAAGGACTATAAGATTGCGACCAAGATGGTTTACGATCGTGGAAATGGGAACGAAGAAGTAGTTCTCACGGAAGAACCACTGCGACTCGATCTCAAAAAAGTCGAAGTCAAAAACATCAAGGAAACAAGCCTTATCAGTGTTGATGACCAGGGTGTAGAGACTGATCATAGTCTCTTGTCAGCTAAACCATCAGATGTAAAACCTTATTACTTGAAAGTGACAACTCATGATAACAAGGTGACAAAACTTGCAGTTGATAAGATTGAAGAAGTCACAGTTGATGGTAAAGCCTTGTTCAAAGTCACTGCTAAAGCACCAGACCTAGTCCAACGCAATGCAAATAATCAGTTTGCAGAAGAATATGTCCATTACTTTGCTAAGCCAAAAGTCCATGAAGGTGATGTTTATTACGATTTCAATGAACTTGTAAAAGCAATGCGAGCTAACCCAAGTGGTACATTTAAACTGGGTGCAGACTTGAATGCTGCCAATGTTCCAACACCAAATAAAGAGTATGTGACAGGTAAATTTAGTGGTCATCTAACTAGTGTTGACGGCAAACAGTACTCAATTCATAATATGGGCCGTCAGTTGTTCAATAACCTAGAAGGTGGTTCGGTTAAAAACGTTAACTTAGCAAATGTGGACATTAACATGCCTTGGATTGAAAACATTTCAGCCCTGGCTAGAGTTGTCAAAAACGCGACAGTTGAAAACCTTAAGGTAACTGGAAGTATTCTTGGCAAAGATGGTGTAGCTGGTATTGTTAATAAAGTCGATGTTGGCGGACTTCTAACCAATGTTGCCTTTATCGGTAAGATTACTGGTATTGGTGATAAAGGCTGGGATATGGGTGGTATCGCTGGTGAAGTTTGGAAAGGAAACATCAAAAAAGCCTATGTAGATGCGGATATCGTTGGTAATAAAGCTCGTGTCGGTGGTCTTGTTTCAAGAACTGATAACGGTTATGATCCAAATGGTGTCAACACAAATGCCTTTACCAGTGAGTCGGTCGTTAAAGGAACCATCAAGGTGAAAAATCCAATCGAGGTTGGAGGGTACATCAGTAAAAACTATCCATGGGGTCGAGTTCTCAATAACGTTTCAATGATGAAAGTTGAAAATGGTGAAGAGTTCTATGGTTCTAAGGATCTTGATGATGATGGTGGTTATTTCACAAATAACTGGATCGATAAGAACTACGTTGTTAAAGATGTCAGTGAAGGGAAGCACTCTTTCCAATATTCACGTACCAATAGAATTAAGGAAATCAGTCTCGAAGAAGCAAATAAAAAGATCGCTGAATTCGGTATCACTGCTGATACGTTTGAAATTAAACCTCTTGTTGAGGATACTCTCAATAATAAGAAAGTAAAAGCTGATACTTATAAAGATACTCAAGATTACGACGCCTCTCGTGAACTTGCCTACCGTAATATCGAAAAATTACAACCATTCTATAATAAAGAATGGATCGTAAACCAAGGGAACAAACTTGCTGCAGGTAGTCCTCTCTTGACCAAGGAAGTATTGTCTGTAACTGCCATGAAAGGCAATGCCTTTGTGACAGAATTGGCTGATGCTGACCATATTATGGTGCACTATGCTGATAAGACCAAAGACATCTTTACTGTTTCGCTGAAAGAATCTAAGGTTAAACAAGTGAAAGAGTACAGCATTGCTGAACTTGGAGAAGTTGTTTACACACCTAATATCGTTGACAAAGACCGTAGCGATCTTATCAATGCTATCGTTGAAAAATTAAGTCCAGTTGAGCTACAATCAGATCCAATTTACCAAAAACTTGGTAGAACAGGACAAAATAAAGTTAACGCTATAAAAGATCTTTACCTAGAAGAAAGCTTCAAAGAAGTCAAGGATAATCTGCCTAAATTTGTGAAACAGTTGCTTGAAAATGAAGATCATCAATTAAACACAGATGAGGCTGCTAAACGTGCTTTGATCAAGAAGATTGATGATAACAAGGCAGCGGTTCTCCTTGGTCTATCTTACCTTAACCGTTATTACGGAGTGAAGTTTGATAACTTCAATATTAAGCAACTCATGTTGTTCAAACCAGACTTCTATGGTAAAAATGTAAGTGTGTTAGACTTCTTGATTCAGATTGGTTCTAAAGAAAGTAACATTAAAGGTGATAGAACTCTAGAAGCTTATCGTGAAGCTATCGGTGGAGTTATCGGTATCGGCGAGTTAAACAGTTTCTTAGACTATAATATGCGTCTATTCACAGAAGACAAAGACCTAAATGATTGGTTCATCAAAGCAACCAAAGACAATGTCTATATCGTTGAACCAGCAACAACAACTCCTGAGTTTGCAGATAAGAAACACAGAGCTTACGAAGGTTTAAACAACGATGTGCATGGTAAGATGATCTTGCCACTCTTGAACTTGAAAGATGCACATATGTTCTTGATTTCAACTTACAATACAATGGCTTATAGTTCATTTGAGAAATATGGTAAGTATACTGAAGCAGAACGTAATGCCTTTAAAGCTGAAATCGATAAGGTTGCAAAAGGTCAACAGAATTATCTAGACTTCTGGTCACGTCTATCAATCGATAAAGTTCGAAACAGACTCTTGAAGAGTAATAACATGGTTCCAACACCTGTTTTGGATAACCAAAACTATAAAGATATTAGTACTGATAAATACGGTCACACTAATAGTGGTAAAGATGTGGCGCCTATCCGTGAATTATACGGACCTACAGGACGTTATCATGCGACTGACTGGCGTATGGGAGCTGTGGCTCGCGTTTATCAGAATCCATATAAAGATGATTCTGTCTTCTTCATGGTTACGGACATGATTAGTGACTTTGGGGTTTCTGCCTTTACCCACGAAACAACTCACGTAAATGACCGTATGGTCTACTTGGGTGGCTCAAGACACCGTGAAGGAACAGATCTTGAAGCATTTGCACAAGGAATGTTGCAAACTCCATCAGTATCAAATCCAAATGGTGAATACAAAGCCCTAGGTCTCAACATGGCTTATGAACGTCCAAACGATGGCAATCAATGGTACAACACAAATCCAAATGACCTTAAATCACGTGACGAAATTGATCGTTACATGAAGGGCTATAATGACACCCTCATGCTTCTGGATTATCTTGAAGGAGAGGCTGTCCTCGATAAAGAAAATCAAAATTTAAACAATGCTTGGTTCAAGAAGGTTGATAAGCAGTCCAGAGGAAATAACACCAAGAACCAATTCGATAAGGTTCGACCTTTAAGTGATGAGGAAAAAGCTATTCCTTTGCGTACAGTAGATGACTTAGTAACCAATAACTTTATGACTAACCGTGGTCCAGGTAACAGAGTTTATAATCCTACTGACTTTGATTCTGCTTATGTTAATGTTCCAATGATGACGGGTATCTATGGTGGAAATACCAGTGAAGGTGCTCCTGGAGCTATGTCATTTAAACACAATACCTTCAGAATCTGGGGTTACTATGGCTATGAAAAAGGCTTCCTAAACTATGCTTCTAACATGCTAAAAGCTGAATCTAAAAAAGCTGGTAAAGATACTCTAGGTGATGACTTCATCATTAACAAGATTTCTGAAGGAAAATTCAACAATCTTGAAGATTGGAAGAAAGCATACTTCGGAGAAGTTGTAACAAGCGCCAAAAATGGAATTCAATCTATTGAAATTGATGGTAAAACATACAATAGCTATGAAGACTTGAAACGTGCATTTGCTGAAGCAGTTGATAAAGATAAGGCTACTCTAAGTAACGGATCTGTCAAATTTGACAACACCGTCTCACTTAAAGAAAAAGTCTTCAAGAAACTTCTTCAACAGACAAATAGCTTTAAAACTTCAATCTTTAAATAATCCAAATCTCTCATCTGCTTAGCAGGTGGGAGTTTTTGCTACTTAATAAGATGCCTTATTTTCCAAACAGATTTTAAGTATTTTTAGGATGGTAGGTATATAATAGAACTATAATACAATATCTATATTCATATGATGAATGAGAAAGGTGATAAAGATGAAAAAATGGCAAGCATCTGTATTGATCTGCACTAGTTTGGTTTGTCTATCAGCTTGTAAAAATCAGACGACAAGCGAAACTGACAAGCAAAGTGGAGATAAAAAGGCGCAAGTTAGCTCTCAAACTGTAAAAAAAGGAGAGGCAGTTGCGGACTTTGAACTCACGGCTATGGATGGGAGGACTTATCATTTATCTGATTACAAAGGTAAAAAGGTCTATCTCAAATTTTGGGCTTCATGGTGTTCTATTTGCCTAGCTAGTTTGCCTGATACAGATGAACTGGCAAAAGAAGCAAGTGATGACTATGTCGTTTTGACAGTTGTTTCTCCTGGTCAAAAAGGAGAGCAAGCAGAAGAAGCCTTTAAAAAATGGTATCAGGGTTTGGACTATAAAAATCTCCCTGTTCTTCTAGACCCGTCTGGACAACTCTTATCCAGTTACGGAGTTCGTTCTTATCCGACTCAGGCTTTTATTGATAAAGAAGGAAAATTGGTGAAGACTCAACCAGGCTTTATGGATAAGGAAACTATTTTAGAGAATTTAAAGACTATGAATTAGAGGCTTATTATGAATGATAAATTAAAAACCATATTCTTAATTGGAGTGATCATTTTCATCATCATAGGAATTTTGTTTCTTTTGGAAAAAAGGAACTCTATCTACACCGATAGCTCTCAAATTGAGAAGGCAGCAGTCAGCCAAGGTCAAGGTGTTAAGAAAAAAACTGTGCCAGATAAAGATGCTGACTTACATGAAATCTATCTAGCGGGAGGCTGTTTTTGGGGAGTTGAAGAGTATTTTTCAAGAGTAGCAGGTGTGACAGATGCTGTTTCTGGCTATGCGAATGGCAGAGGAGAAACAACCCAGTATGAATTGATCGGCCAAACAGGCCATGCTGAGACTGTTCATGTGACCTACGATGCCAATCAAATTTCTCTAAAAGAAATCTTGCTCCATTATTTCCGCATTATCAATCCAATCAGTAAGAATAAGCAGGGAAACGATGTGGGAACTCAGTACAGAACGGGAGTCTACTATGCAGATGAGAAAGATTTAGAAACGATCAATCAAGTTTTTGAGGAAGTAGCCAAGAACTACGACCAGCCTCTAGCGGTTGAAAAGGAAGCCTTAACTAATTTTATCGTGGCTGAGGACTACCACCAAGATTATCTCCAGAAAAATCCTAATGGATATTGCCATATCAACGTCAATCAAGCAGCCTATCCTGTCATTGATGCTAGCAAGTATCCAAAACCGAGTGACGATGAATTGAAAAAACTTCTGTCTCCAGAGGAATATGCTGTGACTCAAAACGGTCAAACAGAACGTGCCTTTTCAAATCGTTACTGGGATAAATTTGAAGCAGGAATTTATGTGGATGTGGCAACTGGAGAACCTCTCTTTTCTTCGAAGGATAAATTTGAATCAGGCTGTGGTTGGCCTAGTTTTACCCAGCCTATCAGTCCAGATGTTGCGACCTATAAGGAAGACAAGTCATACAATATGGTCAGAACAGAAGTCAGAAGTAGAACTGGAGATTCCCATCTGGGACATGTCTTCACAGACGGACCTCAGGACAAGGGGGGACTTCGCTATTGTATCAATAGTCTATCCATCCGCTTTATTCCTAAAGATCAAATGGAAGAAAAGGGTTATGGTTATTTGTTAGATTATGTTGAGTGAACCTGATATACTTACAAAAGAGTTTACTAGAAAAATCTTTTAGATTCATATTTGTTTTTTAGAAGTCTTAACCTTAATATTTGAAGTCTAATTACTCTTTAATAAAGTTATTTTTAATTAAAAGAAAAAAATTATCAAAAAACGATAAAAAAGTGTTGCATTTCAAAAAAATTATGCTATACTAGATATATCGATAAACAATAATAAGTTTTCGAGTAGTAACAAAAAGAGCTCATTTGTTACTAAAGCTAAAAATATTTTATAAAAGAGGAAATCATCATGAAAAAAACTACATCAACTAAAATCGTTAACTTTACTAAGTCACTTGTTACATTAGGCTCTAATTTCGGAATCTTTACCCTTAGTTTCTTTAGTATCGCTTCCTTAGTCCTTCTCCTTGGTCAATTTGATATCAGCCAACTAATGCCTGAAGGTGCAGAGGTAACAAGGTCAGGCTACGAAGCGTGGGGAGGAGTTAATGCCTTTGTTCTAACCTTTGTTGCTGGTAATACACTTCTGACTTATGGCCTTATCAAATTAAAACAGTTTGCTAAGAACTTTAAAGAAAGTGATCTTTTTGAAAATACAACCATTTCATTCTTGAAAAAGGGCGCAGTTTTAATGACTGTAGTAGGAGCTATCCAAGGTATTACAGAACTTATTTTGAATCCTGCCCACATCATTTTTAACTTTTCGATTGCAGCATTTTTATTTATTGCTAGCTTGGTGCTTACTTCAATCAAAAATAAATTTTCAGATAAAGTAGCATAATACATGTACGTAACACTTACTAATATTGTATAATATAGTAGAGATTAGAAATGAGGTTTTGAAATTAATGTCTAAGAAAAATTCCTACTTACCATTTGCTTTAGGTTTTATTAATATCCTACTTTTTATCTTGGGAGTATCTTTAGTTATATCCATCCTTTTAACAGTTTTCAATGTAACTGAGATTAGCCTATTTAACCTTGGGACTATTTCCTTAAAACCTGATATGGTGAATACTTCAATACTAGTGAGTGCTTTGTCCTTTATCAATAGCTTTATCATTCTGTTTGTACTATTCTGTGTTAGACAGTTCTTCCAAAATATCATTAATGAACAGATTTTTACAGTTCATAATGTCAAACTTGCTAATCGTATTTCTCTTTCCCTCTTTATTGCCTCATTTCTAGGAGATGGGATTTTGACACTCAATGGTTACTCATTCTTAAATATAACATTCATGGTTACTGCTCTCGTTGTTTGGACAATTGGTAAAGTCCTTGAAAAAGCAAACGAAATTGCAGAAGAAAATGAGTTTACAATTTAGAGAAAGGAGAATATCACATGATTGTTATTAATCTAGATGTCGAATTAGCAAAGAAAAAAATGCGTTCAGGAGATTTAGCAGAACGTGTAGGTATTACTCCCGCAAATCTTTCAATACTGAAAACAGGTAAGGCCAAAGCTATACGTTTTTCAACGCTAGAAGCCATTTGTAAAGAACTTGGGTGCCAACCTGGTGATATATTGGAATATGTGCCAGATTAAAAATTGGTTCAGCATAAGCTGAACCTTTTTTTTATCCCCAATTGTCAAGTCAAGTGCAACAAAGTTGTTCCTCTGATTAAGCGAGTATCTTTCAAGCTGTTTGAGCTGACT
>NZ_JAHZPU010000040.1 GCF_019929575.1 Streptococcus infantis
AGTCAGCTCAAACAGCTTGAAAGATACTCGCTTAATCAGAGGAACAACTTTGTTGCACTTGACTTGACAATTGGGGGTTTTTTAGATTTGAGTGTTTTATTATAAGTCTTTTTAATAGGTCTTATAAGTAATTCTTTAATAGATCGTATGATCTTGCCATCATAGTTTAGACAGTGTGTTTCTTTTATTACAGAAATTTTAGTTTTTTTGAAATGTAGGATTTTCCACCTGATTTGTTAATTTTTTTATTTGTTATTTATTTAGATATTCATTATAGGACATGATAGAAGTATTCTCCCAGCTTTTTTAATTTTTTTGTTATACTCATTTTATCAATAGAAATGGAGTCAAATAAAATGATTGAACAGATTTATGAACAATATCTTGATTTTTATGATGTTATTGAAAAGGAATATAGTTATTTAGTAGATAATGATTTAGAATGGGAAGTTTTTCATCTTCGATTTTTACTCTATTATTTAGTTCGGTACATGATTGATATTATGCATCCTTTATTTTCTTACCACTATAGAGCTTGCTACCGTTTGTACATTGAACAGCTATTGATTTCAAATGACTGTGTTGGGGGATAATTTATAATTTTCATATTTCCGAACTATTTTATAGTTTTTTCTTTTCATAATATAAATTTACAATATTTTTTTAATATTAATTTTCTAATTTTCTCTAATTCCCTAATGTTTCTGGTCTTTGGTCTTGAAAAAATTGAGAATTTTTATTATAATAAATTGTAAGATATAATTGCAGGTGAGATTCCTGCCATGTATGTGAGAAAGGAAGAGCCTAAGGGCTCAGACAAGATTATGACTTCAGTTGTTGTTGTAGGTACCCAGTGGGGTGATGAAGGTAAAGGGAAGATTACAGACTTCCTCTCAGCTAATGCAGAAGTGATTGCACGTTACCAAGGTGGTGATAATGCTGGTCACACAATTGTGATTGATGGAAAGAAATTTAAGTTGCACTTGATTCCTTCTGGAATTTTCTTCCCTGAAAAAATTTCTGTCATTGGGAATGGGATGGTTGTAAATCCTAAGTCACTTGTGAAAGAGTTGAGCTATCTTCATGATGAAGGTGTTACAACAGATAATCTACGTATTTCTGATCGTGCGCATGTTATTTTGCCGTACCACATCGAGTTAGACCGTCTGCAAGAAGAAGCTAAGGGTGAAAATAAAATTGGTACTACTATCAAGGGTATCGGACCAGCTTATATGGATAAGGCTGCTCGTGTTGGAATCCGTATTGCAGATCTTTTGGATAAAGAGATTTTCCGTGAACGTTTAGAACGCAATCTTGCTGAGAAAAATCGTCAATTTGTAAAATTGTATGATAGCGAACCTATTTCATTTGATGATATTTTTGAAGAATATTATGAGTATGGCCAACAAATCAAACAATATGTAACAGATACTTCTGTTATCTTGAATGATGCACTTGATAATGGCAAACGTGTTCTTTTTGAAGGTGCACAAGGGGTCATGTTAGATATTGACCAAGGAACTTATCCGTTTGTTACTTCTTCAAACCCTGTTGCTGGTGGTGTGACAATTGGTTCTGGTGTTGGTCCAAGCAAGATTGACAAGGTTGTAGGTGTATGTAAAGCTTATACAAGTCGTGTTGGTGATGGTCCATTCCCAACTGAATTGTTTGATGAAGTGGGAGAACGCATTCGTGAAGTAGGTCATGAGTATGGTACTACAACAGGTCGTCCTCGTCGTGTAGGTTGGTTTGACTCAGTTGTGATGCGTCATAGTCGCCGTGTTTCTGGCATTACAAATTTATCTTTGAACTCTATCGATGTTTTGAGTGGTTTGGATACAGTTAAAATCTGTGTTGCTTATGATCTTGATGGTCAACGCATTGACTACTATCCAGCTAGTCTTGAACAATTGAAACGTTGTAAACCTATTTATGAAGAATTACCAGGTTGGTCAGAAGATATCACTGGAGTACGTACTTTGGAAGATCTTCCTGAAAATGCACGTAACTATGTTCGTCGTGTTAGCGAATTGGTTGGCGTTCGTATCTCTACTTTCTCAGTAGGTCCTGGTCGTGAACAAACAAATATTTTAGAAAGTGTTTGGTCATAAGAGATTTTTTAAGATTTGTTTAAGATAGTTCAGCTATACTATAAACAGTTACAAGAAGACCTCCTAACTTGTTGTAACAAATATCCTAAACTTTTCTTTTTCATAATAATCTCCCTATAAAGTCACCGCATTCGGTGGCTTTTTTTGTCAGTTTCTAAGTCATATTTAGGTGGCTTCTTTACTTTTAAGACAAAGAAAAAAACAGTGGGACAGAAATCTTTAGACCAACTCTCGATTTGATACATCCAGATCTGTGAGGTTTCAACATTTGGGTAAATTGGTTAAAGTTGTGAATTGAGAAAAGAAGTTTTGGTAAAAGACGCTTTTTGAATTCTCAAATACCAACAAATCGTTCAATTTGCTATCACATCAAAGGCGCATAACTAAGAAAAAATGAGGTTGGGATTTCTGATCCCAGCCTCATCAGTGAACTATTTTCTTGAGAATTTGTAAGTTAGACAAACTTGAATTTTTTCTGAATCAGCTTACTTGATAAATTGATTGCCTGATTTATCACTTTGAAATAGCTTCATTTCATGCATAAAAGCATCTGCCTTTAGTTTATCTGTGATGATACTGACACTTTTTAGCTTATTTATTTTTTTCTCATGTAATGCCACACAAATAGGATTTTTAATTTTTATGGTTAACTTTACACAGTTAAAGGGACGCCTTTTAATGGTTAGTTGTTCAATATCTTGAAGTTTAAATTGATAATGTAATAGGCTGTGGCCTCTATTGCTATAGGTATAATACTGAACAATATTGTTTTTATAAACTTCTAATTTTACTCCATTTATGAAGAGAGAATAGCCTAAAAACCATATAAGGAGGGGAGAGTAAATTAGCACTATCGCCATAACAATCTTATCTGAAAAATCAGTATTATAAGCCATCAGGTACTTTAGAATCCAGAGAACCATAACAGATAAAGATATTATGGATGGCCCTCCTACTCTATTAAATGTATCTTTGTAAGGGGACATCAAGATAAGTTTTGGTTCATCCTGTAAAAACTCTAATTTCATTATTTACTCTTTCATCTTGTTTATTATTTAAATCTCAGGATAATCATCTCTTGGAGACTTATAGTTAAAAATCTTCCGACAGATCTGGACATTCTGTATCAGTTGTCCCCATTACTCTCAGTTCATGATTTCTAGTGTTTCTCTAAATTTTGCTACTATTATACTCTTTTTAAAACTTTATTTCTACGATCCAGAGATAGATTACTATCTATAGAAAAGTTAGTTTCTGCAAATATTATAGAGCTCTTTTTTTGTCTAGGAAAACATGCTATAATGATAGAATTGATAGGTGAGAAAAGAGAGAAGTTATGGATTATACAGTTGAAGAAAAAGAAGCATTTATGAGAGAGGCCTTAAAGGAGGCGGAGATTGCTTTAGAGCATGATGAAATCCCAATAGGTTGCGTAATTGTAAAGGATGGAGAAATCATTGGTCGGGGCCACAATGCCCGCGAGGAGTTGCAACGTGCGGTTATGCATGCAGAGATTATGGCCATAGAGAATGCTAATTTGAGGGAAGAGAGTTGGCGTTTACTCGACTGTACACTTTTTGTGACTATTGAGCCTTGTGTGATGTGCAGCGGGGCGATTGGGCTTGCTCGTATCCCTAAGGTAGTTTATGGGGCTAAAAATCAGAAATTTGGTGCAGCTGGAAGTCTGTATGATATTTTGACAGACGAGCGTCTTAATCATCGTGTGGATGTTGAGACGGGGATTTTAGAGAGTGACTGTGCTAGCATTATGCAGGAATTTTTCAGAAATCGACGGAAAAAATAATTTCTCTTTTAAAATCTTTGGAAATGTGGTATAATAACTAATGGAGCAACAGTTCTGCGTGAAGCGGGTCAGGGGAGGAATCCAGCAGCCCTAAGCGAGTGTGAATTGTGTGCTCTTTTTTTGTGTTTTAAAGAAAACAGTTTAAGTGTGGCTAAAAAGGAATGTGTTTTCTTTAATAAAAGGCTAATAAGAGCTATTTAAAAATCTTCACAGTTTTTTGATATGGAGATTTATATTCGTAGAAGGTTTTTCGTGCTTTTTTCGAATAAATAAGATAAAATAGCCTAGAATGAAAGATTAAAAAGAGGGAAAATATGAAAATTCGTGGTTTTGAATTAGTTTCTAGTTTTACAGATGAGAGTTTGCTACCCAAGCGTGAGACAGCACATGCAGCTGGTTACGACTTAAAGGTTGCTGTGCGCACAGTCATTGCTCCAGGAGAGATTGTCCTTGTTCCAACAGGGGTCAAGGCTTATATGCAACCGACTGAAGTGCTCTATCTTTATGACCGTTCATCAAATCCTCGTAAAAAAGGTTTGGTCTTGATCAACTCTGTGGGTGTCATTGATGGAGATTATTATGGTAACCCAGGAAATGAAGGACATATCTTTGCACAGATGAAAAATATTACTGACCAAGAAGTGATTCTTGAAGTTGGGGAACGTGTGGTTCAGGCTGTCTTTGCTCCATTTTTGATTGCGGATGGAGATGAGGCAGACGGCGTGCGAACTGGTGGATTTGGATCGACAGGACACTAAGATGAAGATTATCTTTGTACGTCACGGGGAGCCAAATTACCTTGAGTTAGAGGAGCGTTCCTATACTGGATTCGGGATAGATTTGGCACCCTTATCTGAGAAAGGAAGACAACAAGCTCAGGAACTGAGCAAAAATTCTTTGCTACACTCAGCTGATCTACTAGTTTCTTCTGCAGTCACAAGAGCTTTAGAGACTGCTAGCTATGTGGCTTGTGCTACTGGCCTTCCTTTGAGGGTAGAGCCATTATTGCATGAATGGCAGGTTTATGAAACAGGTATAGAGAACTTTGAAAAAGCTCGTACTCTTTTTCTAGAAAATAATGGATCCTTACCTCCTAATTGTCCTATTCAATATGAGACAGCTGAGGAAATGAGGTCTCGGTTTCTAGAATCTATGGGCAAGTATCGAGACTATCAGACAGTCGTTGTTGTCACTCATCGAATGCTCATACGCCAGTTTGTACCAGACGAGAAGATTGATTTTTGCCAAGTGATTGAGTCTGAGATAGAGATATAGAAAGAAGCACAATGAAATGAGCTATAAGGATTTTCAAGCTTTTACCGCAGAAAATTGTCAAGGGTATAAGAAGGTGTATGAGATTAGTATTGGAGGTTTTCTTTACTTGGCTTTTCTTCCAGTAGACTATCAAAGAATCCTTTGCATTTCTTCAGAATATATGTCCATCATCGATAGTGAAAAAAGTCAAGTCACTCCAATAGATGGGGATTACGATGAGATAGAGTTAGTAGCTATGTGTGATGGTTATGATTCACCTATTCCTATTGCTGGACAATATGGTGGAAGCCTTCCTTTGTATAATGGTAAAGACATCCGAGTGACAATGGCTAAAGACCAAGCTGAAGAATATCCGATTTTAACCATTTATTGGGAAGAGAATAAAGAAACTAGGACTCAAATTTATAAAGGTTATTTACCCTATACTTTTGGATTTAGTCCTGATGGTCGGTATTATGTCCATGCGGATGATGGTGGACTTACTGTTCTGAAACAAGATAGTTGCTGACGTGAAAAGAATAAGAGATTTTATAATGAGAGGATTAGAATTATAGCTAAGAAAAAAGCGACATTTATATGTCAAAATTGTGGGTATAATTCCCCTAAATATTTAGGACGTTGTCCAAACTGTGGGTCTTGGTCTTCTTTTGTTGAGGAAGTCGAGGTTGCAGAAGTCAAGAATGCGCGTGTGTCCTTAACAGGTGAGAAAACCAAGCCCATGAAACTGGCTGAAGTGACCTCCATCAATGTCAATCGAACCAAGACTGAGATGGAGGAGTTTAACCGAGTTCTTGGTGGAGGTGTGGTACCAGGAAGTCTTGTCCTTATCGGTGGGGATCCAGGGATTGGGAAATCAACCCTTCTCCTACAAGTTTCGACCCAGTTGTCTCAAGTGGGGACGGTTCTCTACGTCAGTGGGGAGGAGTCTGCTCAGCAAATCAAGTTACGAGCAGAGCGTTTAG
Organism: Streptococcus infantis; assembly: GCF_019929575.1. Lineage (GTDB taxonomy): Bacteria > Bacillota > Bacilli > Lactobacillales > Streptococcaceae > Streptococcus > Streptococcus infantis_L. The sequence continues at coordinate 6,153 of NZ_JAHZPU010000040.1, forward strand.
GTGATATCGATAGTGAGTTTTATCTCTATGCAGAGACCAATATGCAGAGTGTTCGCGCAGAGGTGGAGCGCATCCAACCAGACTTCCTCATCATCGACTCTATCCAGACCATCATGTCTCCTGAGATTTCAGGAGTGCAAGGATCTGTGTCTCAGGTGCGTGAGGTGACTGCAGAACTCATGCAGTTGGCTAAGACTAATAACATTGCCATCTTTATTGTCGGGCATGTGACCAAGGAAGGAACCTTGGCTGGGCCTCGGATGTTGGAGCATATGGTGGATACGGTGCTTTACTTTGAAGGGGAACGCCACCATACCTTCCGTATCCTGAGGGCGGTCAAAAACCGTTTTGGTTCGACAAATGAGATTGGGATTTTTGAGATGCAATCAGGTGGCTTGGTTGAGGTTCTCAATCCGAGTCAAGTTTTCCTAGAAGAACGTTTAGACGGAGCGACCGGTTCGTCCATCGTGGTGACTATGGAAGGAACCCGTCCTATTCTTGCAGAAGTGCAGGCCTTGGTGACACCGACTATGTTTGGAAATGCTAAGCGGACTACAACAGGCCTTGATTTCAATCGTGCAAGTCTGATTATGGCTGTTTTGGAGAAACGTGCAGGTTTGCTCCTCCAAAATCAAGATGCCTATCTCAAATCTGCTGGTGGTGTCAAATTGGATGAGCCTGCCATTGACCTGGCTGTTGCGGTTGCCATTGCTTCGAGTTACAAGGATAAACCAACCAACCCGCAGGAATGTTTTGTGGGAGAGTTGGGCTTAACTGGAGAGATTCGGCGTGTGAATCGTATCGAGCAGCGCATCAATGAAGCAGCGAAACTTGGATTTACAAAAATCTATGTACCGAAAAATTCCTTGACTGGTATCAAGCCCCCTAAGGAAATTCAGGTGATCGGAGTGACCACTATCGGAGAAGTCTTGAAAAAAGTCTTTTCCTAATAGTCTTACTCAGTTTTAGATTGCAAAACACTTTATAGCCAATATTTATTAAAAACAAGGAGGAATTTCTGATGAAATTTTCTATGGACAGTCATATGCAATTTCCTTTGGTAGAGTTGTCACTCAATCAAGGAGAAACCGTCTATATCCAGCGAGGTAGTATGGTTTACCACACGCCTAACGTAAGCCTCAATACCCAACTCAATGCCAGCGGTTCTGGTTTGGGGCGTTTTGTCAAAGCTGTGGGACGTTCTATGGTTTCTGGCGAAAGCACCTTTATCACGCAAGCTGTTGCTGAGTCTGACAACGGCAACCTTGCTTTAGCACCAGATACTCCTGGTCAAGTGATTGCTCTCGAGCTAGGAGAAAAGCAATATCGATTGAATGATGGAGCCTTTCTAGCTCTTGATGGTACAGCTTTCTATACAATGGAGCGCCAGTCTATTGGGAAGGCTCTTTTCGGGGGTCAAGGTGGCCTTTTCGTGATGACTACTCAAGGTCAGGGAACGCTTTTGGCAAATGCATTTGGTTCGATTAAGAAAATTGAGCTTCAAAACCAAGAAATAACCATTGACAATGCCCATGTGGTGGCTTGGAGTCAATCTTTGGACTATCATATCCACTTAGAAAATGGTTTCTGGCAATCTATTGGTACAGGCGAAGGAGTGGTGAATACCTTCCGAGGTACTGGTGAGGTTTATGTACAAAGTCTCAATCTTCAAAGCTTTGCAGGCTCTCTCAACAAGTATATCCAAAAAGAATCATAACAATAAAAACTAGGATAGGGACCTAAGCTAGATGCTAGAAGTCTCTGTTCTAGTTTTTTTATATGGAAGTTGAAAACTGACAAGACAAAGAAAAGATGGTAAGATAGAAGATAAATAATTTGGTTTTCAAATCATCTTAAAAGTTAGAAAGTGTGTTGTCATGTCGTATTTTGAACAGTTTATGCAAGCCAATCAGGCTTATGTTGCCCTGCATGGGCAGTTAAATCTGCCAATCAAGCCGAAAACAAGAGTAGCTATTGTGACTTGTATGGATTCACGTCTGCACGTTGCACAAGCTTTGGGATTAGCACTTGGAGATGCTCACATTTTACGGAATGCGGGCGGTCGAGTGACAGACGATATGATTCGCTCACTCGTGATTTCCCAGCAACAAATGGGAACAAGAGAGATTGTGGTTCTTCATCATACAGACTGTGGTGCTCAGACATTTCAAAACGAAGAGTTTCAAGAACATTTAAAAACAGAATTAGGGGTTGATGTCTCGGGTCAAGATTTTCTCCCTTTTCAAGATGTTGAGGAGAGTGTTCGTGAGGATATGCAGTTACTTCGAGAATGCCCATTGATTCCAGATGATGTGGTTATTTCAGGGGCTGTTTATGATGTGGATACAGGCAGTATGAGAGAGATATACTAACTTTTCCTTTGTGAGTTCCTGTCTTCCTATGAGATAGAATGTCTAAGTTGTCACATTTCAGCTTGAATATAAGGAATATAAATGAGCACAAGACAAGGGGATAAATGTCCATTCTTGTCTTATTTTTTATTGAAAAATCAAGAAAAAAGCGCTACAATGGTAGTTGGAAAAATGTTGTGAAAAAACACAAGTGATACATAAATACTGGAGGAAATCATGTCTTTTTCTGATTTAAAGCTGTTTGCCCTTTCTTCAAATAGAGAATTGGCAGAGCGTGTGGCGCAAGAGATTGGGATAGAGTTGGGAAAATCGACCGTACGTCAATTTTCAGATGGGGAAATTCAAGTTAATATCGAAGAATCAATCCGTGGAAAACACGTCTTTATCCTACAATCAACTAGCTCACCTGTAAATGACAATCTGCTAGAAATCTTGATTATGGTAGATGCTTTGAAACGTGCCAGTGCAGAATCTGTCAACGTTGTTATGCCTTATTACGGTTATGCACGTCAGGATAGAAAGGCGAGAGCGCGTGAGCCAATCACTTCAAAACTTGTGGCAAATATGCTGGAAGTGGCTGGAGTGGATCGTTTGTTGACGATTGACTTGCATGCTGCACAGATTCAGGGATTCTTTGATATTCCTGTCGATCACTTGATGGGTGCTCCTTTAATTGCAGACTACTTTGAACGTCGTGGCATGGTTGGTTCTGACTATGTGGTTGTCAGCCCAGACCATGGTGGGGTGACTCGTGCTCGTAAATTGGCAGAGTTTTTGAAAACTCCGATTGCCATTATTGATAAACGTCGTAGCGTGGACAAGATGAATACCAGTGAAGTGATGAACATCATTGGTAAGGTAGAAGGCAAGACTTGTATCTTGATTGACGACATGATCGATACAGCTGGAACTATTTGTCATGCGGCGGATGCTCTTGCAGAAGCTGGTGCTGTTGAAGTTTACGCAAGTTGTACGCACCCAGTTCTTTCAGGGCCTGCTATGGATAATATCCAAAAATCAGCTATTAAAAAATTAGTTGTTTTGGATACTATCTACCTACCAGAAGAGCGTTTAATTGATAAGATTGAGCAAATCTCTATCGCTCATCTCTTGGCAGATGCTATCATCCGTATCCACGAAAAACGCCCTCTATCTCCATTATTTAGTATTGAGAAAAAAATCTAACGAATTCGTTGGATCAAACAAAGCTCCTAACAAAGTGATAGACCTTGTTGGGAGTTTTCTTAATTAGATCAGAAAAATGTGAAAATTTCACTAATTGTTCGTTTTTTAGTCTATGTTTTTCCTTAATTCTTCGAGAATATTGCTTATTTTTTAAGAATATAATAAATTTCACTTCCCCAATTGTCAAGTCAAGTGCAACAAAGTTGTTCCTCTGATTAAGCGAGTATCTTTCAAGCTGTTTGAGCT
>NZ_JAHZPU010000041.1 GCF_019929575.1 Streptococcus infantis
AGCTCAAACAGCTTGAAAGATACTCGCTTAATCAGAGGAACAACTTTGTTGCACTTGACTTGACAATTGGGGTATTTTTTTATTTCTGCCAGATTCTCAATCTTTTTTCTTCTTGTTCCTGAAGGATTGTCTGAAAAATTTTAGAGACTAAATAAATGGCACAAGTCAGGAATAGCGTAACCACTAGATAATTGATCAAACGACCGTGGTCTCCAACCAATGGCGGTTTTGTCAAAAAGCCATAATCTCCACCCGTCATTAGATTGACCACAAAGATCACAGCATTCAGTGAAGATGTGATGATTAGGGTTCGTTTGAAGTCCAATAAGCTAGCATCGTAGTCCTTCAAAAGATAAATCAAGGAATTTCCAAGGAGGGCTAGGTGTCCGAAAATAAAGGACAGGATAGCGATGTGGGGGAAGGGATAGGGATCTGGCACTGGATAAACAAAGGCTGCCAAAGTCCCAAAGGTTCCTAGCACAGCAAAATACTGTTTGACTCTAGAAACACCAGGAAGCAAAAGCACTATAAACATTGCCAGACGGCAATGATAAAAGGGTAGACTTTCTGTCAAAGGCATCTGATTTACCAAATACCAGCCGTAAAGTAGAATTAATTGAACGGCCTGTAAAATCTGGAAAAATCGTTGACAAACTTTTTTCTCACCATAACGATAGGCAAGAAATACAGTCAATGCCAATAAAGTAAATAGACTTCCATACCAAAGAAGATCAAATTGGGGTGGCTCCGAGGCCTGGGTGGTAAATAAAATATCCCAAACATTCATGTAACTTTCCTCATTTTCATATAAGCAGGCCTCTTACTCATCTCTATAGAGCCTAGCTTACATTTATTTCATATAATTTTGTGTAAAAGAAACTGTCGATCTTAATATAAAACAAAACTTCTAATCGACATATTGTTCCCGCTCACCCTGATAGACCTGCCATAGAATTTCCATTTGTTCTTGGGTTATTCGTTTTTCAGATAGGGGTGGGAGATTCTTGATATCAAAAAATTCAAGTTCCGCAATTTCTTGATTTTCTTGAAATTGTCCATCCAATAACTGACAGTCAAAGACGAACTCGGCATACTGCTTGTTCTGAAGTTGAAAGCGATTGGTATCGAAAACTGCCAATAAAGAGCCTACTTCTGCCGAAAATCCTGTTTCTTCCTGAACTTCTTTTCGGATATTTTCCTTGGGAGAATATCCTACCTCGCCAAAGCCACCAGGTAATGCCCAAGTATCCTCTCCTTGCCCTCTAACCAGGCAAATCTTCTGATTTTGAACAATCCATGCCCTTACATCCATCAAGGGAGTTGCATAGCTACCTGTTGGTTTTAAAATTGCAGTCAATTCCTCTTGATCGAGCTCCGTTTGAACCTGCAAGACACTCCATAAAATCTGACGTAAATCCTCATAACGTTCACGGTCATAAGGATCCTTTGAATAGGTCAACCCAGTATCAGTGATAGCTAACATTCTCTGAATAGCTTTGGCGAAATCAGTTGTGCTCATTTTCTAGGCTTTCTACTAGCTTGGCTAGATTCATAGAGTTCGAACCTTTAAGCAGAATCTGGTCATGTGCACCAAGACTTTCCTTGACCTGCTTAACCATGGCTTCAAACTGGTCTTCATCGGCTGTTTTCTTGAAGTAGTACACATGGCCGATTGGGAACATTTGACTGGCTAATTGAGCCAATTCAGCAATGTCTTCACCGTAAAAAATAACAGTATCAAGGGCATCGGGTGTAATGCTCAAAATCATCTGATTATGAAGTTGAACAGACTGGTCTCCAAGTTCTTTCATATCCGCCAGAACTGCGAGTTTCTTGCCACCTTCATTGGCTGGAATGGCAGAGAAAGTCTCCAAAATCAACTTCATAGCTGTTGGATTTGCATTGTAGACATCTGATAAGATATCCGCTCCATTAGCTGCCTTTTTCCACTCCGTACGATTGCGGGTCAATTCTAGAGCCTGGAAGGCTCGACCAATCTGCTCCTCAGTCACTCCTTCTTGCAGGGCAACATAAGAAGCAATCATAGCATTAGTCGCATTGTACTTACCTGTTACTGGCAAGTCAAGAGCCTGCTCCAAGAAATTAGCCTTGAAGGTTAAGCTATCCTTACGCTCAGTTAATTCTGTAATTTCGAGTTCTGCACCTGGACCAAAACGAACTACTTTTTGATCAGCAGGTAGATAATCCTCTACAATAGGATCAGCTGGCGCCAAAAGTAAGGAACCCTTTTCCATCCCATCAGCGATTTGTAATTTCCCTTTAGCGATCTCCGAACGGTCCTTGAAGAAGGCTAAATGAGCTTCTCCAACCAAGGTCACGATAGCTGTCTTTGGATGAGCTAATTCAGACAAAAGATGGATATCTCCTAGGTGATCCTGTCCCATTTCCAAGACCAGCTTTTCGGTATCATCTGGCATATGGAGAACCGTGTAGGGAAGGCCAATTTCATTATTGTAGTTCCCTTGTGTTTTGTAGGTTTTGTAGCTTGTAGAAAGCAAATGAGCCAACATATCCTTGGTTGTTGTCTTCCCATTTGAACCTGTAACAGCAAAGACATCTACTCCTGTCTTTTGAAGGTAATAGGCTGCAAGAGCCTGAAAGGCTGTCAAAACATCCTCTACTAAGATGCAAGGATGACCCGCTACTTCCTTTTCTGACAGAGTTACAGTAGCGCCGTTTTCAAAAGCCGTCTCGATAAAGTCATGACCATCACGCGCCCCCTTGAGTGGCACAAATAGATCACCAGGTCCAATCAAACGACTATCAAACTCTGCCTTAACTAGTGGACTGTCCGCATAGCTTGTCACATCATTTTTTGCACCGACAACACGCGCAACTTCGTGAATCGTAAGTTTCATGTTTACTCCTTTAAAAAGGGGCAGGGAGTCTTGCCCCGCCCTTATAGCTATCTTTACAATAGGTGCGCTTCACGCTTGTTAAAGCTTTCTTTAGCAAGCTCAACCAATCGCTCGATTAGTTCTGGATAGCTAATCCCCATATTGTCCCAGAGCAAGGGATACATAGACCACTGGGTAAATCCTGGCATGGTGTTGAGCTCATTTAGGAAAACTTCTCCCTTATCTGTATAGAAGAAGTCACAACGAGACAATCCAAGTCCACCGATAGCACGGAAGGCAGTTTCGGCATTCTTGCGCATAACCGATACTACATCATCGCTAATCTTGGCTGGAATATCCATAGTAATCTTGTTATCGATATATTTGGCATCATAGTCATAGAAGGCTACGTCTTTGACAACTTCACCAGGTAGCGTGCTCTTAACATCATAGTTTCCTAAAAGCCCAACTTCGATTTCACGCGCATTGACGCCTTGCTCAACCAAGACACGGCTATCATATTTAAAGGCGAGTTCGAGAGCTTGATGGAGTTCCTCTTTATTTTCAGACTTAGAAATACCAACACTAGAACCCATATTAGATGGTTTGGTAAAGACTGGGTAGGTTAATTTTTCTTCAACTTCTGCAATCTTAGAAGCCAAGTCATCCCCTTCAACAATCGCTACGTAAGGGACTTGGGCAATCCCAGCAGATTCCAAGACACGCTTAGTTGTGATTTTATCCATGGCAAGGCTTGAAGATAGGATGTTACAACCGACATAAGGCATTTTCAAGACTTCTAAGAAACCTTGAACAGAACCATCTTCTCCCATAGGTCCATGAAGAACTGGAAAAACAACCGCTCCTTCTTCGTAGATAGCACTTGGAGCAATTTTCTTGTCCCAATCAATCGTTTCATTGGTCATGAGACGTTCATCTTGTCCAGGAGTTTGGGTAAATTCTTGGGTTTTGATGAAATCACCGGACTGGCTGATAAAGAAGGTTTTGACTGCGAAACGATCATAGTTAACCGCACGCATGACACTCTCAGCCGACAATACAGACACTTCACGTTCTGCACTGCGTCCACCATATAATAAAATTATTGTTTGTTTCATATGATTGTCCTGTTTCTACTAGAATACTTGCTCTTTAGTATATCACATTTGTCTCTTTTTTTAAACTTGAATAGCAAAAAAGAGACTGGATTAAAAATAAATCCAGCCTCTTAGTTTCTTAAAATCTTATCTATTAGCTAATTGCCTGTTCTATATCCTCACAGACTAGAGTTCGGTACGATTTTCGATGGCTCTTAGGAGTGTTACTTCATCTGCATATTCGATATCAGCTCCGACTGCTAGACCTCGTGCTAAACGAGTAACCTTGATCCCTGCAGGTTTAAGAAGTCGAGAGATATACATAGAAGTCGCCTCACCATCAGCAGTGGCATTGGTGGCTACAATGACCTCTGAAACCTCGCTATCCATAAGACGAGTCATGAGACTTTTAAGATTGATGTCATCTGGGCTAATCCCATTCATAGGGGAAATCAAACCGTGCAAGACATGGTAAAGACCATGGTATTCTTGAATATTTTCCATGGCAGCGACATCGCGACTATCTTCCAGAACCAGAATCGTGGATTGGTCACGACTAGGGTCTGTACAGATAGAGCAAGGGTCCTCGTCTGTTAAACGTCCACAGATAGAACAATAGGTCAACTCTCTTTTAGCTGAAAGGAGATTTTTAGCAAATTCGTTGACGTCATCATCCGGCATTCCAATAGTATAAAAGGCTAGACGGGTTGCTGTCTTAATCCCAATACCAGGAAGTTTAGAATAACTGTCAATCAACTTAGCAATAGGTGTTGGATAAAGCATGGCTTCCTTTCTAATTCATTGGATGGTGTTGGTTGTATAGATTGATAATATCGCGAGCAATTGCTGGCCCAACATTTTTGGTTAAATTGGTATTATGAGGAAAGACTACTGCAACTGCAATTTGAGGATTTTCTGTTGGAGCATAGGCCACAGCATTGGTATTATTAGCTTCTTGACCACCAGCTACATAGCTTTCAGCTGTACCGGTCTTACCACTTATAGAAACAGTGGCGCCATCTAAAAATGCCCGTCCTGTCGTAAGGGGACTAGTTCCATGCGATACTTGGTAAAATCCTTGGTGCAAGATTGCCATATCTGATTCAGAAATATTGACCTTGTTGATTTCCTTGGTATCTATTGCTTGGATTAATTCCCCAAGGCCACCCTTATCATTGTTGTCGTATATTCCCTCGACAATATGTGGAGCTAGACGAACACCATTGTTAGCAATAGTTGCAACGTACTGGGCTAATTGCATCGGTGTGTAGTTATCAAACTGGCCAAAAGCATTAGTAATGAAATTGGCAAAGTTATACTCTTTGGGAACAAATCCAGTAGATTCATCTGGTAGGTCAATCCCAGTCGCAGAACCCAAACCATATTCACCAAAGGTTGAACGCAATTTCCCCATAGCAGACTCTAGATTGCTGGTGCCGACAAACATATTGGGTTGATAGGTCTGGCCCATGATTCCAAGAGCGGTTTGAACCATGTAAGCATTGGATGAATACTCCAAGGCTTCCACAGCTGTAATAGGAAAAGATCCATATGCCAATTTATACCAAGAATAAATTGGAGCTGAACCTTGGAAAACAATAGGCTGATCTGTTAAGGTTTGGTTTCCTGATAAAACACCATTTTCCCAACCTGAGCTGATGGTAGCTGCCTTAACGACAGATCCTGGCACAAAAACATTAGTAACTGTACCTAATGAATCTGGAGTTAATTCTCCAGTTTCTAGGTTATGCTTCATACCTGACATGGCAAGAACCGCACCAGTCTTGGGATTAAGGGCTACAGCATAGACTCCTTCTGAATATTTAGCTCCGCCATTATCTAGTTCCGAATTAAAATAACTTTTGAGAAGGTTATCCACTCCATCTTGGAAGCTTAGATCGATGGTTAGTTTGATATTTTTCCCCTTGCTACCTTCTTCGATATTTTTGACACTCTCTATGTCTCCATGTTTGTCAATATGGATTTCCTTAATCGTGCGCTTTCCTTGAAGGACCTCTTCGTATTGTTTTTCTAGATAGGATGTTCCAACACGGTCATTGAGGGAATAGCCTTTTTTAAGATAAGTATCGACTTCTTCAGCTGGAAGACCTGATTTCTCACTAGAGACACTTCCAACGATAGATGAAAGAGATGTTTCTAAAACCTTTCTATCCCACGAAGTTGAAATGCTAATACCAGGTAATTCCTTGGAAGCTGAAGCAATGATGGCCACCTGTGTGTCACTTAAGGGATCGGTTTGAATATTCCCTGTCGCAAAATTACCAACTGCATTGAGCTGGTTAAAGAGGTAGATAACCTTCTTTTCATCCTCTGAATAGTTCAGTTGATCAGAAGTGATACTCTCAGCAGCATTGTTATAAAGTTGAGTTTCGGACAGCTGATTGCCATCAGAATCAAAACGTTTATCCTTAGGAAGAGCCTCTACCGTTTTTTTATAGACAGCTGGGTCCGCTAGATAATAGTCAGCCATTTGACGTTGCGTCAAATCTGGCGAGGAAACTGTCACATAAGCTAGGAGCTTAGTAGAAATATCCTTTAAATCAGTAGCTGTCATCTTATTGCTTCGTGTGAAAGCCACTACTTGTTTAACGGTATTTTCTACCAAGGGTTTTCCAGCCGCGTCATAGATTTCTCCTCGAGCAGACCCCGTTGTTACCCTAGTTTGGCTAGCAGATGCTAACTTAGCTTCATAGAAATCCTTATTCAGAACTTGCATATAGAGCAAGCGACCAATGATGGTCATGAAGAGCAATATAACGATTGCAAACAATAAATTAAGCCGAATCGGTATCGAATGGCTGTTGAATTTTCTCATACAAATCAGTCTCATTTCTAATTAAAATCTTACTCTTCATTGTACCATAATTTGATGAGAAAATTATGGAAAAAGAAAAGACTTTTCCTTTTTATCCCAAAAACAAAGCAACTGTGGTATAATGGAAGTAAGCGCTATTTTATTTGTTAAATGTTATTGACAAATAGTTTTTAACAAATAGCTACAAAGGAGTCCCATGAACAAGCCAGACATCTCTACGATTATTGATCTTCACTTTGAAGAAATGACCGATTTAGAGCAAGAAATTGCCCGCTATTTTTTGCAGGCAGATACTATTCATGATGATTTGTCTTCTCAGCAGGTCACACAAAAACTTCATATTTCTCAGGCGGCTCTCACTCGTTTTGCCAAAAAATGTGGCTTCACGGGCTATCGGGAATTTATTTTCAAATACCAACAACAAAAGGATACCCTTTCCGTTCCTCAACAAGATATGAATCCTTTGACACAAAGAGTCTTGAGAAGCTATACAAATATCCGAGAAATGACACAAGAATTGATTGATGATGACCAACTGGAGCGTATTGCCCAAATGATTGATCAATCAGAACGCGTCTATTTTTTTGGGACTGGAAGTTCTGGCCTCGTTGCGCGTGAGATGAAATTGCGTTTCATGAGGCTTGGAGTCGTTTGTGAAGCTTTAACAGATCCAGATGGTTTCGCCTGGACAACTAGTATCATCGATGAAAAATGTTTGGTCTTTGGTTTCTCCCTTTCAGGAACAACTCCATCCATCATTGACAGTCTACTAGACGCCCAAGACATGGGGGCTAGAACTGTTCTTTTTACTAGTACGCCTAGCAAGGAAACTCAGGACTTCACAGAAACTGTATTGGTAGCAAGCCAGAGTCAGGCTTCCTATATCCAACGCATTTCTGCCCAACTTCCTATGTTGATCTTAATCGATCTACTCTATGCTTATTTCCTAGAAATTGATCGTGAAAGTAAAGAAAAAATCTTTAACAGTTATTGGGAAAATAAAAAACTAAACGGCTATCGTAGAAATAGAAGGTCTAGATAAGCCCTCATCCCTTTCAAGTGAATAATCATATGAGTAACCAGCGATTAAAGTCGCTGGTTTTTATACTCTTCGAAAATCTCTTCAAACCACGTCAGCTTCACCTTGGATTATATATGTGACTGACTTCGTCAGTTTTATCTGCAACCTCAAAGCTATGCTTTGAGCAACCTACGGCTAGCTTCCTAGTTTGCTCTTTGATTTTCATTGAGTATTAGTTTGCTCAAGTCCTATAACTGATGACTTATCATCACTGATATGTGAACATAGAACCCTAAACCTACTATCTTCTATAAAAAGTCTCTAAAGTTTCTATAGTTAGTTGGTTTAAAAACTGTAGAGACTATAGAGATTTGTAATGATAGATAAAACAGCCCAGCAGTGCCATATCACCTATGTTCGAAAGTTATAATACATATAGACTGAGGTAAACCTCATTATACTTCTCCCTTATGAGTATATTCTTAAAAGATGATAAGAGAGTTTTTCGAAAATTCAATCCCCATTAAACTTGAGCAAGTCAAACTTATCACCTTACTTCATCTAAAGAAACGTCATTCCAAAATTTTCAATGTCGAAAATTCCTAGTATTCGACTCACCTATCACAAATAAAACTTACCAAATATCAACTCTAGTTTGATCAAAAGAGAACTCCCACTCTACTATAGTGGATTGAATCTAGAATAGTCCGCTAAGGATTCTAAAACGTTTTTAGAAATTAATTTGAATTTCCTAATCTCTTTATTCATATCTTATTTCAATCTACTATAAAAACTTTATTTGGGTTCTTCCTTTTGTTGTGATTTATGAGGGGTTTTATCTCATAGAAAGACTTTTTGTTTTGGAAATGCATAAAAAGAGGCTGGGTAAAAGATCTTTAAAATCAGAAAAACGCATAATATCAGATATTCAAAAACCTTGATATTATGCGTTTTATGTTGAAAAGATTTTCTAAATGTTATCCCTAAAGTGGGGGATAGCCTCTCTTTTCTATGACTTAAAGCCGGCCTTGATCGTCAATGTGAGTTGTTATTTTAAATAAAGTAGCATTACTCTCCTAAGAAAGATGACTATTTTTCGTCTTCCTTCTTACGACGTCCAAGTGCTGCCAATCCTACAAGTCCTGCAACTACTCCGAGCACAGTTGATCCTGCAGATGTAGTTTCACCAGTATTTGGAAGTTGTTCTTTAGCCGATGTTGGATTAGCTGGTTGTTCCGAAACCGGTTTATCTGGTGTCGGGTTCACTGGTTTACCTGGTGTTGGATTCACTGGCTTACCTGGTGTTGGGTTCACTGGCTTACCTGGTGTTGGGTTCACTGGTTTACCTGGTGTTGGGTTCACCGGTTTACCTGGTGTTGGGTTCACCGGTTTACCTGGTGTTGGGTTCACCGGTTTGTCTGGAGTTGGCTCTACAGGCTTATCTGGTGTTTCTTTAAGTTTGTATACATAGGTTACATTCTTATCACCTTCGATAACCTTACCAGTTGTTGGGTCTGTT
>NZ_JAHZPU010000042.1 GCF_019929575.1 Streptococcus infantis
ATACTGTTTTTTGCAACTCTAGTATATCAGATGAACATGTCTTTTGTGTTGCACTTCATTTTACAACAGGGCAAAATATAAGAATTATTCATAAGTCATTCCTTTCAATTATTATCATCAGTCTCAATGGATTTTTAAGCGCTCAATTATTCTCTAAAAATTCTTCAATTCGAGAAACTATTTCATGACTTTGATAATGATAAAGTTCGTGAGGCGCATCCATATAGATGACTTGAACATTAGACTGGTCACTAGAAAATTTCTCTGCATAATGCTGCCATTCTGATTGGCTAAAGGTCGTGCCTTCACCGTTAGAAACTAGTAATAAGGTGGGAATTTTCGGATTGATGCTAGAGGGAACTTTCTTGGCATTTTCCTTTACCAAACGGGATTCATGAAGCATGGCTTGTGACATTAACTGCTTATATGCTAGTAATTTATATTGTTGTCGTTCAGTTTCAGTCAGAGTTGGATTTTTTATATAAAAGGACTCAGGGAAAAAGCGTAATAAGCCAATCTTACTGCTCCAATAAGCCACAGTAAGCAAGGCCTGATTATCCTTTAAATCCTCATAACTAGCTGGTAACGCCCAATCCAGACCAACCAAGGCTTTCACCTCATCAGGATACTTTTCCTGCCAAGCCAGACTTTCGAGACTAGCCATGGAATGAGACAGAATGACAAAAGGACCTGTTACATTTGCTTGTGATAGAGCTTGACGTGTCTCAGACAAAACTTCCATCACATCTCTGGATTGAGTACTATCCTCGCTATAACCATAGCCAGCCCGCTCCACGATGACTACCTTATATTTTTTTGATAAGGAATCCGAAACATTCTTAAAGTCCAAGATTGGGGAAGCAATTCCAGCACCTGATAGAACTACTATTGTCTCTGGACCATCCCCTTCAACGTAAACATTGATTTTGTGCCCATTAACGAGAACAGTTTTGCCCATAGGAGTTAGAGAGGCTTGTTCCTTTTCTAAGCTGATACGATGAAAGATAAATGTCCCTACTAAAAACAAGATAAGGAAACTAAGAAGCCCTATACACCATTTTTTCTGTATTTTCATAGCATTATTGTACAAAAATTAGACTCTTTTAGCAACTTAAGTTTAAGACTTTTTCTGTATAATCTGTATATATCCAGAAACACAAAAAACCCACCCTCAGGGGCAGGTTTCATTTTGTATGGTTCAGCTAGATTAAGCTTTACCTTCTGAACCGAATACGTCGATACGTTCTTCAACTGATGCTTGGATAGCTTTGACACCGTCAGCCAAGAATTTACGTGGGTCAAAGAGTTTCTTCTTGTCGTATTCTGCTTCGTTTGCTTCGTAGTCACGAGCAAATTTACGAGTTGCGTTAGCAAATGCGATTTGGCATTCAGTGTTAACGTTAACTTTAGCAACACCAAGTTTGATAGCTGCTTGGATTTGCTCATCAGGAATACCTGATCCACCGTGCAATACGATTGGGAAGCCTGGAAGAGCTTCTGTCAATTTTTGCAAGTGGTCAAGGTCAAGACCTTCCCAGTTTGCTGGGTAAGGACCGTGGATGTTACCGATACCAGCTGCCAAGAAGTCAATACCAGTTGCAACCATTGCTTTAGCATCTTCGATTGGAGCCAATTCACCTTTACCGATGATTCCGTCTTCTTCACCACCGATAGTACCAACTTCAGCTTCTACTGAGATACCTTTAGCGTGTGCTTTTTCAACTACGTCTTTAGCCAATTTAAGGTTTTCTTCAACTGGAAGGTGTGAACCGTCAAACATGATTGAAGTGTAACCAACTTCGATACACTCAAGTGCATCTTCGTAGTGACCGTGGTCAAGGTGGATAGCTACTGGTACAGTGATACCCATTGATTCTACAAGGTTAGCGATCAAGTTGCGAGCAACTTTGTAACCACCCATGTATTTAGCAGCACCCATTGAAGTTTGGATCAAAACTGGAGCTTTTTTAGCTTCTGCTGCACGCAAGATAGCTTGAGTCCACTCAAGGTTGTTTGTGTTAAATCCACCAACTGCATAACCGTTGTCACGAGCTGCTTGGACAAATTTTTCTGCTGAAACGATTGCCATTTTATCAGGCCTCCTGTATATTTTTATGGGACATCCCATTTACATTGTTCATTTTATCACTTTTTCACAAAAAAAGCTAGTTTTTCCCGTGGTTTCGATTGAATTTCTTCTATTTTCAAATATGTAAACCTTTTCCCACTTGGTCTACTCCTTGTTCTAAGGCAGGTTCATGTAAAATACCAAGTGATCATCATGTCTTTCAAATCGATAGTCAATTTCTTCGTTTTCTAATAAACTTTTAACTACGAATAGTCCCAAGCCAGCTCCCTTACTTTGTCGACTAGAGGACGTGAAGGATTGTTCAAACTTATCTTGCTCCTCAGGTATACAGGCGTTCTCTATAAACATCCAACTATCTTTTGCTCCAATTTTCAGATAACCACCTTGAACAGAGTGTTTCACAGCATTACTGATAAGATTGGAAAGAATTAGCTTGAGTACCGAAGGATTTAGATAAGTTTGTTGGTCAGTGAGTTGATTTTCTACAGTGATTTTTCTCTCTTTGGCTAACAAGTCATAGTCCTTCAATAGAAGATCTGTCATTTCAAGAAGGTTGATTACTTCCTTCTTATCTCGCAACTCCTGCACTGAAGAAAGGGATAAGATTTGCTGAACGTGGTGAGTCAAATCATCCACAATCCCCAAAGAAACTCCCAGATAATGGTCACGATCTTTATAGCGTCCGATATTGGCTTGCATATTCTCCAGAAGAATCTTTAGACTTGCTAGAGGCGTTTTCAGTTCGTGGGAAGCACCTCGCAAAAACTCAACCTTCATTTTTTCTAGTTGGAGGATGGCCTCGTTCTTCTCATGCAAATCTGCAATCACCGTCAAGAGATGCTGATAAAGGCTATTGATTTGTTCTTTGAGATCGCCAATTTCATCCTTAGAATCCACGCGCAACCTAACTTCTGCATCCAAATCCATCATCCGTCGAGTCACTCGTTTGATTTCCAAAATAGGAGCAACAATAGTTCTAGCATAGATAAAGGCGATGAGGAGCGAAATGATGAAAGACGCTAATAAAGTATAAGGCAGAAATTGAAGACTGATATCTTCTGCTTCTTTCTGCAAATCCATAGAAGCTAAAAACTGTAAGGTCATCGTCTGACCATTCTTAGTTTGAACTTCTCTTTCCTCAATAACCAAGGAGGCCGTTTGTCGTTGTTTATCAATGGGAAGATTATCATTGACTTCCAACTTATCCTGAGTCATCTCTCCCTTAACAGCTCCCTTAATATCACTGCTTTTAGAATAAAGTTCAAGGACTTCCTGAATAGTTTGACTGTCCTTTCCTTGGAGAGTTTGAGCAATTTCTGTAGCCTTTTGCCCGATGCTCTCCTGACGGTGACTGAGATAGGTCGGAGGAAAGAGAAAA
Source organism: Streptococcus infantis (assembly GCF_019929575.1). Classification (GTDB taxonomy): domain Bacteria; phylum Bacillota; class Bacilli; order Lactobacillales; family Streptococcaceae; genus Streptococcus; species Streptococcus infantis_L. Next base: position 3,468 of record NZ_JAHZPU010000042.1, read on the forward strand.
TAGATGGCCAAATGCAAACAAATGACTAGGGTAGAAAATACCGAGAAGGTATAGATAAAAATCTTTTTAAATAAACCTGAACGTCTCATTTTCTCTCCAATTTATAACCAACATTGCGCACGGTAAGAATACAGTCTAAATCCAATTTTTTCCGTAGTTCCTTGATATAGACATCGATCACTCTGTCAAAAGGAATCTCATCTGTCATCTTCCATACAGCATCGATAATCTGCGACCGTGTTAAGGCTCGACCTTCATTTCTAACTAGATAGTCTAAAATTTCTAGTTCTTTTGCATTCACAGGAACATCTTTCCCCGCTACACTAGCTCTATAACTGTCAAAATCGACCTTGGTATCCTTATAGGTAAAGGTACGACTTGCATCATAATAACGCTTGAAAATAGCATCTACTCGTACCTTTAACAAAGATAGGGAAAAGGGCTTTTCCAGATACCCATCTGCTAGAGAGGCAAAGGCACTCATCTTATACTCCTCGTCTTGAAAAGCTGTCAACATCAAGACCGGAACTTGGCTAGTCTTACGGATTTCTGACAATACTTCTAAACCATTAAGTTTGGGCATTTGAATATCTAGGAGAACCAGGGCAACTTGATGATTTGAAAATTGTTCTAAGGCTTCTTGACCATCTGCAGCCTGAATGGTTTCATAGCCACAATCCGCCAAGTAATCACTAATTCCCTCGCGAATCATGTCTTCATCTTCTAAAATTAGAATTTTCATATAAATCCTTTTCTATCAAAAATGCTACCTATATTATATCTCATTTGAGTGAGAATAGGTAGCAAGTTTTTTATTCACTATCCAACAAGAGTTCTTTTGGCTGTTTAAAGAGGAGATTGCTTGAAGCAAGTGCCATAACTAGTACCACTAGAACCAAACCAAGTACAAAGATGATGGCAAAGTCTGAAGGTTGAATAGAAATATCCAGACTTGAAAGAGTCTTGCTAAAACCGTCAACTTCTGCACCACCACCGAGATTGGAAGCTTGGGCTGCCTTACTTGCCTGTTTAGCCACATCTGATGTGACATTTGCAAGAACTGTATTTCCAATTGCTCGAGCAGTATAGTTGGATAGGAAGTAGGCTGAAATGAGAGCTGGAATAGCAATCATTACTGCTTCTGTGATAAATTGTCCTAGAATACTTGCTTGTTTTAGACCAATTGAAAGGAGAATTCCAACCTCTTTACGACGGGCGTTAATCCATAGTGTCAATAAGAGAGCCAGTAGAAGAACAGAGAAGCTCAAGCTACCCCAGAAGAGAAGATTAGCCATCTTGTACATGCCTGAGATAGATTGTTCAAGGGCAGGATAGTTAGATGAACTCTTAATCAAGCTATACATCTTCCAGTTGATGCCGTTGATAGACCCTAGTTCTTGCATGACAGTATCTAGGTTCTTATCTCCAGCCACAAAGAAGGTAGCATCTCCATAAATCGCGGTATCTTCTGTATAGCCATAGAGTTGGGCAGCTGTGTGAATATCTGTGATTGCTGTATTTTCATATAGTTCCTGTGAGTAGGTCACAGCAGATTTGTTATGTCCATCAAAAAGTCCTTTGATAGTGACTTCTACTGTTTCCTTAGCTCCTTTCTCATTATCGGCATCGTAGATATTAGAGTCCAGTTTAATCTTATCTCCCACCTTCCAGCCATGTTTAGCAGCTAAGTCTTTATGCATGAGAATCTGGTATTTGTCATCGTTTGTTAAATGCTCACCTTCGACTAGTTTGTAAGAGCCTGATACAAACTTATCTTCTTTAGAAGAGTCATTGACACCGGTTATCATCAAACTACTTCCAAAACGCTGAACTCGATCTGACGTTAGATTTTTCTTGGTTTCAGGTGTCTCAATCAATTCGTAGCCTGTCAAATCACCGATAGCGTTGATCCGTTTGATATAGGATTCAATGGCCTTATTCTCGGTAATTTTTTTGATATCTTCACCCTTGATATTCCCTGCACCACGTGGAGTTCCTTGGTTGACTCTACGATTGATTTGCATGGAAAAACTATTGGTGATATTTTTAAAGGTTTCTTGAGAAGCCTTAGCTGTCGCCCCCTTGATAGACAAGCCGACCAAACTCAAACTAGCCATCAAGAGAATGATAAGAAAGATCACAAGCGACTTGAAAAATTTTCTTGTGACATAGGCAAATGCGTTGTGTAACATAAGATTCCTTTCTAGATTTACTTCAGTTTTTAATATGTTTAAAAGTTTTAGTTACTATTTTTTCTTGTTTCAGTCAGTTTCTTATCCTTCAATTCAAGTGTAATATCTGACGCCTGTGCCACTTCCTTACTGTGGGTCACAACGATTACACACTTGCCTGTTTTCTCAGCAAGAGATTTGAGCAGGTCAATAATATCCCCAGCAGTCTTAGGATCCAAGTTTCCTGTTGGTTCATCCGCTAAAATCACTGGTGCTTCAGATACAAGGCTACGAGCAATGGCTACACGTTGTTGCTGTCCACCTGATAATTGGAGAACATTCCGCTTGATTTGACTTTCATCTAAACCAAGTTCAAGAAGGGTATCCTTGCTAGCTTTTTTATTAACCAAGCGGATATTTTCCAATGGAGAAAGATAATCAATCAGGTTATAGTTTTGAAAAACAAGGGAAATGTGGTGCATACGGTGGTAAGAATATCCTTGTTCACGAACATCCTTGCCTTCGAATAAGATAGCACCTTCGACTGGGCTATCAAGTCCTGCTAATAGAGATAAGAGTGTTGACTTCCCAGCTCCAGATTCTCCGATAATACTATAAAACTTGCCTGGTTCAAAATCGTAATTGATTTTATATAATACTGCTTCTGCAGTGTTCTTGTAACGATAAGTAAGATCTTGTAATTGTAGTAAAGTCATGATTTCTCCTTCATTAACTAATAGATGATAAAATTTCCTTAGGTGATTTTCTAAATAAAAATAGGAAACAAAGTGCAACTGACAAGCAGCTGATGATGAGTAGGAAGATATAAGATTCTCCAAATGATAAAAGACTTGTTGAAAGATTCGTTGCTTTTGCTAGCGTATCTTGTAGGGCAGCTTGGTCGCCATTTGCTAGTACAGTCTTCAAGAGATAGGAAGTAATTGCATTTCCAGCCACAAATGCAGGCAGAATAGATGCCAATGAAACTAGGATGACTTCCAGGCAAAATTGGCTAAAGATTGCTATTTTCCCTTTACCTAGTGCCAATAAAATACCAACCTCGTAGACTCGCTCTCGTAACCAAAGTGACAAGACCAAGATCAGCGCTCCTACACCAGCAATCATCATGCCATAGAGGAAAATCTGTAGGAAGGTTTGGAAGGTCGAAACTGAATCCTTGATTTGTTCAAAAGCCTTATTTTCCTTTTCAACTTGATAACCTTTCGTTTCCAGAGATAACTTTTCAACCTCTTGAATGATACTATCCATATCATTTGGATTTTCTAGATAGAAACGAGCTGCAGTTACTTGAGCTTCCTTATTTCCAAGAAGACTTTGGCTACTTTCGTAGTCTGTATAGACCGTGTTTTCACTAAAATCTGACGATAGACCGGTAAATTTTTCTTGCTTCTGACCTGAGAAAATACCTACGATTTCATAGTCTAGCCTTTGTCCACTATTTCCTTCTACTTGACCAGGATTTAGACTAATCTTATCCCCAAGTTTTAGGTTATTCTTCTTAGCCAATTCCTCGTGGACTAATATTTTCTGGTTATCTCCTTTTTGTAGATGTCTTCCTTCTTTAAGGGTAAAGGCGGAACTTGTAAAAGAAACATCCTTGGAAGAATCTTCCAAAGCAATCAAACTGACGAGATTTTTTTCAGCTTCTGTCAAATCATCCCTTTGGATACTTTGTTTTCCAGTAACGACTTCTTTGTCAGTTAACTTGGCTATTATTCCTAGCTCAGGTGAAATCTTCTCAAGACCCTTTATCTTTTTAAGGTCATCTAGTTGTGACAACTGAAAAGTCTGATCTGCTTCTATTCTTTTAATTGAGAAAGATGTATTCAATGAGCGATAGAGATTATTTTCTACTGTTTTGTTGGACTTCATAAGCGTCAAACAAGCCGATATTCCTGCCAATAAAACAAATAGAATCAAGAATAATATGAGACTTCTCAGTCGTTTTCTGCTGACGTAAGCCCAAGCTCTTTGAGTGGGATTCATATAGCACCTCCATATTTGTAAGTCTATTATAATATCCAAATATGAAATGTTTATGAAATAAGAAAAATTTTTGAAATAAAATAAGCCAGTATTTCTACTGACTTTATATTTATAAATCACCCAGATTAAAACAGAGAAAATGCAGCAACTATCCCAGAGAAAATGTTAGCTACAGCATGTATGATCCAACTTGTAAAAATAGAGCCTCCTGCTTTCTTTTCATTAACAAAACCAAGATAAGCTGCTATTGCTCCGGTAAAAAATATAATGAAAAAAGTGACTTCTAAACTTACTACTGAAGCAAATAATATTCCATGAAGCAATCCAAAAGCGATAGCCTGTATCGTATTTGCAAAGATAAACAGCGTGTGATTTGCCATTCGTTTCAGTAGAAATCCTCTAAATAGCAGTTCCTCTGGCAAAGATGTTTGCAAAATACTGTAAATTAGAATACTTGGTAAAGCCTTATAGCCCATACCAGAAAAAGCTGAAGTAGCTGTTTCTATACTAGGTGTTAGAGGAAAGATAAACATATAAAAAATGGTAAACAAGAGAAATCCACCAATTATCCATGAGATCAGATCAGAATCTTTAACCCTTTTAATAGATTTTAAACCAATCCATTCTGTAAATGGGACTTTCCCCCTCACAGTCAGAAACCACCAGATAGAAGGTAGTAAAATAATAAAGAGAATTTGAATAAAGGCGCTCATTATTCGTTGAAGTTCATTAACCATCGTAATCCCCCATTACATTTTTGAAATACTTATTTTAAATCAGGAAATACAAGTCTTTAACTATGAAAGCTTTCCGATAAGAACCCTTATAAACTAGGATAGATTAAACTTTTCTACACTACTACCTCTCTAATTTTTTCAAAACTGAACTTTTGCCATCTTTTCTATCTCTATTATAGCACTTTTTGAATTGAAAGAAAAAAACCACAAGAAAAAGGTATTCTTCTCCTGTAGGTTTATTGCTATGCATTTCAACAAAAAAGAGCTAGCCAAAGCTAGCTCACTACTATGCGGAGAGAGGGACTTGAACCCTCACGACCTAAAGCGGTCACAGGATCCTTAGTCCTGCGCGTCTGCCAATTCCGCCATCCCCGCGTCGATTACTTTACTAGTATATCAACTTTCACAAACTTTGTCAACACTTTTTTCAGATTTTTTTCAGATTTTTTGAATACATTATTCTTCCCCAATTGTCAAGTCAAGTGCAACAAAGTTGTTCCTCTGATTAAGCGAGTATCTTTCAAGCTGTTTGAGCTGA
>NZ_JAHZPU010000043.1 GCF_019929575.1 Streptococcus infantis
TATCCTCATAAGTTAATTTCATAATAAAATACCCCCAAAGTTAGATTTTTTCTGTCTAACTTTGGGGGTGCAGTTCATTTCGAGAAAGGAGATTTTCTTTTATGGTCGTCCACCAGGGCCTCCATTTCCTTGAGGGCCACCGCCAGGTGCTCCTCCGCCTCCAGGCATCGAATTTACAATCTCAGTTTGTTTTTCACCGTTGATGTAGATATCTCCACCTGTATAGGTCGCTGTCCCATCAAAGTCAAATCCTGATTGACCTGTCATTTTGATGGTTCCGCCATTGACTGTGATATTACCGTTTGAGTCAATTGGATCTGTATCCCCTTGACCAACTTCAACTGTCAAGTTCCCACCATTCATAGTGAAGAAAATTTCACTTTGTTGGGCATTTTTGTTGGCTGCATTGACACCATCATCTGTTGAATAGATGGTGATATCTCCACCGTTGATAGTGATTGACTTACCTTCAAGTCCTTCTGTAGAATTCTGAACAGTATAGGTCCCACTATCGATGACCAAATCACCTGATGCGTGGATACCATCGTCCCCTGCGGTAACAGTGATGGTATTGTCAGAGAGATACATGGTTCCTACAGATGTATCCTCATCATTGTCGACCTTAACTCCATCTTCCTTGGCATCGATAGTCATGGTTGTTCCAGTGATGTTAAGTTCGTCATTGACATTAAAGGCATCTCCGACTGCTGTGATATTGTAAGTACCGCCTGTGATGTGAAGTGTGTCGTTGGCCTTGATAGCATTGTTTTTCTTACCATCTACATTGAGAGTTCCTTTACCATTGATGGTCAAGTCTACTTTAGAGAAGAGGGCCGCGTCAGCCTTGTCATCACTATTTGAAGCTGAATCTGAAAGGCTATTGGTTGTGCCATCTGCTAGAGTTAGGTAAACATGTCCAGCTGATGTTGCAGAAATAGCTGCATTGGCATTGGTCATTGTTACACCATTTAGAACGATGTGTACATCATCTGAACTTCCCGCTTCGATCTTGATTTGAACTCCATCAGATTGACCAGAAATCACATAGGTACCTGACTTAGAGATTGTAACGGTAGATCCTGATACGGCCACTCCGTCACCTGATACCTTCGCTGTTGATCCTGACAAAGCTACAGTCGCAGCTGTTTTTTCATCATAAGAAGTATCATAGTCCTTATCTGTAAAGTAACTAGATGTTTTCTTATTGGTAGTTACTGTTGTCGTCGCAGTACTATTGCTAGCTGTTGTATTTGAAGTTGACTGGGTACAAGCTGTCACCAGTGCTAGAGTTGTTATACTTGTTAATAGGAATGTCCATTTTTTTGCTTTCATGCTCGTTTCCTCGTCTTTCATTTTACATGCTCTTAGTCTACGGGTCTTTCCTAAAAGAAGCCTAAACTTTTTCTGAAAGTTTTCTTAAGTTTAGTTTCAATTAAGTTAAATTTAACAAAAGTTTTAGAAATCCCCTCTAGAATTGTAGACAAGCAAGTTCACCTTGTTTAAAAATAGTATAACTGAAAGCAAGAGGAGAAAGACTTATGAAACCATTAGAAACAACTTTTAAGCGGATTGAAACCAAATATATTATCTCCAAAGATAAACTAGACAAACTCACCCAAGATTTAAAGGAATATTTGGTAGAAGACGACTATCCAATTTCAACTATTTCAAATATCTACTTTGATACGGAAGACTTTGCTGTGCTCCAAGATGATGATTTTGGAAATAATCTAAAAGAAAAGGTTCGGATGCGGACCTATCTCAGCCAACCCAAAGCAGATAGTCAAGTATTTTTAGAAATAAAAACCAAGGACCAAGAAGGAGTTGGTCGCAAATTTAGACTACTCTCAACTCCTATTTCTATCCTTAATTTTATGACCAAAGGGCACTTGGATGCTAGTATTACTGATACAGTCGTCATTGAAAAAGTGAAAAAGCTTCACCAAGATTACAAGCAGGCTATCAAGCCTCGTATGTACATCTACTACGATCGTTATTCATTAAAAGAAAAAAAATACATCGAGGGCTACGACTATAATAAAATTCGTATCACCATTGACCAAAATCTAGTCTATAGAGATGAAAATGTCAGTCTTTTCGCTGGAAACCATGGAGATGCTTTACTAGATGATAATACTGTGATTATGGAGATTAAAGCTCCTGGAAACAAACCTCAGTGGTTACAAGACATTCTAGACAAGTATAGTTTGATGGAGCACAAATTTTCAAAATACAGTTGTGCTTACCACAAATCTCAAGGGCTTCCTTATGCACCACGTCCCAGTATAGAAAGCGCAGGTACCGCTTATGCTTAATCTATTTAACTCAATTTTCAACAACGCTACTGCAAGTGCAGACCCCTTCCAACTACTGCTGGCACTTCTAGTCAGTCTAGTCCTCGGTTTGGCACTTACTTGGACCTACAAATATCGGACCCTCTACACCAGAGAATTTGCTATCAGCTTGACTCTGCTTCCCTGCCTTATGACCTTGGTTATTTTTCTGGTCAATGGGAGCTTGGGTACTTCAATTGCTGTAGCAGGAACTTTTAGTTTGATTCGTTTCCGTTCTGCAACCAGTGGTTCAAGAGAACTGATTGCAATTTTCCTTGCCATGATTATCGGTCTGGCTTGTGGAACAGGCTATCTCTTCCTGGCAATTCTCTTCACACTCTTTATCTTGGGCGTTTGGTTCCTTTTGGAAAATCAACAAGTCAAAACTGACAATCAACGTCGTAGACTTTTGACAATCACGGTAGCCAATCAAGAGAAGGTACAGGAAGCTATCCAATCAGCTCTTGACCAATTCTGCTCAGAAATTGACATGATTACGATCAACAGCACAAATGCAGGGGACAACCTTAGCATTGTCTATGAAGTCGAGCTAAAAACAGAGGCAGATGATTTCCAAGTGACTAGCTATCTTACACAAAATATTCATCAATGCGATGTGGCATTGACTAAAAAAGCTAAAAAGAGAAAAAATCTCTAAAGACGAAAAACGAGGCTGGGATAAAAATTCCGACCTCGTTTTTTGCTAGCAATAAGTTTTTGATACTGAGACTGGTTAGGCTTTTCGATTCCAAAGAGTTCTTGTGAAAAAGACTTCACTTTCTCTTTCTACAACCTTTAATTTCCTTTAACTGGAATCTCTTTGATAACTCGTGCTGGATTTCCTGCTAGAACTACATTGTCACCAAAGGATTTTGTAATGACCGCTCCTGCTCCTGCAACGACATTGTCCCCTAAAGTAACACCCGGCAGGACAATGACGCCACCCCCTGCCCAAAAGTTCTTACCAATCGTGATGGGTTTGCCAAATTCTAATCCCGAGTTTCGTTCATCGGGATCCAGCGGATGAAGAGGTGTTAAAAACTGACAATTAGGACCAATCATGGCATTATCACCGATGGTTATAGGACAAACATCTAGCATAGTTAAATTCCAATTGGAATAAAAATTTTCTCCCAGATGAATATTGACCCCGTAATCTACCATCAAGCGAGTGTTGATGTAGAGTTTTTCACCAGTAGAACCAAACCATCCTTTGATGATTTCCATACCTTTTACTGGATCGACTTCTTCATTAAAAGCTGCTTGCTTTTGTCGCGCTGTTTGCGCTAAGGCACGGAGTTCTGAATCAAACGGGTGATAGGGTTCCCCCGCAATCATTTTTTGGTATTCAGTTTTCATGTTATTACTTCCTTGATTATTTTAGATGATTGTAGCATAGTTCTATCCTTAATACAAGCATCAAAAAAACTAGTGCATCGTACGATGCACTAGTTTCTTATTAGAAAGTTGACTTTTATCAATACTTTACAGAGTTGATTAGTCTTCTTTCTTTTTACGAGCCATAAGTCCGAATCCACTCAAGATACCTACTAAACCAAGGGCAGCAAGACCAGCATGTTCTTTAGTACCAGTATTTGGCAACTGAGGAGTAGTTGTCTTAGCTCCTGTTTCAGTTACTGGAGCTGATTTACTTGGTGTTTCTGGAACTTGGATTGGTTTTGGTTCTGGTGTCGGAACTGGATCTGGTGTTGGTTTCGAGTCTGGTGTCGGCACCGGATTCGGTGTTACCACCTTCTTGTAGATGTGTTGGATATTACCATCTTTATCTACAACTGTCTTCACAAACTCGTAACCTGGAATTTCTTTCTTAGGCTGTTCACCATTCTCAGTCGGATATCCTGGAATTGGATTTCCATTTTCATCAACATAAGAGGTCGTAATCTTTTCGTAGACGTGCTCGGTATCTCCGTTCGGAAGTTTCTTAGTCTCTACGAAGCGATAACCTGGGATAGCTTTCTTCGGTTGTTCACCATCTTCACTTGGATTGCCTGGAATATCGTTTCCTTCTTTATCCTTGAATGATGTCTTAACTTGTTCGTAGACGTGCTCGATATCTCCGTTTGGAAGTTTCTTAGTCTCTACGAAGCGATAACCTGGGATTTCTTTCTTCAGTTGTTCGCCATCTTCACTTGGATTGCCTGGAATATCGTTTCCTTCTTTATCCTTGAATGATGTCTTAACTTGTTCGTAGACGTGCTCGATATCTCCGTTTGGAAGTTTCTTAGTCTCTACGAAGCGATAACCTGGGATTTCTTTCTTCAGTTGTTCGCCATCTTCACTTGGATTGCCTGGAATGTCGTTTCCTTCTTTATCCTTGAATGATGTTTTAACTGGTTCGTAGACGTGCTCGGTATCTCCGTTTGGAAGTTTCTTCGTTTCTACGAAGCGATAACCTGGGATTTCTTTCTTCGGTTGTTCGCCATCTTCACTTGGATATCTTGGAATTGAATTGCCTTCTTTATCCTTGAATGATGTTTTAACTGGTTCGTAGACGTGCTCGGTATCTCCGTTTGGAAGTTTCTTAGTCTCTACGAAGCGGTAACCTGGAATTTCTTTCTTCGGTTGTTCGCCATCTTCACTTGGATATCCTGGAATTGAATTGCCTTCTTTATCCTTAAATGATGTCGTAACTGGTTCGTAGACGTGTTCTGTATCTCCGTTCGGAAGTTTCTTAGTCTCTACGAAGCGGTAACCTGGAATAGCTTTCTTCGGTTGTTCACCATCTTCACTTGGATAGCCTGGAATTGAATTACCTTCTTTATCCTTGAATGATGTCTTAACTTGTTCGTAGACGTGCTCGGTATCTCCATTCGGAAGTTTCTTCGTTTCTACGAAGCGGTAACCTGGGATTTCTTTCTTCGGTTGTTCGCCATTTTCACTTGGATAGCCTGGAATGTCGTTTCCTTCTTTATCCTTGAATGATGTCGTAACTGGTTCGTAGACGTGCTCTGTATCTCCGTTCGGAAGTTTCTTAGTCTCTACGAAGCGGTAACCTGGAATTTCTTTCTTCGGTTGTTCGCCATCTTCACGTGGATAGCCTGGAATTGAATTGCCAGCTTTATCTACAAATGTAGTAACTGGTGTTACCGTTGGGGTGTATGTTGCAGAAGCCTTAGTCCCGTTTACATCTTCACGAACAACTGTTACAGATGGAGCTGTACCTGTAAATTCAGGTTCTGGTTTGAAGGTTACTGTTCCGTCTGCTGCTACCGTATAAGTACCAACACCTGGGATAGTCTTCGTTGTTGAACCATCTTCGAAGGTTGCTGGTACATTATCATTCATTGGAACACGACTATCGCCTTCCTTGAATGCTGGTTTACCAGACTGTTCTTGACCTTTTGATCCAATAGTTGTAGCTGGTGTTGCTGTTGGAGTTACTGGTGTAACTGTTGGTGTGTACTTAGCAGTAACTGGGGTACCGTTCTTATCGACACGTTTAACAGTTACGCCTGTTCCTGTTCCTGTGAATGATTTTTCTGGGACGAAGGTCACTGTTCCATCTGGAGAAACAGTGTAAGTTCCTTCGCCATCTACTGTCTTAGTGGTTAAACCATCTTCGAAGGTTGCTGGAACGTCATCATTCATCGGCACACGGCTGTCGCCTTCAGTAAATTCAGGCTTACCTGTTTGAGTTTGACCTTGTTTACCTGTTGATGTTGTTGGTTCAGCAGTTGGTGTAACTGGGGTTACTGTTGGTGTATATGTTGCAGTAACTGGAGTACCGTTCTTATCGACACGTTTAACCGTTACGCCTGTACCTTCTCCTGTAAATGATTTTTCTGGTACGAAGGTTACAGTTCCGTTCGGAGCGACTGTGTAAGTTCCTTCTCCTGGAATAACTTTAGTTGTTGAACCATCTTCAAAGGTTGCTGGCACATCATCATCCATTGGGATTGCAGGGTTACCAGGTGTGAAGCTTGGTGTACCTGTTTGCGTTTGACCTTGGATGTCTGTAGATGTTGCTGGATCAGCAGTTGGTACAACTGGAGTGATCGTCGGTGTGTAAGTTGTTTCAGCAACTGTTCCGTTTGTATCTTTACCTTGAACCTTAACTGGAACAACATCACCTGAGTAAGATTTATCCGTTGGCGTGAAGGTCACAATACCTGTTTCTTTATCAACGGTGAAGGTACCGATCACATCACCTGCTGGTGACTTCGCATCTACTGATGCTGCTGGTTGGCCATTTTCATCAAGAAGGGTAATGGTATCTTTGTCGATTGGAGCAACTGAATCTCCCTCAGTAAAGATTACAGTTCCAGTTTGAACAAGACCTTGAGGTCCAGTAGATTCAGCTGGTGTTGCTGTTGGAGTTACTGGTGTTACTGTTGGTGTGTACTTAGCAGTAACTGGAGTACCGTTCTTATCGGCACGTTTCACCGATACGCCTGTACCTTCTCCAGTGAATGATTTTTCTGGAACAAATGTTACGGTTCCATCTGGAGCAACAGTGTAAGTTCCTTCACCTGGAATGGTCTTGGTTGTTGAGCCATCTTCAAATGTTGCAGGTGTATCATCGTCCATTGGAACATTTGGATTGCCTGGTGTGAAGGTTGGTGTATCTGTTTGCGTTTGACCTTGTTTGTCAGTAGATGTTGTATCTTCTGCAGTTGGTGTAACTGGTGTTACGGTTGGTGTATAAGTTGCAGAAGCTTTGGTTCCATTCTTATCTTCGCGAACAACGGTAACAGCTGACGCAGTACCTGTAAAGCTTGGTTCTGGAACAAAGGTTACGGTTCCATCTGCAGCTACTGTGTATGTACCAACGCCATCCACTGTCTTGGTAGTTGAGCCGTCATCAAATGTCGCTGGAACGTCATCATTCATTGGTACACGACTGTCTCCTTCAGTAAATTCAGGCTTACCTGTTTGAGTTTGACCTTGCTTACCTGTTGTTTCAACTGGTGTCGCTGTCGGTGTTACAGTAGTTACTGTTGGTGTGTAAGTTGCAGAAGCTTTGGTTCCGTTCTTGTCTACACGTTTAACAGTCACACCTGTTCCTGTTCCTGTAAATGATTTTTCTGGTACAAATGTAACTGTTCCATCTGGAGCTACAGTATATGTTCCTTCGCCTGGAATAGTCTTCGTTGTTGATCCATCTTCAAAGGTTGCAGGTGTATCATCATCCATTGGCACATTTGGATCACCTTCTGTGAAGGTTGGTTTTCCAGATTGTGTTTGACCTTGAATATCTGTCGATGTCGCATCTTTAGAAGTTGGAACAACTGGAGTAATCTTCGGTGTATAAGTTGTTTCAACTGTAGTTCCATTTGCATCAGCTGCTTGAACCTTAACTGGAACAACCTCACCTGAATAAGATTTATCTGTTGGTGTGAAAGTAACTACACCTGTATCTTTATCAACTGTGTAAGTACCAATCACATCACCTGCTGGTGATTTCGCATCTACTGAGGCTGCTGGTTGACCAGATTCATCAAGGAGAGTAATTGAATCCTTGTTAATTGGTACTACTTCATCACCTTCTGTGAAGGTTACGGTTCCAGTTTGAACAAGACCTTGAGGACCAGTAGATTCCGCTGGTGTTGCAGTTGGTGTTACTGGTGTTACGGTTGGGGTGTAAGTTGCAGAGGCTTTGGTTCCGTTCTTATCTTCGCGAACAACCGTCACTGCTGGAGCAGTTCCAGTAAATGATTTCTCAGGTACAAATGTAACTGTTCCATCGGCTGCTACTGTGTATGTACCAACGCCATCAACTGTCTTAGTCGTTGAGCCATCGTCAAATGTTGCTGGAACGTCATCGTTCATTGGTACTCGGCTGTCGCCTTCAGTAAATTCAGGCTTACCTGTTTGAGTTTGACCTTGCTTACCTGTTGATGTTGTTGGTTCAGCAGTTGGTGTAACTGGGGTTACTGTTGGTGTGTAAGTTGCAGAAGCTTTGGTTCCATTCTTATCTTCACGAACAACCGTCACTGCAGGCGCAGTTCCAGTAAATGATTTCTCAGGAACAAAGGTTACGGTTCCGTCTGCTGCTACTGTATAAGTACCTACACCGTCAACAGTCTTGGTAGTTGAGCCATCGTCAAATGTGGCTGGAACATCATCGTTCATTGGCACACGGCTGTCGCCTTCAGTAAATTCAGGCTTACCTGTTTGTGTAGCACCTTGAATATCAATTGTTTCAACTGGTTTCGCAGTAGGTGTTACTGGAGTTACAGTTGGTGTATACGTTGCAGAAGCTTTGGTTCCGTTCTTATCTTCGCGAACAACCGTCACTGCCGGAGCAGTTCCAGTAAAGCTTGGTTCTGGAACAAAGGTTACAGTTCCGTCAGCTGCTACTGTGTAAGTACCAATGCCGTCTACTGTCTTGGTAGTTGTACCATCGTCAAATGTTGCTGGAACATCATCGTTCATTGGCACACGACTGTCACCTTCAGTAAATTTAGGTTTACCTGTTTGTGTAGCACCTTGAATATCTGTTGTTTCAGCTGGTGTTGCAGTTGGTTTAACCGGAGTTACTG
>NZ_JAHZPU010000044.1 GCF_019929575.1 Streptococcus infantis
GAAACTACAAAACCTTGCTCATCTTCTCTAATCACACGCTCAGCTGCAAATCCATGATCATGTTCATCTTCATGATGCTCCTGTTTCGCTTGGTCCTCTTTATGAGTATTATGATTATCTTTTGGAACTTCTGTTTGGGTATGCCCATGCAAATGCTCTTGAGCTGCCTTGATCTGTTCTGCTGACAAATCTTTTTTAAAGAAATAGTGGGCATGGTCTCCATGTGAAACTACAAAACCTTGCTCATCTTCTCTAATCACACGCTCAGCTGCAAATCCATGATCATGTTCATCTTCATGATGAGTGTTATGAGTTACATTTTCATGGTCATGCTGAACTGTTGGTTTATTTTGATTTTCTAACGGTTTTGTTGGTGTTAGAACACCTCCAAGTGGTATCAAACGAGCAATTTTTTGCTCCAAAGCAGACATACTACTATAAGGAATGAAATGGTAGTGATTACCGTGTGGAATCGCAACTCCTGATGGTGTACGACTAGTAATTTTAGCTGGGTCAAATACCAAACCATCAGATTCTTGATAGCGTTGACTAACTGGTAAAGCATTTAACTGAGCGAGAAGACTTTGGAGGCTATCCTCTTGATCTACTGGGATGTTTATTGCTGGGCTATCGGCTTGAGAACTTGGTGTAACACTTGGATTTGGTTTATAATCCGTCAGGCTTGGTTGACTTCCTCTTCCAGCTAGATAGGCTTGAGCTGCTGCTAATTCACTTGAAGATAGAGCACTCTTTGGAACGTAGTGATAATGTCCACCATGAGGAACGATATAGGCATCACCTGTATCTTCTATGATATCTGCAGCATTAAAGACATAACCATCATCTGTTGTATATCTACCTTGTGCTCTGGCAACAAGAACTTCCTTACTTGTACTGCCACTATCTGATGTATGTTCTTGTTTTTGTTGCTCGATTTGCTCTTTGGTACGAACATTATCAGCATGGCTTGCATCTTTTAGATAGACATAGTATTTGCCATCCACTTTGATGATATAGCCACCTTTAATCTCATTGACAATATCTTGATCACGCAACTGATAGTTTGGATCCTTCATAACCAGTTCTTCACTAAAGATGGCATCATAAGGAACCTTACCATTATAATAATGGAAATGGTCACCGTGGGAAGTCACATAACCTTGTTCAGTGATTTTGGTAACAATCTGTTCAGCTTCTATCCCTTCCTTCTTGCTAACTTGGTCTGGTGTAAGAGTTTCATTCTTTTTAGCTTCAGACTCTTTACCATCAACGTAGGATACACGGTTGTCATCTTTTTTCTCAGGTGCTTGATGTTGATTTAAAGCATAAGCACAGACACTTAAGGCAAGGACCACTGCAGATCCCGCTAGATATTTTTTATTAATCTTCATAATCTCCTCATTTCAATTCTTCAGCTAAGATAGCCATATTTTCTTCTAGATTTTCTAAGTAGGACTTGTCATTTTGTGGGTCTGCCTCTAAAGGATTGAGGGTTTTAAGACTCACACCTGTTGATTTGACAAGAGTGTCCGCTACCTTAGATGAAGCATTGCTCTCTGTAAAAATCGTTTTAACCTTATAGGTTTTAACAAATTCCTGAATTTCGGTTAACTGTCTTGGGCTTGGTTCCTGATCTGGAGAAATACCGGCAATCCCAAGCTGATTTAGTCCAAATCGTTTTGCTAAATAAGAAAAGGCCGTGTGTTGGGTTACAAAAGTTTTTTGATTAGCTTTTTCAAAGATGGGTTGGTATTTCTTGGTCAAATCATGAGCTTTAGCACTAAAACTTTGTGCGTTTTTCTGATAGGTATCCTTGTTATCACTGTCTAATTCAGATAACTTATCAGCAATAATCTGTGCTTCTTCAGCAACCTTTTCAGGATCAAGCCAGGTGTGAGGGTCATACAAGGTCTTCTCATCAATCCCATCTCCAGCTTCCATATCTTCTAATCCAGGCACGCGCTCCAAGGTCATCCCTTCAGATGCTTCTAAGACCTTTACCTTGGACTTTTGCAGGCTTGGATCCAAACTTCCCGCCCATGATTCCAAGGTATGGGAATGATAGACGAAAACATCGGCATCATAGATGGCTGCAATATCATTTGCAGAAGGTTCAAAGGAATGGATACCTGAACTAGACTGAATCATCCGAACGTCATTTAGGTCGCCAGAAACTTCTTTGACCATGGCATAAACAGGATAAAAACTAGTCACAATCTTCATCCCCTTAGTTTCATGACTCTTGTCCTGACTGGTCTTTTGTCCACAAGCTCCTAAAACGAGAGCAAAGAAGGCAATCACAAGCCATAGGATACTTCTTTTTTTCATAACAACTCCTTAACTAGTATTTAACCATTTAATTAACTAGTAAACATTTTACTCCTAAAAATTTAAAATGTCAATATTTTTTCTACATTTTCATAAAAAAAATGAGAACTAGATTTCATGATCAGTTCTCACTGGTTATTTTTAACACACGAATTTTAATCGTTTTAGTTTGCTTTTGGCTTACTATTTTTTAACAAGGCTAATAGATTTTCAGCTTGAGCCATAATGCCATTATTGTCCATAGTAGCTAGTGTCAGATTATTCCGTAAACCAGCCAAGGTTTCGCTAGCATTGGATTTAAGACTTGCATCAGTTACAGTCTTTAATAAGTCCTCTGCTTCTTGGAGTTTAGCTTCTACCTTTTCAGTCTCAACCTGTGGTTCTTCTGGTTCCTCTGGAGATTCTTCTGGTTCTTCGGCTGGTTTAGTATCCTCTGGCTTTTCCGCTAGCGGTTTCTCCTCACGAGTTTTTTCATCTTCAGTTTTTTCTGTCTGAGGTTTCTCCTCATTTGGTTTTTCATTATTCGAATGATCCTGTTGTCCATTTTGGTTTCTTAGAACATGGTCACTTGCATTTCCCCAACCACTATCCGAATGCGGACGCTCGCTTGGATGCTCGACATAGTACTTCACAGTCGCAAAAAGGTCTTCGAGCGCATAGCCTTTAGGAGCTTCGTAAAGCCCTTCATCAAACCATTCAAACTTTATGTTATGGTAATGATCAAAGTGAGGGATAATCAAGTTACCATTTTTGACATCAACTGCATACTGTAGATTGTAAGGCATGCGATCTAGCGGTACCTTCTTCTCAGCTTTTACCCGATTATAGATAGCTTCTGCCCCTTTTGATTCCGGTTTTGTTGAGTTCTGATTATCTGTCGAAGGAGGCGTCAATCTCTTCTCTTTGGCATAAGCCTGAGCAGCTGCCCTCTCTGCTTCAGTCAAACTATCCTTACCTATCCAGTGACTATGCCTCATATGTGGTGTTACATAAGCATCTCCCTCATCACTGATAATATCATGGGCATCAAAAATATAGCCATCCGATGTTGTGTACTTATCCGCTAGCTGGGCTACTCGAACTTCCTCATCACCATACTCAATTTGCGAGTTTGGCTTACCAAGACGTTCTGGATGACTAATCGGCGCAATAAATTTAAGCAAATCATCTACAAAAGCTATTTTGTTTATATGGTCATTATTTAATTTCACTAGCAATTGATCCAAAGTCTGGAAGTCAGATGGGCGTCCCTTGTTTTCAATTAAATTCTTATGAGTTTGTTCCAACAAACTATAAGCCTTATCATAGAATTCCTGATCTCGAGGAGATACTGTGCTTTTCTTGTTCGCCAAGGTATGCGTTGGTTTAGCTACCTTATTCAGTTCTTTCTCAAAAGCTATAAGATTTTCTTTAGACAAATCTTTCGTCAAGACATAACGTAAAACTCCCTTATCTTCAAGGACATAGCCCTGACCAACTTTTCTAACTACTTGTTTAGTAAGCTCCTCGTTAGAATGATTGTCAGGTAGTGGCGCTGGAGCGGGTTGGGGATTTGAGAGTGGCCTAGGGACTGGTTTTAATGGAGGATTTGGCCGTAAACTAGCAGCTCCAGGAACGGAAATAGTTTTTTGATTGCCGATAGGAATCATCCGTGCTATCTTTTCTTCCAAAGCTGACATTTGACTATAAGGGATAAAATGATAGTGGTCCCCATGAGGTACTGCTACCCCATTTGCTGTTCTTTTCGTGATTTGAGCAGGGTCAAAGAGCAAACCATCGGATTCCACATGACGTTGTTGGATAGGCAAAGAGTAGAGTTCTTGCAGAAGACTATTCAAATCCTCAGCTTTTCCTGGCTTATAGCTGGAACTACTAGGTTGTCTTTGAATTGATGGCGTGTCAGTATTTGAAATGCTTGGGTGAGTTGTTGGATTAGGAACATAAGTCGGTTGAGAAACCAGCTTATGATTTTTCCCAGCTAAGAAGACCTGAGCAGCAGCTAATTCACTGGCAGACAAGTCACTCTTAGGAATATAGTGGAAATGATTGCCATGTGGAACGATGTAAGCATCACCCGTGTCCTCAATAATATCACTAGCATTAAAAATATAACCATCATCCGTCGTATAACGTCCCTGAGTTCTTGCTACAGCGACTTCATTACTAACCTTTACTCCGCCACCATGTCCATGTTCCTGCTTCTGACGATTGATCTCATCCTTACTACGAATATTTTCGGAATGTGAAGCATCTTTGAGGTATACATAATAGCGACCATCAACCTTAATGACATAGCCACCCTTGACTTCGTTGACAATATCCTCATTTCGAAGTTGATAATTCGAATCTTTCATCAAGAGTTCTTCACTAATAATAGCGTCATAAGGAACCTTACCATTAAAGTAATGATAATGGTCTCCATGTGAAGTTACGTAGCCTTGATCGGTAATCTTAACGACTATCTGTTCTGCATTGATTCCTTCTCGCTGACTAACTTCATCTGGCGTCAAATTTTCGGTCTTAGTACTAGCCTGATTTCCATCTATATAAGCCACACGATTAGACTCTTTGCCAGTCTGTACTGCTTGGTAACGCCCCAGTCCATAACTTGAAAGGCTTAATGTTAAGAGAGCTACTGAACCAAGAACATATTTTTTGTTGATTTTCATCTAAACACACTTTCTATTTCATTTATTCGTTAAGGAAAGAACTACACTTTTTCCAAAAAAACTTCCTTAACCAGTTAAATATATACTTAGAAAAATAAGTCACTTTTAAAACCTCCTCCTTCTCTTTTCTATATTTCAAACAAAATTTGAGCAAGTGAGTTACCTCTTTATATACTTAACTGGTTATTTAACTAGTTAAGATTTTACTCCTATAAGATAAACTGTCAAGAAAATTTTTTATATTTTGGTAAAAACTAGATAAAAAAGAGGAATAATCCCGAGTATGAGATAGATTCCTCTTTATATTATTTTAGTGTTGAAATGGCATAAAATCCGAATCAAAGGAAATGTTATCCTTATCATCTGGGTTGACAAAATTTAAAAATAGCTTTTGAAATTCTTCAAGTTCATAGTCTGAGTGACAGATCCACTGCCTGCCCGTCGAGACATACCATTTTCCAAGACTTGCAAGTTGCTCCTTGGTCAAGGATGGTATCTGAGAGCAATGTTCAAAGCTAATAATATAAACTTTTTCATAGATTGATTTGATAAAATCTTTCAGCATAAACTTTTCTCGCTTGAATTTTATACCTAATGACTAGTAGTACTATTCAATCACTTGGGTTTCAGCCAACTTCTTATACCAATGAGCTGATTTCTTTGGATAGCGTTCTTGCGTTTCAAAGTCCACATAGAAGAGACCATAGCGTTTTTCATAACCATTTGACCAAGAGAAGACGTCCATGAGTGACCAAATGAAATAGCCTTTCACTTCTGCTCCATCAGCAATGGCATCTGAAATAACTTCCATATGCTTTTTAACATAATCGATTCGACCGTCATCGTAAACTGTGTTATCAACGAACTCATCTTTGTAACCAAGACCATTTTCAGTGATGTAGATTTTCTTGTAGTTTGGATAGTCTTTCTTAACACGCATGATTTGATCATACAAACCTTGCGGATAGATGATCCAGTCCCAGTCAGTTTTTGGAACATAGTCTGGTGCAATTCTTCTACCAACACCCTTAATTTGGTATTTAGAGCTTCCTTTTTCCCCTTTACCATTATGGATGATTTCTGTTTCACCATCAAATGCTTGCATCCAATCACTCATGTAGTAATTGATACCAAGGAAATCGTTGAGATCTTTAGCTGCTTCCAATACTTGGAAATCTTCCTCTCGAAGATTCAAACTTCCACCATTGATTGCTAAGATATGATTAACTCCTTCCATAGTCTTTTCAGAATAATGTCCAAGGTAAGTCGCATCCAAGATAAATTTGTTATGGATAATATCTTCTAACTCAGCTGCACGAACATCTGCAGGATTTTCTGGATCATATGGATATTTGGTTGGCAAAGCATGAACGACACCAATTTCACCTTTATAGCCTTTATCTTTATATAGCTTGACAGCACGGGCATGTGAAACCATCATATTGTGATGTGATTGGAAGACTTTAGCAAGGTCATATTGAATACCTGGTGGGAATTTACCGACCAAGTATTGACCATCTCCGATAGGGCCGATTTCATTGAAGGTAGTCCAATAGTTAACTTCTGGAAATTCTTCGAAGCAGAAGGCAGCATAATTTACAAAATGTTCAATGTTTTCACGATTTAAGAAGTCTCCGTTTGAGTGTAGAGCTTCAGGTGTATCAAAGTGATGAAGGGTTACAAAAGGTTCTACATGACGTTTATGACATTCAGCAAATAAATTATGATAAAACTCTACCCCTTTAGCATTGACTTCACCATAGCCAGTTGGAAAAATACGTGACCAAGCAATAGAAATACGGATACCATTAACGCCGTATTCTTCAGCTAATTGTAGGTCTACTGGATATTTATGGTAGAAATCACTAGCAGGTTCAGCTGTGTACCAGTAGTTATCAGCTAGATATTTATCCCAAGCAACAGGACCTTTTCCATCAGTATGGGTAGCTCCTTCTGCTTGATAGGCAGCTGTAGCGCCACCAAATATAAAATCTTTAGGAAGTGTTTTTGTCATTTTTTCACCTATTTCTTGATTGGATAAAATGAAAAGCGAGCGGAGAGGAGTTAGTGAGGTACCCTTCTCCATCTCACTTCTTCATTAGGCCACTAATTTGTGGCATAAGGGGGAAACAAATATAGAACCAGAAGACTATTCACAGTCCCTGTCATCAATCGAATTGTGACATGAGAAGGTAAAAACGATAATTTTTTACCGACGAATTAACAAGGCGATTAGGGAGTGGGAAAGAACTCTCACTAGTTATAAAGAGTTCGTCTTCCCACCCCCGCACAGTTGATTAGATATCTTTGGAGCAAAGAGCGAACAAAGATATCAATCAACCACTGCGTCATACAATTATCGATATCATTCAGTAAAGCTTGAACACGTTTTGA
>NZ_JAHZPU010000045.1 GCF_019929575.1 Streptococcus infantis
TGGAGACAGATCATTCCCTCTTGGTCCCAATCTTCTTTTTCCCACAGGTGGAGATAATAATCTTTTCGGCATCTATGAACAATCCCTTTAACCTTTGCGTAGTACTTCTCAAGCATTTGCTTTCCCCCTTTCTCTGCTTGTAGTATAGCAGAGAAAGGGGGAAAGAAGGGGCATAGTTTCTGTCTTGTGTTTTCTGAGTTTGTAATGTTATTGATTATAAGTTTGTAATTCACATAAAGCTGGCTAGTTTCTCATATTCTAATTTTCAGACAAAGCAAAAAGCCCACTGTTGTAGGCTTTCTGTAAGATATTTCTTAAAATTAAAGCATTTTGTTGTAGAATTCAACGACAAGTGCTTCGTTGATTTCTGGGTTGATTTCATCGCGTTCTGGCAAACGAGTCAATGAACCTTCCAATTTATCAGCGTCGAATGATACGAATGCTGGACGTCCAAGAGTTGCTTCAACAGCTTCAAGGATTGCTGGAACTTTCAATGATTTTTCGCGAACTGAGATCACTTGACCTGGAGTTACACGGTATGATGGGATATCAACGCGTTTTCCGTCAACAAGGATGTGACCGTGGTTTACGAATTGACGAGCTTGACGACGAGTAGTCGCAAGACCAAGACGGTAAACAACGTTATCCAAACGACGTTCCAAAAGAAGCATGAAGTTGAAACCAAGGATTCCGCCTTTGATTTTTGTAGCTTCTACGAACAAGTTACGGAATTGTTTTTCACCAACACCGTAAGTGAAACGAAGTTTTTGTTTTTCAGCCAATTGCAAACCGTATTCTGACAATTTAGAACGGTTGTTTGGTCCGTGTTGTCCTGGTACGTAGTTACGACGTGCCAATTCTTTACCTGTACCTGTAAGTGAAAGGCCAAGGCGACGAGCTTGTTTCCAAGATGGTCCTGTATAACGTGACATGTGAATGTCCTCCTGATATAAATAATATTTCGGTGGAAATAGTCACTTAGAAAGCCCTGATTCGTGCAGATGCCCTTCGCCTAAACAGCCAAGGTTACTTATCATAAGACACCTGTTGACGAGCTTCATGCTTTCCTGCTGCTATTTCACACAAAGACTATTATATCATGAATTATTGAATTTGTAAAGGGGAGTTAAGCTTTATTTTCACTACCAGAAAGGTTGAGAAGGAGGGTAAAGGTGCTTCCTAGGCCGTACTGGCTGGTAACTGTGATTTCTCCACCTAATTGATGGGCTAATTCACGCGCAATGGCAAGCCCTAAGCCATGACCACCTGTTTTCATATTACGCGAAGTTTCAACACGATAAAGGCGTTTGAAAATATTCTCTAAATCCTCTGTGGCAATGCCCTGTCCCTCATCGGTCACACTGATTGAAAGCTGATGCTTCTCCAGTTTAGCTACCACTTCCAGCTTGGTTCCTGGAGCAGAGTATTTAAAAGCGTTATTAACCAGATTAACCAAGATACGAGAAAGCTTGGCATAATCTCCTTCAAACCGGGCAGACTCTGGAATCACTTGCAAGTGGACATCTCTCTCCTCCTGCTCAATCAAAAATTGAAATTCACTCATGCACTCAATCAAAAGCTGATCCAGAAAAATGCTGTCTTTTCCAGTCGTCTTCTCCTGATTTCTAGCTGTATTTAGGCTCAAAAAATTCAACTCTTCAACCAGTTTATTAAGCCGTTCTGTCTGGCGTCCAATGGTTGCTAGATAATGGGCCTGTTCTCCTTCCTTGATAACCCCGTCCAAAATCCCTTCTACCGTCGCTTGGATTGAAGTGATTGGGGTCTTGATATCGTGCGATAGCTGGGCAATCATCAAGCCCTTTTCTCGTTCGCTTTCTTCCAAGGAATCAAAGGTCGCCTGCAAATCATGGGACATTTCATTGAAAGCTTGGCCTAATTGCTGAAATTCCACAGGCCCTTGAACCTCCAGATTTGAAGAAAAGTCCTTGTCCGCTACTCGCTTGGCATGTTCCTTAAGTTTACCCAATGAAGTAAAGACTGGTGATAGGAGAAAGAGACTAATCCCAGCACCGACAAAACTTGCGATTAGAGTCATTCCAATCAGGAAATAAATCTCTCTTTCGTCAATTAGCATTCGCTGGACTGCCCAAAAAACTACGATAATCGTTAGGAGTGTTGAAATGATATACCCCACTAGAATATAACTTTTTAATTTCATTGACTACCTCGTGCTTTCTCAATTTTGTAGCCCAAGCCCCAAACTGTTTTTATGGTGGGCGTTTCTGCACTAGCATATTTAGCCAACTCCTGTCGAAGAGCATGAATATGAACATTTA
This sequence comes from Streptococcus infantis, assembly GCF_019929575.1. Classification (GTDB taxonomy): domain Bacteria; phylum Bacillota; class Bacilli; order Lactobacillales; family Streptococcaceae; genus Streptococcus; species Streptococcus infantis_L. The sequence goes on from NZ_JAHZPU010000045.1 coordinate 2,298, forward strand.
AGGTATTGGTATCATCCACATAGTCTTCTTGCCAGACCTTTTCATAAAGATCTGTCTTAGAGAAAACTCGCTTTGGATTGCTGGCTAAAATCCATAAAAGCTCGAAGGATTTGACTGTCAAATCAAGTGCTACATCTCCTACTTGAGCCTCATGACTACCGTGATTCATTCGTAAATCCCCGAGGCTGACAACCTCTATCTCACCCCCACGATGAAGGCGACGCAAGATATTGTGGACACGTAAAACAAGCTCACGAGGACTAAATGGCTTGGCAATAAAGTCATCTGCCCCCAGGCTTAGGCCGTAAATCTTGTCCTGTTCGCTTGTCTTAGCCGTAATAAATAGAAAAGGCTGATCTGGAGATTGATACTGAACCTCACTAATCAAATCATAACCATCCATCCGAGGCATCATGATATCTGTAATAATCAAATCAATCGGTTTTCGCTTGAAGATTTCCAAGGCCTCTACTCCATCATGAGCCACCAAAACCTGATACCCTGCCTGAACCAGATAGCGTTGATGAATATCTGTGATTTCTACCTCGTCGTCAACGAGTAAAATTGTCTTTCCCATCTGTCTCTCCTTTGAAAAAAACAGTGCTATACCACAATAGTATAACACTATTTTTATCTCTTTACGAACATTCTAAACGATATCTGGATTTTTCAAATCCTAGATAGAAAGTCTGTAGCTAGACTAGTCATTTTCCTCTTTTTTAGCTTTCAAACCTAGGCCACCTAGCAGTCCAGCCAAGGCTAATCCAAAGAATCCAAGAGTAGCCATTGATGTTTGGGCTTCACCAGTATATGGAAGCATGCCTTTTGGTTCTTTCATTTGATCAGCCATCATTGGACTTGATACCTTATAATTAGATGCCATCTTGCCTTCATCAGACATCTTGCTTGAGGCTGCTGGAGCTTGGTCTTGTTTCATGCTTGGGGTTGCCATTGTCTGGCTAGCATTCATGGTTTTGTCCTGCTCTTTGCTAGGCATCATCTTATCCTGGCTAGTAGCTGGCATTTTAGATTTCATATTAGAAGCACCTTGATGACTATTCATCATTGGAGTCGGCATAGCTGAACCATTAGAAGATGGAACGAAACCTGACTGCATCGGAATAAGAGACTGATGTCCATTCAAGTTCACTGTCAAATCCTTAGTCGCTACGAGATTGCTCAAGTCTGCCTTGCCATCTTTAGCGCCGTACACCTTGATATTAGCTTTATAACTTTGAGTACCGTTTTGTTTCAAGAGGTCAAGAAGGTCTTTATCCGATTTGCCTTGAGTACCTGCCAAATCCACTTCGTAGAAGTAAAGACCTTTGCCTAATTTTTCTACTGGTGGAAGAGCGGGGTTTTTAGCTGAACCGTTGTCTGACCATGGAGCCTTGTCAGAAGCTTTCAAGATAAGGCGTGTTAACATACCGTCACCAGCGAAGAATTCGTATGGGATGACTTGGTTGACGCCAGCTGTGAATGGGCCTGGGAAGTTAGCCTTGGCCAAGTACGTAGCTGGAACATCAACTGTATCTTTGGTATTGTCAGTCACACCTTTTTGCACTTCGGCTGGAGTAGTCAAACCATTCAAATTGACATCCAAATCCTTAGTCGCTACAAGATTGCTCAAATCTGCTTTGCCATCTTTCGCACCATACACTTTAATAGTAGCTTTATAGCTTTGAGTGCCGTTTTGTTTTAACAAGTCAAGCAACTCTTTGTCAGATTTGCCTTGGGTACCTGCCAAGTCTACTTCATAGAAGTAAAGGCCTTTGCCCAATTTCTCTACTGGTGGGAGAGCAGGATTTTTGGCTGAACCGTTGTCTGACCATGGGGCCTTATCGGATGCTTTCAAGATAAGGCGAGTCAACATACCGTCACCTGCGAAGAATTCATATGGAATGACTTGGTTAACACCGGCTGTGAATGGACCAGGGAAATTGGCTTTATCCAAGTATGTAGCTGGGACGTCTACCGTGTCTTTAGTGTTGTCGGCTACACCTTTTTGCACTTCGGCTGGGGTAGTCAAGTCGTTCAAGTTGACATCCAAATTTTTAGTCGCTACGAGGTTGCTCAAATCGGCCTTACCATCTTTCGCACCATACACTTTAATAGTAGCTTTATAACTTTGAGTGCCGTTTTGTTTCAAGAGGTTAAGAAGCTCTTTATCTGATTTTCCTTGAGTACCTGCCAAATCCACTTCATAGAAGTAAAGGCCTCTGCCCAATTTCTCTACTGGTGGGAGGGCAGGATTTTTAGCTGAACCGTTGTCTGACCATGGGGCCTTGTCAGAAGCTTTCAAGATAAGGCGAGTCAACATACCGTCACCAGCGAAGAATTCGTATGGAATGACTTGGTTGACTCCGGCTGTGAATGGGCCAGGGAAGTTTGCCTTGTCCAAGTAAGAAGCTGGAACATCTACTGTGTCTTTGGTATTGTCGGCTACACCTTTTTGAACTTCAGCTGGAGTAGTGGCTGATTGAGCTTCATTTGCTTCACGGTCTTGTCCAGAAACTGTAGGCGCAGGATTTGTGACAGGTTTATTCACATCTTCTGTTTGTTTCTTAGATTCTGGTTTTGCTTGCACTTCTTCTTTTGGTGCTACTACTTGGTCTTTAGTGGCTACATCCGCTTTTTCTGGTGAGCTTATAGTATCCAAGCTTGCTTTAGGCGTTGAATCTACCTGTTCTGAAGGAAGAGCTGTATCAACTGCTTCTTTGAGAATTTCTACTGGTAAGTCGCTCTTTGCACTCACCGAATCTGCATCTGGCACGACTTGAGCAGGGGTCGGATTGACCACATCGGCACGTACAGAACTTGGTTGACTGACCAGAACAAAGAAGCCACTGGCCACAACAACTGAGGCGACACCGACACTGAGACGACGAATAGACCAACGAGTATATCTTTGATTTGGATTGAATTTCATAGGATTCTCCTTAGAGTTTTTCTTTATTTGATGACTCTAGTATAATCTCCTAAAATTAAAAAGGATGCCCTGTTGTAAAATGAAGTGCAACACAAAAGACATGTTCATCTGATATACTAGAGTTGCAAAAAACAGTATAG
>NZ_JAHZPU010000046.1 GCF_019929575.1 Streptococcus infantis
TACTGTTTTTTGCAACTCTAGTATATCAGATGAACATGTCTTTTGTGTTGCACTTCATTTTACAACAGGGCAATTATTCCATTTCAGGTAAACTTACATTTTTCACATTTTTTCTCAGCATGAGAATTCCGTCTCCAAGAGGAACCAAAGTAGCGGTTAATCCTGGATTGTCCAAAGTCGCATCAAAGAGTCGTTGCAAGCCCCGATAGATGGTTCGTTGGCCTCGACGGACTTCCATGATATCTTTGGCAATATCCCCTCCTTGGAAAATATCATCCAAAACAACCACTCCTCCAACATCCAGATGTTTAAAGATTTCTGGTAGAAAGACGATATACTTAGACTTGGCTGAGTCCATAAAGACAAAATCATAGGATTCTGTTAAGGTCGATAAAACATCTACAGCATCGCCCTCAAGCAGAGTAATTTGTTTGCGAGTGTCAAAACGGACTAAATTATCCTTGGCAAAACCAATCATTTCTGGATTACGATCTATAGTCGTGATTTTAGCTTCGGGCGCGTGTTCAGCCATCAAGAGGGCTGAAAAACCAATTGCCGTCCCAATCTCTAAAATATTTTTTGGTTGCATAGTCTCCATGAGAAAACGGAAATAAGCAACCGTTTCATGGGGAATAATGGGAATATTTTCCTTACGAGCAAAATTTTCTAGCTCTTTTAAAGAACCTGTCACCTGCTTTTGACGCTGGCGCATAAAGTCTACGATTTCTTCTTTGACAACTGGTCGACGCATGTTATGGTTGGCATTTTTACTATAAGATTCTACCATCTTATGCCAATCCTAATTTTTCAACGAGGGCTTCAAACTCATTCAATCGACGCTCAAAGACTGCAAAGGCGTCGTTGAGGTAATCTTCTTTTTCCATATCAACACCAGCTTTGCGCATGATATTGAGTGGATAATCTGACTTCCCTGCCTTGAGGTAGTCGATATAGCGGTCACGATCCTCTTGGCTACCATGAACAATCTTTTCAGCCAAGGCTGAAGCAGCTGCAAAGCCTGTTGAATACTGATATACATAATAGTTATAGTAGAAATGAGGGATACGAGCCCACTCGTACTGGATTTGAGGATTGTCTTCCTTGTTAAGTCCATAGTACTCTTGGTTCAAATCAGCATAGAGATTGTTTAAGAATTCGCTTGTCAAGACTTCACCATTTTGATCGGCTTGGTGAATAGTATGTTCAAATTCAGCAAATTGAGTTTGGCGGAACACTGTTCCACGGAAACCATCCAAGAAGTTGTTTAGAATAGCAAAGCGTGTTGCGTCATCTTGAACTTCTTCCAATAATTTTTCAGTTAAGATATTTTCATTGGTTGTTGAAGCAATCTCTGCCAAGAAGATTGAGTAATCTCCGTATACATAAGGCTGTGTTTCACGGGTATAGCTTGAGTGCATACTGTGCCCAGTCTCGTGTACAAGAGTAAAGAGATTATCGAGATTATCCTGCCAGTTAAGGAGCATGAAAGCATTGGTGTCATAAGAACCACCTGAATAGGCACCTGAACGCTTGCCTTGGTTTTCATAAACATCGATCCAACGCTCACTAAAGGCACGTTTAACACGACTCAAGTAATCGTCACCAAGAACAGCCAAAGCTTCCTCTGCCTTCTTCAAGGCTTCCTCATAAGTAAAGCTGTATTCTACTGAAGACAATGGTGTATAGACATCGTACATTTTAAGGTCTGAAATCCCTAAAATCTTTGAACGAAGGGCTAGATAACGGTGTAAAAGTGGTAAATGCTTACGAACTGCAGTCACCAAATTATCATAAACACTTTCTGGGACAAAGTTTGCATCTAGCGCAGCCTGACGAGCGCTCTGATAGTTACGGACTTTAGCACGGTAGTTTTGTACCTTGACATTTGTTTGCAAAGTCTTAGCATATGTATGCTGGAATTGCTCGTAAGTCGCATATAGAGCTTCATAAGCACCACGGCGAACTTCACGATTTTTTGACTCCATCAAACGAATGTATGTCCCGTGAGAGAGTTGTACTTCATTTCCTTCATCATCAAGGACATATGGGAAGCTAATATCCGCATTGTCCAAGATAGCAAAGGTTTCACTGGCTGCACCAAAAATTTCTCCAGCTCCGGCTAATAATTCCTCTTCACGTTGTGAAAGGACATGGTCCTTATTTTGCAAAAGTTTATCAAAGAAGTGTTTATAAGGCTGAAGTTTTGGTTCTTCTGACAAAAACTTTTGATACTGCTCTTCTGTTATAGCCATAAATTCTGGCTCATAGAAAGAGAATACCTGATCTAGTTGACTATAAAGAGTCATTGCTTTTGCATAGTATTCTTGATACTTAGCGACTCGTGTATCTTGGTCGTTTTTCATATGTGCGTAGACATAGAGTTTTTCAAGACGACGACTCAAGTCCAGATAATGCTCTGTAATGTTAAGAAGGCTCTCAGCACTATCCAAGAGATGTCCTTCAAGACTAGCTGCCTGTTTTGTATCTTTCGTTAAAAGGGCAAGTTCTTCTTCCCATTTTTGGTCTGTTTCAAAGATCGTTGATAAATCCCATGTATCTTTTTCATTTATTTCATTTCGTTGTAATACCATAAGTTTCCTCCATCCTTTCTATTTTACCATATTTTTTAAGAAATATTGCTGATAAAAGGCAGGTGGATAAAGCTTTTGTGTGGCAGTTTTGGGATTTTGTTGATAATAGGCCTGAAAATTGTCGTAATAGTCCTGCAAGTCTACAGTAATCTGACAAAATTGCCCTTTTTCTATAGGCCTTACTTGGGGATACCAGTCCTGAGTCTTCAAATTTAATAGGTTTTCTCCTCTTAAGTAAGCTTGGGCTTGTTGCTTCATCCAATAGGGGTTTTGATAATAGAGCTGTTTTTGAATGTAATGACAAATCTTCCTATCCTGCTCAACTGAAAAAGTGATAAGAGGTTGTTGCTGATAAGGACTACGTAAAATTTTTAGAAGATTCCCTTTGCCATAAGAAAATTCCTTGACCTGATAATGGAGTTTCCCTTTTAAATCTTGGTGGAGTAGGTACTTGAGCCTCAAAACTTGTTTTTTATGGTCTAACTCCCAAAGATGAAATCCCATATTATTACTGAAGTAAAGGAAATCTTTCTGAAGTTTAGTTAGACGCTCTTTTAAACAGAGTTTTTCACCTAGTAGCCAAAGAACTTGAATTCCCAAACTTCGATAGCCATAGCTTCTTTCCTGTAACAGTTTTGAAGACAAGGGGCTACATTGAACCTCAATGGCTAATTGCTTATTGACTAAAACATCTGCAATTTGCTTTAGGTCCGGTATGGGATATTCAAGCTCGGCCTTGTCATTCTTCAACGCCCAATTAAAAAGGGCAACCTTATTTTCCAGATGCTCTAAACTCTCATTTTCATAATAAAAGTCACACTGGTTGAGAGAAACATGGGCAAAATGCGTCCGTAAGTTTTTCCCTTTTCTCAAGCGAACACTTGTTCCACAAGCTGGACAATAATAGTCTTGTTTTTTTGGCTCTTTCTCTAGAGTATTAATGAGCTTACCCTTTTCATCTCTGGCTATAAACATATATACCCCCTTTTCTACTTTATTCGAAAAGGATAAGAAAAAGGCCAATAAAATCAGCCTTTCTTCACTATAAAATCTAGTATCACTTCCGTTTGTTCTTCATATACTTTTGCAACATGGGAATGAGATTTGATATCTGATCATGTTTAATGATGGATACGCCATATTCTTGACAACGATTGCTAAAAACAGGGTTAATCCTGCCGGAGCATACAATCAATTTTAAACAATTATCTCCTGCAAAATGATTGGCATAAACTTCGAGCTCGTTAATAGCTTCAACAGACAAGTCTGTCATTTTACAAGATATAAAAATAATAGATTGACCTTTACGGAGGACAACATCAATTTCATTTTGTACATTATCAACTTCAGGGAAAATACCATTCCAGTCAATTTCTGCCCCTATCATACATTCATCAAAGTACTCTGACTCTATCGCTAAAAGATAGAGATATAATTCTAAAATGTGACCTTTTGTGCGACAGAGTAATTGTGCCTCAGAGCTAGAAAAAGTGTAACTAATATGATCGAAACTTTCCTCATCAATATGAATCAAGTTAGCTTCTGTTAGTAGGGGAATCATAGATTCTGGATAAGGGTACTTTTTACCGTTACTTTCCAAAACTCTTGCTGTTCAGCGTGGAAATCAGTTGTTTTTGCTAATGCAAAGAATTGAGTGATCTGATACCATTCTTCTGGGTTTAAAATTGCATAGTTTGCTAGTTTTTTGATGGTAGTAATTTGTTTCGGACTGTATTTAGGTTGTTTCGCTTTGATGAGTTTACCACCCCTTAAGGCCATCAACTGTTCAATGGTTAGGTTAGGAATCACTAACTCTTCCTTCTCCACTTTACCCATTTTCCATTTAAATTGTTTTCCTTGCTCAATATCTATTGCAATAATCGGTAATTGCTTTTCCAAACCATACTGATACAGAAAAATAGCTAATATCGAATCTCCTCCAAAAACATCTAAGGTCACTGAATCATAGTTAGTCAAGAAAAGATTCAAATCATCCGTAATCTTATCTAGACTTATTTGCCGAAAATGCACTTGCTTTACATGGGAAACTTGATCCAATAAAAAATGTTTCAAGGCCAATCTTTCATCTTCTGCAATTTTTTTCAGGGAGAGAAATAAAACCTCATCACAATCACAAATAAAAGTCTGATAAACATTTTTCTCGATAGTGTGATGATCAAAAAGTTCGACTAAAAGACTAGGCATGGCGCTACCTCCCTATTAAAAATTTGCTAGTTGTATGTAAAATTTAAAATTCCCCAATTGTCAAGTCAAGTGCAACAAAGTTGTTCCTCTGATTAAGCGAGTATCTTTCAAGCTGTTTGAGC
>NZ_JAHZPU010000047.1 GCF_019929575.1 Streptococcus infantis
TCTTCACAAGTTAATTTCATAATAAAAACACCCCAAAAGTTAGATTTTTTCCTGTCTAACTTTTGGGGTGCAGTTCAATTTAAACTCCTTTTTACTTTATTTATTGATAGTTTTTAAAAAAGCCCAGTTCCCAATGGACTTAGTCCCATACTCTAACTCCATAAAATCTAGCAATACATAATCATTCTTTTTATAGAATGGAACATTTTTTTCTGTACTGGTAATGAGCCCTAAGCGCTTGCAGCCCTTGGATTTGACATAAGGCTCAACTGCGTCTCGAAGAAAAGCACTGCCCACACCTTGTCCTTTAACGGATGGATTGACTGCAAGGAGCATCAAATACCAGTCAAAGCTATTAGTTTTTTTCAAATGTTCTTCGGAACGGTCTACTAGATCAAGATACTTCAAAAAATTTCGTGGGCTAATGTAGCGAAACAGTTTTATGACACCATTTAGCAAGTAAGATAGGATAGAAAAATCATTTTGTTGTAATAAGGCGACAGCTAGGATTTCTCCGTCTTGTTCAGCTACTAAACAGGTCTCTTCTTTGATATAGAGGCGAGTAAGGAGACTTTCCAATAGTTCTAAAAAAGCAGGATAGTTTTCAGGTTTCTTGAGATCATCTATGATTAGAGTTAAAAATGGATAATCAAAGAAGCTATCGGCTATTACTTTTCCAATTTTTTGGTATTCGTCTAGCCTTGCTTTTCTGTATACTATGTTCTCCATTTATGAGCTCCTTCTTTAATGTTAGTAAATTATAATAGTAGAATTAAGTGTTTTGATGATCAAGTACCGAGTTTTTACAAAAATATTGCCAAACTTAGTCAGTTGAAGGATTGTTAGAAAACTCTTTCTGTAACACTGAATCTGATTCTAGAATATAGGATTAGACAGACAAAGAACACTCTAAAAAGTTAGAATTTTTAGAGTGTTGTCCAAATATTACTAAGTTTTATTTTGTTGGGATTGAGATTTCAATCAATTTTTCAGAGTAGAGGGTCTTGATATTAGCTTCATCGATATTTTGCTTTTCGATCTTGCGATTCAAGAAAAATTCTTGGATTTTTTCTATTTCTTGTTCGCGGATAGCACGATGTTTATTGGAAATGAGGATTTCATAATGAAGCGGTGCCTGAGTAAAGATAACATCAGTATTGCCTGCAGAGTAGACTTCTACGAGTGTAGCGTCGGTACTCTCCAGTTGGCTTTTAACAAGGTTTGAGTGAGAATTAGTAGTGTTGATGAGCTTCATAGGCTTTCCTCCTGTGTTTCTATTTCTATTATAGCACTTTTTGGAAAAATTGGAAAAGTTAATTTAAACTTGATGCTGCTTTTTCCAAGCTTCAATTGCCCATTTATGACTGCCACGCTTTAAGTTAGCAATGGCTTCATCGATTGGGAACCAAGCTAGATGATTGAAGTCCTCCAAAGGTTTTTGGATTTCTTGATAAGAAGTAGCTTCGTAGAGATAGGCTGGATTGTAGTAGTAAGTATCACGATGGCTGGAATAGAAATACTCATCTGCTTGTCCATAATAAGTGCCAATCTTAGCTGTAAAACCTAATTCTTCAATTAGTTCTCGTTTGAGAGCTTCAAAATGATCTTCACCTGCTTCAATCTCGCCACCAGGCAAGAACCATGCACCATTTGGAGCTTGAACGAGGATAATCTTTTCATGTGCTGAGTCAGGGATGACTGCATAAACACCATATCTAGTTTTGTAGGTTACACCCTCTTTTCTTTCTCCAAAGGTTGGATTTGTCATAAATTTCTCCTTTATGTGTGCGCTTTCTTTCTATCATATTAAAGAATGCTCTTACTGTCAAGTAAGAACATTCTTTTAGTATGTGGAATTAGTCATTTGAGTCAACTGTTTCCAATTTATTTTTTGATTTAATCATGATTTTACCATTACTAGTCATGACAGCCTTGAGGTTTTTCTCGCTTGGATTTTCAAGGTAGTAGTCCGTAATGGCATCTTCGATGTAGTCTTGGATGGTACGACGGAGTGGACGAGCTCCCATTTTTGGATCGTAACCAAGGTCTACAAGTTTCTCCTTAACCTTATCTGTCACATCTAAATGGATGTTATTACTTGAGAGTCGTTTATTGACATCATCTAACATGAGGTCAACGATTTGAAGGAGATTTTCCTTGCTGAGAGCCTTGAATTCGATAATGCCATCAAAACGGTTCATAAATTCTGGACTAAAGAAGTTGCCTAATTCCCCAAGGACAGAGTTAGTACGGCCTTCTCTAGCAGCACCAAATCCAACACTAGCTTCTGCCTTACCTGTACCTGCATTTGAGGTCATGATAATGATGGCGTCCTTGAAGCTAACTGTACGTCCTTGACCATCCGTTAAACGACCATCATCCAAGACTTGAAGGAACATATGCATAACATCTGGATGGGCTTTTTCAACTTCATCCAAGAGGATCAGTGAGTAGGGGTTACGACGAACTTTTTCAGTCAATTGACCTGCTTCATCATAGCCTACGTATCCTGGAGGGGCACCAACGAGTTTAGCCACGCTGTGTTTTTCCATGTATTCACTCATATCAAAGCGAATCATGCTATCAGCAGAACCAAAGAGTTCGATGGCCAGCTGTTTAGAAAGTTCTGTTTTACCGACACCGGTAGGACCAACAAAAAGGAAGCTACCGATTGGACGGTTTGGAGTACCGAGTCCAACACGGTTACGCCGGATAGCCTTAGCGATCTTATCAACTGCATCATCTTGACCAATAACATGAGCTTTGAGGTCATCTGCTAGGTTGATCAGTTGAGACTGTTCTTTTTCCTTAAGATCACCAACTGGAATATTAGTCTTTTGCTCGATGATGTGTTCGATTGTTTTTTCGCTGATGATTGGGGTATCCTGATCCGTTACCTTTGTTTTTTGCATTTCCTTGTATTTGGCAATCTGGTCACGGAAGTAGGCTGCTTTTTCAAAATCTTCATCGCGGGTTGCTTGTGCCTTGAGATTTTCTGCTTCGATTAAGCGTTGGTCGATGACCTTAGGATCTACAAAATTCAAGGTTAAGTTCATTTTTGAACCAGCTTCATCTAGAAGGTCAATGGCCTTGTCTGGCAAGAAACGATCTTGGATGTAGCGGTTAGAAAGGGTAGCGGCCGCTTCGATAGCCCCGTCAGTATAGTGAACATGATGGTAATCTTCGTATTTCTTTTGAATTCCTTTAAGGATAATGATGGTTTCTTCCACAGTTGGTTCATCAACCTTGACCGGTTGCATACGGCGCTCAAGGGCAGCATCCTTTTCAATGATGCGATATTCATTGAGGGTAGTAGCACCAACCAGTTGGAGTTCGCCACGAGCAAGAGCTGGTTTTAGGATATTTCCTGCATCCATATTCCCTTCTCCAGCAGAACCAGCACCGACAATTTCATGAATTTCGTCAATGAAGAGAATAACATCCTCGCGCTCACGAATTTCTTCCATGAGTTTTTGCATGCGTTCTTCAAACTGACCACGGATACCTGTACCTTGGACTAGACTAACGACATCTAGGCGAATGACTTCTTTCCCTTGAAGCTTATGGGGAACATCACCGTCAACAATTTTCTGAGCTAAACCTTCGACAACAGCTGTCTTACCAACACCGGGCTCACCGATGAGAACAGGGTTGTTTTTTGTTCTGCGGTTGAGGATTTCAATGACACGGATAATCTCTTCGTCACGGCCAATTACAGGGTCAATATTTCCACGACGGGCAATCTCAGTGACATTGATACCATATTCATCCAAGAGTCCTTTTTCCTGGATTGGTGGTGGGGTTTGGGCAGGACCACGATTTTGGGAACCATAGCCACCATTTCCACCGTATCCACCCCCTGACTGAGTTGGGGGGATATTGTTGTTATTAGAAGAAGGTCTAAAGTTGTTGAGATCGTTAAAGAAATCTCCAAAGGGATCAAAATCACGGTTGTTTAAATCTGTAATGCCCTTGAATAAGCTATTGTTAGGATCTGTTTTGATAATTTTGTAGCAATTTTGACAAAGGTCGATTTGCTTTTGTTGTCCATTGAGATTGGTATAAAGATGAATCGTTGAGTCATTGATTTTACAGTTTTGACAGAGCATACCGCCACCTCATTTCTTTCTTAGTCTTGACTAAATCTAAAAGGTCAAAAATAGTCAAAGTTCTTTAGTCTCATTATATCATGATTGAAGGGGAAAGCAAGTAAAAAGATTGGATACTAGCACTATAAATAGTAGAGCGCTAATCATGAGAAAATCTTGATAGTAAGAAAAAAATCCTATTTGTCATACAAAAAGGATTCTCGTTGGTGAAAGGCGGTGGGACAGAAATCGATAGACAAAGTCTCGATTTCGTAGTCCCAGCCCCGCGAAGATGATTAGGAGTTTTGGGAGTCTAAAAGACGAACGAAAAATCCAATCAGCTACCGCGTCAAAGTTTGATTGCTAATAAAAAGTGAGGTCGGGATCTTTTGTCCCAACCTCTGTATATCTATTATTAGTATAGAAGTTCGTAAATTTCCATCGCAATCAAGTCGATACTGTCAAAAGTATATGTTTCACGAGCTTCAACATCACGAAGTGTAAAGATTGGGCCATTTTCTTCATCATGATTAAAAGCAACTTCAGCTACAACAACTCCCTCGCGCTCAAAGTTACGTTTTAAGTTACCACCATCTTTTGTCATTGCTTCTAGGCGGTTGATGATTCTAACCAAATGTGATTCCATTTTGATTCTCCTCCATTTCTTATCGTTACTATTTTACCATAAAGAGTATCCACTTGACTAGAAAAAACTAAGATTTCTCGCTATTTCTGTTTTCTTTGAAATTTTGCCCTGTTGTAAAATGAAGTGCAACACAAAAGACATGTTCATCTGATATACTAGAGTTGCAAAAAACAGT
>NZ_JAHZPU010000048.1 GCF_019929575.1 Streptococcus infantis
AAAGGACTTAGTCCTGTGCAGTACAGAACTAAATCCTTTCAATAATTATTTGTCTAACTTTTTGGGGTCAGTACAAAAGAGAAGGGAGATTTTCTTATGTTATTAGGACGAAAAAGAATTATTCTTCGTCTTTTTTAAAGATGTTTTTTACGCCAGATACTGCACCTTCGACAGCTTCTTTTGCATCTTCAGCAACTTCTTTAGCTTTTGAAGCTACCTTTTCTGCAGCTCCTTCTGCTTGAGTTTTTGTATCGCCAGTTAGTTTACCAAAACCTTCTTTAACAGAACCTTTAGCTTGGTTGAATTTTTCTTCGATTGACATGGGGGATACCTCCGTTAATTTTTTGTATTATCTAAATTACATTAGATATTAATTTAAGTATATACCCTTTTATACTAAAAAGCAAAAAACTGATACGAAAAGCATCAGTTTATTTTTTTAATAGGTTACAACATTCAATTGACCTTTATCATATTCAGCGATAAAGATATTTGAGACTTCTTCGAAACCTTTTTCTTTCAATTTCTCAGTTAGCCATTCCTCGGATTTGCCAATGGTTTCTAAGATTTCAACTTGGACAACACCATCTGTAATCACTGGGTACTTAGGATTTTCGTCACCCATTCTTACGACAATCAGCTGTCCGTTTTGCTCAATCACAGCTCTCTTGACATCCTTCAATTGGAAAATTCCTTGAGCGCGCAATTTCAGAGCAACATCAGCTGCAGCTAGACCTTTTGAACGACAGGCTTCAGGATCTAATGTTCCATTTTTTATGATAATAGTTGGTTTCCCGTCAATTAAGTGTTTGAAAAAGGAAATATTGGTATTCAACCATTTAAGGAGCAGGATGAGAATAGTCCAGATGATAAGGATAACAATGTATTGGATGATGGTGATAGAACTATTGTAGATAACCCCACCGATAATACCCCCGAGAACAAAGTTCTGGATTTGATCTACTGCAGAACTTGGTGCTAAATTTCCTTTACCTGTTACGTTAATAACAAAAACAAGAGAAAGTAGCCCCAAGGCTAATTTAATTGCAATCGTAGCAAAAAAGCTTATCATTTTTCAACCTCCACGAGTTCAACATCTGATTTATAGAGTTCCATTTTTTCTAATAAATAGCTATCTTGGTCAGTCCCGCTAATGGCACGATAAAAATTGTTGCCAACCTTAATAATCGCCCCATCAGTCACTGCTGATGTGTTGACATAAACATTTTTCTTATCAACACCTAACTCTTTTGATACAATTTCGATGAAGTGCAAGGAACTACGAAATTGATTATCATTGGATTGGTTGTTTTGAAGATTCGTAATGCTAATCAATACAAAAGCAATTAACGTCAAAATAGAAATGAGCGATAATTCACGGAACTTACTCCCTCTTTTATCTTTGAAAGCCTTAAATGCAAAGAATCCAGTCACAATCACTAAGAGCGTCGACACAATAATCATGACCCAATCCTGTTGACTGATTTGGCTTAGAACATAGTCGTATGAATAGAATTTCATAAGAACCTCCCTTTTTCAAATTCAATCTATTATAAACTAATTCCTAAGTTTTAGCAATTTTGTTAGTAGAGGAAAAAGCATTTAATTGTTGTTTCCTACTTAAGGTAGGTTTTTTATGATTTGACTTAGCCTCCCGTCTTGACTTTCGTTTGGCTTTTGTTATAATAGTAAAAATTTAGAGGAGGTATTCTATGATTCAAAAACATGCTATTCCTATTTTAGAGTTTGACGATAATCCTCAGGCAGTCATCATGCCGAATCACGAAGGCTTGGATTTACAGTTACCAAAGAAGTGCATCTATGCATTTTTGGAAGAAGAGATTGACCGCTATGCTCAGGAAGTAGAAGCAGATTGCGTAGGGGAGTTTGTTTCTGCCACTAAGACCTACCCGGTTTATGTCATGGACTACAAAGGTGAAAAAGTGTGTCTTGCCCAAGCGCCTGTCGGTTCCGCTCCAGCGGCCCAGTTTATGGATTGGTTGATTGGCTATGGTGTGGAGCAAATCATTTCCACTGGTACTTGTGGAGTCCTAGCCGATATAGAGGAAAATGCCTTTCTCGTCCCTGTTCGCGCTCTGCGAGATGAGGGGGCCAGCTACCACTATGTAGCGCCTTCTCGTTATATGGAGATGCAGATTGAGGCTATCTCTGCCATTGAGCAAGTCTTGGAACAACTAGGCATTCCTTACGAGGAGGTCATGACTTGGTCGACAGATGGTTTTTACCGAGAAACGGCTGAAAAAGTTGCCTATCGTAAGGAAGAAGGCTGTGCAGTTGTGGAGATGGAGTGTGCAGCTCTTGCAGCAGTTGCCCAGCTTCGAGGAGTCGTTTGGGGACAACTTCTATTTACAGCCGACTCTCTAGCGGATTTAGAAAATTATGATAGCCGCGATTGGGGTTCAGAAGCTTTTGACAAGGCCTTAGAACTCTGTCTTGAAATCGTTAGTCATATGTGACTGCTTTAATTGTTTTTATGGTACAATGTAACTATGTTATTCAAATCATTTTCGGAAAAAATAAACACGACCTTGGGGCGTTTATCACCTGCTCGGCGAATCTTTTTAAGCTTTGCTTTGGTTATTTTTCTAGGTTCCCTCCTGTTGAGTTTACCACTCGTACAAGCTCCAACATCTCATGCCGGTTATTTTGATCATTTGTTTACAGCTGTATCCATGGTCTGTGTGACAGGACTATTTACCTTGCCTGTCGCTTCGACCTACAATGTTTGGGGGCAGTTGATTTGTATGGTCTTGATTCAGATTGGTGGTTTGGGGCTCATGACCTTTATAGGGGTCTTCTATATTCAAAGCAAGCAAAAGATGAGTCTTCGAGGTCGTGAAACGATTCTGGAGAGTTTTAGTTTTGAAGAAACTCAGTCTTTGAAGGATTTTCTACGTTCCATCTTTTTTACAACTTTTTTAGTAGAAGGTTTAGGAGCCTTTCTGCTGAGTTTTCGTTTTATCCCCGAGTTTGGCTGGGGGCGAGGTATTTTAACGTCTATCTTTTTGGCAATTTCAGCTTTTTGTAATGCTGGATTTGATAATTTTGGAAGTACGAGTTTGCTAGCCTTTCAGACAGATCCTTTGGTTAATCTAGTGATTGCTGGCTTGATTATTACAGGCGGTCTAGGTTTCATGGTCTGGTTTGATCTAGCCACTCAATTGGGAAAGAAGAAAAAACGCCGTCTTCGTTTCCATACTAAGCTAGTTCTCTTCTTAACAGCGGGGATTTTATTTGCTGGAACAGTTTCAACCCTCTTGATAGAGTGGAATAATTCGGGAACGATTGGCAATCTCAGCTTTCCTGATAAATTGCTGGTTAGTTTCTTCCAAACTGTCAGCATGAGAACAGCAGGTTTTGCTTCTATTGATTACACCCAGGCTCGGCCTGTTACTTTACTGATCTATATCTTACAGATGTTTCTCGGTGGAGCACCTGGAGGAACCGCAGGAGGACTTAAAATCACGACCTTCTTTGTTTTGTTGGTATTCGCACGCAGTGAGTTTTTAGGGTTACCTCATGCCAATGTAGCACAGAGAACGATTGAACCTCGGACAGTCCAAAAATCATTCAGTGTCTTCATTATTTTCTTATTGACTTTTCTGGTTGGCTTGATTTTACTAGGAATAACAGCAGAAGGGAATCCGAAATTTATCTACTTGATGTTTGAAACTATTTCTGCGCTTGCTACCGTTGGAGTAACAGCGAACTTGACACCAGAATTAGGTAAGATAGCACTTAGCGTTGTCATGTTATTGATGTTTATAGGACGAATCGGACCGTTGACGCTATTAGTTAGCTTGGCTGAGTATCGTCCAGACAAGAAAGATATGATCCACTATATGAAAGCAGATATTACTATAGGATAGGAAAGGATAAACTATGTCAGATCGGACAATCGGAATTTTAGGTTTGGGTATTTTTGGGAGTAGTGTTCTGGCTGCTCTCGCTAAGCATGATGTAAATATCATAGCCATTGACGACCATGAGGAACGGATCAATCAATTTGAACTGGTCTTGGCGCGTGGCGTTGTTGGTGACATCACAGATGAGGACCTCTTGCTATCAGCCGGGATTGATACCTGCGATACCGTAGTCGTCGCAACGGGTGAAAATCTAGAGTCCAGTGTTCTTGCAGTCATGCATTGCAAGAGTCTGGGTGTACCGACTGTTATCGCTAAGGTCAAAAGTCATACAGCAAAAAAAGTCCTTGAAAAAATAGGTGCAGACTCAGTCATTTCACCAGAGTATGAGATGGGTCGTTCGTTGGCACAGACAATTCTCTTTAATAACAGTGTAGATGTCTTTCAGTTGGACAAGAATGTCTCAATTGTCGAAATGAAAGTTCCTGTATCTTGGGTAGGGCAAAGTCTTAGTCAATTGGATCTTCGAGGACGGTACAATCTCAATATCCTCGGTTTTCGTGACTACGAAAATGCTCCCTTAGATGTACAGTTTGGACCAAATGACTTACTAAGATCGGATACCTATATCATGGCGGTGATTAATAACCAATATTTGGATACCCTAGCAAGCCTCAGTGAGTAGAAGAGGAATGACTATTCTTTTTTTCAATGACTATTGAGTCAATATAAGTATTTTATAAGAGGGATTTAAGAAAAATTTTAACTTTTTCTTAATCCTTTTTAATTCCCCAATTGTCAAGTCAAGTGCAACAAAGTTGTTCCTCTGATTAAGCGAGTATCTTTCAAGCTGTTTGAGCTG
>NZ_JAHZPU010000005.1 GCF_019929575.1 Streptococcus infantis
CTGACACACTTGAAAGCTTATTTGATTAACACTCCGCAACTTTACTTGAGTGTTTACACAAAATTATTGACAGAATCTAGATTTGAAATCATCCCAGTAACCAATTGAAACATCCGGCAACAATTGGAATTTAACCTTGTAACCTGCTGCCTGAATTGCCTGAAAGGCTTCTGCTTCTTCCTGGGTGATGGATTGGTTATTGCCCAATTTCACTGCACCAGGTCGATCATTTGCAGGGCCAACGATGATTTCTTTAACATCTCCTGGGACAAAACCTTGATCCACCAAAATTTCCTTCATATCGATTGGGTTTTTGGTAATCAAGAAGTACCGACTGTCAGATTCCGTTACTTTTGCTGACTTTTCTTTAAAGGCTTCTTTTGTCCATACAAAGGTTTTCTTGTCTGATGCTCCTTTGTAAGCTTGGATCAAAACCTTGTTTGATGCTGCTGCATCGTTTACGGCAATCAAACCATCACATGGTTTTTCTTTTGCCCAGCGTGTGACTGTTTGACCGTGAATCATGCGGTCATCAATCCGTACAAATGTTACTACCATAAGGTACCTCCCTATTAAATATCGTCATCATCTTCTTCAGCACTAGTGGCTGAAACTTCAAAAGGTTGTAGTGCAGACTGTGCTTCTGATAAGATAGTTGCTGACAAATCGTCTCCATCCAACACATCCTTCATCACAACTGCTGTCAAAGCCATGGTCAGGTTCATCCCACCAAGGATCAAAGCTCCATCTAGCTTTCCAGCTTCTTCTAGGACAGTGGCTGCCGTGGTTAATGGACTACCACCTACAATATCTGCCAAGACCAGCACAGAATCATCTGCTGTCAATTCTGAAATGCTCTCTCTAAAGTCAACTGCAAAGTCATCGACCGATTTTCCTTCTTTAAGTCCAACTGCAATGACCTGATTTATCTTGTCACCAGCAAACATAGCTAGCGATGTTTTTAGTCCTTCTGCCAATCCACCATGACTGACTAAAATGAGATATTTCATTTTGCTACACCTCCTTTATTTGACTCTATTGTAGAATATTTGGAAGCGCTTTTATATTGTCAAATGTCACATGATAAACATGACATTTAGCAACAAAAAAATGACATCTGTCACTTGACACAATGTCATCTTATTTTTCTTTAAACTCCTACCTGAAGACTACTTTCAATTTCCCTCTGAATTTGAGGCAAGCGATTCTCGACATCTTGATCGCGCAAAGCATTGCCAATCAAGTAGTCCAGCTTTTCCAACATTTCTTTAGAGACATTCTTGGGACTACTTTCAACAGCTTGTTCCATGATACGATTCAAGGTCTGATTGGTCAAGGAATCCGTGCCAAAATCATCTACCTGTAGAAGATCTTTACTAGATTGACTTTGGACCACCTGTGGCATAACGGAAATCCCTTGAGATTGAGCAAAGAGGAGTTGTTGAATTTCTGGATCTTCTGTCAACAATTGCATCAATTCCCAAGCTAACTTGGAATGAGGAGTCCGAGCAGACATGGCAAAAGAAGTCGTCGTAACCAAAGTCGCCTTGGTAGTTTTTGACTTAGCAGGCATAGGAATACAGGTCCAGGTGAAGTTTGAATATTTTGAAACATGGTAAGGATAAGGTTTATAGGTTCTATATTGAGCCAAAGTCATGGGATAAAAAGCGACTTTCCCCTGGTCAAAATCTTTGGAACTCACCTTATAGTTCTTATTCAACTCTTCCAATTTTTGTAAAAAAGTCAAAGACTCTTTGACTTCTGGAGCCGTAAGTTTAAGCATCCCTCCTTGAAAAAGACTACCCCCATTTGCTGCCAAAGCTTCTTTCCATGTATATTCTGTACTCCCAAACTGATCCAATTGACCATCTCCATTGGTATCTTTGGTTAGTTTTTTACAAATTGTATAGAACTCTTCCAAGCTCCAACCTTCCTTGGGAACCTCAATGCCTTCTTTGTCTAGCAAATCTTTATTGACACACATCAAAATAGGATTACTTTCATAAGGTAAGGCATAGGATTGCCCCTGATAGACGCCTGATTCAAATGCAACAGGATAAAAAGCAGCTTGGTCTTCTTGATTCATATAGCCATTTAACTTTTCTAGAACGCCACGTGCCGCCAATAAGGACAGATCTTGCTCAGAAACCATAAACACATCAGGGGTCTTTCCTGATACAATTTTTTCTGAGAGCCAGTTTGAATATTCCGACTGCGGAATTCCATTTTCATATTCCACACGGACATTAGGATGGGACTTTTCAAATTTTTGGATCGCAAGATCCAATGCATGAGAACGTTGACTGGTCGGTACATCCCAACTAGAGCCTGCATAAACTCCTATATGAAGGACGGTCGGTTGCTGTTTCCACCAATAAAAACCAGCACTCAAAGAGAGCATAAAAAGGAGACAAATCCCTAAACAAAGTTGCTTTCGCTTCAATTTCATTCCGTATTTCCTTTTGAAAAATCACGTCGGGTCACTCCTGTTTGGACTGACCAAATCGCTAATTGCGTTCGATCTCTTAGGTTTAATTTCGACAAAATCGTTGATAAGTAATTACGAACAGTTCCTTCTGATAAGAAGAGTTTAGCCGCAATCTCTTTATTTGACTCACCATAGCCAATCTCTTGGATAATGCGCCATTCCGTCGTGCTCAAATCCTTAACGTTATCCTCATCCACAGCAATAGAGAAATTTGATTTGGCCATTTGCGAGAAAATTTGAAAGACCTTGCTTGCGATATCAGGGTTGATCATTGCTCCTCCCTGATGCACCACCTTAATAGCTTCATAAAGCTCCTCTGTCGAGGCTCCTTTTAAGAGATACCCTGAAGCACCATACTTGAGCGCACTATAGATAAATTCATCATCGTCAAAGGTTGTTAAAATAATAATTTTGATATCCGGATAGTGCTCTTTTACTTCTTTTGTAGCCAAAACCCCATCCATGCCTGGCATCCGAATATCCATTAAGATTAAATCCGGATGCGAGTGTGGAATGCTAGACAAGACATGATTCCCATCTTCCACTGTGGCTACCACTTCAATATCTGAGTAGGCCGACAAAATAATTTTCAGAGATTCTCGAATCAAGGACTGGTCATCCGCCACCATTACTTTTATCATCATCTATTATCTCCCTTCTTTATATTTTGGTAAACTAACACGTGTGAAAAATCCATCGCGACTTTCAAATTGAAGCTGGCCTCCTAGAATTGAAATACGCTCCATCATCTGTTTGAGTCCGTAGCCATAGGTCAAGGTTTCAAACCCAACTCCATTATCCTGCAACTCAATCATGTAATCTTCTTCGTCCTCAAAAAAATGGAGGTCCATGTGGCTGGCATGACCGTGGCGAACCGCATTAGTCATAGACTCTTGTATCACACGAAAGATTGTATCTTCAATCATGACGTCCATATCGACATCGATCCATTCATAGTTGAGATCAACTTGCAAGTTTGAAAGAATTTGGTACTCGCGGATTGTCTTTTCTAAAGCATCTTTGAGAGTTCGCTCCTCAAGGGCTCCTGGACGAAGGCGATTGAGAGAGCCTCTCACATCCTGGATTCCTTCACGGACGACTTCTGATACGTTTTTTACCTGCTCTTTGGCACGACTTGGATTGATATCAATCAAGACCCCGACAGCATCTAAACCTGCTGAAATCCCTGTTAACGCGTGTCCCAAGGTATCGTGAATCTCCCGAGCAATCCGCTTGCGCTCCCGATCCTCTGCAATCTTCTCAGATAAGGCCATATAGTTGTTCAACTCGGTATTAACCTTGGACACCATGGCCAGCTCTTGTTCAACTTCATGGTTTTCCGCAAGGACATTCATGATATAAAATAAAAGTGAAATAATGAAGAGTACCATATTCAAGGCGTAGAGGGAATTCTTTAAGAAAAAGGCCAAAATACGGATAGATTCAGGATAAAAATGAATATAGGTATCAAGAGAAGGAATTGGGAAGAAAAGCGAAAAGACGTCTGAATTGGTTACAAGGAGCATCAAGAAGCTCACTAGGATAAAGGCAAACCAATACTTCCGATCTCTCTTGGTATTCAACTCTTTGGAGCCATAGAAGATATCTGCAAAAACCAAGAGAATGAGCCCGTTATAAGCTATGTTCTGAACCCACATCAACAGTAACATCAGGAGAATCT
Source organism: Streptococcus infantis (assembly GCF_019929575.1). GTDB lineage: Bacteria > Bacillota > Bacilli > Lactobacillales > Streptococcaceae > Streptococcus > Streptococcus infantis_L. Next base: position 4,170 of record NZ_JAHZPU010000005.1, read on the forward strand.
CTAGAAGATTCCTCTTATCAAAAATGGACCATCGACTTGTTTGAGGTCTATAACGACTCATTGAGATTAAGGCAATCCCAGCAAATAAGATTGCTGACAACCAAAAAGTCGTAGATGGAGCAAAAGGAATACGCTCTAGGCGCTCCAATAATAGAGAGGCTTGGCGTTGAGCAATGATATAGTTGGTTGCTTGAAGATAGATGATGCTGTTGAGCATAACAGCAATAAAATTCACGACCATAAGAATGGCCAAACTGTATCGAACACCTCTAAACTTTCTCATTACTGCCACCCATTCACATCAAACTGATCAATGTTTTCCTTTGTCATCATTTCAACTGGAATGATCACCTCTTTGGTATAGCTCTTCCCTTCAGAAATATCTTGGATAACTTCCATAACACGGTCTCCCATCTTCAAGGGAGATTGAGCAACGGTTCCCACTACATCATCCGTCGAGTGCAACAAGGATTTCATATCTGGTGAGCCATCGATTCCATAAATTGCAATGGACTGGCTATTTCCTTGCTCCTTAATTGCAGCTAAAGCTCCTATAGCCGAGCGGTCATTTAAGGCAACCAAGGTATCAATTTCAATCCCTGATTGTAAAAAATTCTGGACAGCCGGCATGGCAATCTCCGTTTGCCCCTTGGTTTCTAGTTCCGATACAATCTGATAAGAACTGTGCCCCTCTATAGTGTCTTTAAACCCCTGAATCCGCGTATCTGCTGAGACAGTCCCTTTATGCTCCAAAAGGAGGACTCGAGCGCTAGAAGAACGTTTCATGAGCTCTTTAGCAATCATTACTCCCGCTTGGTAGTTATCAGATACAATACTTGCATCGGGCTTAAAATTTTTCAATTGGGTATCGACTGCAATGATTTTAATTCCTTGTTTTCTAGCTTTTTCAAGAGCAGTTAAAATGGACTGGCTATCCCCCTTGACCGGATTGATCACAATCACATCAACTTTTTGAGCACAAAAATCATCAATCTGCTGGCTCTGCCTTTCTTCATCCAATTCTGGATCTCGGACGCAAACAAGAGCTCCTCTTTCATCGGAAATTCGACTAATTTCCGAATGAATACTTTTATAGAACTCATTGTTCATGGTCATATAGGTTACACCAATTTTAGTCTGATCCTTGATGCCACTTGTTTGACAACGGCCAAAAATCCAAAAGAGAATACAGACAACTGGAATCAGCAGTAATATACGCTTTATCATCCATTTCAACAATTCTTTTTTCTCTTTATTTTCCTTCAAATTTCATTCCTTTTCTGAAAATTTTGAATATATATTACTTTATTCTACTACTTTTTCAAAAAAAATGCTTGATTTTATTGTACAAGGACATTTATTTGACCTATTTTAAGAAGTAATTTCCGAACAATAAAACTAGAAACAATAGAAAAAGCCAGTCTATAAACGAACCAGCTTTTTTCTATAATTGATTCTAGAAAGGAAGCTCCTCCTCTTCCAAAACCAGATCTGCTAAGTCTTGACCAGCATTATTTTCACGCATAGCACGTTGAGCACGACTTTCCAAAAGTTGGAAGCCTGTAGCGAGAACTTCGGTCACATAGTTGGTCTGACCATTTTTCTCGAACTTACGGGTACGAAGCTCCCCATCGACAGAAATGAGACTGCCTTTAGTCGCGTAGCTAGCTAAGGTTTCAGCAAGTTTCCCCCAAACAACAATATTGATGAAGTCAGCTTCACGTTCCCCATTTTGGTCCTTGAAACGACGATTAATAGCAATAGTCGCACGAGCCACTGACTTGTCATTGTTGGTTTTGTGCAATTCTGGTGTAGACGTTAAACGTCCAATCATAATAACTTTATTATACATTTTTCATCCTCCTACTTATCTATTCGAAGGAAAAGAAAAAAAGTTACAAGATTTGTAACTTTTTTAAAAATAATATTAATCTCTATGAATCATAAATCCAGTTGCTTGTTGATTGGCCATGATGGTCATATCTGTGATTTGTACTCGTCGTGGTTGACTGGTCACATAAACTACAGTATCTGCGATATCTTGCGCCTGTAAGGCTTCAAGTCCCTGATAGACCGTCGCCGCCCGTGCCTCATCTCCATGGAAACGAACTTTTGAAAAATCAGTTTCTACAATTCCTGGCTGAATAGTGGTCACCTTGATATCTGTCGCAATGGTGTCAATCCGAAGCCCGTCTGAAAAGGTTTTGACTGCAGCCTTGGTTGCTGAATAGACTGCTGCACCAGCATATGCGTAAATCCCTGCAGTAGAACCCATATTGATAATATGCCCTTGATTAGTTGCTACCATGGAAGGCAAGAGACAGCGTGTAACCGCCATTAAACCCTTGACATTGGTATCCAGCATGGTCAATATATCCAACTCTTCATAATCCTGATAAGGAGCCAAGCCTAGAGCCAGTCCAGCATTATTGACCAAGATATCAACCTGACCAACAGTTTCTAAAATTTCTGAACAAACAGTTTTTACCATGCACATATCTGTAACATCTAACGGAAAGGTCCAGATTTTTTGATTTGGAAAGGCTTCTGTAAACTCGTTTTTTAGAACCTCGAGTCTTTCTGTTCGACGCCCTGTGAGTACAACATTCTCACCTTTTTCTAGATAGGCACGCGCAATTGCTTCACCAATACCTGATGTTGCACCTGTAATGACTACATTTTTTGCCATCTTATTTCCCTCAAGCAAAGATTATAAACCACTTTTAGTGATTAAGCAGTCCAGTGTGTAGCTGGGTCAAAGGGTGTTCCAACTACCTGGTCGTCTGATAATTCAATGACACCACGTTTTTGGGGAGCATTTGGCAAGGCAAGTTCACGAGGACTACACATCATCCCAAAACTCTTTTCCCCACGAAGTTCCCCTGGAAAAATGAGATTTCCTTTTGGCATCATGGCTCCAGGAAGAGCAACAATGGTTTTCAAACCAACACGTGCATTGGGAGCACCAGCAACGATTTGTACTGTTTTGTCATTCCCAACAGCAACTTGGCAGATATTGAGGTGGTCACTATCTGGATGCGCAACCATTTCTACAATTTCTCCAACCACAAATTTGGGTTCCTTGTCGTTGATGATTTCTTCAGCAAATCCTTGAACCTGCAATTCTTGGTTCAAACGTGCTACTTGCTCGTCAGTTAAAAAGACTTGACCGCGCTCAGCGATCTCAAACATGCTAGAAACTTCAAAAATGTTCCATGCGACAGTTTCACCAGTTTCTTTTAGGAAAACACGCGCTACATTATCTTTACGCTCAACATCTAGCTTGGCATCTCCACTGTTTTTCACGATGACCATAAGGACATCGCCGACATGTTCTTTATTATATGTAAAAATCATTCTTTTCTCCTATTTCAAACTTGCTAAAAAGTCATTGATTTGCCCCTTGGTTTTACGGTCACGATTGACAAAACGTCCAATCTCCTTGTCCTTGTCTAAAACAACAAGACTTGGAATCCCGTATACATCCCAAAGTTTAGCAAGTTCCATGTACTCATCTCGGTCTACCCGTATAAAAGTGAACTCTGGATTTGCCTCTTCAATCTCTGGTAAGGCAGGATAGATATAACGGCAATCGCCACACCAATCCGCAACAAAAAGGAAGACCTTCTTGCCATCCTGCTCTACTAGATTTGCTAATTCTTCTATATTTTTAGGAGAAATCATAAGACTTCCTCCTCGTAGATGAGATTTTCATCTTCATAGACAAAGGTATAGTGACGACCATCTTCAAAAATGACACCACCAACAAGACGTTCTAGGCTACTTTCGTACACTTGGACATAGAGAGTCCCAATCTCACCCATTTCTGAGAAATAGTCACGCACAATAGCCGTTAACTCTTCCTGTGTCTTCATGAGTTTGTGATCATCAGCTACTTTCTTAGCACCAAAGGCAAGTGCTCCAAGCCCTGCCACGACTAAACCTGTTTTAATAATATTTTTCATTTTCATGCTAACATTGTAACACAAAAAGGCTCAAGGAACAATGAAAAAGAGAGTGGGACAGAAATCGGTAATTCGTTAGAATTCGATTTCGTCGTCCCACCTCCGCACAGTTGAGTAGGGCTGTAAAAGCTGATGAAATCAGCGTAGTAGAGCCCACTCAACCACTGCGTCTTGCTCGACAATCCAAAGACAATTGAGAGGCTAGGACTTTTGTCCCAGCCTCCTTTCTAAATTCTAAACATTAATAATTTCTCTCGCCAAACAAACCTTCTGGTAAATCATGGAATCCCTTGCCTGCTTTGAAGTTTTCAAATTTACCTAGTAAGAACTGGTAGGCATCCAAGCGACTCTCGTAGCGAATCATGGCATCTTTAGCGCGCTCATCTTGATCTTCTTCATAGACCTTTTGACTTTCTTTAAGAGCCATATCGTTGATCATAATCTGGGTATTAACCCAGGCTTCAAATTCCTTCATAAATTCTTGCTCGTAACTCATTTTTTCTCCTTATTCTAATCCACGGAAATAGTCCGTGTCAATCTCACGGTAGGCTTGGATGTCCTGAACATATTCCAATACACCTTGAAACTCTCCTGCTTGATCGTGGACAGCTGCATAAGTGACATGGACAAACTTTCCACGTGATTCTGACTTGAACCACATCTCGTACTTGTCCTTTTTCCCTTCACGAAGGCCTTGCATAATCGCTTTGACTTTCTCCAAATATTTTGGTGGATGGCATAGTTCGACATTTCGTCCAACTTGAGACGGTGTCCGCTTGAAAATCATTTCATCCGCTGGAGTATTGTCATTATAATACTGGAAAATATCATCCTTATTAACAAAGGTAATCTCCATCGGCAAATGATTAAGGATAAGATTCGCCTGTTCAACTGAGAGATAGCCATTGCCAAAAGCCTGCTGGCTATTGCGATCTAGCACCGTTTCCTTTTCCTTTGGTGTAAAGGTGATTGTAAACTGACCTTCTGGTGTATCGATCACTTGCTGAACTTGCCCATCTACAGTTTCTAGCTGAGTTGGTTCTTCTACACTTTTTTCCTCAACAAAAGGTTGACGTTCAGGAACCCATTTCTCAGACGGACGGATAATAGCATATCCATAGGCATCACTTTCCTCAGCAATCTGAATCCAGTCATCCTGGGTAAAGGATTCAAGCAGAATCATGAGAAGGATTGATTCTTCCTTAAAAATCATACTTTCAAACTCTGTCGCAAAAGTTTCAAAAGCTTCCTTTACGGTGGAAATTGGCACTTCTGGGAGCGACTTAGTTGCCACTAAGGCTGTTTGAAAGAGATCCCTAATCTGATCATCAACTCCCCACATGACTTTGGGAGGTGAATCATGTCCATAACGTTCCATGATAGGAAAAAAGAGCTCTTCCTTACGCTGGTAGTGGATATCAAATTGACCAACAAGCCCCATCTGACGTACCAAGCCTTTGCGCATCTCAACCAGCATCTCCTCATCGTCCACAGATTCATAAGTCGAGAGCAATCTACGGACTCGAATCAAGGCAGCACGGAGAGCTAAATTTTCATCCTTAAAGACACGCACAGGGTGACCAGGATGCTCGGTATCCTCAACTTCTACGCCCTTAACAGCATTTTTAAAGAGATTAGCATGCACATCACATAGCTCCATGACATCTTCAAAGGTTACGCCTGAGTCAGAGTTCATCAACTCGTGCTCCATGAGGGAAATCTCGATAGCAGATACACCAGTAAAGGTCGCATCAAAGCGTTCCTGAACGGACTCTGGAGAGGCTCCATTATGCAATTCTAATAAAATATCCCGCAGGATATGAATACGTTCATCTGTCATTAGTCTAACCCGATCACTTCGTAACCATTTGCTTCAAGCGTACGCACAATCTTATCCATAGGAGTCCCTTCAAGCTTGGAACCTTGTTTGAGCGAAACTTTTCGCCCTACAGTATTACGCATCAAGGGATTTGCAAGTGGTTTGAAACCAAGCTCAACCAAAATATCTAAAACTTCTGGATGTTTATCCACCACTTCCGCAACGGGAATAGATACGTCAATAATATTATCCATCACAACCTCCATTCTGTTTTCACACTAGATTTTCTTTTTTTATTATACCACAAGGGCTAGGATAAAAAAACTAGCAGTACAAGCCTACTAGTTTCTTCCCATTACTCTACTTCGATGATTTCTGCTTCTTTTCGAATCGTTTCTACATCTCTTTGATACTGAGCTTCACTATAATTGACTAGTTTGGATAATTCTCTTTGCAAACTTTTACCCATAGGTTTCATAGTCGTATAGGTTAAACCACCTGAAACGACACCTCCTAGGATTGGGATAAATTTGCCCATTCCTTTTGCAAAGCCTCCCTTTGTCAGATTCACCCCAAAAATTTTCAAAACTTTTTCTAAAATGGGATACCACAAAGTCTTAGCCAAAGCCTTCTGGGGAACTGTCTTCATGACATGTTTAGCAACTGATACTCCCCCAGCTCGAAGGAGGGCTCCAGCACTATTGACCCCAAGCATGACCCCGAGATAGAGCAAGAGCGTATTTTTGGCTTCTTCACTCAATTCATTTCGTGAAGCCCAAAGATCATCATAGCCATAAATATATCCCAATTCTTGCGCTAGTTTTAAGGAGAAAGCATAAAACTGAGCAACATCAGTTGGAATGGTGATTGCAAGGGCTAGACCACCAGGAATACCTGCAAGAACAGAAGTTCCACTCGCCAATAGAACATTATCCTTAATACAAGAATCGGCAACTTTATCTAAAATATCCTGGGATAACAAGGCTGTTGGTCCCTCTTCTAGTAATCGAGGAATATCTTTTGGGTCTAATAGTTTGGAAAATTTATCTACTAAAAATTTTGAACGATCAACTTTAACAACAGGGAGTTTCACGACTTTTTGCAATACTTGCATAGCTAAATCTTGTTTAGACATCTAGTTTCTTCTCTTTTTCTTTCAATTTGAACTATATCATATCATATTTGCTCCATAAAAGAAATTTTAAGAACTTATTTTTTCTTTCTGATTAGCCTTTAAGTCTAGAATACCCTCCTTCTTCTAAACAAAAAAGAGGGTTACCCCTCTTTCTTATTTTTTATCCAGATTGCGTAACATTTCGTCAATCTTGTTTCCATACTCGATGGATTCGTCTTTGACGAAGGTCAAGTCTGGAATTTTATACAATTTCAAATTGTGACCAAGCTCACGTTTGATAGTTCCGGTTGCTTTTTCAAGGCCAATTTGGGCCTTTTGATTATCTGAAGCAAGATTACTCAAAATGGTGTAGTAAACCTTAGCTACAGACAAGTCACCTAGCATCTGAACATCTGTGATGGTCACTCCTTGGACACGAGGATCACGGACTTTCTTTTGTAAAATCTCATTGACTTCACGCTTGATTTCCATGCCTACACGATCCGTACGGAAATGATTTCCCATGCTATTCCTTCCTCTCTATTGAATCAAAAGCTAGGCCAGCAGACCTAGCTATTTTAAACTCATTGATTTTCAATTCAAATTGAAACGAAGTTCAATTTGAATTCATCTGCTTCTTTCGCCGTGGTGAAAGTGATTGGGCTGATAATTCAGTTCAATCACTGGGGATTTTTGAGACTTTAGGCTCAAAAATAAGCAATGAAACCATCGGTTTGCTTGCGTCCCACATCACCTAAGAAAGGAGCAAAAATAATTAGCGTTTAATTTCTTCCATGACATAGGCTTCAATCACATCATCCATCTTGATATCATTGTAGCCATCAATCATGAGACCACCTTCACGGCCGTTTGTAACTTCTTTGACGTCATCTTTATAGTGTTTCAAGCTAGCTAGAGCACCATCGTAAATAACAACACCATCACGAATAACACGGATTTTAGAGTCGCGGGTAACTTTACCACTAGTAACCATAAATCCACCGATTGTTCCCACTTTAGAGACTTTAAAGGTTTCACGGATAATCGCTTCACCAATAATTTTTTCTTTAAATTCTGGATCAAGCATACCCTTCATGGCTTCTTCCATCTCTTCGATCACCTTGTAGATGATGCTGTGGAGACGGATTTCTACATCGTCTGCTTCTGCTTGTTGACGAGCTTGCGGTGTAGGGCGCACATTGAAACCAACGATAAAGGCATTTGAAGCTTCGGCAAGAGTCACGTCAGATTCATTGATGGCACCGACAGCCGCATGGACGATGGTAACTTTCACACCCTCAACATCAATTTTTTGAAGTGAGGCAGAAAGTGCTTCAACTGAACCTTGTACGTCTGCCTTGATAATGACGTTAACAGACTTGAGTTCACCAGCTTTAAGGGTATCAAAGAGGTTTTCAAGGCTGACACGTTGTGTAGCTTGACGTTGCTTCATAAGAGCACGCTTAGCACGTTCTTCACCAGCTGCACGAGCAGATTTTTCATCTTCGTAAACAGCAAAGTGGTCACCTGCCATTGGCGCTTCGTTCAAACCAGTGATAGATACTGGTGTTGATGGTCCTGCAACCTTAACACGACGTCCAAGGTCGTTGGTCATGGCACGGACACGTCCGAAAGTATTTCCTACAACGATTGGATCTTGAACGTTCAAAGTACCTTGTTGAACAAGGAGGGTTGCAACCGCACCTTTACCTTTATCCAAACGGGCTTCGATAACAGTACCGATAGCACGAACTGTTGGGTCTGCTTTGAGTTCTTGAATTTCAGCCACAAGAAGGACAGTTTCCAAGAGTTCATCGATATTTTGGTTGAATTTAGCTGAGATTTCTACAAACTCAGAATCTCCACCCCAAGCTGTTGACATGACACCGTGTTCAGCCAATTCACCGATCACACGTTCTGGGTTGGCACCTGGTTTATCAATCTTGTTGATGGCAACGATGATTGGAACGTTAGCTGCTTTTGAATGGTTGATGGCTTCGATCGTCTGAGGCATAACCCCGTCATCTGCCGCTACGACCAAGATAGTAATATCGGTAACAGAGGCACCACGCGCACGCATTGAGGTAAAGGCCGCGTGTCCTGGTGTATCAAGGAAGGTAATCTTCTTGCCATTTTCCACGATTTGGTAGGCACCGATATGCTGAGTGATACCACCAGCTTCACCTGTTGCAACACGAGAATTACGAAGGGTATCCAAGAGGGTTGTCTTACCATGGTCAACGTGTCCCATGATAGTAACAACTGGTGGACGCTCTACCAATTCATCTTCATTGAGATAACCATCTTCAGCGAAGAAACGTTCGATATCAGCATTGTCCACTTCAACCTTTTGTTTAGCATCAATACCGTAATCAACCATGAGGAGTTCGATTGTTTCACCGTCTAAGGACTGGTTTTGTGTCGCCATCACACCCATCATGAAGAGTTTCTTAACAATCTCAGCTGGTTCGCGCTTAATACGTTTTGCGATTTCCGCAACGGTCATACCATCTGTATATTCAAATTCTGTTGGCAATTCATGGAACTTACGCTCTGTAACAGGTTTTGGTACCTGGTTACGGTTGTTTTTGTTATTGCCTTTTTTATTCTTTTTGTTATTGTTCCAGTTACTATTTCTTTGATTTCTCACTTGATTTTGACTACTTCGATTCTTTTGTTGTTTTCTAGGACCATCTTCTTCGTGATCGAAATCATCACGTTCTTTGTCTGGTCGAGCTTGTTTCTTACGACGTGTATCCACTACAGATTCTTTAGCTGCAGGAGCTACTTCAACCACTGGTTGAACTGACTGTACCTGTTCAGCCAACTTAGCGGCTTCTTCAAAGATTTCCTCAGGCTCCTTGCGTTTATTTGCTTGGGCCAAGGCTTCTTTGGCAGCTTGAGACTGCTTGAAGCGTTCCTCACTTGAACGAGCATATTCTGCATTTTGCTCTGCCTTTAGAGCAGCTGCACGGGCTTTAAAGTCAATACGTGGGCCTGCTTGATTTGGACGTTTGTCCTCTTGTTGACGGCGATCATTTCCACGATTTTGCTGACCTTGTTGTTTTTTACCTTGATCATTGAATCGGCGGTTGTCGCGATTCCCTTGACCTTGTTTACCACCATTACGGTTATCTTTTTTTTGACGATTTCCATTTTGCTGGTGGTCACGGTTATTGCCCTTATTTTGCTTGCGTCGTTCAGCCTGTTCTTTTGCACGTGCTTCACGCTCAGCCTTAAAGTTTCGACTCTGTGGTTTTGCTGGTGCCACTTTTTCTTCTTTAGGGGCAACAGGTGCTACTGTTTTTGCCTCTTCCTTAGTGACAACTGGCTTTGGGGCCACGGGTTTCGATTCTACCTTTGGAGCAGGATCAGGTTTAAAACTTGCTACAATTTTTGAAGCAGCTGCTTCCTCCACACTTGATGAGTGGCTTTTTACATCCAAGCCCAACTCTTTTGCACGCGCTACAACTTCCTTACTTTCTTTTCCAAGTTCTTTCGCGATTTCGTACAATCTTTTCTTAGACAAATCATGTCCTCCTCTTCTATTCCATAAGAGACCTCATTTTCTTTGTAAATCCAGCATCTGTTACAGCTAAAATCTTTCTTGATTTTCCAACTGCTATGCTTAATTCCAGTGTTGAAAACACGGTTACAACTTCTACTTGATAATAGTGACTTTTATCTTGAATCTTCTTGGTCAGGTTGGGAGCAGCATCATGCGCTAGAAATACCAGCTTAGCTTTCTGTTCCTGAATGGCTTTGACAACCATTTCTTCACCCGAGATAATTTTCCCTGCTCGTTGAGCAAGTCCCAAAAGATTACTTACTTTTTGCTTATTCAAGTCCTAACTCTCTTCTTTTTACTTTGTGATCAACATAGGCGATCAACTCGTCATAAAAGCTTTCTTCAACTTCCATGTTAAAGCTACGGTTAAAGACTTTTTTCTTTTTAGCCTCTAGGGCTTCTGCATTGTCTAGCTTGATATAAGCGCCACGGCCATTAGCCTTGCCTGTCGGGTCGATAAAGACCTCCCCTTCTTTGTTCTTGACAATACGGAGTAAATCTCGCTTATCAATTACTTCGTTGGAAACAACAGACTTGCGCAAAGGGATTTTTCTTGTTTTCATCTTTCCCTCCTCTTGCGGCTTTTATTCTTCTGTCAATTCGTCTGTGTCAGCAAAATCAACCTGACCTGCTTCTTCCATAGCTTCAAATTCACTTGCAGACTTGATATCGATACGGTATCCAGTCAAGTGAGCTGCCAAGCGAACGTTCTGTCCACGACGACCGATTGCAAGAGAAAGTTTATTATCTGGTACAACAACCAAGGCACGCTTGCTGTCGTTTTCATCAAAGATAACTTGGTCAACTTCTGCAGGAGCAATGGCATTGTAGATAAACTCAGCTGGATCCGCCACCCATTCGATAACGTCGATGTTTTCTTCTACAGGTACCATGCGGTCGCTCTTAGCATCGTAGCGAGCTGGGTGGAATTTGCTAGTGATTTTCTTGATGTTTGCACCACCGCGTCCTACAATTGTTCCGATAGCATCAACGTTAGGATTGTGACTACGAACTGCAACCTTGGTACGGTCACCCGCTTCACGAGCTACGCTCATTATTTCAACGGTTCCATCGTATACTTCTGGAATTTCTTGTTCCATCAAACGTTTGATCATTTCTGGATGACTACGGCTAACAAAGACGTTAACTCCACGAGGGTTGTCTTCAACTTTGTAAACATAGACTTCGATACGATCATGAGAAGCAAAAACTTCTCCAGGAATTTGGTCTTGTTTTGACAATTGGGCTTCGATGCTACCAAGGTTGACATAGATGAAACGGTTGTCAAAGCGTTCTACTGTACCTGACATGATTTCTTGTTCATGTTCTTTGTATGTATTGTAGGTAATGGCACGTGTTTGCTTGCGCATTTTTTCCATAATGGTTTGTTTCGCAGACTGAGCCGCTACACGACCAAACTCTCCTGGTGCTTCTTCAAATTTGATTTTGTCACCAAGCTCATAGGCTGAATTAATGGCAAGAGCATCTTTCAAACTGATTTCCAAACGGCTATCAAATACTTCATCAACAACTTCGCGGACAGTATAGACTGTAAAGTCACCTGTTTTTTCGTTGAAGTCAATAGCTACGCTGTCTGATTGACCATAGCGTCTACGATAAGCAGAACGAAGTGATTCTACTACTGCGTCGATGATATCTTCTTTCTTGATTCCCTTGTCTTCTTCCAAAATGCGGAAGGCCTCTAGCATTTCTTTACTCATGTTCTTTTTACTTTTGAATTTTCAAAAGCTATCCTTTCTTTTCTATAGTTTTACTGCCAAACGTGCTTTTGATACCAAACTGTATGGAATTTGGACTGTTTTCTTACGTGTCTTGTCCATATATTCCACAGTCAGCTCATCGTCTTCAAAGGCCAACAAGGTTCCCTCAAAGATTTTTTGCTTGTCGATGGCCTTATAAAGACCAACGTGAATGTATTTCCCAACTGCTCCATCTATAGCTTCCTTGGTTTTCAAAGGACGCTCCAAGCCAGGGCTAGTCACTTCTAGGAAGTACTGTTCTGGGAATGGATCTGGTTGAATCTGATCCAACAGAGGACTAATCACTTCTGTCAAATCTGCCGTATCGTTCAAAGTAATACCGCCTGGTTTATCAACAAAGATACTTAGAACATAATCTCCTACAACCTTTTCATATTCGACATCCACCAATTCAAATGGAGCTTGAATTGCCGGTTCAATAAGTTCTGTTACTAATTCAACAATTGTTGCGATAGGACAACACCTCCTCATGAGCAAGAGGCGAAGATATTTCTCCGCCTCACTTTCTCATATTCTTACTATAAGTATAGCACATTTAAGGACCTGTGTAAAGCATAAGCACTTAAACTACTTGATTTTAAGCTATTTCTTAAAATTCTGCCTCGACTCGATAGATAACCTGACCTTTGCTAGAGAATTTTTGCTCGTATTCAGTCATAACATTACCTTCAAAGTCGCTAGCATGCAAGTCCAACCATACTCCATTGAGCTTCATTCCATATTGTGAAAAACTTACTAGACTATATTCGAAGAGCCCTCGATTATCCGTTTTAAAATGAATTTCACCATGTTCTGGCAAGATTCGTTTAAAGGTATCTAGGAAACTCTTATATGTCAGACGACGCTTTTCATGGCGCTTTTTGGGCCAAGGATCCGAAAAATTCAAATAGAGGCGGTCAATCTCACCATCTTCAAAATAATTGGTCAAATCTGAGCCATCTACCCACAACAACTTGATATTGGGTACAGCAACTTCCAAGACTTTATCCAAGGCATAACTCAAAACAGACTTTTGAATATCAATCCCGATATAGTTGATATTAGGGTTTTGCTTGGCCATACCTGTCACAAAAGCACCCTTACCACTACCAACCTCAACATGGATAGGATTGTCATTTCCAAATAAATCTCGCCATTTCCCTTTGGCTTCTAAAGGATTTAAGACAACATACTGAGGATTAGCCTCTAGTAATTCTGTTGCCCCTTTACGATTTCTAACTCTCATCTCTTCTTTCCATACTTGTCACGGAAGATACGCAAGGCATAAATCTCCCGATTGACATTTTCTAGATCTTCATTTGTATAATATTTGGCAATCTGGCTCAAGAAGGATAACTGAGCATACCAAAATAGTTTGTTGATGACTGTTTGGTTGTATTTGTAACCGTAATAAGTCAACCACTCTTTCCACTGATAGTCTGGAATATAGTGACATAGCATATGCGCTACATCAAACATGCGATCCGTTAAACGAACGGAATCCCAATCCACTAAATAAACAAGACCGCTCTCTGTCTCAATCCAATTACTATGTCGTACATCTCCATGAACGATCGTTGCATAATCTTCCCTAAAGTTTGGCAAACTTCCTCGCAAATCCTCTACTACCATTCTTAGATATTGATTGTTCTTCAAGGATTCTGGAGCATCTTTTAACCAAGCCTGAAGCAAGTCAAAAGGTGTTTCTAAAGAATAGCCCAAACGAGTCAATTGCGTCATCAAAGGACGCGAACGATGCAAGCGGCTCAAAATATTGATAATCTGCTTGCGATTCATATCATAAGGGGTCAAAATTTTACCATTCAACCATTCTTGGGCACACATATCACGCCCATCCGATAAACGGCGAGTCCATAATAATTGAGGAGCGATTTGTTCCTTGGCTAAACCAGGTAGGATTGGAGAGGTGTTCATTTTAATAAAGACGCGCTTCCCATCAGGGTAGCTTCCCATATAAGCTTTTCCGCTTTTCCCAGGTATAGGGGTCAGCGTTAGCTCAATATCACCCAAGTCCATTTCTTTCCTCCGTATAAAGTTTCCTTACTATTCTACTAGTTTTTAGCTTATTCGTCAACCAGTCCCGACCTGATTCTCAAATAAAAGCCCTTTATCCAATCTTGTTAAAAGAAAAAGGCAAGCAGAGAGATCTGCCTAGCCTTGATCATTCAATTTTTTTAGCAGAAAATTGTAAGGAAAAAATCTATGCTTAATCTGATAATTCAAGCTTTTAACTGGTTCTCATCATGCAAATACCCTATGCAAAAAAGCCATGATAAATGGTAAGTTTGCAATGATATTATTAACAATATGAATCGTGTAAGATGGATAGATAGTCTTTGTATAGCGTGTCAAACCACCAAATATACATCCAACTGCTGTATAAACCAGAAGGTCTAGTAGACTAGGAAAACTTGAAAAATGAGGTAAGGCGAACAAAACTGACGGAAATAGAATATCCAGTCCCCATCTTGAATTCTTAAAGAAGGCATGTTGAAGTAGTCCTCTACACACCAATTCTTCCATCAGAGGTCCTAGTACGATTAAGGTTAGGTAAACACCGAACTCTGCAAAATTCGTCTCACTATAGACAATAAACAAATTCCAACTTTCGTTTGTCCCCTGAACGTGTTTAGCTGTCAGATAGTTAAAGCAGATAAGCACGACAGCTGCTAACACCGTCAGAACAGAATAGCTCAACCACTTTTTCCTAGGGATACAAAAGAGATAAGCATGACCCGACCTGATCAAAATCCAAACCATCAGGCCGATAAAGAGAAGGCTGATGATGTTTCGAATCCAGATGACATTTCCTACCCAAGACGAGAACTCCCAATAATTTCTCCAAAATTGGGTTGTCCAAAACAATCCGAAAAACAAAAATAAATAAGAAAGGACTGCACTTGTTTTGAAAAGAATAGAATATTTTTTCATAGAAACTCCTTCATAGCTTTGCTATCGTAACTGTCAACAATTATCATTTAATCCTCCAGCTTTCAGTCTCGGTAGCTATCACCTTGACTTTGATAAGCAAATACATCTACCCTTGTGTACTTTTGTTGCTGTTAAAAACTTTATATTTTTCATCATCTAGGCAGTCAATTCTTTTCAAAATGATAAACCATCATCTTTTTTCTAACTAATCATTTTATAAAGCTTGATAGTCTCGATGAAAAGTTGCGGCAGATACCACTCTATGATTTGTAAGGTCAAGATAATCTCCTGGATAGCCAAGGACATACATACTATAACCAGCAAAACCTCCTCCTGCCGTTCCGACTAGGCCAATTTTGAGATTGGTTGCAAGAGAAGACTGAAGTCCTGCCATTAAAATTCGGACATGATTGTCTAGCCAGACAATGTAGTTCTTTTGAAAGGCGTCTTCTACCCAACTTGGTTTCGGTGTATCTTTACCAATTTCCCAAACTTCTACTATTTGATTTTTATATTTTGCTTGCATCTTTTTAATCTTTCTTTCAGAACTCTCACAGAGTTTTTATGTTCTTCTTGCCTGGTCTATGTGTTACTAGACTATAGATCGTAACAGGAGTACTCACCAGTACAAGAACATTTCTCCAGAGTTCATTAGAAATCATGAGTACTCTTATACAAAGAACAAGCGATATCAATATCACTACAACTCGGGCAAAGCAATCTAAAAAATACACATACTTTTTCATATGATTCCTCCATCTATTGATTTCACATCTACCAGGTCAGTTCCCTAGTCACTATGATGCTAACTGACCATGCTTGATATTCCTTTGTAAATTTAACCACTGTCAACTACTAGAAAAATGATAAACAATTGTAACAGATATGCACTAAAATAGACACCGATAGATTTTGGCTCTTTTTATAAGCAAAGCCCAGCATGAAACCTCCAAATAGATAATAGATAAACGAAGGAACATCATAAGGAGCATGCAAGAAAGAGAAGAGAGAGGCAGTCAGTACAAGCCCCAACCAAGAATTATCAAAAACTGCACCTTGAAGGATTCCTCTGAAAACAAATTCCTCCAGAATAGGCCCAAAAACTGTCGCACTTGCAATAAAGGATAAGGAAATTCCTGTACTAGCAGCTTCAAGGTGTTGATATCCTGCACCAGAAGAAACTGAGAAAAAAGCATGATAGCCTATATTTACCAGCACGCAAAGAAGAAAGATTCCAATAAAAAGCAGAACTTCTTTTTTCGTTAAACTTCTAAGCGAAATCATATCAAACCACTTCGCATAAGCAACACTCAGTGAAATCAAGAAAGTATTTATTATAATAAATAAGTACTCATTTTGAAAATAATCCCCTTGATTGATGGTATAACCTACTGTAGCGACTATTACATAGGCTAAAAATCCAACAAACACGGCATGACATTTATTAAAAATGGTCATAAACACAACCTCTCTCCTATTAGAGTCATCAAAATGCAGATATTATTTTAAAATCATCCATCCAATTTAGATGATCTATTCTAAAGCCATAAAAATCCTCTTTTAAACAAGATTCAAAGTGGTTTATTCTCCATTTTTTTATTGAACTGAATGAGGATATAAACCGAAGCAAAGTATGCTAGTGCATCCATTACATAATACCACTCATTTCCCCTAAGTGGATAATGACAAGTTTGCATGATTACATACAACACAAGAATCGTAACTATTTTTTTCACCATAAGATTCACTCCTTTAGTTTTGTTTGGCTTTGATATCCTTGCAATTCTTAGTATAGCACTGCTTTTTTAGGTTTTGCATCCAAATCTTGAATGGTCATCGAGACATCTTAAATTGCAAAAACTGCGTTAGCCCCTACTTTTTATAATACTTCAAACCTCAAATGAGCAGAAGCATGATAATCAAGCATAGAACGGCACCAATATAGCCAATCAGTTGCTGATAAGATTCGGCTGCTGTCATACCTCTATACAAACAAATAATAGACATAAAACCTGTCAAGCCGATGAACATAAGTTGATTGGTTCTAGGACTAACCAAATCATCATCTTCAAACTTTCTCACTCTCATTTCCCTAGTGAGGTAAACAATCACCAAAATAGAAGCCAAGTTAACAACCACTAAAAGCAATTGAAAAACTAAGGAAAAATGCAAAAACTGACGAGAGAGAAATAAATAAGTAGAGATCAGTACAGGTAACTGACCTAGGAACAATCTCGCAAGGAAGATGTTCCGTTTTTTAGCAAGAAAAGTTTTCATTTCTTTGCTCCTTTCTTTCTCATTAAAGCAAAATAGATTATAACTGCAATCAGATAGGCTATGGTATAAAATAAATGATACCAAATACTCCCCCCAAGCGGAGACATGATTAGATACAAGATGAAAATGACAAGTATTTTTTTCTTCATAAGACTTCCTCCTAAATATTTGTTGAACAAGAACCTTTACACTGCCAGTATAGCACTCCTTTTGAACTTAATTCCTCAAAATCATAAATGGTCATCAAAACCTCCTAAATTGTAGAAAAAATGAAAAAAGCAAGCAGGGAAAATATGCTTGCCCTAATAAAACCTAACAAATCAAAATGTACTTAACTTTACTTCCCTTTTTTCTGATACATTCTCATGATAGCTAGGAGGATAAAGGCTACCCAGCTTGCTAAAACTAGAAGGGTGAGGCCTGTATGTAAGATTTCAGGTGTCCTCTCTATTCGGCTGATGAGACGGACTAAGGACACCACTGCCATCTGAATGAGGAGCAAGGATTCTGCCCTTACCAATGATGTCTGCTGATTTTCAACTGCATGTAGAAAGGCTGGCAGCAAGACACAGGTCGAAACAATTATAATCAGATTAGCTCCTGTACCTTCTCCCTCATTGACTAGAGAAAACATGAGAAGATTGGATAGGATGATCAGTACAGAACAAGCTATAAAATAAGATTTCTGGTTCATTTATTTTTCCTCGTATATTATACAAAGTCAGGCTGGATCAGGATAAATCGTTGCAATGTTTTTCAATCTAAAATGCCTAGGTCCTCTTGTTCACACATTTTCTAATCAGAAGTTGACAGCAAATGAACCGCCAAAACCTGACGAAAGACTTGATCTTGACAGGTGGTATTGAGACTGGCATTGGGATAACTTTCCACAATCTTCATGACGGTATAGAGACCAACACCTCGGTCCTCCCCTTTAGAACTAACTCCAAATGAGAAGATTTCAGAAACATCTATCCCCTCTTCTTTAATGGAGTTTTCAATGATGAAGGTCTCCTGTGCTCCATTTTTTAAAAATGCGATTGAAACATGAGGTTGACTGGCCTCTGCACTAGCTTCAATGGCATTGTCACAAAGGATAGACACAATAGTCAGAAAATCAAGCAGACTCATACTCTCGACTTGAATCTCTTCAGGAACTTCGACATTAAAGACAATATCCTTTTCTCTGGCTTTTAGAAATTTTCCTGCTAGGAGACTTTTAAGGGCACGATCCCGAATATTCACCAATCTGCCCAGGTCATATTTATTGTCCTGCAATTTCTGGCTGGAGTCCTTTAAGACGGAGTCGTAGACCTCTTTTATCTGCTCCATATCCTCCTCTTCAATGCCCAGACGTAAGCTGGTCAAGAGGTTGGTATAATCATGGCGAAAACTCCGAACTTCCTTATAAAGCTCCTCTATATGCCGACTATACCGTTCCATATCTCTGTAGCGCAATGTTTGCTCTTGGTTCAGTTTTTCCTGAAGTTTTTCCTTTAAATAGGTATCCAGCTTCTTGATAACCCCCATAAAAAAGAGCAGGTAAAATACCAGAATCAGATGGCGAACAGTCGTTGATTGGATCCCCTGTTCATATTCAAAATAAGACAGACTTTGCATCACTAGATAGTAGGCTCCCATTATCCAGTTAATCTTAGTCAAGGACTTTTGAAAATCTTTATCGAGAATCTCCTTTCTCAAGTTTGCGAAATCATAGTCCAACCATTTCAAAAAAACTAAAACTATGAAGCAAACGAAAAACATAATCAATAAAAAGGCAGGATTGCCATCTCTATCTACTATTCCTTGCCCCAAAAATGGAAACACAAAATAGGAAACGCCTCTATAAAAGAGATTCACTAATATCATTGGAAAGAGACCATAAAAGACAAGGAGTTTTTTAGGAAACCCTCTTAACAATAAGAAAGATAAGCCGATGCCGTACAAGGGTTCCATAAAATAAGATAGGTAAGTATTTCCTACTATATAGCTAATCATTACAAAAACAAAGGCCAATAGTATCTTAAAAAGAAAAGCCTTAAAAATTCTCTCAAAAGTGAGACCAATTCCATCCACCTTAAAAAAAATGACAATTTCTAGTCCCTGAGTAACAAGTGTATACAATATAATCCAAATATTATACATAAGTTCTCCTAACTCAATGCAAGTTATTGATAGCTTCAGACACTTCCCTGACCTTATAACGCGCGATCAGACAGCTTCCACCATTGGGAAAGAAAAGGAGTTTTTCTTTCTTATCCAAACGAACTACATTAGTTGGATTAACTAGAAAAGAGCGATGGCACTGCAAGAGACGGGGTTCCTGCTTGAGAACCTCCTCTAAACTAGCCGTAAATTCTAACCTGTCTGTCTTGGTATAGAGAATAACACGATGGGGTCTTGGGGACGTTTCGAGATAGTAGACCTCTTTAAAGGGATACTGAAATTGGGCAAATTTTGATTTAAAATAAAAGCAATCTTCCGCTAGACTTTTACTGTCTTGACTATTGGCATAGAGGAGGGCTGTCTCGATACGAGATTCAAACTCCTCTGCCGACAAGGCCTTATCAATGTAGTCCAAAGCTGAAACTTGGTAGCGAAAGGACAGGGGCATAAACTCTGAGTGAGTCGTCACAAAGACAATCAGGGCATAAGGATCCCGATCCCGAATCTTTCTAGCCACTTCCAGACCCTTCATCTCTTCGTTTCGAATCTCAATGTCCAAAAAGAAAAGCTGATGCGCCCCCTTCTCATGCACCTCTGCCAGCAGTTGGTCTGGTTTCCCAAAGACTTCAAAAGAACTGGGAGTGATATGATGTTCCTTCAAAAGTTTCTCAATCGTCGTTTCAATCCTAGTCTGTTGGGAAAAATCATCTTCTAAAACAAATATTCTCATCTTCTTACTCTCCTTGTTTCAACCATTTTTGGCAAATTTCTCTATAGCGACGTCTGGAATACTGAACGGCATATCGACCTTCTTCTCCAAGAAAAAGAGTCTTTGATTGGAGTTCCATGGATTTTACTCGTTCAAGGTTGACCAGACAATTTCGATGACATCTTGTTAAGGTTTCCCCATATTGTTTTTCAAGCTTGCTTAAATTTTGAAACAAATCAAAGCTAGCTTTTTCTGTAACAATTTGCACGGTATGGGCTTTACTTGGATGCGTTTGGATGTAGTAGATATCCTTTATGTTTAATTTGAAAATTTCTTTCTCTTTTTGGATGATGATATAGTTCATGGATAAAACCTCCTGAAGAGAGGATACCATAAGTCGAGAAACTATTTTTCACCAAATCCTAAACGGTTCTTAAAAATTCCTAAAGTGTCGAAGTATTTTAAAAATTAAATATGATAACCTTACAATTATTTTATCATAAAATCCTGCAATTACCATTCAGGAACTTTCAATGACAATTAAAGATTTGAAGGTAAAAAAAGAGTAAAAAGTGATAGGCTAGGATTATAGAAGACAAAGGCTTAAAACAACTTTAGAACCATCACAAAGGAGGAATTCTTATGACGGAAACAGACCCAATCAAAAGAGCTCAGACACTGATAACTGAGTTAAACAAAGCTTACCAAGTCTGCAAACAGGCAACAGCTGACGATGTCCGTTTCCAGGAGCAACTGGACAATATCCTCCGCTTTCTCTCTAAAACTGAGACAGTGGATAATCGATTCTTGATTGAGCTGGAAAAATTTTACCAAACTTCCAGTCTTCTCATGGGCCTCAGTGCTCTCAATCCAGACGCTCCTACTCGCGCCGCTTGGAGAGCCTACGACCGCTTTCACTTTGACCAAGTCAAAACCAAGTTAAGTCTCTATGGACCAACCATTATCCTGTAGTAACTAAAAAGAAGCTGAGACAGATTGAACTCAACTTCTTTTTTAGTATCATATAAGCAATGTTATACTCAATGAAAATCAAAGAGCAAACTAGGAAGCTAGCCGCAGGTTGCTCAAAGCATCGCTTTGAGGTTGCAGATGGATGCTGACCTAGTTTGAAGAGATTTTCGAAGAGGATTGGTCCTGCATCTGACGTTTCACCTGATAAGGGAGATACAAAATTTGTAAGACCAGTCCAGCTCCAAGGAGGGCTAGAAGGGCTAGTTTTTCTTGGAGGGTAATCAACCCAACTACCAGTTGAACCAATAAAACAAAACCAGTCAATCCTCGGACAACCGCCTGTAACCCTTTTTCCTTTTGCCCCTTATCTAGCGGGAAAAGTTGGGTCAAATATTGGTAGTCAAAAGCATGATAGAGGGCCAATAACTGAAAGAGCAAGAGATAGTTAAATAAAACCACCACTGCTGTCGCTATCCAAGCTTGCTCGATAAAGATCAACGCCAGCAAGGATAGGAAAAGGAGACGAAGGCTGAGGGCAAAGAGATCTCCATTTCGCAGATAAGAACGAAGATAGAGGTTCTGCCAAATCTTGCTCGGCACCTTCTGGACTGCTTTTAGGATAAAGTCTAGATAAGCTCGTCGCTTGACGCTGTTTGAAATTCCCTTGACTTGGGTAAAGAGGGCAAAGAAGCGAAGCAAGAACTGCTTGCGTTTACTTTCTTGGGCAATCACATAGTCCCAGTCCAGATGATTTGCACTAAAAAACTTACCAGCCTTTTTCTGAAACAGGAAATATTTCCCGACTCCCAAAAGAAAAACATAGACCCCAAAAACTCCTAAGCCTAAGCTCATGGCTAAAAATAGAGGGGCAAAAAGAAGCAAGAAGAGAGTCTGTACACTAACCCAAAAGATGAAGGAAACTAGACTTTGCTTCTGGATGTGTTCTCTTACTTCTTCTTCAGCTACTAAGAGAAAGAGCTTATCAGGTGCTTCCACATAGGTCGCGATTCCACCCCAAAGCATGAGTAAAACAGAGACAATCCCCACAAACAAAAGGATAGGCCAATGATTTTCAGGAAAATGCTGGAGCAGTTGACTATACTGATAGGCTAGAAAACCTACTAAGACTAGTAAAAACAAGACAAAGTGGTCATTGAGCACATAGCGCAGATAACCGACACACTCTTTACGAAAAGCCTGCTTTCGCTTTAGAAACAAGTCTTTCATCGGTCCTCCTCTTTGGTCAAAGCCAAATAGATATCATTGAGACTTGCTTCTGGCATGGCAAAAGCTTGTCTCAGCTCTTCAAGATCCCCTTTAGCTCTCACTTGACCTTTGTGGAGAATGACAAAAGAATCACACATTTTTTCAGCAGAGTCAAGAACGTGGGTACTCATGAGGATAGACTTCCCTTTTTTCTTTTCAAGATCCAAAAGCTGAATCAAATCCGAAATTGCCAGGGGATCAAGACCAAGAAAAGGTTCATCGACGATAAAGAGACTCGGATCCACAACAAAGGCACAGATAATCATGACCTTCTGTTTCATCCCTTTTGAAAAATGAACAGGAAACCAATCTAACTTCTGATCCAAACGGAACATTTTTAAAAGAGGTTCTACACGTTCAAAAGCTAGGTTTTGCTCAATACCATAGGCCATGGCAACCGTCTCGATATGTTCTCTGAGAGTTAATTCTTCGTACAAACTAGGAGTTTCAGGAATATAACCAATCTGCTGACGATATTCACGAGGATTGGCACCTAAGGTTAGCCCGTCAATGTTTATTTCTCCACTATAAGGTGTCAACAAACCGATAATTTCATTGATAGTCGTCGATTTTCCAGCACCATTGAGACCGATCAAACCGACCAACTGCCCACTTTCAACAGTAAAGGACACATCTTTCAAGACAGGGACATGAACATAGCCACCTGTCAGATTTTTAATTTCTAACATATTTTCTCCAAATCTGGTATAATGTAGCTATATTATATCAAAATTCAATACAGTAGAGGTAGATTTTATGTCAGATTGCATTTTTTGTAAAATTATCGCAGGGGAGATTCCCGCATCAAAGGTTTACGAAGATGATCAAGTTCTTGCCTTCCTTGATATCTCACAAGTGACACCTGGACACACCTTGGTCGTACCAAAAGAACACTACCGCAATCTTTTAGAAATGGACGCTGCAAGTGCTAGCCAACTTTTTGCCCAAGTACTAAAGGTTGCTCAAAAAGTCATGAAAGCTACCAAAGCTGAAGGTATGAATATCATTGCCAACTGCGAAGAAGTTGCTGGACAAACCGTTTTCCATACCCATGTCCACCTTGTTCCTCGCTATAGTGCAGATGACGATCTCAAGATTGACTTTATCGCACATGAACCAGACTTCGGCAAACTTGCCCAAGTCGCTGAAACGATCAAAAACGCTTAAGGAGTCACTATGAAACTATCAAATTTACTACTTTTTGCAGGCTCTGCAGTCGGTTCATACCTCCTCGTTAAGAATCGCCAAGCTATCACTGAAGAGGTTCTAGATACAACTGATCGTGTTGAAGCCATTAAGGATGACTTAGATATCATCCAAGATAGCCTGCAAATTATCGACCAACAAAAAGAACTCATCAAGGAATATCAAAAAGATTTGACCTATAAGTTTAAAGTCTTTGAAAAAGACCTTCAAGCAAGACTTACTGTGATAAAAGAATTACAAGAAACTGAAGAAAACTAAGGAAAAGAAAATCTCCAACTTTCCTTATTTCCCTTTTCAATCCATTTTGGGTCAGCAGATCCTAACAGACCATGGAGGGCATGAAAATGAAACAGTTTTTTAAAGTTTTGACGCGGATCATCCTGATTATTTGTGGTGGTCTCTGCCTTCTTGCAGTTCTGGCATTTCTAATACTGGCCAATCTTTTCAAGGCCTCACCTGGTGATATTCGAGAAGGAAATGAATCCTTAAAACAAATCTTTATCTCCCTTGACCTGCCTCCTGAGAAAGTAGAATCAAATGGAAGCTATCAATACGAGGGCGGAGGCTTAGATTTTTATGTGACATTCTCTGATGAGATCATCAATAGCCACCCTGTCCTAAAAGAAAGTCCTAACCTCACTAAAAACCGACTCAAAGTCTATGTCTTAAACACAGAAGAGATTTCCTACTATTCAGTAGAAGACAACTTATTCAATCATGGTTTATTCCAATTTTTAGAGGAGGAAAGCAGGAAGTATTTCCAAGAAATCGGAAAGAAATCAAATCCTTCTTACTTTATTCTCTCTTGGAGGGATCCAGAAAGCATGAAAAAGGGAATCGCATTCTATGAAAAAACTTTGACCTTGGTGGATATTCAGGATAATTCGGCGATTAAGCGCATTGATACCGTCACCGTTAAGCCTGGTAAGGAAGCAGAACTCAAGCAACTCATTCAGGAGATGGATGCGGCCGGCTTGCTAACTCAAAAATATCAATAACAGATCAGTTGGATAATGATTTCTCCGATGACAAAACACTAAAAAAGAGCCCGAAGGCTCTTTTTACTTTATGCTTTATTCTCCTTCAAAGGCATCTTTAATATGGTCAAAGAAGCCTTTTTTCTTTGGATTTACTTTCAAATCACCTGCAGCTGCGAATTCTTTCAAGGCTGCTTTTTGGCGTTCATTCAAGCCTGTTGGTGTTACGACATTGACGGTAACGTATTGGTCACCAAGGGCACCACCACGAAGGCTAGGCGCACCCTTGCCACGTAGACGGAATCGTTTACCAGTCTGAGTCCCTTCTGGAATGACTAATTCTACATCACCGTGAACTGTAGGGATGTCTACTGTATCACCAAGTGCTGCTTGAACAAAATTGAGGTTGAGATTGTAGAAGATAGTGGTTCCTTCACGTTCAAACTTATCGCTAGCTTCAACTGAAACCACCACGTACAAGTCACCATAAGGACCACCATTAAAGCCTGCTTCACCTTGACCAGCTAGGCGGATCTGTTGACCTGTTTCCACACCAGCAGGGATTTTTACGTGTACGCTATGGGCTTGCTTTTCATGACCTGTTCCATGACAGGTTGCACATGGGTCTTTGATTTCTTGACCACGGCCATGACAAACATCACAGGTTACTTGGCGACGCATCATACCGAGCGGTGTTTGAGTATCAACATTGATCACACCTGAACCATGACAGCGTCCACAAGTAACTGGACTTGTTCCAGGTTTAGCACCAGACCCATTACAAGTACGACAGCTTGCTTCACGATTGTATTTGACTTCCTTTTCTGTACCAAAAATAGCTTCTTCAAAAGTCAAATGAACGCGATACTGGAGGTCGTCACCTTGACGAGGGGCGTTTGGATTACGTGATGCACCTCCACCACCAAAGAAGCTTGAGAAGATATCTTCAAATCCGCCAAAACCACCTGCTCCATCGAAGCCACCGAAACCGCCTGCACCACCAAAACCACCATTGGCACCAGCAGCACCATATTGGTCATAGGCCGCACGTTTCTGTTCATCGCTCAAAGTTTCATAAGCTTCTTGAACTTCCTTGTACTTGTCCTCAGCTCCAGGATCCTTGTTGATATCTGGATGATATTTTTTAGATAATTTCCGATAGGCTCTCTTGATCTCATCTTGAGATGCATTTTTCGAAACGCCCAAACGGTCGTAAAATTCAGTATTGTTCATACAAGATACTAAGAGCGAACAGAAAGCGACTGAAATTTAGGAAACCGACAAGAAATCCTGATTTCTTAGGAGGTTTATCTAATTTCCAAGCTTTCCGCTCGAGTTCAATTCCCCGAACGCTCTTTGTTCCTTTCTATTGATGTTGTAAATCAAACCACGATGTAGGTCGGGTTCAATTCCTTTCTTTCATATTGAGTAAGAAACTTCAGAGCTCGGGTTCAATTTCCCGAACGCTCTTTGTTCCTTTCTATTGATGTTGTGAATCAAACCTCGATTTAGGTCGGGTTCAATTCCTTTCTTTCATATTGAGTAAGAAACTTTAGAACTCGGGTTCAATTCCCCGAACACCTTTGTTCCTTTCTATTGATGTTGTGAATCAAACCACGAATTTAGGTCGGGTTCAATTCCTTTCTTTCATATTGAGTAAGAAACTTCAGAGCTCGGGTTCAATTCCCCGAACACACTTGTTCCTTTCTATAATTTATAAGTAAATCTTTAGAGGATGTTTTCTATACTTCGCTTCACTTGATCAAACTCTTCATCTGATAGAGTAAATATCAAATCCTCTTCTGAATATTCGTTCTGTTCTTTAAAATAGTTGTCCGTATTCTCTGCCAACCCTAGACCAAGAATTACTTTTCTTGCAAACTCTTGGTGCGCAAAGCCTATAGCCGTAATGATTTGTTTATCTTGCACAAGCACTTTCGGTTGGAAATTTTCACGTGGAAGAAATTCAAAATAGTCAAAGAAGTTTTGCCAAATTCCACCTGTAAATTTCGTGTCCTTCAACAGACCTGCTTTCGCCAATAAAAGGGGCGCTGAAGAAATGGCTGCGATGAGGACATCTTGCCCACCAAGGTCCCTCAAGAACGAAATCAATTTCTCATCCTGTAGGGCAGGTCCTATGTTGACCATTCCTGGCAAAATCACGCAAGAATACTCTTCAATACGGATTTGATCTAGTGTTTTCGTTGGTTGACAGGGTAAGCCATCCTCAGAGACCACTATCGAATGATCTGAAGCGACATAATCAATCGTGACGTCAAAAGACAGAGCTAAAGTACTCGTTAAAGCGGTTATTTCATAAGGAGAAAAATTAGGATAAATCAAGCAAAGTACTTTTTTCATACGCAACATCCTCTATTTTACCGAAAAACAGAGGCTGGGTTGCAACCTCTGGATTTCTTCCTATCATTTAGTTGTTAAGCCGAATTGAGCACGCCCTAACCTCTTGGTGAAAAAGATAAATCTTCCTAGAAACTAAAGTTTCTGCGTCAGATTTCCTATTTTCACTGTGAGGTTTTAACGGGATTTGCATCTTACTTTTCAGTAAACTCTCCGTCTACGACGTCATCGCCTGCGTTTCCTGTTGCTTGTGCGCCTTCTGCTCCTGCTTGGGCTTGTTGCGCTGCTGCGGCTTGTTCGTAGAGTTTAACAGCAAGTCCTTGTGCTTTTTCGTTCAATGCTTCAAGTTTTGCTTTCATTTCGTCCAAGTTATTCTCTTCTTGGGCTTTCTTAAGATCATCAAGGGCAGCTTGTGCAGCATCACGTTCTGCATCGAAGCCTTTGCCTTCAGTTTCTTTGATTGTCTTTTCAGTCGCAAAGATAGCTTGGTCTACTTCGTTACGAAGGTCAACTTCTTCTTTACGTTTCTTATCTGCTTCAGCGTTTGCTTCTGCATCTTTCATCATACGGTCGATTTCTTCGTCTGTCAAACCTGAGTTAGATTGGATAACGATTGTTTGTTCTTTTTGAGTTCCAAGATCTTTTGCTTTAACAGATACGATACCGTTCTTGTCGATGTCGAATGTAACTTCGATTTGTGGGATACCACGAGGTGCTGCTGGGATATCTGTCAATTGGAAACGTCCAAGAGTCTTGTTATCCGCCGCCATTGGGCGTTCACCTTGAAGAACGTGGATATCAACGGCTGGTTGGTTGTCTGCTGCAGTTGAGAAGACTTGTGATTTAGAAGTTGGAATTGTAGTGTTGCGGTCGATGAGTTTTGTGAAGACTCCACCCATTGTTTCAATACCAAGTGACAATGGCGTTACGTCAAGAAGGACAACGTCTTTCACATCACCAGTGATGACACCACCTTGGATCGCAGCTCCCATCGCAACTACTTCGTCAGGGTTTACTGATTTGTTTGGTTCTTTACCAGTTTCAGCTTTAACAGCTTCAACAACGGCAGGGATACGAGTTGAACCACCGACAAGGATGACTTCGTCAATATCTGACAAGCTCAAACCTGCATCTGAAAGGGCTTGACGAACTGGAACTTTTGTACGTTCTACAAGGTCACGAGTCAAATCGTCGAATTTAGCACGAGTCAAAGTCATTTCCAAGTGAAGAGGTCCAGCCTCACCAGCAGTGATAAATGGCAAGCTGATTTGAGTTGAAGTCACTCCAGAAAGGTCTTTCTTAGCTTTTTCAGCTGCGTCTTTCAAACGTTGAAGAGCCATCTTGTCGTTTGACAAGTCGATACCATTTTCTTTCTTGAATTCTGCTACTAAGTAGTCGATGATTTTTTGGTCAAAGTCGTCACCACCGAGTTTGTTATCCCCTGCAGTTGCCAATACATCAAAGACACCGTCACCGAGTTCAAGGATAGATACGTCAAATGTACCACCACCAAGGTCGAATACCAAGATTTTTTCTTCTTTGTCAGTCTTGTCCAAACCGTATGCAAGGGCTGCTGCAGTTGGTTCGTTGACGATACGTTCTACTTCAAGACCAGCAATTTTACCAGCGTCTTTAGTTGCTTGACGTTGAGCATCGTTAAAGTAAGCTGGAACTGTGATAACAGCCTTGGTTACTTTTTCACCAAGGTAGTCTTCAGCGTAACCTTTCAAGTATTGAAGAATCATAGCTGAGATTTCTTGTGGAGTGTATTCTTTACCGTTAGCAGAAACTTTTTCAGAAGTACCCATTTTAGATTTGATAGAGATCACTGTATCTGGGTTTGTTACTGCTTGACGTTTTGCAGCGTCACCAACGATGATTTCACCGTTTTTGAATGAAACTACAGATGGAGTTGTGCGGTTTCCTTCTGGGTTTGCGATAATTTTTGATTCAGTTCCTTCAAGAATTGCTACTGCTGAGTTTGTTGTACCTAAGTCAATACCGATAATTTTAGACATATGTTTTTCTCCTTAAGTTTTATCTTCTTTTTTTCTTTTTGATATATTCCTTGCAAGCCTCCGGCTTGCTTCTTATCTTTCTTTCATAGTTTAGTGTCGTTTCGGACAAGTTTCCTATTATGTTACGACACGAGAAGTCGAAATCGATATTATTTCGACGACGAGTTAGTAAGGAGGCTAGGCAAACGCCATAGCGATTGCCGTTTTCTGACGAGTTGCTTTAGCTACCGTCAGAATTGCCTAGTTATAAACCACTACCATAGCCGGTCTTAGGATGCGATCATGGAGTTTGTATCCTTTTTGGAAGACTTGTGCGATGGTGTCTGCTGGATGCTCATCATCAGCTGGAACAGTTTGAATAGCCATATGGTAGTTATGGTCAAACTCTCCATCTGCTGGAATTTCTTCAATTCCTTCTTCTTTCAGAGCATGAATCAAGCTTTCTTGCACCATCTCCAAGCCCTTTTTCACATCATCCTTCAAACCTTCAACAGCAAGGGCACGTTCTAGGTTATCCAGTGATGGTAAGATTGCTTTTGCCAAATCTTGGCTGCGATAGCGTTGCAAGAGTTGGCGTTCTTCGTTGGCACGTCGCTGAATGTTTTGCATTTCTGCATGAGCACGAAGATATTTGTTTTCAAATTCCTCGGCACGTTCATTAGCCAAGTCCAATTCAGACTTCTCAGGAGTTGCTTCTTCTGCTGTTTCCACAACTTCCTCTTCTTTTACTTCTTCATTTTTAATATCTTGGGCCATTTTCGCCTCCTTTAATGATTTCAATCTTAATTCACTTCATAGTGATTACTGCTAAGATAGCGGTAAAAATCCGTTAACTTCATGGTCAAAACTCGATTAACAACATTGAGTTGATTGACCAATTGCTGGTAGTCCAGATTAACTGGACCAATAATCGCTAGAATTCCAAATCCACGATAGGGAATTAGAAATTTACTGCTAATCACTGCTAAGTCAGCTAAACAGGATTCTTGGCTATCCGCAACTCGGACACTTTGCATCTGGTCACCAATCAGATTTTCTCGAATCTCTAAAGCAACCTTTTGTGGTTGATCAAAGAATTGATAGGCTGCTAGATTCGCAAAATTCAAGAGATTGACTTTCCCAGAAACTACGATATTTTCATTGAACATTTCTTTGAAAATATGTTCGACAAGGTCCATAACATTGTCCGTTGTTGTAAAGTAACGTTGGATAATCTGCGGGATCTCTGTCCGAATCTTGTAGTGAATGTCCAAAACAGTCTGTTCCAGGAAACGTTCTTGAATCATGGTCTTGAGGCGATTTAAATCCTCCTGCAAGAAATTTCTCGGAATCAAAAACTGACTGGTAACTGTTCTAGACTCATCAAGCGTAAAAACAGCAAGAGCTGTATGTTGCCCGAGGACAACAATATCAAAAGCTGTTAACTTCTGCCTACTTGGTTCTACATCCAGTGCTACAACCGTACAACCACTCAAGTCTGTCAAGATTCTCGTTGCCTCTTGAAGAATATCCTCTAGCTTGAAGAATTCTTGATCAAAGGCTTTTACAATCTCATAAACTTGATTCTCGGCTAAACGGTCGAAGGATAAGGAGTGTTTGACATAGTATTGAAAACCAGCCACACTCGGCATCCGACCACTGGAAGTATGTGCCTTTTCAAGCAAACCTTGCTTTTCTAAAGCCGCCATGTCATTTCGAATGGTAGCACTACTAGAGTTGATAGACTCTTGCAAGGCTTTGGATCCAACAGGTTCGTGCGTTTTGGTAAAGATGTCAATAATCAGATTTAAAATATTCTGCTGACGTTCCGTAACCATCTCGTCACTCCTCTCTGATAGATCTTTTTAGCACTCGTAACCTCCAAGTGCTAACTTATGATTCTATTATACACCCTTAGAAAAGAATGTCAAGACAAAAACTCAAAAAATTAGCACTCTTTTGCTAAGAGTGCTAAAAATCGGTCTAAGGACCTAGAAAATCATCTTACATTCTCAAGATATTTCTTTTTAAGTCTGCAAAAACTATAGATGAGATAAGAAATCATGAGGGCATAAAGGGCAAAAATAAGGAAGAACGACTGAGAGAGACTTTCACGAAACAAGCTCATACAAATAACTAGACCGCCAGAGATAGAAACTGTAGATGTACGAAGTCTAGATTTCACATCAGCCCATCGAAGACGATTGTCCATGAAAGATTGATTATTTGAATCTATATCACAAGTTGCTTTTCGAAAAACAGTATAAGAACAATTTTCCACAAATTCCCATCCTCTATCCTTAATACTTTGTAAATCTACCTCATTCTTTCTAAGGTAGCTAGTATTCCACACACGGTACATCACATCATCTGGTCGGCATGGTTCAAAATAGAAAAAGCCAAAACGATTCGATTTAAATTTCCAACCTTTCAAATGCATCTCATGCAAATAATCTTCTACCTTATCCAAATCAAAAATGGTAAACATTCGAAATTGTACTTTGCTTTTCATTGTCTAACCTCCAAAATGGTTTTATTTATCAGATAATTCTTTCCACTTTTGAAACAATCTCCAAAAAATATAAGAAATCTGAATCGCGAAAACTATCAATAAAGTACAGTCTATGATAACAATCAAAAACATTCCCCAACTGAAAGAACTACCTCCACTGACAAACTTTGAGAAAATCGG
This sequence comes from Streptococcus infantis, assembly GCF_019929575.1. Classification (GTDB taxonomy): domain Bacteria; phylum Bacillota; class Bacilli; order Lactobacillales; family Streptococcaceae; genus Streptococcus; species Streptococcus infantis_L. The sequence continues at coordinate 35,968 of NZ_JAHZPU010000005.1, forward strand.
TAGTAGAGCTGAAAAGAGAAGCAAAATAGGAAGCATCCGCATTGTTAAAATCTTCTTGACCATTGCTAACTTTCCGGCCGCGTCATTATAAATTTCAAACTCGGCATCCGACTCAACTCCAGAATAAAGCTTTCTAAAGTAGGAAAAACCATTAAAGTCTGTTATATGCTCCCACCCACAATCTTTAAATAGTTGTAAATAGGAAGCTCTCTCTGACTTTTTCATAGGATAAAAGTCCAACTGATAAACCACCTTCTCCGGTTGGCACTTTTCAAAAGTATACTTAACCGCAACTACTAAGTTAGAATAACTTACTTCCTTAAGTTTCCAGCCCTGAGCATGCATTTCTCCGAGATAGAGAGCCTCTTTATCATAATCCGCAATGGTAGCAATTCTATAAACAACTTTCTTTTCCATCAAAGCTCCTCCCGACTGTTTCTATAGAGCCGTTCAATACGTTTCAACTCAATCTCTAAAACTTTTCGGCCCAAGTCTGTTATCTGATAGATTTTACGTTTCTCCTCTTCTCGGACAAAGGAAACCAAACCATCCTTTTCCATCTTCGATAGGGTTCCATACATAGTTCCAGGACTAATGGAAACCTGTGAATCTGTCATCTCTTTAACCTTTTGCGTGATACCATAGCCATGATTCTCCTTTTGCAGACAGAACAAAATATAAAAACCCGTTTCAGTCATGGGAAGATAAACCCGCCTAATCTTATCTGTTAATTCCATTTAACCAGACCTCCTACTTAGTTCGATATATCGCATCTCGTTATATAAAATATATCACACCTCGATATAAAATGCAAGAAAAAAAGAGAGTAGGACAGAAATCGGTAATTCGTTAGAATTCGATTTCGTCGTCCCACCTCCGCACAGTTGAGTAGGGCTATAAAAGCTGATGAAATCAGCGTAGTAGAGCCCACTCAACCACTGCGTCTTGCTCGACAAGCCAAAGACAATTGAGAGGCTAGGACTTTTGTCCCAGCCTCTTCTGTTTATCATTAGTAAAGATCTAGATAATTATCAATTTCCCATTGTGAAACGAAGGTTGCATAGCTTGCCCATTCGATTCGTTTAGCTTCAAGGAAGCTAGTGTAGATGTGCTCACCAAGAGCTGCTTTGACGACTTCGTCTTCGGTCAAAGCTTTCAAAGCGTTGTGAAGAGTTGATGGAAGGTCTGTGATACCAGCCTCTTTGCGTTCTTCAGCAGTCATGATGTAGATATTTTCTTCGATTGGCGCTGGTGCTTCGATTTTGTTTTCAATACCGTGCAAACCAACTTCCAAAAGCACAGCCATAGCGATATATGGATTTGCCATTGGGTCTACTGAGCGCAACTCCAAACGAGTTCCCATTCCACGAGTAGCGGGAACGCGTACTAACGGAGAACGGTTACGACCTGCCCAAGCGATGTAAACAGGTGCTTCATACCCTGGAACCAAACGTTTGTATGAATTTACTGTTGGGTTCATGATAGCTGTGTAGTTGTAGGCGTGCTTGATCAAACCACCAAGGAAGTGATAAGCTATTTCTGACAACTGCATTCCTTTTGGATCATTTGGATCAAAGAAGGCGTTGTTCCCTTCAGCATCAAACAAGGACATATTGCAGTGCATTCCTGAACCAGCGATACCAAATTTAGGTTTAGCCATAAAGGTTGCATACAAACCATGTTTACGCGCAATTGTCTTTACAACAAGTTTAAAGATTTGAATCTTATCACAAGCACGAAGAACTTCATCATACTTAAAGTCAATCTCATGTTGACCTACGGCAACTTCGTGGTGACTGGCTTCTACTTCAAATCCCATTTTAGTCAAGACATTTACAATCTTACGACGGGTATTATCGGCAAGGTCTGTAGGCGCCAAATCAAAGTAACCACCCTTGTCATTCACCTCAAGAGTTGGGTCTCCATTTTCATCAAGCTTGAATAGGAAGAATTCTGGTTCCGGACCAAGGTTGAATGATTTGAATCCAACTTTCTCCATGTGATGAAGAGCTCGTTTAAGGTTGCTTCGAGGATCTCCAGCAAATGGCTCTCCTTCTGTTGTATAGACATCACAGATCAATCCTGCGACACTACCGTTCTCATCTCCCCAAGGGAAGACAGTCCATGTGTCCAGGTCAGGGTACAAGTACATATCTGATTCATTGATACGAACAAACCCTTCAATAGAAGATCCATCAAACATAGCCTTGTTTGACAAGACCTTGTCTAGTTGTTCATCTGTAGCAGGAATTTCGACGTTTTTCATTGTTCCCAAAATATCTGAAAACATGAGACGGATAAAGGTTACATTTTTTTCCTTAACTTCACGACGAATATCTGCAGCTGTGATTGGCATGGTTTTTCTCCTTATATATGACGACTTGCGGTTGCCTAACCGCGACCAAAAGGTGATTGTTGAGAAGCGAAGCGACTTTGCTGGAGAACTTCATTCCGAAGCGCTCTACGCACTTCAGTTTGACTCACTGGTTTTTTAGACTTCGCCTCACGTTCAGCATATTTTTTCTTGATGGCAGCAATGTTCAGACCTTCAGAGATATAATCTTTAATCTCAAGTAATCGATCCATATCATTCAAAGAATACATACGGCGATTGCCCTCGTTACGATCAGGCTTAATCAATTCCTGGTCTTCATAGTAACGAATTTGGCGCGCCGAAAGATCGGTCAGTTTCATAACACTACCAATAGGAAAAACTGCCATATTGCGACGAAATTCTTTTTCCTTCATGTACACTTCCTTCTTTCTGTCTATTATAGTCTAAAAAAATTCAATCGTCAATCAATAATGTTATATCTTGTGACATTATTTTATTATTTCTGTATGAGACTCCGCAAGCGATCAATATCATAATTGACTAGAATTGCTACAAAAACTCCCATAAAAGTCTCAAAAACTCGAGCAAACACGTACAAAACAGTCTCTCCACTCGGAATTGATAAGGTAATAATCAACATAGCCGCAACTCCACCGATAACACCTGCCTTATTGTTCATGGCAACATTTGTCATAATGGTTAACATGGTGCAAATCGGAACAACAAGAAGGGTTACCCAGAAGGCGCCGTGAAAAAGATTATTTAAGAGAAAGAAAATCAGGGCATAAAAACCACCGATACTATTTCCGAGAATACGTGATGTCCCAAAGTGGACACTCTTATCAAAGTCTTCTCTTAAACTAAAAACTGCAGTCAAGGCTCCAATCTGAAGTCCTTTCCAACCAAAAAAACCAAAAATCATGAGAACTAAAAAAACAGCGATTCCTGTTTTAAACGTTCTCATCCCTAACTTAAACTTAGATTTATCAAATCTATACTTTTTAAAATAACTCATCATTTCAACTCTCTATCTCCATTTTACCATAAATTTACCTTTTTTTGAGAAGGAGATGCAATAAACTGATGGAAATTAAAAAAGAGAGTGGGACAGAAATCCTTCTCTCTTATAATCAATATTCTATTTTTAGAATAAATACATGAAAGCCAAAGTCAAGAGACTAGCAAGTAGGCCCACTCCCCAGAAGAAGAAATCAACCTTCCACTCACTCCAAGCTTGATCTTTCCCAGAAAAACCACCCAACTCAAAATGGTGATGAACTGGTGTCATACGGAAGATACGTTTTCCTCCAGTCAACTTAAAGTAGGTGACTTGCATCATAACAGATGTAGTTTCAAAAACATACACCAAACCAATCAAGAGTAACGTCCATTCTTGGTGTAGCGCCATGGAAATAGCCGCCAACATCCCTCCAAGAGCTAGGCTACCAACATCTCCCATGAAAACTTTAGCAGGCTTGTGGTTAAAGACAAAGAAACCAAGAAGACCACCAATCATGGCAAGAATCACTAGGAGAATATCCAATTGGTTTTGTACATAAGCAATGACTCCATAGGCAGATAGGCTAATCACTACTGAGATACTTGCCAAGCCATCAATTCCGTCAGTCAAGTTAACAGCATTCGAAAAACCAACTAACCAGAAGAGAGCAAAGAAAATGTAAAGAACGCCTAGGTGCAATGGATACCCAAATACATTTAAGACATCCCCTCCTCTTTCATAAAAGAGATAGAAGATGACTCCTCCTACTAATTGAAGTAGGAACTTTTGTTTAGGATTAAGTCCTTCATTGATTTTACGGAAAACCTTGAGGAAATCATCTAAGAAGCCAACCAAACCATACAAAACGAGAATAAAGAGGATCATTCCAACATTGTTGGTTAGTTGATTAGTTAAAAGTGCAAGAACTAAACTAACTAAAACGCTTGTTACGAGGAAGACAATCCCTCCCATTGTCGGCGTCCCAGCTTTTGCCTGGTGCTGTTTAACATCCTCATGCATCTGCTGGCCTGTAATTTGCGCCTTTCTATAAAATTGGATAAAGGCCGGAATTCCTACTAAAGTTAGTAAAAATGTCACAATTCCAGCACTAATAGAAATAAACATATTAGTCTCCTAAAGTTAATTTAATTTTTTTAATGTTTTTGATAGCTGTATTAGTCCGAACATCTTGCTTCTGAACAACGGAACCTGAACCTTCAAATTCCAGTTCAATATCCAACCATTTAGCAAAGGTCTCGGCAGTCTCTTTTTTCCAGCCATACATGTCTGGAATTTCTTCTACCTTATCCGATAAAAGGAGAACTTGTTGGTTTGGTGCAAGATTGGTCCCTTCTTCTACAGAAGTCTCTTTAATCTTTGTTCCAGTACCTACAACGATTGGTTGCACAATATTTCGGCGTAAGGCTTCCGCCAACTCACCAGGTGAAATATCCTTGATGCTAGGCATTGCATAAGAAGATTCTGTCGTAACTTTATCTAAATTTTTGGCTGGAGATTGAAGATTGAGAGATTCTTTCATAGCTGAAGCCCGCTCCAAGATTGGGGTGGCAAATTCTCCCAACTGGATACCTGAATAATGCTCAGGCTGTTGAACCGTTACATACAAGATAAAATCAGGATTTTCAGCAGGATTCATAGTCACAACTGAGAAAATATAATTGGTAGAACCAACCAAGTATCCTCCATTTTTCTCATCAGCGATTTGAGCCGTACCGGATTTAACTGCTACATTTTGTCCAGGAACTGTTATAATTGGCTTTCCTGTGTAGTGATTATACATAGTTCCATATAGAGGGTCCGTCCCAACTAAGATCATGTGATTTCGAGTTGTGCTTGCTGCCTCTTTGGAAACAGGATTTCCTACTATTTCTTTTTGTGACTTACGTACAGACTGATTGTTAGTATCATAAATAGCACTTATAAATTTTGGCTCCAGCATAACTCCATCATTAGCAATAGCTGTAAAGGCACGAAGCATTTGTGTTTGTGTCACTGAAATTCCTTGCCCAAATGAGCTTTGAGCAATACTAACAATATTATCAGCTGGAAGTTGACCAGCGTATTCATCTGTCAAGCCAAAGCGAGTTGGAACCCCAAATTTAAAGCGGTTTAGATAATCCAACCAAGTAGCATCTCCCATTTTTTGTTCAAGTAGACTCATTCCAACATTACTGGAGTGAGCGAAACCTTGTAAGAAAGTCATCATCCCACCAGTAGTCAAACCTTCATTAACGTCCCAATCTCGAATCGTCGCATCTGCTATTTTTAATTCACTGCTATTGAAATATTCTCCACCTGGGAAGGTATTGTTATCAATAGAAGCAGCTAACGTCATAACCTTCATGGTTGACCCTGGTTCATAGTTACTTTGATAAAGGATATCACGCCAAACAAAGTCCTTAGTAATTCCTTCTTTAGTATCTGCATTAAAGGTCGGTCGTTGAGTGGTAGCAAGGATTTCACCAGTCTTTGCACTGACCAAGGTCGCGGTCATATACTTACCTTTTACTTTTTCCAGAAAGGCATCCATTTGGGTTTCCATGAAAGATTGGAGCGGACTAGACAATGTTGTATAAACATCCTTGCCATCCACAGTTTGTTGCGATACCAGTTCTGTACCTGGTACGATATTTCCTACACGGTCCTTTTCATAAGTAATAATTCCGTCTGTACCAGCAAGAATGGTATTCAAAGAACTCTCCAAACCAGAAGTTCCTAGCAAACTCTTGCTGCCGTCCTCATTTTCATGAAGTTGGGCTAAGCCAATAAAACTAGAAGCAAATTGGCCATTTGGGTAGCTTCTGTTAGGGCTAGTTGTGAAGTCGATCCCTTCCACACTAGCATCTTTTAAATCTTTTTTAATAGCCATCATATTGGCATAGGTAATCCCATTTCCTTTTGCACCAAAGGAAACCTGTTTGAGATTCGGTTGAGAGAGTTGGTCTTTGACGTAAGTCTCCTCCATATCCAAGTACTTATGGAAAATTTCGGCTACCTTATTGTACTGAGATTCCTCAACATATAGAATATCTCCATTCGCAGACTTATAATCCTTATCAATGACCGCATAAACATTGTAGGAGGTTGCATCTTCTGCAATCGGAGTTCCATTACGATCATAAATGGTTCCCCTCTTAGCAGGGACTGTTCGAGTTGTTTGATGAACCTTATAAGCTTCTTTGACCAGGTCAACACCAAACTTCTTTCCCGTACCAATAATCACCGCAAAGTTAACCAAAAAAACAGCAAAGAGAATGACAGCCAAGAGACTAAGGCTTTTTCCAACTCGTCTGCGGTTTTCTAGAGGAGTTCTGCGATTCTTAATGGCAAAGTGTATTATTCTTTCTTTCCAGGTTTTCATATACTACTCCGCCGATCGGATATTTTCATTATTTAACTGCAACTCTTGCGAGTCTGCAATTCCTGTCAAGCGTTCTGATCGGATCAATTCATTAACTTCTTGCTTGGCATCATCTAGTTCGGTCTTCTTTTCTTCGATTTGATTATTAACTGTTGTTAACTCACTCTGAACTTGCAGGAGTTTTGTTTGCATATAGACAACACTTACTGCTAAGATCAGGGCTGTGATAGCAATTGAAAGGTAAAAGGCCTTTTCAACACGCGAAAATTTTTTTATACGAGCTTGTAGCAATTGGCTCGTTGTTTCTCTGTTTTCTACCATGGTTTCCTCTTACTTGTGAATTTTTCTTGCCACTCGAAGCTTGGCTGAGTGGGAACGATTATTGGCTTCCAATTCTTCCTTGCTTGGTAAAATCGGTTTCCGAGAGACTAATTCCATCTTGGGCTTGAGATCGTCTGGGATGAAAGGCAAACCTTTAGGAACTTCAACTGTGGAAGCTTCCTTAAATAACTGTTTGGTCAAGCGGTCCTCCAGCGAATGGAAGGTAATCACTGATATTCTGCCATTTAGAGCCAGCATATCCATAGCCTGCTGGATTGATTCATCTGCAGCACCCAGTTCATCATTGACCTCTATACGGATAGCTTGGAAAATTTGTTTAGCTGGGTGGCCTTTTTTCTTGAGCTCCTTTGCCGGTTTGGCAGATTTAATAATCTCTGCCAATTCCGTCGTGGTCTCAATCGGTTTCTGTTCACGCGCCTGTTCAATTTTTCGAGCAATCTGTTTGGAAAACTTGTCCTCTCCATATTTGAAAAAGATTCGAACCAATTCATGATAGTCATAATGATTGACAACTTCATAAGCAGTCAAACTAGCTTCCTGATTCATGCGCATATCCAGTGGTGCATCCTTCTTATAGGAAAAACCACGTTCACGCTGATCCAACTGCGGGCTTGACACACCTAAATCATAACAAATTCCATCAATTTCAGTCACACTTAAGTCATGTAAGCGGTCCTTCAAATGACGGAAATTATCCTTGATGAAGGTGACCATTCCCTTTTCAATATAGGGAGCCAAACGTTTTTGCGCATTTTCAATGGCATTTTGATCCTGGTCAAAAGCATACAAATGCCCCTTCTCGCTTAACTTACTTAACAAATACTCGCTATGTCCTGCTCCTCCCAAGGTCGCATCAACGTAAACCCCATCAGGCTTCACATCAAGCATATCAATAGTCTCATGGAGCATGACCGTCACATGATGAAATTCTCTTGTCATATCTTATCTATTTTACCACAATTCGGCCTATCTTGCACTCACTAAAGTAAAATCATTCTACTGCTTCTTTATTATTTATAGTCAGCAGATTTCTCGGCTACCTGGGCTAATCTTTCTACTTCTGGATTCAAGTGTTCGTGAACAGCCTCTGCCACTGCTCTTGGTATGCCAACTGAGACAATCTCGTTCACACTAGCTTCCTTGATTTTTGTCAGAGATTTGAAATATTTCATCAAATTCTGCTTGCGTTTTGGACCCAATCCCTCAATCCCATCTAATTGAGAAGAGAAGGAATTTTTAGAACGAAGTTGACGATGGAAGGTGATTGCAAAACGGTGAACTTCATCCTGAATGCGTTGTAGGAGGAAAAATTCTTGAGAATTGCGAGACAACTCTACCACCTCAAGTGGGTCTCCAAAAAGCAATTCATGAGTTTGGTGCTTATCATTCTTCTGCAAACCTGCGATTGGAATATCCAACCCCAACTCTTCTTGAATGACCTGTTTGGCAATATTAACTTGGCCTTGTCCTCCATCAATGACAATCAAATCTGGCGGGGTCAAGCCATCACGCTGGACGCGCCCATAGCGTCTACGGATGACCTCACGCATACTAGCATAGTCGTCTGGTCCGACTACGGTCTTGATTTTATACTTGCGGTAATCTTTTTTGCTTGGTTTCCCGTTGACAAAAACTACCATAGCAGAGACAGGACTGGTTCCCATGATATTAGAGTTGTCGAAGGACTCAATTCGGACTGGTGTTGGAATCTTAAGCAGACGTCCTAAATTTTCAATGGCCCCTTGAGTCTTTTCAACTGATTTCTCTAATAGATTAAACTTCTGCTCCAGACTGACACGAGCATTTTTTATGGCGAGATTGACCAGTTGCTTCTTCTCACCACGTTGGGGCTTGAGAATTTTGGTATCCACCAAAGCCTTAACAGCTTCTTCATCAATATCCTGAGGAATCAAGATTTCATTAGGTACCAAGTGAGATTTTTCTTGATAAAACTGCCCAACATAGGTCAGGAAATCTTCATCCGGATCATTGTAGTAAGGAAAGAGATTGACATCCCGTTCAATCAGTTTACCCTGACGGACAAAGAAAACCTGAACACACATCCAACCCTTATCCACGTAGTAACCAAAGACATCACGGTTTTGGAGGTCTTTAGCCATGACTCGTTGCTTAGTCCGAAGGGTGCCAATAGCCTGAATCAAATCACGGTATTCCGCGGCACGTTCAAACTCCATACTTTGGGCTGCCACAGCCATCTTCTCCTTGAGGTCATCAATGATTTTATCGTCTTGTCCCTTGAGAAAATCAGAGACTTCTTGGGACTTAGCTTTAAAATAAGCTTCATCCTTGCGACAAACCGTATGAGCCATACACTGGCCGATATGGTAATAAAAACAAACCTTTGATGGTGGATTGGTACACTTGCGAAAAGGGAAAATCCGATCCAATAGCCGTTTGATTTCATTGGCTGCACCCACATCCGGATAGGGACCAAAGTAGAGACCTCCGTCTTTTTTAACCTGACGGGTGATAATCAAGCGAGGATAGCGCTCATTTGTGATTTTGATAAAGGGATAAGACTTATCATCCTTGAGCATAATATTGTACTTGGGCTTGTTCTCCTTGATGAGGTTGATTTCAAGAAGCAAGGCTTCAATATTAGACTCCGTAACAATAAACTCAAAATCTACAATCTCAGATACCAGAGCTTCTGTCTTGGTATCATGGCTCCCACGGAAGTAGGAGCGCACCCGATTGCGCAGATTTTTAGCCTTTCCTACATAAATGATAGTGCCGTTTTTATCTTTGTGAATGTAACAACCAGGGCTGGTCGGCAAGAGCTCCAGTTTTGATTTAATCAAGTTATTCATAGTTCCATTATAGCAAAAAGCTCCCCTCATTGCTTACATCAGGGAGCTCTATTTTTCGTTTGAAAATCACTTATTCTCCAGACTCATAAAGTTCTTGAACTGCTTGAACATCTTGAGCCTGAATACCATAATAAGAACCTGCTGGTTGCATGACTGACACTTCATTAGTATGTTCCAAGCCAATGGCATGTCCTAGCTCATGCTCGGCCGTATGCAAGATACGATCATAGGTATAGCCATAGTTTGGATTGGATAGATAATAATGATTCAAACGAACTGTTACTGAAGTAAATTGTTTGGTTAGGAGATTTGTCTGACTCTCCGCCTCACCGGCAACAGATGTGGAACCATCATTCATTTCAGTCGCAAAAATAGTTGCTTGGTCAGGTTCTGTCACAACTACAAAATTAAAAGCGCCGGTCTGATTCCAATTGGTAATAGCCTCAACGTAAGCCTTTTGAAAGGTTGCATCCATTTGAGGATCAATATAAATTGTCGCCTGCGCTTGGGGCCATTTTACTCCTGAATCTTGATGATGATCAGTCTGAGACAAGCCTTGCAACTTACCAGTTTCTTGCCATTGATGCCAACCTGCTTGACCAACTTGAACTAGTTGTCCCGCTTGATTGAAGACACCAGATAAATCCCCCGTCACATACCAGAGAATCCCTAAAGCAATGAGAATTAAGACTACAAGAGTCCACACAAGGCGCCAGAACATGCGCCAAATCCCTAGTAACAATCGACATAGAACACGAATAATCCAGAACATGATTTCCCGCCTTTCTAAAAAAATAAGAATCCATCTTTAAAACATGGATTCCCATTCTAAAGATAGATTCCTTATTTTACTTGAGTAAGCTGAAAGAAAACTAAAACTAGCTCAATCTCTCTTCTAAAACAAAATCAATTGGCAAGGTAGTCAAAAAACGTTCCAATTGTTTTTCCCAATAATACCACTCATGGGTTCCTGGACTATGACTATAAGAAATATCAAAACCAAGTTTCTTGAGGTTTTTCACTGCTAGGTTATTGGTAGCATACAAGAAATCTTGCTCGCCACACCAAGCCCAGAGTTTGGTCTTCTTGTCTGACTTTTTAGCAAGGCTTTCAAGTGAATAAGGACTAGTTTCCCAGTTATCAAGCTTCCCAAAAACACCTCGCCAGTAAGCACGCGTTCCTAAATCTTGACTCTCAGGAGAAAAGTCCTCGAAGCTAAGTGCCCCAGAAAAGCTAGCGGCATGTGAGAAACGGTCAGTTGACAGTGCTAACTTAAAGGAACCGTAACCTCCCATTGATAAACCAGCGATAAAGGTCTTTTCTCGTTTGTTGGTCATATTGGGGAAGAAGCGTTTGAGCACCTGAGGCAATTCTTCTGCTAGAGCTGTATAGTAGTTATAGCCATACTGAGTATCTGTATACCAACCGTTGCTTGTATTAGGCATGATAACAATCAGATTGGTCCCTCGCAACAAGCGCTCAACATTGGTCCGTTTGAGCCAACTGTTGTGGTTCCCTGACATCCCATGAAGGAGATAGAGGACAGGAATATCTGTGCAATCCGGTTCCTTAACCCGAGATGCATCAGGGTAGAGGACATTTACTCCCCACTCCATATCTAAAACTTCTGAGTAATACTCAATCTTCATTACTGCCATAACTTGCTCCTTATTCGTTTGAGATAAGAAAAAGCCGAAACTCGACTTTCTCTCTTGCTATTTGATCCTATTTTGCTTCCATGACTACTGGCAAGATAGCTGGGCGACGTTTGGTTTGATCAAAGAGGAACTTGGCCAAATTGTCACGTACTTTACCTTTAAGATCAGCCCAGTCAAAGTCCTCACCTTGAAGATAGTCCTCAACTGTTTGGTTTACCAACTCTGTACTTTCGCGCAGAATATCTCGACTCTTCTTGAGGTAGACAAATCCACGTGTATGCACTCGAGCTTTGGCAATGATTTTCTTCTCGCGACGGTTAACAGTGATAGCCACAATGAAAATACCATCTTCTGACAAGACCTTGCGGTCACGAAGAACGACATTGCCCACATCCCCAATAGCATTTCCATCAATCAAGACATCTCCTGCAGCAACTGCACCAGATGGAACGAAATCCCCATGTTCATAGGACATGGTACTTCCTTTTTTAGGGATAAAAATACGTTCTGGTAACATACCAACAGCCATAGCAGCCTTGGCATGAGCATCCAATTCACGGTATTCTCCTTGGATAGGGAAAAGATACTTGGGTTGCAAGAGGTTAATCATCAATTGCAGATCACGCGCATTTCCATGTCCTGATACACGCAAGTTTTGAGTAATCGGTTTAACGATACCACCTGCTTGGTAGACCATATTTTCTACACGTGCCATGACAGCTTCTTTAGCGATTGATGGTGTTGTAACGATATAAACCAAGTCACCATCTTTGATTTCAACATAGCGGTGACGGCCAATTGACATTTTACGGAGTCCATTAATCGGTTCTCCCATACGACCAGTTTCAAGGATAATCAACTCATGATCTTCAAAACGAGACATATCTTTTGGTTTGATCAAGAGACTTTCATTTGCCAGAGACAATTTCTTCAAGCGAATGGCTGTACGAACGATATTTTCAATATCGAAGCCAGTCAAAACAACGCGGCGCCCAGTCTCTGCAGCGGCGTCAAAGACCTGCTGGATACGAGAAAGGTTACTTGCAACCGCAGCTACAATGATGCGTCCATCCCAGTCAGAGATGGTTTGCGTGATTTCTACACCAACTTCATTTTCACTAGCTACTTGGATATTGCTATCTGCATTCGCAGAATCACTTAGAAGAGCCAGGACTCCTTCACGACCAATTTCGGCTAAACGTCCAAAGTCAGTGGCATATGATTCACTAGCTGTTTGGTCAAACTTGAAATCTCCTGTATAGACGATGTTGCCTTCAGATGTTTTCAAAACCACACCCAAACTTTCTGGAATAGAGTGGGTTGTACGGAAGAAGGACACTATCGTTCCACCAAAATCAATCTCTGTATTTTCATCAATCACATGGAAATCATCAAATTTCTTGACGCTGTCATTTCCCTTAACAAAGAGTTTAGCCAGTTCGATGGTCAACTCTGAGCCAAATACAGGAACCTTAGCTTCTGCCAAGAGATAAGGAAGGGCGCCAATCGCATCCGCATGCCCGTGTGTTAAGAAAACCCCAGCAATACGGTCGCTATTTTCAAACAAATAGTCCATATTGGGAATAACGACATCGACACCCAACTGTTCATTTTCAGGATATTTCAAACCTGCATCTAATACAAAAATCGAGTCGTTAATTTCTGCGATGTACATGTTTTTACCATTTTCACGCACACCCCCAAGTGTTGTTAATTTAATAGTATTCATTTTCCCTCCGAATAGTCACTTCAACTTGTTTGTAGAGCTTTAAAAGCTCTCTTTTTCTGAAAGTTCAATTCACTTTCAGCCGAATCTTTTCCATTCATTATACCATTTTTTTACTAATTTTCAAAATGAATCTCACAGATAATCGCACTTCAACTAACTCTTTCCGTTCAATAACGGACAAAGCATCACTAATAAGTGAGACAAATGAGACAAATGAAACAATTGTTACTCCCATCATCCTGTCTAATCTTCAAAGAAGTCAGCAACATTATAAAGCACTCGGCAGTCACAGTAGGTTCCATTTGCTTCTAAAAATTCTAATACTCTTCGAAAATCTCTTCAAACCACGTCAGCTTCCATCTGCAACCTCAAAATAGTATTTTGAGCTGACTTCGTCAGTCTTATCTACAATCTCAAAGCAGTGCTTTGAGCAACTTGCGGCTAGCTTTCTAGTTTGCTCTTTGATTTTCATTGAGTATAAAATAACTTCAAAATCTACATCACCCTCTTTTAGAAATGACCTGGTCAAGAAAAATCGGCGGGACAAGCAAGCGACTCTAACTCCTGATCCAAAAAATCAAACAAATCTAAAAAAGTCTCCCTTGGCATCAGTAAACTATCCTCAAATTCTTTCTTCTGTTGTTGCTTATAATCTGCCAGTAATTTCTTTTCCACTTCTTTCTCCATTTTCTATTTAGACTAACTTCCACTTGATAGCAAACAAAAAGAGTCAGCAAGCCAACTCTTTCTATTCCTATTCATTTTTTTCCATCAAGAAATCATAGATTTCCTGAACTGTTCCAAGCGCCATTATTTCTTGCTCTTTGACAGTTTGTTTCAATTTTTGATAAATCTGACTTTCAGCCATATCACGCTTTTCAGCCTCTTTATTTACCCTCATGACACCATTTTCAATGGTCACAAAGCCAAGCTCTTCAAATATCTGAATCATTTTAACTAATAGAATTTGCTCAATCTTGAGATAGGCCGCCAAATCCTTGAGTTTATAGCGAATGTCAAACTCTGGGAACTGATAGATGGTTTTATACAATTTTGCAAACTGCTCTCTTGTGCCATAGCCCGTCAAATAGTAAGCCTTGGCTATATCATTTTTAAAGTAAATAGCAGAAAATTCCTGCTCCTGACAGATTTTCTTAAGGAGAGATATATCCTCAGGGATATTTTTTATGACAATAGCTGAACAAGAGGTCACATCAGGCAACTCTTGCGTAAAGTCCAAAACAGATACACCTTCTGGTAACAGGGCATTCTTACCACGGATGTTAAAGAGCTGGATACCTTCAACACGGGCGTCAACCATCATCAATTGCAAGGTTGTTTGTCCATTCCATTGGTTGACAGAGAGAGTCACCGCTAATTCCAGTTGTTTAGTCTGCGAAAACTCAGTCGCCCATTTTCCTTGACCAAAAGCGACCACCTCAAAACTGGATTCACCTTTGGAAATCTTCAGCTTGAGATGAGCATTACCAGCCCCCATAACGCGAGCATTTTCAACTTGAAAATCTCGAATATAGAAGACAGGTTTTTGGTTATCCATCCCAAAAGGAGCTAGACGTTCAAAACTTTTCACCGTCTCCAGACTCAAGGTCTCTAAATCCAGTTCTTCATCTAAAAATAGATTGTTTTTCCCTTGGACATCAGCACCTTTTTCTCGGATATAGGCTTCCAAAAGATCAGATAAGACTTCCAACTTATCCACTTCAAGGGTCATACCTGCAGCGCCTGCATGACCACCAAAGGCGATAAAAAGTTCGCGATGCGGGTCCAAAGCTTCAAAGATATCGACCGCTTCTATGCTGCGAGCACTACCCTTGGCGCGACCATCTTCGATATTTAGCACAATGACTGTCTGACCCAGTTCTTCAAGCAAGCGCCCAGCTACAATTCCAAGAACTCCCGGATTCCAGCCTTCCTTAGCCAAAACTTGGACACTTTTCTCAGGGTCCACCATGCCTTTAGCTTCATCGTAAATCGACTGAACAATTTCCTTACGTTCTTCATTCTTTTGATGAATCAAAAGAGCGATTTCATGCACTTCCTCATCGTCAAACCCAGTCAACAAATCAATAGCTGGATTGGGATCATCCAAGCGTCCTAGGGCATTTAAACGAGGTGCCAACTGAAAACCAACCGTCTCTTCTGTCACATCGCTACTTGAAATCCCAGCGATTTCAAACATTTCTTGCAGACCCATTCGTTGGGTATTGCGCAAGACTTCAAGACCATACTGGACCATGATGCGATTTTCGTCCGTCAAGCTGACCATATCGGCAATTGTACCGATAGCAACCAAGTCTAACAACTCAACCTGCACTTCTTCCAAAAGGGCACAAGCTAGCTTAAAAGCAACTCCACAACCCGCTAGATGTTTGAAAGGATAGTCCGCCCCTGGATGTTCAGGATGAATAATAGCATAGGCATCTGGTAAAACTTCAGGCATAGAATGGTGGTCGGTCACAATAACGTCCACCCCCATAGACTGAGCCAAATCAATAGCTTCATGTCCCGCCACACCATTGTCCACCGTCACAATCAAAGACACACCCTGCTGTTCGATAAAATATTTGTAGACACTGGCATTTGGACCATAACCATCCGTAAAACGATTGGGAAGATAAACCAGACACTCCGCCCCTAACTGTTCTAAACTCTCCTTGACAATGGAAGCCGAAGTCATCCCATCCGCATCGTAGTCCCCGTAAATGAGAATCAACTCCCCTTGCTCAATAGCCTGACGAATCCGCTCTACTGCTTTTTCCATATCATGCAGAAGGTAGGGATCATGCAAATCATCCAAAGAAGGTTCTAAAAATTTTTTCAGACTGGTCTCATCTTTGATACCTCGTTCAAATAACAAACGAGCTACTTCAGGGCCCAAACCAGCTTTCTTTGCTATCTTTGTAAAATCCGCATCCTCAACTTGCGGAGCAAATTGCCAATTATAAGTAGGAATTATCAAAAAAATCATCCACTCTTTCTTACGATTCTATCTTTTTATTATAACATGATTTCCAGTTTTTCTCTTGATTTTCTTACTAACTTGATGACTCTTAATCGCTCTAAATAGCCACTTATAGCACATATACATGCCAAAACGTCATTCCATTCTTTTACTTGACTTTTGCATTTTCCACTCAGATAAGGTATAATAATTGTATTGTCTTTTGGGGTCGTTACGGATTCGACAGGCATTATGAGGCATATTTTGCGACTCGTGTGGCGACGTAAACGCTCAGTTAAATATAACTGCAAAAAATAACACTTCTTACGCTCTAGCTGCCTAAAAACCAGCAGGCGTGACCCGATTTGGATTGCTCGTGTTCAATGATAGGTCTTATTATTAGCGAGATACGATCAAACTTTGTCTAGCAGTTTGATAAGAGATTTATAGACTCGCAGTTCCTAGGCTTGAGTTATGTGTCGAGGGGCTGTTAAAATAATACATAACCTATGGTTGTAGACAAATATGTTAGCAGGTGTTTGGACGTGGGTTCGACTCCCACCGGCTCCATTATATTTTAAAAAGGCGGTGGGACAGAAATCGATAGACAAAGTCTCGATTTCGTAGTCCCAGCCCCGCGAGGATGATTAGGAGCTTTTTGGAGTCTAAAAGACGAACAAAAAGTTCAATCAGCTACCGCGTCAAAGTTTGATTGCTAATAAAAAGTGAGGTCGGGATCTTTTTTGTCCCAACCTCTTTTTTGTTTGCTTAGGTTACAAGGCTCTATCTCGATATTTTAAAAATAAAGAGTCAACTTTTATTTTATAGTAACTACACTAATGATACTCAATATAAATTCCTCCACTTCAATTAACGACCTTTTGAACAGTTTAATCATTGACTATTTACCACATTTTCCATTAAACAGTCCAATCAAAAAAGGCTCTATAATTTCTGTAGTGGGTAAAACCACCATAGGAATTATAGAGTCTATTTTGTTGTAGAAAACATACTAAGATTAGTAGTGAGAAAATCTCCGACGGGAGAGAGTACTCACTACTTTTTCTTTATTGTCTTGTAAAGTCGTAGGGCTCTTTGGCGCTAGACGTCGCTTGACAAACTGGCAAGACACCTGTTTTAGGTGGAATTTGATCAAAGTATGTGGGACGCTAGACGTCGCGTATTGAAAATAAAATCACTAAAACACAGAGTTATTCAAGACAAAAGAGGTAATATCATGCGTACAGTATTTGGGATCGATGTGAGTAAGGCAAGTTCTGAGGTGGCAATTTTAGTCAACGGTGAGAAGATTCATGGATACACTATGCTCAATGACGCCATTGGCTTCAATCGTCTTTTGAATGACTTGAAAACTGTTCATAACCCTGAGATTATATTTGAAGCTACTGGTGTCTATTCTCGGCGTCTTCGAGCCTTTCTTGAGGAATACGGCTACGCTTATACACAGCTGAATCCTCTGGAAGCTAAGAAGCAACTGGACAGTCTGCGAGTTCGTAAAACAGACAAAATTGACGCTGAAAAGTTGGCTCATTCTCAATTTATACTCAATCGTAAACCAACTTATGCGCAGGAAGAAGTTTATCAACACCTGCGTAATTTAAGCCGTTTCTATCAAAATCTTACAGAAGACATTGTTAGAGCTAAAAACCGTCTACACAAGGTCTTACAAGTCACCTTTCCTGAATTGGATAATCTCTTATCCACACCAACTGGAGAGCAATATTGGAATTTAGTGATGGCTTTTCCATGCAAAGAGTTTGTATTAAGCCTATCTCAAAGTAACTTGTGTGAGATTATCCGTCAATCTACCTCCAAACGCATCTCTGAAAAGCGTATTGCTTACCTGACTGATAAACTTATAAAACTCGCTAAACAATCTTTTTGTGCGGTCAAGAAAATCTCCCCAATGCTTGAAGAGGTTCGTTACTATGCAAAAGAATGGCTTCGTCTTTCTGAGCACAGACAGGTTGTCTTAGACGACATGGTAGCTCTAGCTCAGCCTTTACCAGAGTATGACATCTTACGGTCAATTCCTGGAATCGCAGAAATCACAGCGACATCTATCATTGGCGAATTGGGAGATATTCGTCGCTTTCAGTCTACCAATCAAATCAACGCTTTTATTGGCATTGACCTGAGACACTATGAATCTGGGAACTTTCTCGCCAAGGAACACATTACTAAACGAGGTAATCCCTATGCCAGAAAAATATTGTTCAAGTGCATTCATAACATCGCTTCAGCTAGTCATACTAATCCCTGCCATATCGCCGACTTTTATGAGAAACGAAAAAGACAATCGAAAATAGCTTCAACCAAGCCACATGCGATTGCCTCTATACATCGTCTCATTCGAACAATGTATTACCTCATTACGCATAACAAACTTTACGATTACTCTTTGACCCAAAATCGATAAGGCTATCTATGCCGTATTATTATAATACCTTGTTTCAAAAAATACCAGATGAGGTGGTTTTTTAGCATGCCCTTTTATGGATCAATAAGTGGTAAAAATAAGACAGTAACCTCAGAATAGCTACTGTCTTATCTCTTTTTTTACTTAAAGCCCTTGATATACTTGACAAATGGTAGAAAAGAGCCTAAAAAAATCTCTTATATAAAATTATTTGACTTCAAAGCCTTCTGCGACTGCGTCTGCAAAGTTTTCTTCTACGACACTTGCACAGTGGTCACAGATGACCGCCTGGTAGCTGCGTTCTGATGTTGTTGGATCGATACGACGGCAACGGTCACAAACTTCACCTGCAGCGCGTTCAACTGTGAAGGCTACATCTTCGAAGCTAACGGCAGATTCTGGTGCTGGTCCTTCAGCGATGGTCAAGTCTGACACGATCAAAAGTTGAGCCACATTGCTGTTTACTGCTTCAAGCAGAGTTTTCACCACTTCGTTTGGATAAACCGTCAAGTGAGCTTCAAGGGATTTACCAATTACTTTGGCATTACGAGCTTCTTCCAAGGCTTTTTGAGCTTGACCACGGAAGTCCATGAAGGCTGCCCATGCATCCAAGATTTCTTCTTGGTTAGCAAATGTTTGAGCTTCTGGCAATTCTGACAATTGAACAAAGTCTTCGGCTTCAAACTCAAGATATGACCAGATTTCTTCCGCAGTGTGAGGAAGGATTGGTGTCAAGAGTTTGGTGATTTTTACAAGGATATCGTAGAAGACAGTTTGCATTTGACGGCGTTCAAGTGATTTTGTACCTTCGATGTAGACAACATCTTTGGCAAAATCAAGGTAGAATGCTGACAAGTCAACATTGATAAAGTTAACAAGTGCTTTATAGATTGTCAAGAATTCAAAGTCAGCATAAGCATCACGAATGGTCTTAACGAGTTGGTTAAAGCGAATAGTCATGTACTTGTCAACTGAACGTAATTCTTCGTAAGCCACTGCATCCTCAGCTGGGTTAAAGTCAGATGTGTTAGCAATCAAGAAACGAAGGGTATTACGGATCTTACGGTAAGTCTCAGAGACTTGGCTCAAGATATCCATAGAGATACGCACGTCGTTGCTTGAGTCAACACTGGTTACCCAGAGACGCAAGATTTCCGCACCGAATTGTTTTTCAACATCACTTGGAGCAATGGTATTTCCAAGTGATTTAGACATCTTCTCACCTTTACCATCTAATGTGAAACCTTGAGACAAGATTTGCTTGTAAGGTGCTACGCCATGATTAGCAACAGATGTGATAAGTGATGAGTTAAACCAACCACGGTATTGGTCAGAACCTTCAAGGTAAAGGTCAGCTGGATAAGTCAGATTTGGACGATTCACCAAAACACCATTCCATGATGAACCTGAGTCAAACCAAACGTCCATGATGTCTGTTTCTTTCTTAAACTCACCATTTGGTGAACCTGGATGGGTAAATCCTTCTGGCAAGAGGTCTTTGGCATCACGTTCCCACCAGATAATTGAACCATGTTCTTCAAAGAGTTGAGCTACATGCTCGATGGTTTCAGCTGTCATGATTGGTGTTCCATCTTCTGCATAGAAGATTGGAAGTGGCACACCCCAAGCACGTTGACGAGAGATAACCCAGTCACCACGGTCACGAATCATATTGTAAAGACGGACTTTACCCCATTCTGTATGGAATTTCACTTTATCAATAGCATCCAGGATTTCTTGACGGAATTTTGAAACAGAGGCAAACCACTGTGGCACTGCACGCCAGATGATTGGTTTCTTAGTACGCCAGTCAAATGGGTAGGAGTGAGAGATTTCTTCTTGAGCAAGAAGAAGGTTTCCAAGTTTTTCAATAACCGTTGGCACAACCTTGTCGTAGAATTGACCTTCGAACTCTGCACCAGCATTGGCCATCATGATCCCGCGTTCGTTAACAGTCACTGCGACTTCAAGACCATTAGCAATACCGACATTGTAGTCATCCTCACCAAAACCAGGGGCTGTATGGACAATACCTGTACCAGAGTCTGTTGTAACGTGGTCACCAAGGATAACGAGTTCATCTACTGCTGTATCCCATGGGTGCTCTGTCACAATTTGGTTCAATTCTGAACCACGGTAAGTAGCCAAAACTTGAACATCCGACCAACCGAATTTCTCAGACAAACTGTTCAACAATTCTGCAGCAACAACAAACTTACGAGCTTCACCAGCAGGTTGAACTAAAACGTAATCAATATCTGCTCCAACAGTCAAACCACGAGAAGCTGTGATGGTAAATGGTGTAGTTGTCCAGACAACGATGTAAGTATCTGTATCTAGGATACCTTTGCCATCTTTTACCTTATTAGCATAGTAAAGGGAAGTTGAAACCAAGTCATGGTATTCAATCTCAGCTTCGGCAAGGGCAGACTCAGATGACCATGACCAGTAAACTGGCTTGGCACCACGGTAGATATAACCCTTATTAGCCATCTCACCAAAGACACGGATTTGGGCTGCTTCATAGTCTGGAGTTAAAGTCACATATAAATTTTCCCAGTCACCTGACATCCCCAAGCGCTTGAAATCATCACGTTGTTTATAAACTTGAGAAAGAGCGTACTCACGGCAAAGTTTTAAGTACTCAACCAAGTCCATTTCTTTGCGCTTAACACCTTGCTTTGCCAAAACTTGCTCGATTGGCAGACCATGAGTATCCCAACCTGGGATATAAGGTGCGTTAAAACCTGACATAGACTTAGAACGAATGATAATATCTTTTGAGATATGATTCATGGCATGTCCAACGTGGATATTTCCGTTTGCGTATGGAGGGCCATCATGCAAGACAAAATGCGGTTTCCCCTCATTTAGTTCTTGACGACGTTGGTACAATTTTGCTTCTTCCCATTCTTTTTGCCAGACTGGTTCTTTGGTTGGAAGGCCTGCACGCATTGGGAAGTCAGTTTTCCCTAGATTTAAAGTTTCTTTGAGTTTCATGATATCTCCTTTTTTATATAGACAAAATAAAAACCACGACTCGCTAAAAAGGACGAAAATCGTGGTACCACCTTTGTTCGGAAAAAGAACTAGTCTTTCTCCCTTTTTTCCCGTAACGTGGGGAACGTCAAATCCTACTAACTTCAGACTTGATAACTTGAGAGGATAATCTAATCAACAGGGATTGTAGGACTTCCACCATCGCCTACTCGCTGAAAATATGTTTAATTAGATCTTGTTCTCAGATTTTATTTCTTATAAAAGTTCAATAGATTCTGTCAAGGGTGTTGGTTGAGAATCTTGATTTGAAGAAACGACTCCTTCTACTACTGAGCTAGCAGTATCCGGCGCTGTTTCTTTTTGTGATTCAGCCAATTCTCGATTAGCTGCTTCAATGCGGGCTTGGAGATCTGCTACTTCCTCTGGTGAAAACTGACGAGTCATGTCAATTGGTTCTTCATCATGGTAGGCAGAAACATCTTCACCTAAAACTTCCCCGACAACTTCTTTAAATGCTTCGTCACTTGTTTGTAAGTAAGTAGCTGTAGGACGCAAAATTTCTTCCCAGTCAGATGAGTCTACAATAGCCAATTGACTTTCAATCGTAGATTTCAAACGTTGATGGAAGACACGACTCTTGTTCTTCAATTCTTCCGTCTCTACAGCAACCTTCTTAGCATTATCTGTAGCTTGACGCAAGATTTCATTAGCCTTATACTTAGCTTCGTCAAGTAGACGCTGCGCATCTTGCTCAGCTTGTTTGATGATATTTTGAGAGCGTTCATTAGCAGATTGCTTGACGCGTTCAGCAGTATCTTGAGCAATCAATACAGATTGGCTCAAAGAATCTTTGATTTCATCAAAATATGATAAACGTTCTTCTAAGTTTTTTATATGTTGCTCTTTTTCATAATTACTACGAACTAGCATTTCATAATCACGAACGACAATATCTAAAAACTCATCAACTTCTTCAGGGTCAAATCCTCTAAATTTGCTACTAAACTTTTTATCCTTGATTTCTAACGATGTAATTGCCATAGTTTTCCTCACTTACTTAATAAAAAATAGAATCATTCAATGGTTCTGGTTCTTCCTCGTTTGTCACTGTTCTCTTAGGAAAATCATCAGTAAAAGACGAAAGACGTTCTTCTAATCTTTTAATAAAAACTTCAGTTTCATCCTTGTAACGGACTAATTCCTCATAGTCAAAATAAATCTTATCCAAAAATTCGTCAACTTCTTCCTTATTATAGCCTCTGAATTTAATGGAGAAAGCTTTATCAATAATTTCTTGTGGCGTAATCGACATTTTTCTTCTCACTTACTTAGTAGTAATTGGACTGTTATTTTTTTCTTATCTTTCTTTGTTTGACCATTTTCTTTGAGTAAGATAATCCGACCAAAGCGTCTAACACTTACTAAATCACCTAACTTAACTTGATAGTCAGACTTTTCAACCAGATGGTAATTTACCTGAACGTATTTTCTTTCTAGTAAATCAGCCGTTTGGGAACGAGACAATTTCAAAACATTTGACAAGAAAGCATCCAAGCGCATACTCGGAACTAAAACTTCCTTTTCCTGATAGTCACTCTCGGCTTCTACTAATTCTTCAAAAGATATGACTTCTAGTTTGACAGGTAATCTGGCAATCTTTTGAATCCCATCTTGAAAGAGAGAAGTGAATTTTTGGTCCACAATGATTTGCGCTCTACTTTCCGTTACCAATATATCACCAAAGAGCTTGCGATCAATTCCCAGACGATTCAGAACAGTTCCTAAAATCTTGGAATGTGTCAATTGGTCAAACTTACTAGAATAAACAATCTCAAGTAATTCCATTTCAAAATCTGTCAAAGTCGGTATGAAATAATCTGGTGCAAGAAGCATACGACTATACTCGCTAGGTACAAAATCATTGCTTGAAAAAACTTGAATCCCATGATGATTTCCCAATGTCTTTAATATAAAGACCTGATGAGGATTGATAAAGGGAGTTAGGATGGGAGCATAGTGTTCTTCAACCTGCCTAATCCACTCCAAACCTTTATCAATGAAAGGAATATCCTCGACTGAGAAATGCTGGTAAATATCTTTGCTCATGCTAACATATAAAGAAAACGAATCAGATAGTTTCCAAGCAAATGAACTAAAAGAACAGCCACCCAGACTGAAAAATCAAAACCACCAATACTGAGCGGCAGACGTCTCAAGGGTTGAAGAATCGGTTTGACTAAGCTAGTCAAGAAACGACCTAGTGCTGTCTCATAGGCATTGGGAAACCAAGATAAGAGAGCAAAAGCTACAAGTATCCAAGAATAGATAGTTGCAGCATTATGTATAAAACGAATTAGAAAAATCATTACTTCACTCGATTTCTCTTCATATCAAAATCAAACTCTTCACCGTGAGAACCGTCAGGCAAGCGAATGTCTTCAATATTAACCACAACTCCTACTGGTGTCAAAAGGTACATAGTATTAGCAACCTTTCTTAATTCACCAGCAAGCACATGGCGAGCACCATCTAAGTAATCTAGACAACGACGCGCTTGTACTTCAGTCATATATTGGAAGTCAATTAGAATACTCTCGTTACCTGCCAACAAGTCAACAATATCTGTTGCATCTTCGTAGCGACGAGGATAGCGAACATCAATGGTTACCTTTTCCGTACTACGATGGCTTTGCATCGCTAATTCTTGCTGACGAGCATGAAGGCGGGTAATATTTTTTTCTTTAGCATTCACTTGTGAAGATTGTGGTGACTGTTGAGCTCTTGGAAGTTCTTCCTTTGGAGCCGAAACTGAAGTTAAGGTTTGTTCAGACTTTAATTCAGTAACGTTTGGTGCCACCTCTTCTCCATCTTCAGTGAAATAATCTATAAACTTATCAAATTTATCTTTTAGTGACATGGTTATTTCCTACTTAAAAAATGCTGTACCGATTCGAACGAAAGTTGAACCACATTGAATCGCTTCTTTGAAGTCCCGACTCATACCCATACTTAGTTCGGTCATCGGCATATTAGGGAGATGTTTTTCTTGAATGTATTTTTGCAATTCTTGCGTTTCTTTAAATATCTCAAGTAACTCTTGACTTGTTGCTTCAAATGGAGCCATGGTCATCAATCCAACGTACTCAATCTGATCTAATTGTGAGAGTTCTGGCAAAAAAGCTAACAATTCTTCTTTCGAAAAACCATGCTTGCTCTCTTCCTGGGAGATATTTACTTGCAAAAAGCACTTAATTTTGTGGTCCGCTCGTTTTTGAATTTCCTGAGCTAGCTTTAGGGAATCTAAAGCGTGAAAATAATCCACATAAGAAATCACTTCCTTGACTTTACGTCTCTGTAAGGTTCCAATCAAATGCCAGGTAAGATTTTTATCACTCAGAGCATGATACTTGTCAAGAAATTTATCAACACGGTTCTCACCAATGTGCTGCACTCCTTGCGAAACCAAAACTGAGGCTGTTTCAACATCTACATATTTGGTCACCGCAATCACAGAAACCGAATCGTTTTCACGACCGGCTTCCTGAACTGCACTCGATATCTGTTGAAAAACAAGGTTCCTATTTTCTTTTAAATTCATCTTCATTAACGATTTTTAAAGAATGGTGGAGTTCCCAACTCGTCTTCATCTATCGCTGCTGGAACTTCAAAGCGTTCTACTGGAGAAACAACTGGATCTCCTTGACGAACGATAGCGTCGCGTCTCAAGTCCCAGTCGCCAAAGGCTGATGTCTTTGGTGCTTCTTGGCGGCGATAGCTTGGAGTTGGAATTTCTGCTGTATCAGCCATATCAAAATTACGATCAAAAGTTTGTGCATGGCTAGTTCGAGCAGGTTCACGGTGTGTTGCTTGGCGTGGTTGAGCAGTTACAACTTTCTCAACTTTATCCTGACGTACTCCTGTCGCAACAACAGTCACACGGATTTCGTCTTTCATTGTCTCATCAATAGATGTTCCAAGCCAGATGTTAACACCGTGCCCAGCTGCTTGGTTAACAATTTCTGATGCTTCTTCAGCTTCAATCAAAGTCAAGTCCAAGCCACCAGTTACGTTGACAATCACATCTTCTGCTCCATCGATAGTTGTTTCAAGAAGTGGTGAGTAGATTGCTTTACGAGCAGCTTCTACAACACGTTCTTCACCGCTACCGATACCAATACCCATAAGGGCATTTCCTTTGTTAGCCATAACAGTCTTAACGTCTGCAAAGTCCAAGTTGATCAAGCCAGGATTTGTAATCAAATCTGTAATCCCTTGTACACCTTGACGAAGGACGTTATCTGCTTCACTCAACGCTTCAAGAAGTGGAGTCTTCTTGTCAACAATCTCTAGCAAGTTGTTGTTTGAGATAATCAAGAGTGTATCAACATGCTCACGAAGTTCGTTAATCCCTTCGATGGCAAATTGTCCACGTTTGCTTCCTTCAAAGCCAAATGGACGAGTGACAACACCTACTGTCAAAGCTCCGAGACTTTTTGCAATACGAGCGATAACTGGTGCAGCTCCTGTACCAGAACCACCACCCATACCAGCAGTAATGAAGACCATGTCCGCACCGCTGATTGCTTCTGTCAATACTTCTTCGCTCTCTTCTGCAGCTTTACGACCAACCTCAGGTTGTCCTCCTGCACCAAGTCCACGAGTCAATTTAGGGCCAAGCTGGATAACTGTCTCAGCTTTTGTACTGCTCAAAGCCTGCACATCTGTGTTGGCTGCGATAAACTCAACGCCAGAAACGCCTTCGTCAACCATACGGTTGATGGCATTTCCACCGCCACCACCGACACCGATTACTTTAATTACTGCACCTTGTGCAGCTGCTGTATCAAATGAAAATGTCATATTTATATTCCTCTATTTTATTCGTCAAACATACTTCCAATCAAGCTACGGAAACGATCCGTCAATTTACCCTTGCTCTTTTCTTCTGATTGAAGAGGAGCTACTGGTTCAACAGATTGAGTTGTTTCAGGCTCAGAAGGTGTCACTGTATTAAATACTGATCGTGGAGAAACAGGTGAAACTGGTTGAGCTGAATTTCTAAAATCAATCGGTTGATTGCGTAAACTTTGGTCGCCTCGAATTGCTCGTTGTGCCAAAACATTCACTTCAGTAAGGCTGCCAGCGAATTCTGACAAGCTGATGACATGAGCAAAAGCAGGGTTGCGAATACCAACTTGATTTGGCACGAATAACTTAACACGTACTCCAAATACTTCTTGGGCTAATTCAACAACACCTGGAAGAAGGGCATTTCCACCAATTAAGACAATACCCCCTGGCAAGTCTAGTAGGTGACGTCTTTCCAAGTCTTGCTTAATTTGCTCAAAAATGTGCTTAAGTCTTGCTGAAATAATCTCAGCCAAGTATTCCTCAGTCACTTCAACGGGTTCAACCTCACCGATCACTTCAACTTGGAAGGTTTCCTTGCTAGCTAGCGGTGGATAAGCTTCCCCGTAGTTCAGTTTTAGACCTTCTGCAATTTTCTTAGAAGTCCTAAGAACTTTAGAGATGTCTTTTGTGACATAGTCGCCACCCTCTTGGTTGACATTTGTGTATTGAAGTTCTTGGTTGCGAACAGTGGCAACAGTCGTTTGGCCACCACCCATGTCAATAACAGTCGCACCAAACTCGCGTTCACCTTCATTCAAGACAGAGTGAACTATTGCAAGAGGTGAGATAATCACGTTATCAATTTGAACTCCAACACGCTCAACAGTTTTACGAAGATTGTGGAGGATAGTACGTGGACCAGTATACAAGAGACCGCGCATTTCCAAACGCACGCCCATCATACCACGAGGATCACGAATTCCTTGGAATCCATCTACGACAAATTCCTCTGGGATAAAGGTGATGACTTCACGGTCTGGAGTCATACTTTTAGTCAAGGCTGATTTAACTACGTTCTCAACGTCTTGATCCGTAATTTCCTTGGTGTCTGATGTCACTGGAATCATGCCTTGAGTTGGCTCAACTTGCAACAAATTAGCTGGCAAACTAACGTTTACAGACTTAATTGAAATCCCTGCTTTTTCCTCTGCTTGAGAAATTGCAGACTTAATAGCAGTCGCTGCTGCTTCGATGTCAACGATAATCCCATCTTTGACACCTTTACTTTTGGCATTGCTTACGCCAATTACATTTACTTCACCATTTACAAGCTCTGCAACCAACACTTTAATAGAGCTAGTTCCGATATCTAAGCCTGTAAAAAAACCATTCCTAGTCATTACACTGCGTCCTCTCTATCTTCCAAGTTTCACACTTCTATTTTTAATAGCTACACCAAGGCATAACTACTCACAGAATATTATAACACAAAAAATACATTCGTGCTCAAATTTTCTAACATTTACACAAGCTTTTTCTTGAATTTTTATAATTCTACGATAATTTCATCAGTGAGTAAATAAAAAAGAAAGAGAATCTATTTTCTCTCTCTTTTAGTAAACATTTTTGCTTTAAGTAAGCTTATTTTTTAACGTCTTGTTTATAAAATTCTTTCAAGGCATCTTGCCACGTCGGAATGACAAAGCCAGTATCTTTAGCTTTAGCAAGGCTCATTGTTGAGTTTAGCGGACGTTTAGCTTTTGCCGGAAATTGACTTGAATCTACTGGCTTAACTTCGACATCTGTATCTTTCAAAATCTCAACTGCAAAATCATACCATGTTGTGTCGTCTGTCGCATCGTTTGACAAATGGTAATAACCAAAATCCTTGCGGTTTTCAGCTAGGTAAGTCATAAATTCAGCCAAGGTACGGGTCCAGGTTGGACGACCATGTTGATCATTTACAACCGTCAAGGTCTTATGTGTTTTCGCAAGATTTTGCATGGTAAACACGAAGTTTTTGCCGTAATTTCCAAAAACCCAAGCTGTACGGATAATATAGAAGTTTGAAACGTATTTCTCTACAAGCTCCTCTCCCATACGCTTAGTCCGACCATATTCTGTCTGTGGATCTGGGCGGTCATCAACTTCCCACTCTTGTCCAACTGGTTTCTTACCATCAAAGACATAGTCCGTAGAAATATAAACTAGGGTTGCACCATGCTTTTCAGATGCTTTTGCGACATTTTCTGTCCCCGTAACATTGATGGCAAAGTCCAATTCTTTCCCTTCATCCTCTGCTGCATCAACAGCAGTGTAGGCTGCACAGTGGTAGACTAAAGTCGGTTTCACTTCTTCAAAAACTTTCTCAACCATCTCTGCATTGGTAATATCCATCTCAGCCACATCAACAGCAACGTATTCTTCATTACGTTCATCCAATAAATAACGAAGTTCAGTTCCTAATTGACCATTTGCCCCTGTAATTAAAATCATTTTTCTTCCTTTCAACTGATTCATAATTCTTCAGTATAGTAATAAAAAGCAGAAAATTTCTGCTTTTTATTTTTCAAGAACCTCTTGCGTCTTAGCGTAGTTGGCTTCAACAGCTTCTTTTTCTCCTTGCCACCACTCTTGGTTAGCTTTGTACCATTGAATGGTTTCTTTGAGACCTTGTTCGAAGTTGGTAAACTCTGGTTCCCATCCGAGTTCATTACGGAGCTTGCTTGCATCTATCGCATAGCGAAGGTCATGTCCTGCGCGATCAGTCACATGATCATAGGCATCGGCAGGTTGTCCCATTTCCTTAAGTATTAGTTCCAAAACTTCCTTGTTGTTCTTTTCACCATCAGCACCAATCAAGTAGATTTCACCGATTTGCCCTTTTGTCAAGATTGTCCATACACCTGAAGAATGGTCATTGGTATGAATCCAGTCACGAACGTTCTTACCTTCACCATACAGTTTTGGCTTAATGCCACTTAGGATATTGGTAATCTGACGTGGGATGAATTTTTCGATGTGTTGATAAGGACCGTAGTTATTTGAACAGTTAGAAATCGTTGCCTTAACACCAAACGATCGTACCCAAGCTTTCACAATCAAGTCTGAAGCTGCTTTAGTTGATGAATATGGAGAGCTCGGATTGTACTTGGTTTCAGCAGTAAATTTCTCACCTGGACCTTCACCATGGCCTGGCAAATCCTCACGTAGAGGGAGATCCCCATAAACTTCGTCTGTAGACACATGGTGGAAGCGAAGGTCATATTTGCGGGCCGCTTCCAATAGAGTATAAGTTCCGATGAAGTTAGTATGGATAAATGGAGATGGATCATTGAGTGAATTATCATTATGACTTTCCGCCGCATAGTGAACGATAGCATCAGCTTGAGCTGCCAACTTGTCTACCAACTCTGCATCAGCAATGTCACCAACAACCAACTCAACACGATCACCTAAAATTTCCTCAATATTAGCGCGGTTTCCAGCATAAGTCAACTTGTCCAAGACTGTCACGTGAACATCTGGAAAATTCTTGTAAACATAATGGACAAAGTTGGATCCGATAAAACCAGCTCCTCCTGTCACGATGATTTTTTTGTATTCAGTCATATTCTTTCCTTTTTACAAATCTTCTTTTTTCAAAGGTTTTACATCCTTAAGTAGTGGATGATTTTTATCTGCTTCTGAAACCTCTGCTTCTGCAAGATTTTCCCATTCAATACCAAGGCTCGGATCAGCGTAGTTTACAAAAGCATATTTAGGTTTGAGTTCTAAAGTCCAGTAGTCATTAACTAAATAACTATAAGAAACTGTATCTGATAATACTTGGAAGCCATTAGCAACTCCACGCGGAACAAAAATCCCTTTACTCGCATCAATTACTGTTTGATAGGTATTTCCGAAAGTTTCACCCTCACGTAAATCAACCCAAGAACCTAAGACCTTTCCACCATCTGCTACCGAGATGTACTTGTCCCATGGTTCTGCGTGCAAACCGCGAAGGACATGCTTACGAGAAAAAGAGACGTTGTTTTGTAATTTTCCTTCTGAAAAAAAAGACTCTGGGAAACCTAGGGGCAACATCTTTTCCTTCTGGAAATTTTCTTTGAACCAGCCTCTATTATCCCCATGTACAGGAATATCAAATTCCAACATACCTGGAATAGCTTCAACCTTGCGTGCCGCAAGAGTCTTACCGAAAAAATTGTCTGTCATCTATGATTCTCCAATCAAACGGAGCAGATACTGTCCGTATTCATTTTTCTTAAGTGGTTGGGCTAAGGCTAACACGTCTTCGCGACTGATATAGCCCATGCGGTAAGCAATTTCTTCCAAGTTTGCCACCTGAACATTTTGCATCCGTTGCACTGTCTCGATGTACTGTGAAGCCTCTAGTAAACTTTCATGAGTCCCAGTATCCAACCAAGCAAAGCCACGTCCCATAACCTCAACGGATAAATCTCCACGATCTAGGTATGCCTTGTTTACATCTGTAATTTCCAATTCCCCACGAGGGCTTGGTTTTATACTTTTGGCAATCTTCACTACATCATTATCATAGAAATAGAGTCCTGTAACTGCATAGTTTGAACGAGGGTGCTCTGGCTTTTCTTCAATAGAAATAGCGTTCATATCCTGATCAAACTCAACCACACCAAAGCGTTCAGGATCCTTCACATGGTAACCAAAAACAGTTGCCCCCGACTCCTTACTTGCTGCCTTTCTTAGCATCTTAGAAAGCCCAGGGCCGTGGTAGATATTGTCACCTAAGATTAGAGCAACGCTATCATTACCAATAAACTCTTCCCCAATGATAAAGGCTTGCGCCAAACCATCTGGACTCGGTTGCTCTGCGTAAGAAAGTTTAATCCCAAACTCAGACCCGTCTTGAAGTAAATCTTTAAAACGAGGCAAATCTTGAGGAGTTGAGATAATCAAAATATCCCTAATCCCAGCCAACATTAATGTTGAAAGTGGGTAGTAAATCATCGGTTTATCATAAACCGGCATCAGTTGTTTTGATGCAGCTCGAGTCAAAGGATATAAACGTGTCCCCGAGCCACCCGCGAGAATAATACCTTTCATAGTAGGGTGCCTTTCTTTGTTATTGTACAATGATAAAAGTGTTAAAAATGCAAGTTTTAGTAACCAAACTCATCCGTTACTACACTAAGAGCACGTTCAATGACCACATGCATGTCGTAGTATTTATAGTCAGCTAGGCGCCCACAGAAGATGACCTTATCATTTTTCTCAGCTTCTTCTTGGTACTTGGCAAATATAGCATTGTTCTTTTCATCATTGATTGGGTAGTATGGCTCATCTCCACGTTTCCAATCAGCTGGGTATTCGCGAGTAATGACTGTCTTCGGTTGTGTACCATACTCGAAGTGCTTATGCTCAATGATACGAGTATAAGGAATCTCACGCTCCGTGTAGTTGACCACGGCATTCCCTTGATGGTTTTCCTCATCCAAGATTTCGTGTTCAAAACGCAGGCTACGGTACTCCAACTCCCCATGTTTGTAATCAAAATATTGGTCAATCATCCCCGTGAAGACAACTTTTTCAGCCGATTTTTCCAACTCTTCACGATTGGCAAAGAAATCAACCCCAAGTTCTACTTCTACGTCGCCAAGCATATTTTCAATAATGACATTGTAGCCACCGATTGGAATACCCTGGTAACGGTCATTAAAGTAGTTGTTATCAAAGGTCAAACGTACTGGAAGTCGCTTAATAATAAACGGCGGAAGGTCTGTAGCAGAGCGTCCCCATTGTTTTTCTGTATAGCCCTTGATTAATTTTTCATAAATATCTGGCCCAATCAACTTGATAGCTTGTTCTTCCAAGTTCTTTGGCTCAACATCTTTCATATCAGCAGTCTGCTCAGCAATCTTATTCTTGACTTCTTGTGGTGTCTTAGTTCCCCACATAGTATAAAAAGTATTCATGTTGAAAGGAAGATTGTAAAGACTCCCCTTGTAGTTAGCCACTGGTGAGTTGATATAGTTATTGAACTCTGCAAACTGGTTAACATAATCCCAAACTTTTTTGTTGGAAGTATGGAAAATGTGAGCGCCGTACTTGTGGACATTGATGCCCTCAACATTTTCACAGTAGATATTTCCACCAATGTGATCACGCTTGTCAATCACTTTTACTTTTTTCCCACGTTTTGTAGCTTCGTGTGCAAAGATTGCTCCTGACAAACCTGCACCAACGATAAGATAATCATACATCATTATACATTATTCCTAATCTCTTTTAAAAATATCGCGACTGTATACTTTTTCATACACATCTGAAAGCAAATCATCAAATCGGTTTGCAACTATAACCTTACTAACTGATTTGAATTCTTCCAGATTATTTATTATCTTGCTTCCTAAAAATGTTTCCTTATCTACAAGAGTAGGTTCATAAATAATTAAATTCACACCTTCAGTCTTTAAACGCTTCATGATACCTTGAATAGATGACTCTCGAAAATTATCCGAGTTACTTTTCATAGTCAATCTGTAAATACCTATTGTTACATCCTCTGGATGATTTTTTTCATCATTTAGCACTCCAGCAAGTTTTAAAATTTGGCTAGCAATGAAATCTTTTCTAGTTTGGTTACTTTTAACTATTGCTGTCATCATATTCTGTGGAACATTTTCATAATTTGCCAATAACTGCTTACTATCTTTCGGTAGACAATATCCGCCATATCCAAAAGAAGGATTATTATATTGAGTTCCAATACGTGGATCTAGACCGACTCCCTCAATAATTGCTTTAGTATCTAAACCTTTAACTTCCGCATAAGTATCTAACTCGTTAAAATAAGAAACACGCAAAGCTAAATATGTATTAGCAAAAAGTTTCACTGCTTCCGCCTCAGTAAATCCCATATAAAGAGTTTCTATATCCTCTTTTATGGCCCCTTCTTTTAGCAACGCTGCAAAAGTTTCAGCTTTATCTCTAAAATTTTCATCATCCATATCAAGTCCAATAATTATACGGCTAGGATATAAATTATCATATAATGCCTTTGATTCACGTAAAAATTCTGGACTAAATAAAATATTATTTGCATTATATTTATTACGAACTGACTGAGTATAACCTACAGGAACAGTACTTTTAATTATCATAATAGCGTTAGGATTTATATCTAACACTGTTTCAATAACTGCTTCTACAGCAGATGTATCAAAAAAATTCTTTTCCAAATCATAGTTGGTTGGAGCAGCAATGATAACAAAATCAGCATCAGAATATGCCGTTTTTGCATCCAAAGTCGCCACCAAATTAAGTGACCTATTTGCTAAATATTCCTCGATATAATCATCTTTAATGGGAGATTTCCCGTTATTAATTAGACTAACTTTTTCTGGAATAATATCGACAGCTACCACCTCATGATGTTGAGATAATAGAACTGAGATTGATAATCCAACGTATCCGGTTCCAGCAACTGCAATTTTCATCTACTTTACCTATTTCCTTTCATTACTATTCGCTAATTCTAAAATTAGAAAAGGATTTTTTATATTATTTCTCCCATCTTATCGCATCTCGTACAATACGAGCAGGTCTACCAGCAATCAAGATATTGTTTTGATTGAATCGTTTATTAACCAAGCTACCAGTAGCAACAACAATCATTGAAGCTAGAAAACTATTCTTTAATATAACTGAATCTGCAGTTATCCAACAATTGTCCTCAATCACGATAGTTCCTTCACTCTCTAATTTATTATTTTGATAATAAATTGAATGACCATCATTATCTCGTAGACTACAATTCCAACCAAATAAATTATTTTTTCCGATAGTAATTTTATTTTTACAAAAAATTGAACAATTTCTATTAAATGAAGTACTTTCACCTACTTTAACTGTAGCACCTTGTTCTATACATATATTGAAACCACTAGAAAATAAAATTCTATTATCTAAAATCAACCTTCCCCCTTCATAGATAAATAATTTACTTTTGTTGTATGAAATATGATGTGAACCATCTTTTCCAAAAATTATTGTAAATAGAGAAATATTGGTGTCACTTATTATTATTCTTCCCTTAATCACTAACTCTGTATTATAATGTACATATATAGGTAATCTGATAGCTTGACTGAAAGGAAGAAATTTAAAATTTATATAAAAAATCTTAGGAAGAGATAGTAATGTTACAAATAGCCTGCTTAAAAATCTTAAAAAAATCCCCATTACTACCTCATTTCTTTTCTTGATCTTCTATTTTTTATCTCATTTATTGCTTGAACCACTAGATCGTTCTGAAATAGAATCAAAATACCCAAATACAATATAATACTTACAAAAACTGTAACAATAAAAACAATTCCACTTGATAAAATAAACTCGGATATTATAATTTTACAAAGAACAATAATAAAACACGCCACTAGAT
This sequence comes from Streptococcus infantis, assembly GCF_019929575.1. Classification (GTDB taxonomy): domain Bacteria; phylum Bacillota; class Bacilli; order Lactobacillales; family Streptococcaceae; genus Streptococcus; species Streptococcus infantis_L. The sequence continues at coordinate 70,926 of NZ_JAHZPU010000005.1, forward strand.
ACTGGAATATATTTTTAAACAGTTTTTTTATGTTAAATACATTTCTAACACTTAAAACTGATAAAATACAAATAATGGCTTCTGTTAAAACTGTAACTATTGCTGAGCCATTAAAATCCATTATCGGGATAAGAGTCATATTCGTAACAATATTAAAAATTAATGCAAAAATAAAGATTTTCAAAACGGTTTTTTCTTGATTCATTACAGTTAGGATTGGTGTGATTAGGAGTGCATTTAAATTTGAAAATAGTATAGTTAAACTGAGTATTTTAACAGTTATCACTGAAGGAACAAAGTTACTTCCTCCCAAAAAATCTACCAACACTGGACTGAAACTAAATACTCCAACTACTATCGGAATAGCAAGTAGCAGAATAAAATCAAATGAGCCATAAGCAATTTTAAAGAATTTATTAAATTCTTTATTTTTATAGTGATATGCTAAACGTGGAGTTAAAATGACCGTAACAGAGGAAACCATCGAAATGATAACATTAGTAATTTTTGTAGATAAACTATAATATCCTACACTTAGATCATTTTTAAGAAATCCTAAAAAAGTAACATCCAAATATCTATATACATTCATCGATAATAAAGTTAGAAATATCAAAAACATTGGTTTGAAATAAGGTATAATATTATAACCTTTATACTTAAATATTTCAACTTCTTTTGTAAGTCTAAATAAATTTAATATCTGAGAACCTGCATTAGCTGCAACCGTAATTAGAGCATACACATAAATATCATTCCTATCTTTGACAAATATAAATAAAGAGATTAAAGATAGAATTTGAAAAACAATTGCCCGAAGTGTTATATATTGGTAATCTTCAATCAATTGAAAGAACCATTCCATACCTACAACATTAAAAACAATGGTAATTGAAAAAATCAGAATAAGAGCTCTATACTCTGATAGAGCAGGAAGAAGCAAGGAAAAAATCAAAAGAAAGAATGAAAGGATGGCAGTGCAAATACTAATAAGTAACATCTCTGTTACAAATTTTCCAAGTAGCTTTTTATTATCTCGATACTTTGCTCCTTCTCTAACAGCATAAATATTAATCCCAAAAGTTGCAATTAGGAGAAAATAATTAACAAATGAGGTAGAAAAGTTAATTGCACCTAATCCATCTACTGATAGTATACGCGAAACATATGGGTATGATATCAAAGGAAAGAGAATAGATAGGGTTGTTTTTATCAGATTAAGTATATAGTTGAATGCAATGGATTTCCGCTTCAAAATTACACCTCACATTTTTGAAATTGTAAATATAATCCAATATCGTCTACAATTGTATCGATCTGACTAACCCCATTGACATAGTTATCATTCTTCAAAACTTTATAGTCTGTTTGAGCAGTTGTCAACCGATGCAACTCCTCAGCTAATCTATTAATATTAATATGTTCAATTGATTTTATATTCTCATTAAAATCTGAAATATCTTTTGTAACGAAAGAATTTGTTAATACTTTCATTCCAAAAGTTGCCATTTCCAAAGGAGGATAGCTTGGATGAGGAGATACCATTAACGAGATACCTATTTTTGATTCTAACATAAATTTAGCATAATTTTCTACAGACATCTTACCTAATGATTTTATAACCAAATTGTTTTTTAATTTAACATCTTTTAAATCTTCTCCAGCTGAATAAATCTCCCATTGTGAACTATTCTCATCTAATAAACTCCATTTTTCAAGTGCCATACATATCAACTGAAAAGCATTTCGAGCTTTACTTGGTCTTCCATAAAATAGAATACGGTTTTTTCTTTCAATATTAGAGTTACCATTCAGATTGAGAACATTTCTGAGATTTTCATTTAAAACTGGATCAAAATAGAAACTTTTTTCAAAAACATATCCATTCTTATCAAAATAATCTTTCAAGTATCTGGAGTTAAAGACTACTAATTGATTCTCTAAATGATAGGTACTTTCTGCTAACAGATACTCCGAAGACCATGGATAGAAACCTGGTTCATAATCCTGAATTAGATAAACCATTGGCATCCGTTTCCCAAATAGCTTTTCTTGTTTGTTTAAAATACTATCCGCATTATATGCTGTAAACCACATAGTTGATAGGAAATAGTCCCGCTCTCTAATAAACAATGAGGAACAATTCTTAGAAGAATCGCAAATAATTTTAGAATCATTATCATTCTCAATTGGATAGTCTTTAATAAATGTAAAATCAGGAACAGGATAAAGAGAAGACTCGTCAATTCTTTTTCCCATTACAATAATTCTTAAATCTATATCAAATTTTTTGAACTTCACAAAAAAATCTACTGCTGATTTTATACCTGCGTAGACATCCTGAGAATTCATTGAGGTAATTAATAAGTTAAGCCGTGGCCTAGGATTCTTAGAAATTTTAACTTGGTAATCTTTAATATCAGAAATAGATGTATAATCTTTTTGAAAAAAATTTTTATCTATTTTTCGTTTTAAATGTTTTATTTCATTTTTGATGGTCATTTATTTCTTTTCCTTTACTAGAATTACTATATACACTTAAATACGCAATGAAAAAGCACAATAAAAGAGTACTCTGGTACCAATTAAAGATATCGAATACACTGGCTGATAAAAGTAACACAATTAAGCTAAAACTGATTATTTCTGAAATATAATCAATTTCATCCGAAAAAAGATGTTTAAAAATATGTCTTATAAGATAAATTATTAAACCTATTAAGGGAACTATACCGAAGTCAGCAAAAAAAGATAGATAAGAATTATCTATAATTAGAAATCCTAATTTAGTAATAGTGATATTGTTATAATACATAAAGCTTGGTAAAAAATGAAAACCATTGCCAAACAATATATTAATTATATTTCTATTCAAAATTATTTCTAAACTTGTTTTTAAAGACATTGTTCTATGTATTGCAGAAAAATCAGATCCACTACTTAATAATGAAAATCTCTCAGTTATCATCTGAAAAATGCTACGGCCAGAAATCACTATCAAATTCATAAAAATTAGAGCACAGCCTAAGAAAAATAATCCTCCTAATAATTTTACTATAAATTTACTGACATTCTTTGTTTTCAGATTTTTTCTAAAATAATAAATTATTAATAGTACGATACTAATTAGAATACCTGACCTTTTTTCTGTTCCCATAATCAAAAACAAATTAGTTACAATTAGTATATTGCGTAAAAGCTTTTTTTTAATAGTCATAAAAAATAGCAATGTAGAAGATAGCATCAAAGAAGTTACTAATGGATTTTCAAATCCTCCTCTTAAAACAACTAAATTTGTACCAATCTTATTAAGGGTTTCTATTTTCTGCGCTAAGGTATAATAATTTACAAATACATTAATTCTTCCATGACTTAAAACTTCTATCAATAAAATGACAGTATTCACAATACCGATATTTGTAAATACTCTTACTAAGTCAGATTTAGGTATGTTAAGGATTATATATTTAAATAAAATATATTTTAAATATACTATTGAAAAAATAATAAGCGCATCACCAATATTATATCCTTGTAGGCTCCCAAATAAATATAATGAAGTAAATATAGCAAATAATTTTATATCAGAACTATCTATCTTTTTCGCAAATATTAGCAGATAAAACATTAGAAAAATTATATCTGCTATTACAAATAATATTCGATTAGAAGCGGATAATCTATAAAAAATACCTAGAAAATAAAATGATAGTACTTGATAATATAAGACAAACTTAAGATACTTAGATGAATTAATCATAATTTTTCCTTGATTGAATTTTCAATAATTTTAGGCAAGTTACCTTTTGAACTTCTATATATATGTATGCTAGACCAAATACTTTTTAACAAATAACGCCGTCTCACAAGTTCATCGTTATTAAAACTTTGAATTGAAGATTGATCTTCTTTATGGTAGATTGAAAAGTCTGGTACATATAGCATATCAAGACCAGTTTTTTCAAATATAATACCTAAAATTACTTCTTCATAGTAAAGAAAAGTTCCACCATACAATCCCATATACTTATCTAAATAGTTTTCAGTTAGAAAAATAGCCGAGCCATGTAGATAATATTTTTGATTATTAGTCTTCGGTATTGAAAAATTATTGGCTTTTTTTGCCCATGATGAAAGAAAACGTTTTTTAATAAAAGTAATAACCTTAGAGAATGCCAGTAAATTAATAATAAATGATTTCATTGTAGAATTAAATGAAATTGGAAAATAAGCTGGATTTTGATCTAATCCATCAGCTCCTATTATCTTTGTGCCAATAGCTCCAATATTATCACCGTATTCCATATTTATTAATTGTTCTACATAGTTTTCATCATTAAATATTACGTCGTTATTGACTAATAAAATTCTATTTATCGAGTGACTTTTTTTTAAGTAAAGAATTCCTACATTATTCCCATTTGCATAACCTAAGTTTGTATCCACTATAGAGAGATGGATGTTCTTATCGCTCTTTATATAATCTTTTATCCTATAAGCAGATTCATTAGGAGAAGCATTTTCCACTATTACTGCTTCAAAATCTTGATTCTTTTGTTTACGCAAACTATCTATACATTCTAGAGTGTCATTCCAATTAAGATAATTTAAAATAACAATTCCAATTTTTTTATTCAAGACATTCTCCATCCTCTACAATTTTTTTATAAATCGTTTCCCTACTGTTCTTTTTTCTAATATATTTGGTTTTATATGTTAGTTTATAAATCCCCACTACATCTTGTTTAAATTGACTTAGAAGTTCTGAAGTTGCAATTTGATTAGCCAGCGATGATAAAAGCCAACGATTATTTCCCAATATAGGCCTTTCTTCCATGTATGATTCATAATCTAAATCTTTAATAGCTTTAGAAATTATATAATCCTGTAAAAAATAATCTATAAAACTATCATATTCTTCAATATACTTATTTATTGTCATGGCAGTATATTGAACCAATTCAAATTTTCTAGGGACATATACGAAGTAGGTTGTCCAATAACCGGTATCAAATGACGGGGAGATTTTAGTTGAATGTTTTAGACTAACAAAATCACTATGAAAATACAACGACAAATCTAAATCTCTCGTCATAAAAACAGTTGCATCTACCCAAAGACCACCTTGTTGTGCAAGTAAATTCAGACGAACTATATCTGAAAAATGAGTTTTACTAATTTGGCCATCTCTATACTTTTCTAAAACAATATTAGGGATTGTCACAAAATCAGTGATATTTTCTTCTGTTAGAATAATCACTTCATGACCAGAGGCATGTTTTCGAACGCTATTTATACATTTTTTAACAATTTCAGGTGCTTTTTCTTCGCCTTGAAACCAACAAATCCAAATTTTATCTGAAAACAACTCTGGTGGAGATAAATCATAACTACTTTCTTCTATATTTAATTCATCTAATACTTTAAAAATATATGAATCTTTACTCGAATATATTCTTTCACCTAAACTTTTAATAAAAGAAAATGGTAACCGTTTTGTGATTTTATATGTGTAATTAATTAAATCCAATGTTAATCGCTTCATATCACTCCTATTAAAAACGACGATTTTTTAATCTCATCAAACATTGCTCAAGCATTTGTAAAAAAGAAAATAATCGTAAATTTTTTAATTTTAAAATATTTATAAATACTTTTTCTTTTGGAAATAAATACATTTCATTAACTTTATTTAGCGAATCTGCATATTCCTTTTTCTCTAAAAGTTCACGAAATTCTTGCCTCATTCTCTTCTTTTCATTTGCAGAAGATGCAAACTGAAAATACAATTTATAATACGAATTGACACCTATAAGTCTTTTTATATGTAGAGCAGCTTCAAATATTTCAGGTTTTTTAAATTTTTTGATAAACTTTACAACTTCATCATTAACTAATTCAAAATAATAAATTACTTTTTCATTTTTCTTATTGGTCGCACTATCCATGCTTTTTCTATAATAATAAATAGGCTCATCTATATAAACAATCTCATTTGCTAATTCAAATGCATACATATTAAAAATATTATCTTGCATTCGGCGAAGTTCTGGCTTAAACTCTAGATTGTTATCTTGTACAAATTCTTTTCGATATATTTTAGCCCAAGGAACACCCACTCCAATTTCAGTTGGAAAATAACTAGTTGCACCTTTTGCTATCAATTGCAACTCCAAATCGTCTTTTTCTTTTCCAGTAAAAGATCGACTGGCATTCCAAAAATTATTTCTAAATTGATTTCCATTGTAGTCTACAATAGCAGCAAAAATAATTATATCACTTGTATTATATTTACTTACTGCATTTTTCATTTGACTATAAAAATTTTTAGTAACCCAATCATCAGGATCTACAAAAATTAGATAATCTCCCTGCGCAATAGACATCCCTGCATTTCTAGCAACTGAAACTCCTTGGTTCGATTGGTGAATAGCCAATATGTTATAATACTTTTTTGCATACTCATCTATTATCTTCCCACACAAATCCAAATTACCATTATCGTCTACTAAAATTATTTCAGCGTCTTGACTATTATGTAAAAGAGAATCCAAGCATTTTCTTAGATTAACTTCCGATATCTTATATGTCGGAACAATAACACTGAACAACGGTATTTTATTATTAGTATCCTTAAAAACTCTGTCCATACTTCTTACCAAAAAATTTAGCCATTAAAAATGATTTCCCTTTTTCTATTATGTTAACTCTTTCCAAATACACAAAAGGAACTTCTACTAGTGAGTATGAATTTTTATGTAGCCATACGTTGAATAATAGTTCGCTCACACGACCAAAAAGACGTGCCTCAAATGCAGTTAACTCTGAAAGATTAATCTGATCAAACATACAATCTAAAATCGGAAACAACCATTCAAAGTAATTATTTGCTAATTCCTTTTTCATTATAAACATATTGAACATATAGCCACTACGTTGTTTCATAACTTTGTCAAATAAATCAAGGTATTCAGGTTGTTGCTTCTCAATGACTTTTCTAGCCAAATCTAGATGGCTGGCATCTAATGTATGTGCATAATGAGAATATAGAGTTTCAATATAATATTTCCTTTTTTTAGGAACTATTATATCCCCTTTTCTCAAAAGCAATTCAATTTCTTCCTGATTTAAAATCACTTCATCAATTTTTATATTTTCTTTATAAAATTGAGTTTTCTTCGTAAAATATCGGCGGTAATGAACTAGTCCAAGATAATCGCAATCTAGATTTTTCCATGCCCAATATAGACCTGTTAATTCACAATAATAAGGGTTTAACTGGGAAATGTTTTCCCCAGTATTATCCCCTTGATATCCCAAATCATCTTTTCCTTCACACCCCACATGGACTGGTAGATACAATTCTTTATTTTGCGGCATTTCAAAACTCTTATGAGTTGCAACTATAATTTTAATATTTGTCATACCCCTCCTACTTTGCTCCATCTCTCATCAACACTACTTTTATTGTTTTTAATAAAATTTCAAAGTCTTTCCAAATTGTCCAATCATCGATATAAGCTACATCTAGTTTGACAACATCGTCAAAATTGGTAATTCCACTTCGACCACTAATTTGCCATAGCCCAGTAATGCCTGGTTTAAAACTCAATCGACGTTTCTGTTCAGGAGTATACTTTTCATACTCATCCACTGTTGGAGGACGAGTTCCAACTAGGCTCATGTCCCCAATCAGTACATTCCAAAACTGGGGTAACTCGTCAATACTAGTTTTACGTATAAAACGACCAATTTCTGTAACTCGAGGATCATTATCCATTTTAAACATACCACCTTGCATGGTATTTTGATCCATCAACTGCTCCTTGATAGCTTCTGCATCGACTCGCATCGAGCGGAATTTATAAAAGGTAAAGTGACGACCATTTTTTCCGACACGAGTTTGTGAAAAGATTGCAGGTCCGCCATCTTTACGAATCATGGGAACTAGAAATAGACTAGCAATTCCACAAAGGATCAACCCAACGATAGCACCACAAATGTCAAGGATGCGTTTAGCAATCACATGGCTCGGATTGTAAAAATTTGTAGAAAATGTCACTACGTTCAAGCCCGCCATCTCATGGATTTGTTTATCACGACCTAAGTTTTTGTCGAAAGCATTGAGATTGACTGTGACAGCGATTCCCATGGTTTCAAACTGAGAAATAATGGCTCCAATGTCGTAGTCTTCACTTGGAAGATTGACAAAGACTTCATCCACTACCTCGTGCGTTGCATAAGAGATCAACTGTTCCCTCGGAACAACCGTCACCTTTTCATGAGTAAAGTCTGGCATGTCTAAAACACTGACTGCAACCAGTTTCCCTTGAACATCGTTAGCGGTTAACAAACGGTCCAACACTTTTTCATTACGTGATGTCGCTGTGATCAACAAAATATTACGACTGCTCTTCAAATTATGGTTAAAGGTTTTCCAATAACGCTTCAAAAAGAAACAGAGGAGATAATTCAAAACACCATACAAAGAAAGTAAATAGAGCATCCCTCGTCTAGAAATCACAAATTTTTCTTTTAAGAAGAAACTTGAAAAACTAATCAACAAGGCATAAAAGAGGATGTATTTAATCGTTTCTACTAACTCAACATACTGGCCTCGTTTGAAAAAATCTTTACCATAATCACTAATGTAGAAGGCAGCAAAGTGAAGAAAATAAAGGACAAAAACAGTTTTTGCAACAATTTCTGTTTCTGTTACAGAAATAAGTATATAAGCTAATACACTAACAAGTATACTCTGCAAAAACGCTAGAGTTACGTTATAGAAACCCCTTCCTTCCATATTTTACTCCCTAAACTTATTTTTTACCATAAGAACCATAGTTCCCATAACCACCATATGTACCATATGTACCATATTTTTCAAGATGAATATTGAACTTATTCAGAATTACACCAAGGAATGGTGTTCCAGTTTGTTCTAATTGCTGTCTAGCTCTATCTACTTCTCTACGCTTGGTGATACCAGCTTCTGTCACAAGAATAGATGCATCACATTTTTGTGCAACAATCGCTGCATCAATAACGATACCAATCGGAGCTGTATCTACTATAATATAATCAAAGTACTTACGTAAAGTTTCTATCATAGTCTCAAAATTTGAACTTTGAAGCAACCCTGTAGGATTTGGAGAAATCGTTCCCGATTGAATCACAAATAAATTTTCTACGTTTGTTTCACATAAACCGTGTGACAAATCTCTAGTTCCTGATAGATAGTCCGTCAACCCTGTTATTCTTTCCCTAGATTTAAAAACTCCTGACATTACAGAGTTTCTTATATCTGCGTCTACTAGTAGTGTTTTGTAGCCGGCACGAGCAAAAGCCCAGGCGATATTGGTTGATGTAGTTGATTTTCCTTCGCCAGGTCTAACAGACGATATGGCAATCACCTTTAATTTATCACCACTTAACTGAATATTAGTCCGTAATGCGTTATAATATTCTTCTGCTTTTTTAACAAATTCTAATCTTTGATCCGATAATTCTAACTTTGCCATGTTTTTATCCTTACTTTATTTTCTCAAGGTTTGGAATCACTCCTAAAAGAGAGAGATGCATAACTTCTTCAATATCCTCTGGACGTTTTACACGATCATCCAATAGTTCAAAAAGTAAAACAAGAATAATTACGACGCCAGCACCTACAAGAGTGCCCATCAGAGTATTTCGACGAATATTTGGAGAAGAGGGCGATGTAGCTGGACGCGCTTCCTCAAGTGTAGTTACATCAGAAACACGAGTAACCGAAATAATTTTTTGTGCAGCCACCTCACGAAGAGCATTTGCGATACGACTCGCCTCTTCAGGTTTAAAATCGCGAACAGAGATTGATACTATGCGAGTGTCTACTGGAACAGTCACCTGAACTTTTCTACCAAGAGTCTTCACGTCTATGTTTAAATTTTGATCTGCTACCACTTTTGCAAGGACATCTTGGGAAAGAATAATCTCTCGGTAATCTTTTACCAAGTAAGAACCAGCTTGGAGATCCTGATTCGTCAAACCTGGTTTATCACCTTGATTACGATTAACTACGTAAATACGTGTCGTACTCGTAAACTCAGGTTTGATAACAAATGAGCTATAAGCAAAAGCAATCATACCTGTCACAATAGCAACTATTACTGTGACTAACTTACGTTTCCATAATGCTTTCAGCATTTGTATAATGTCAATTTCAATTTTATCTTGTTCTTTCATCATGTCTCCTAAATAATTTGATCTCTTAATATTTTTGCTGGATTCGTTTCAAAAAGGTCTCGTGCTCTATCTCGTCCATACTTTTTAGTTATCAAATCGTAAGCTTCCTTCATAAAAGGTGGGCGATTATCTAGATTATGCATATCACTCGCCACCACATGAACCAAGTTTTTTTCTAAAAAATACGCAGCTCTTTTCTTCATAAACTTATGGGCATCTCCGAAAAGTTTTGGTTTCAAAACGCTGGAACTATTAATTTGGGCATAGCATCCCATATTAATCAATTCTTTCACACGCTTCTCATCATTTTCTAAAGCATGATACCGCTCAATATGAGCAATAACCGGAGTAATCCCTAATAGAAGAATCTTAGACAAAGCACTGTGAATATCTCTGTAAGGAGTGTTCATACTGAACTCAATCAAGGCATAACGCGTTCCATTAAGCCTTGGGATTAAATCTTTTTCAAGTTTTTCTAAAGCATCACCCGAAAAATAAATCTCAGCCCCATATAAAATTGTCAAGTCTGGGCCAATCTCTTGAGCTAACTGTTTGACCTCGCTAAAATTAGCCGCAATTTTATCTTCAGGTGTTTCAAACATACCTTTTCGACGATGAGAGGTTGAAACAATGGTTCTAACTCCCTGAGCGTATGCCTCTTCTAGCAAGACCTTACTTTCCCCTCTACTTTGAGGGCCATCATCGACATCAAAAACAATATGTGAATGAATATCAATCATCTTATCTTCCTTCCATGATATCTTTAATCTCTGTTTTGAGTGTCTCTAAGCTATTTGGATCAACCTCTAACATATAAAGATTGCTGTCAGGCATAGCATAGGAAGGAAGATCCATACGACCAGTTCCCTTCAAATCTCGAGTAATGACAGAATATTTCCCTCCACTTGCTAGTTGAGCATTCACTAAGCTAACCATGGTTTCAGGAGGCATATTGGTTTGAACAGAATCTTGCAATCCTTGCATAATACTATCAAAATTCTTCAAGGCTTCTGCCGAAGTTAGTTTTTGAATAATAGCAGAAATGACTTTTTGTTGGTTACGTCCACGATCTCCGTCACCATTGGTTAAGGAGTATCGTTCCCGAACAAAACCTAGGGCTAGTTCTGAATCCATGTGGATGTTACCAACTCCATAGTGTTTACCATTTGTATGCGCAGTGAACTCTTGATCATTATAAACATCGACCCCACCTAAAAGATCAATCAATTTCAAGAAAGAGGTGAAGTTGAGTCGTGCATAGTAATTCAGCTCAATATCATAGAGATTCTCTAAAGTATGTATCGATGCATCTACGCCGTAAATACCTGCATGGGTCAATTTATCATTTTGGTTATTTCCACCATCAGCTATGGGCACATAAGCATCACGAGGCGTTGTTGTCAGGAGAATTTTCTTAGTCTCTTGATTGACAGTCATGATGATATTGACATCTGAACGTGAGACTGAGCTAATCGGTCCGTATGTGTCAATCCCGCTAATGTAGATATTAAAAGCCTTGTTTTGAGAAAGCTTAGGCGCCTCAACAGTCTTGGTTAGTTCTTTGGTATATATCTTCTTGATTTTTTTTGCGTGATCTGGATACTCTTGCTCAATCAGATTTTCAAAGACACTGTTCAAAACAATTGCCTTGGTCTCTCCAGCCAAGAGGCTCTTATAAGCCGCAAGATAGGAAGAACTCTCTTCAACCGTTAAGACTTTACTCTGACTTGTCTTAATATCATCGAGCAACTTTTTGATGTTGTCTGCATCTGTTTTGGTTGGAGCTGTCACACTGGATAATTCCGATACATTTCCAATCTCACTATCCGCCAAAACTACAACACTGATAGAATAACTAGAATAGTTAGATGTCGCATTGAGTTGATTTGCTAGGCTAACGAATTGATGAACTCCAATCAAAGAAATGGAACTAACAAATACCGACACCAAGAGTAAAATCATGGTGAAAATCTTAGCTTTTCTTTTTAGAATCAAAAATAAAGCTATTAGCGCAAGCAGGATCATAACAATCGCCATAATGACATTGACATAGCTAATTGCTAAAATATGATATCTGAATATTAAAAACAGCAAAAAACAAGCAAGCACCATATATACAAACAACAAAATGATATTGATGCTTTGTTGAAACTTGCTCATTTTGCTTTCTTTTGAATGTCTACTCAATTTACACCTCTATAAAGTATTTTTTATTTTCATTATATCACAAAGTAGTACTGGATACCATCAACATACACTTGTTAATCGTTTTCATTTACCTTAAAAACATGAATATTAAATCCCAATTATAAAATAGCTAAAATATTGCTTGAAAGAGATATCTAACCTAAAAAAGACAAAGCTATAAATTGTTAAATCAAACATTAATTTCCTAGTTTCAAATCTAGGATGTTTAAATCATCTACCAGGGTATCGAAGATTATAAACAAAGGAAATAATATTTTTACCCCAATTGTCAAGTCAAGTGCAACAAAGTTGTTCCTCTGATTAAGCGAGTATCTTTCAAGCTGTTTGAGCTGA
>NZ_JAHZPU010000049.1 GCF_019929575.1 Streptococcus infantis
ATACTGTTTTTTGCAACTCTAGTATATCAGATGAACATGTCTTTTGTGTTGCACTTCATTTTACAACAGGGCAATAATATTTTTACTTAATACTCTTCAAAAATCAAATTCAAACCACGTCAGCTTCGTCTTGCCGTACTCAAGTACAGCCTGCGGCTCGCTTCCTAGTTTGCTCTTTGATTTTCATTGAGTATAAAAAAGATTTTTAGAGTCTAAAAAATAGCAAAAATTTCAATCAGCTATCACCAGAAAAACTTACCGCTAATAAAAAGCAAGAGGCTGGGACAAAAATCCTAGCCTCTCAATTGTCTTTGGATTGTCGAGCGAGACGCAGTAGTTGAGTGGGCTCTACTACGCTGATTTCATCAGCTTTTACAGCCTTACTCAACTGTGCAGAGGTGAGTCGACGAAATCGAATTCTAACGAATTACTGATTTCTGTTCCACTCTCTCTTCTTATACTTATTTCACGTGACTTTCAAAGTCTTTTTGACTCTTTTCAACAGAATTTTTACGTTCTTGTTCCCATTTAGCCTTGGCTTCAGCAAATTGAGAACTTGTAACGACATCTGTCTGCAATCTCATATACTTGTAGTTGCTTCCAGTTCCCTTAATACCAACTAAAGAGTAAGCACGTGTGAAAGGTGTGACACGAGTCACTGATGCTCCACCACCATTTGACACAACTGGGATTAGAAGAGAACTATCAATCAACCAAGCTTGTGCATCTGCATAGTTTTCATAGCGTTTAGCAACGTCTGTATTTTCTGCATCTGCTGTTTTTAATTTTTGAGTATATTGGTCCAAACCGAGACTAGTAATCTTACCTGTGTCTTTGCTTGAATCAAGTCCCAAAATCTTGAGGTAGAAACCGTCCTCAGAGTTGAAAGGATTGAGGTAAGTCGAAGGGTCTTGGTAGTCAGCTGACCATCCATCCAAGTTCAAATCATAATCATGATCTGCTGGAGTTGGTGCTTGAACTGTTGCATTTGTATAATCATCTGTTGACAATTGGTTAACATCAACCACTACATTTTCAGAACCAAGTGTTGATTCGATCGATTGCTTGATTGAGTTTGTTCCTGAAAGCAAGGTCTTATTAACCTGGTCTACAGGTAAGTCCAAATGAATTGGGAAGTTTACCCCTTGAGCTTCTAACTCTTTCTTAGCTTCTGCAAACTTAGCTTGCGCTTTTTCTTTGTTGAAGTATCCATCTTGGGCGTCTTCAAGATTCATATTTGACCATTGTGTGCCATAGTTGACCAATTTTGAAGCAACTGTTTCACCAAAAGTCTTGTCTCCTACTTGCACGAAAGTTGGTGGTACAAGCGAGTTACGAAGAGTATTCTTGGCTGCTTCTTCACCATTTGATTGAGCTGAGTAAGCTGTACGATCGACAGCGAAGTTGATTGCCTGACGGAAGTTTTTATTCAAAACTGCAGTTTGAGTTGCTTGTTTTTGATCATCACTGGTTTTCGCAGTGTGGTTATAAGCACCACGGTTGACGTTAAAGTTGTAGTACCAAGATGTCGCATCTTGCAAGCTATAAACGATATTGTCCTTGTATTTTTCCTTGGTCTTAGCAAAGTTTGAACTGTTTGGATAAACACCTGCAGATGAGTAAGCACCATTTTCAAAGTTACGGATTGTCAAGTCTTGGTCCGAACCGTCAAAGTATGCCAATTTTACCTTTTCAATCGTTACTTTTTCTTGGTCGTAATAATGTGGATTCTTCACATACTCGATAGATGACTTAGATGTAAATTCTTTTAACAAATATGGTCCGCTATAAAGAATACTATCAGGTTTCAAGGTTCCGAAGTCTTTGCCTTTAGAAGCTAGGAATTCTTCATTCACAGGGAAGAGGATACTATTGGTCGTTTTAGAGTTCCAGAATGGCTCTGGACGTGTCAAAGTATATTGGACAGTGTAGTCATCTACAGCTTTAACACCAACATTTGAAAAGTCTGTATTAGCACCTGTTACATAATCATCCAAACCCTGGATAGAGTTCTGAATCAAGTCTAGAGCTTGCCCCTTGTTGTCAGCAGCATATTTGATACCAGTCACAAAGTCTTGTGCTTTAAGGGGAGCGTATTCTTCACCATCAGCTGTATACCACTTGGCATCCTGGCGAAGTTTGTAGGTATAAGTTAAACCATCCTTAGAAACACTCCATTCTTCTGCAAGGGCAGGAATGAGGTTCCCATAGTTATCATTTTCAAGTAAACCATCTACCAAGTTGGTTACAATAGCAGTGTTATCACCAGCGTAGTCTAAGAGATAGTTAAAGGTTGTTGGATCTGCACCAAATGTCGACGAGTAGGTTTTGGCATCTGTTGCTGATTTACCACATGCAGTCAATAAGATCGCAGCAGCAAGTGTCAACCCCGCTCCAATCAGTCGTTTTTTGAATTTCATGATTCATTTTCTCCTTATATGTTAGATTTTATAACATAAAGCTATTTTATCAAATTTTGCCCCAAAAGTAAAGTTATTTACTGATTTGACCTCTCATCAGTATCAGAAAAAAGAAAGAAACCCCGTATAAAATCAGGATTTCTTTCATCGTTATTGACGTTTATTTAACGTGGTTCGCTAACTCTTTTTGATGTTTAGCGTTTGATTCAATTTTTTCTTTTTGCCATTTCTTGAGAGCTTCTTCGTATTCTTTAGTGGTCACAATATCATTTTGCAACTCTAAACCTTTAAATACAAACGGATCTCCCTTGATACCAACTTGAGAGTATGCTTTTGAGAATGGCACTGTGCGACTAACTGTCGGAGAACCACCTGAAGACGCTACAGGGATGAGGAGTGAGCTATCGGATACCCAAGCTTGTGCTTTGGCATATTTTTCATAGCGTTTATTAAGGTCACTCGTTTCTGATGCTGCATCATCCAAGAGTTTCTTGTATTCATCAAGTCCAACTTGAGCCATGACTTCTGGATCTTTACCTTTTGTGATACCCAAGTGTTTAAGGGCAGAACCCTTCTTAGCATCTAGAATATTGAGATAGGTAGCTGGATCTTGATAGTCTGGTCCCCAACCAGTTCCGTTCAAATCGTAGTCTTTTTGAGAAGGAACCTTGGCTTGAGATGTAATACTCATTTTCTCATTGTCAGTCATTTGAAGAACGTCGATCACGACATTTTCAGTTCCAAGTGCTGCTTCAACAGACTGTTTGAGAGAGTTGGTCTGCTGTACCGCAATGACATCTGTCTGCTCAACTGGAATATCCAAATGGATTGGGAAGGTTACACCTTTAGCTTGCAATTCTGATTTTGCTTTTTCAAAGGCAGCTTTTGCTTTTGTTGGATTGTAAAGAGTATCTTTGCCATCTGTCAAAGATACATCCTTCCACTGGTCTCCGTATGTTACCAATTGTTCTTGAGCCAATTCACCGAAGGTCTTTTCACCAACCTGAACATAGTCATAAGGCACAAGGCTGGTACGGATAATCTTGTCTGCACCTTCTTCGCCATTCATCTGTGCAGAGTATGCATGACGGTCAAGAGCGAAGTTGATGGCTTGACGGAAGTTTTTATTGAGAAGCGCTTCTTTAGTTGATGTTTTTTGGGCATCATCTGTCTTAGCTGTTTTATTGTAAGACTGACGATTTACGTTGAAAGTAAAGTAATAACTAGTCGCTTCTTGTGGGCTATAAACAATTTTATCGCCGTATTCCTTCTGAGTTGAGGCAAAGCTTGAACTAGTTGGGAAAAGGCGTGCTGTCGTATATGAGCCTGACGCAAAACTACGAATCAATGATTCTTGGTCAGATCCATCGTAGAAAGTAAGCTTGACGTGGTCAATCTTAACATTGTCTTTGTCCCAATAATTTGGATTCTTTTCGTACTCAATTACTGATTTTGAAGTGAAGTTCTTCAAAATATATGGTCCATTGTAGAGAATACCTGAAGGAGCTGCTGCACCGTAATCTTTCCCTTGAGAATTTAAGAATTCTTCATTAACAGGGAGCATAGTCGCCGTTGTCACCTTAGAATTCCAGAAACTTTCTGGTTTGTTCAAAGTATACTCAACCGTATAGTCATCAACTGCTTTGACACCGACAGTCGAGAAGTCATTACTTTCACCACTAACGTACTCTGCCAAACCTTTGATAGAGTCTTGGATAAGTGTTAGGCCATCTGATTTACCATCTGCAGCATGCTTCAAACCAGTCACAAAATCTTGGGCCTTGACTTCAGCATACTCTTCTCCTTCAGAAGTATACCATTTAACACCTTTACGTAACTTGTAGGTGTAAGTCAAACCATCTTGCGAAACAGACCAGTCTTCAGCAAGCGATGGAATCAAGTTCCCATATTTGTCATTTTCCAAGAGTCCGTCGACCAAGTTGGCAATGACATCTGATGTTGAGCTTTTACTAGTAACGCTGTAGTCCAATGTTGTTGGATCAATAGCATATACATACGAAAATGTTGTTGGAGCATCTGCTTTTTTCTCAGTCTTGCTACAAGCCGCTAAAAGAAGAGCTGCGCTCATCGTTATCCCTGCTACTGCGAGCCACTTTTTCGATTTCATCGGTATTCTCCTTTAAAATACTATTTTCACCATTATACCCTATTTTCATATAAAAGCAAGGGTTTGCATGGAATTTTTTAGAAAATTCAAAATAATATTTTTTAGCCCTGTTGTAAAATGAAGTGCAACACAAAAGACATGTTCATCTGATATACTAGAGTTGCAAAAAACAGTATAGAG
>NZ_JAHZPU010000050.1 GCF_019929575.1 Streptococcus infantis
AAACGCCGAGAAAACCGAGCAGCCGCATGACGGGAAGAAGGAAAGGCCGCACGGCCGTCGTTTTTCCATAGGCTCCGCCCCCCTGACAAGCATCACAGAAAGACGCTCAAATCAGTGGTGGCGAAACCCGACAGGACTATAAAGATACCTATCATTTCTGATAGGTGGCTCCCTCGTGCGCTCTCCTGTTCCTGCCATTCGGTTTACCGGTGTCATTCCGCTGTTATGGCCGCGGTTTCTCATTCCACGCCTGACACTCGGTTCCGGGAAGGCAGTTCGCTCCAAGCTGGACTGTATGCACGAACCCCCCGTTCAGTCCGACCGCTGCGCCTTATCCGGTAACTATCGTCTTGAGTCCAACCCGGTAAGACATGCAAAAGCGCCACTGGCAGCAGCCACTGGTAACTGATTTAGAGGAGATAGTCTTGAAGTTAGACGCCTGTTAAGGCTAAACTGAAAGAACAAGTTTTGGTGACTGTGCTCCTCCAAGCCAGCTACCTAGGTTTAATGAGTTGGTAGCTCCATAAACCTTAAGAAAACCACCGTTGGTAGCGGTGGTTTTTCTTTATATGTTGAAAGATACCGTTCTTCCTCTCTCAACACAAGCACTTGAGACTACTGGAAGTAGACTAAAAGGAAACGATTCCTCGATAGTCCAACCATCCCTTTTCTATTGATGCCGTACGCTTTATCGAGACTTCATTCATGCCAAGAGCACGAAGCTTCTCTCTTCTCGATCGTTCCTGCTCATGATTAGCAGCATTAACTCCAGTTTTTACAACCCTTGTAGTCCCAATAACTCGTTTAAAAACAATCTTCCCCTCATCAATATTGTCTTTATAAATTAAAGAAATAATATTAATTACATAGGAAACAAAAACTCTTGAGTTTTCCAACTGCAAAAATGATGATTCTATATCAGGTTTTTTTGACTTTTGGTCAAAAATAAGAACAGTGAACTTATCGCCATCTCTTGTAATCAATACAAGATCACAAGATTTATTCACCCCATCGCCATTAGACTTGTCAAAGTATGGCGACAATTGAGAAAATAAAGCGCCATTTTCTTTAGAGTTTTTCTTGCTTGAAAAATCCAAAGTGAAAGCAATCGAATCATCAGGTATTTCTTTTATAGTTAACTCTTTTATTTCACTAAGCTCACCATCTTCACGAACAACTAACACCGAAGAGTCAGGAGATGGAGTTGCCGACAAATCAAACAAAACATCTTTATTTAAAACATCAATAAACCTCTCCAGCATATTAGAGCCCCTCTTCTAAATATGTATACAAGAGATCAGCCTTGTTTTCTATATCATTAATAACATTATCAAAAAGAAAAGCATTCACCCCATACCTATTCCCTTCAACCTCAGAGATGGCACCATCATTACCGATAGTAAAACCATTAACCTCTGACGAAAAAATCAAATCTGCTTCTTTGTATCCAAGTTCAGTTAATCGTGATTTATCTTTCAACTGCGAAGCCATTATTCTATTATTAATCTCTTTAACGATATAATCACTATGCGTTGTGATTATAATTTTAACTCCGCAATTTGAAAGTCTTACAAGCAACTCTGCCATTTTAATTTGATTATGTGGATGCAGATTCAGCTCTGGCTCATCAATTATCAAGTAAGAGTTATTAGACATGTAGTATCTTACATATATATCTAATAGAAATAGTGCTTTGTTAGATGCTGATGAGAGAGAAAGTGGCATTGACACTTTATCTCCATCACTGCAAGAAACTGTAAAAATAGCCTCACCGTCAGATGTTGAGTATCTACCACCAGTAAGTGACTCTAGTGTTTTTATAACATCAGTTCGCTCCTTAGATGCCCTTCTAACACCATTTGCCGTCATTATATGCTTCATTTTTTTCAGATCAGCAAAGTCTCTTATTATATTTATATTGTGATTAATTGGCTCCGAGAACTTAGCAACTTTCTGGCTCATAATGTCATCAAAAGACAGTAACTTCCTCGTAGACAACTTACTCCACATGTAAGAATCAACAATATTACTACGATTACCATCAATCTCCTTTTGAAACAAGGATATTCCAGTACGCTCAGATGTTATTATAAATGCGTTATTAGCTGCAGAGTCTAAAACCTCATTAAGGAAAAAGAAATTAAATAAAATATTTAAATAATTTGAAGCGTCTTTTTCCTTCAGATCAATGACAGGACTCCCTGACTCATTATTCTTTTTGGATGAGGTAACTGTAAAATCAATACATGTATTGTTTTTTTTCTTTTGTATATTTAATATTATATTTTCACTGACAGAAATATTTACATTAACTTCAGAATTAACAACTCTATCTTTAATATAAGAGTCAATCACACTAATTTTTGATTTAGAAAACATACCTGAACTATCTTTGAAGAATGCAGGTAAGCTTGATGAAACCTCTTCATTAACTGATTTAACAAGAGAATCAGTAAAAACGTTTGTGATGTCGTACCTGGCAGTTCCGTTTAAAACCAGGTTGCTAGATACTGATTTTGGTATTTTTATTTTCTCTCTAAATATGTCATTGTACCTACTAATAGCAGCGTATGTGCTATAACTTAGGTATGTTTTACCCACATTATTTGGCCCAAAAATAACAGTAATGTTATTGGTTTTTATTTTCCCACTTTTTATAAAGCCGATATTTTCAAACTCTATTTCCATTCGCATCACCCACTAAGTATGTTATGCTTTTATCCTTAGCAATATCCATGCTAACTATACCTACCATTACAAGATATTCATACATGATGATTTAAAAACCACTCCTGAATGAGCAAAAAACTACTGGATTTACCATAACGCGTCATTACACGCACCGCTAAAACGGCCTCAGAACGATTCTGGGGCGTAACCCATTAAATCCTACGTCTTACCCCCTGAAAACGCCTCAAAATCGCTCCAGGGCGTTTTACGGGCATGAATCGTTATGCACCAGACTGACTGGTGGCAGATTTCAGCCTGAATTTAGGCCAGACGACTCGAAACCCGCACCAAACCCGACTGAAAACGGTGAATGGGGACGCAATTTATTGCGTGGCCGTGAGGCGTTGCCGGCACAGCCGGAAAAACCGTTTTCAACACCTTCAGGAATCGGGCCCATCGACAGCCGGCAATGGCGTGTGGCAAGTCGCCGGACGACTCACCACACGATTCACCGGCGACTCTTCACTAGAGTCGTACCCAGAGTCGCCACGTCTAAAAAACAACCAAACGGGGAGTCGGGTCTAGAGTCGGGTCGTTATTAACTCATTGTTTTTATAGTCCTGAGTCGTTACCGACTCCATGACGACTCGCCGGGGACTCTATGACGAGTCGTCATAGAGTCGGATCTATGTAAATAAAATTTAAAAAACGAAATTTCAGGAAAGTAACTAACTGATATTAAATACAAATCCGCAAAATTTTAATTTTGCGTAGTGTGTGGATATTTTTAGTGGTGAGGAGCGTTCAGAGATCTGGCGATTTTGGGAAGGTTCAGGAACTCCCCGGGATGGCCGGAGAGGAAAACTCAAGCATGGCAGGATCAGGATTTTTTCCAGAATTTCCACCATGGCGCCGGGGATTCAGTTAATTTTGCCTGGTGATTTTCAAGAAGGAGCATGGCCTGTTTCAGGCTGTCAATGTGCGAATCCTTGGACAAAAGTAAGGTGTTCAGGTGTTCAATCTCCTGTTTCAGATGACGAATCACCTGTTCACTCTGGTCAGCAGAGGCTGTATCACGCTGTTCAGAGACCTGTCCAGAATGGTGTTCACCCTTCGGTTGCTCAAAGGGACCAAAGACACGTAAAAGCTCTGAAGTATCTACCATTTTTGCATTGCGTTCACCGCTACAGGTGGACAGGTCACCTGCTTTAATTAACCTGTGCAGTGTTGTTCTACTCTTACCCGTCAGTCGGGCAGCCTCACTAATAGACACTCTGGCCATCAGTTACCATCCTGTAATGCATCCAGTCTCGAGGACAGTGTACGGAAAAGATGCTCCGCATCATCGTGGAGTTTCTCACAAAGGTCGGCCTCAGCATCAAGATCAAGCTCGTTAAGCTTCTCCAGCAGGAGCAGAGACTGATTCTGGATGAATTTAGCCATGTTCAGCGCTGTTTTCTGTTGTTTCGTCATAAGAGGCCTCAGAGCGTCAGTGCTCAGTGTAAGGATGTTCTCTTTTCCGCTTCCTCGCTCACTCAGTCGCTACGCTCCTGCCGTTCGGCTGCGGCGAGCGGCAGGAGCATGCGTAGAAACGCCGAGAAAACCGAGCAGCCGCATGACGGGAAGAAGGAAAGGCCGCACGGCCGTCGTTTTTCCATAGGCTCCG
>NZ_JAHZPU010000051.1 GCF_019929575.1 Streptococcus infantis
TCAATTGTCTTTGGATTGTCGAGCAAGACGCAGTGGTTGAGTGGGCTCTACTACGCTGATTTCATCAGCTTTTACAGTTCTACTCAACTGTGCAGAGGTGGGACGACGAAATCGAATTCTAACGAATTACCGATTTCTGTCCCACTCTCTACTTTAAAGTTTTAATTGACGAAATTTTCAAGAAATACCCGATTAAAGTTCTGCAATCTGGTTAAGTTTTACTTCTGCAACTGTATCATTACCAAACATAGAGATAATCATCTTGACTTTGTTGTTATCAATTTCTGTAATCTTACCTGTGTAATCTGCGAAAGCACCGTCAATAATACGAACAGTTTGACCAACTTCGACATCAATATCAAATTCTTGGACAGTTTGACCCATAGAAACTAAAATATCGCGAATTTCTTGTTCCAAAAGTGGAGTTGGTTTTGATCTATTTCCGTGTGAGCCTACAAATCCTGTCACGTTTGGTGTGTTACGCACAACGAACCATGCTTCATCGGTCATAACCATTTCTACAAGAACATAACCTGGAAAGCGATTTTCTTCGATTTCTTTTTTCTTTCCATTTTTTTCCACTTGCACTGTTTGTGTAGGAATTTCAACACGTAGAATATTTTCTAGCATATTGTATGTTTGTGCACGTTGTAATAGATTTTCTTTTACTTTATTTTCGTAGCCAGAGTAAGTTTGTAGCACAAACCATCCTTTATCAAAACTATCCATGTTTTTTCCTTTCCTAACTGAAGAATTTCAGCGACTAGATCTTTTTCTTGCCTTATTTTAAAAAATATTAATAAAACGAATCAATCCGCTAACAATCAATTGGTCAAAAATATAAATCATCACTACAAAGAAAGCAGTGTATTCCATGATAGATTTAAAATCTAACCAACTTTCTTTGCGAGTCGGCCAAGTTGTTTCTTTAAGAAGTTTAAAAATATCCTTAATAAAACGCATCATTTTCTCCTATCTCGTTTCTCGGTGTGTGGTGTACTTGCCACAGTGTTTACAAAATTTATTTACTTCTAAGCGTGTTGGTTTGGGATTTCCGCTAATCTTAATCGAATAGTTTCTAGAACCACAATCCGCACAGGCTAGACTTGCTTTTTTAAGTGCCATAACGCCTCCATCTTACCTATTATAACAAGAAACCTTCCCTTTGACAAGCTAAATCATTTTTAGAATTCCTAAATCTTTCACTTTAATATTGTCAAATATGACTTTCTTTCAATATCGTACCGAATTATTTAAAAATTGAAAAAACCTAGGAATCATCCTAGGCTTTATAATGCTTATTTACCAAGGTAGTATTCAGAAACTACGTTCAATTTTTCATCAAATTCGAATACCAATGGTGGGAAGTTAGGGATTTCCACATCCATGATTTCATCGTCTGACAAACCTTTGATGTGTTTTACAAGAGCACGGATTGAGTTACCGTGTGCTCCTACGAATACGTTTTTACCGTCTTTAAGGGCTGGAGCGATTTTATCTTCCCAGAATGGAAGGGCACGTTCCAAAGTAACTTTCAAGTTTTCAGCATCTGGAATTACTGAATCGTCAAGTGAAGCATAACGACGGTCAGTGTGAGCTGAGTGCTCATCATCACGATCCATTGCTGGAGGTAAGACGTCGTATGAACGACGCCAGATGTGAACTTGCTCATCACCAAATTGTTTAGCTGCTTCAGCTTTGTTTTTACCAGTCAAACCACCGTAGTGACGTTCGTTCAAGCGCCATGATTTTTCAACTGGAACCCACAATTGGTCAGATGCTTCAAGAGCCAAGTTAGTTGTTTTAATCGCACGTTTCAATACTGAAGTGTAAGCTTGGTCAAATTCGATACCAGCTTCTTTGATCAATTTACCAGCGTCAATCGCTTGTTGTGTTCCTTTTTCAGACAAATCAACATCAGCCCAACCAGTGAAAAGGTTAGCTTTGTTCCATTCAGACTCACCGTGGCGAGCAAAAACCAATTTTACCATTTGATGGATACTCCTTTTATTTTCCGAGGTTCCCCTCGTTTATCTATTCTATTTTACACAATTTTTCACAAAAAAGCTAGTCAAAATCAATCAAAAAAAGAGAAGAGACTTCTTGTCTCTTCTCTTTTAGTATAGAATTATCCTTCGATTTGGAAGTGTTTTAAGCTTGACAAGTATAGCGCTCCACCAATGATGAGAATAATTCCACCAATCCATCCCAAGAATGGAATCAATGCTACTCCCGATCCAACGATTAGCAAGATAGACGGAGCAAGTGAGATACGCTTGTCATCCTTATAGTAGACAAGAGTGAGAATTCCTAGGATAAGAGTTGCGATTTTTACTAAAGTAAAAACAAGGAAAACAATTCCCAAAACAACTCCCGCAAAATCTTCATTGTCAGAAATAGCAGCAATCATAACTATAACAACTGGTAAGATAGCCAAAAGAGCTCCTGCAATGATTCCAATAATTCCATCAACTTGTGCAAGTGTTTTTGTCTTCATAACTGTCTCCTCAAAATTTTATATAATCGTTGTTTTACCATATTTTAGTTTTTATTTAAAGTTTTTACCAGTCTGGTACAGAATGATGATTCATAATTGATGTTCTCTATACTTGGTCGTCTACTTCAAGAGCAAGAATCCCTAAGTCTTTTTAGACCTAGGGATAGTGCAATTTTTTAATGTAACACTGCAGCTTATTTGGTAAAGATAGACTGACGGAAGTCATCTGTTGTACGAAGATAAGCATTATAAATCTTTTTCTTAAGTAAGTTGACTCTGCTAGCGCTTCATCCATTAGCCTTTGCATATCTTTATAAGATCTAATAGTTACTTGCTTCGCACTATTTGGATTTCTGAGTTCATATTCAATGGTGATCGGCTTCAATTTTGTCAATTGATCAATTCGCTCTTGGTACATCGCCTTCTTGAAGGCTGCCCAAGAATTATACTCACCTTTAAATACATTTTCTAAAACCTTCTGGTCTGTCACCAGACCAACATCTTTTCCGAACCATCAATCCCAAGTTGTACTTCCCTCTTTCAGAGCTTCTTCTGAAAACTTACCTGATACATAAGGAACAAATCCTTCATGATAGCCCTTAGCTGCCAATAACTCATAGGCTGTACGACGGAACATGACATCACCTGGCGCACCAGTTGGATTGCTAAGCGCTGAATAAATTGGAGAGAATAGACTGAGACTGAGATAGCCATTTCGTCCATACTTGCCACTATCTTTGTTTTCACGACGAGTAATGACATCATGGTCAATCAAGGACTCAAAGGTTTTTAGTTTCTTAATCTCTTCAGCAGTGAACGTCCGTGTCTGGTTACCAGCATGGGTTTGTTTGCCATACTTATCAGTAATGTAGTAGTTTTCTATTTTTCTAAACCACTTCATTTTAGCTTCATCTGTTTGCTTCAACAGGGTTTGAACTAGTCCCAGCTACAGAACCAAAAAGAAGCCTCCGATAGTCGCTGAAATCAGACCTACCGATAACTTCCTTAAAGAAAAACGCTGACGCTTTTCTCCATAAAATTGATGTTTCATCACTTAACTTTTTCTTTATAATAAAATTTCAAACTCTTTCTATTTTACCCCAATTGTCAAGTCAAGTGCAACAAAGTTGTTCCTCTGATTAAGCGAGTATCTTTCAAGCTGTTTGAGCT
>NZ_JAHZPU010000052.1 GCF_019929575.1 Streptococcus infantis
TTCTAGTAAATGTGTTGCAACTCTACTATACAGGATTTATTCCTTTTTGTGTTTACACAACTTATTGTACACTGCCACAAAATCAAAGACTAAACAAAATTTTTCTAAAATCATTATACCACACTTTCCGTTAGAACGGGGGGAATATGGATATAAATAAACTTGTTTCTACGGTTGACGGTTTAAACTCTGTCAGTACTGCCAAAAAATGGATAACCTTGATAAAGGAAATTAGTGGTCATGAGTTTAAAAAAGTTCAAGCAAGGAATAGTCGGCAGTTTGTGAGTTTTTATAACTTCACTGATGATGATGTTGAGGATTTCAAGACAATTGCTTATTTGAAAAATGAGATGTCATTAAAAGATGCTATAAGGGAAACTTATGGAGATATTCATAAACATAAGGAATACACTCTTATTCAGCAACTTGAAACCCTTAAAGAAGATTTTATTACCTTGAATGATAATTTTAAGAATTTGTATTCTAGTAATAAAAAACTGCAAATGAAATTTCAACGATTGGAAAAAGAGCAAGAAGAAATTCTCGCAACACTTGAACGACTTCCATTTGGTGCTTGGGAAAAAGCTCGTAGGAAGTTCGGCAAGTAGGTTCGTTACGGTCGGCGAGTATGTTACCGCAGACCGTAACAAATCGTAAGCGCAAACGAACAACAAAGAGCTTTTTCCAAGGTTGGTGAGGGTGTGTAGTAACACCACCCTCTGCAAGTCAGGTGCATCATCGAAAGAATGCAGTATTATCAGGGGTTTTCACGATTTTTGAGGTAGTGAAAATAGGCAAAAAGTTGAGTCAAAATTTATGGCAAAAAACGAGAATTTACGTTCTGTTTTTGACTGGATTCAAATCCAGTTCAATACATTCGACTTTTCACTAGAAGAAATAGTTGAAGATATCTTATTTCTTGATACAGAGCTATTTATAATAGATAAAGGAAGTCTTAAATACTATGAATATGACTCTCAGATAAACTATGGTAATATCCGTATCTATTATGGGGATGAAGAAAATTCTTTCATGCTTGTCATGTCAGGACAAGCTTTAGAATTCTATCGAGATATGGTTTTAACCCCAAAAGGACTTTCTGAACGACACTTCTTAGATAATCTATATTCCAATTATAAGTCATTTTCAGTAAGAAGAATTGATATCGCAATAGACGATTTTAACGAAGTCCCTTACTTCACTCCAAATCAGCTTGCTAAACTTTGTAAGAAAAATCGATTCCTATATGGTAAGAGCAACGTCTACACTACATACGGAGATGAGAAAACAGGGCAGACCTTATATTTAAGAAGGCCTTCTGATGATGAACGACTTAGAATTTATGATAAACGCTTAGAACAAGCTTCAAAGCTCGGTGTTAGCAAGAGATTTATCAAAAATTGGATAAGAACGGAGTTAGAACTACGTAAAGAGAAAGCTCACTACTTCATTCAAGAATGGCTAAAATCAGAAATAGATATTCTAAACTTTACAAAAGGATATTTAAAGGATAAAGTGAAGTTTTACACTGATAGTCAATTTTCAAAACCTCTTAGGTCTTGGGAAAAATTTCTAGGTGCATCAAAGCCGGTGACTATTATTGTGTCAAAACCAAAAACAGAACTTGAACAAAAATTAGAGTGGCTTGTCTTTAAAGGTTCTGGAGCCATTCTAAGAGCATATAAATTTCTCTATGAAAATGAATTACTATTTGAACTAGAGAAAGAGAACTTTGAAAAGTTAGAAACTTTGGAGTTTCCTCCAGAGCTAGCAAGTCAACTCATAGAAAGGGCAATTGCCTTCAAAAGAGAAGACTTGATTCCCAAAATAAAAGAAAACATAAAAAGGAGAAATTAAATATGGCTAAAATGCTTTCACAAAATGATTGGGATTTCAATAATATTGGAACTAAATTTGAATTGGATGAGGTGCTTCCAAAATTTGAAACTGAAACAAGAGTCGATGAAAATGGCGAGATTATCAAAAATAGTGATGGAAGTGAAAAACGATTTAATACTCAAAATATTATTGGTTGGAAATATAATATCACTATCAAAGATGGACCATTTAAAAAGAAATCAACACAAGTATCTGTTGATAACCCTGAACCATTAGTCGATAATGATTATATTCAAGCAATGGATGAAGTTCCAGTTACATTTGAAAACCTTCGAGTTTCAATGATTAGCAAAACGATGTATTATAAGGCTGATGATATTCACTTAGTAGACAAGAAACAAAAATAACTACTGAATTAAGGGGAGTTAGTCGCTCCCCTTAGTTTATAAAATAAATTAAGGAGAACCAATGATTAAAACAGTAACAAAAGATGATTTAATTGAACTTGGATTTAGTCCTGGTACTGCTAGAAAAATTATACATACTGGGAAAGTGCTATTAGTCAATCGTGGCTTTGCTATCTATAATAACAAACGAATCGGAACAATTCCTGCAACAATAGCTGAAGAACTACTAGGAATAGAATTACAGAAAGAAGCATAGTAAATGGCCGTTCGTAAAAGCAAAAATGGGACATGGATTGCTGATGTTTCTAGTGGAACGAACCCTATAACACTAATACAACGACGAATTGTTAGAAAAGGATTCAAAACCAAAAAAGAGGCTTTGGAAGCCGAGCGATACTTAAGAAGCGTAGAACTAAAAGAGAAAAATTTTGGCGCAAAAATAACAATAGATATGCTTTATCAATTGTTAAAAGAAGAGGATGAAATAAACAATAGAAAAAAGAGCTATATTGATACTCAAGAAAACAATTATAATAAACATATCAAAGACTATTTTTCAAAAGTCGATAATATAGATAAACTAACTTATGAAGATATATATCAGTTTAGGGAACATTTACGAGAAAAGAATGCTAAAAATTCTGAGAAAAAATTGAGGCCCTGTTGTAAAATGAAGTGCAACACAAAAGACATGTTCATCTGATATACTAGAGTTGCAAAAAACAGTAT
>NZ_JAHZPU010000053.1 GCF_019929575.1 Streptococcus infantis
TCTAGTAAATGTGTTGCAACTCTACTATACAGGATTTATTCCTTTTTGTGTTTACACAACTTATTGTACACTGCCATATCCTCATCATAAAACAAAATGCAGGAGCTGGATGGATAGCTACTTTTGATATTAAGCCTGTTGCGGAAGCGACCTACAATCGAATGGCTCGAGCTTCTGAAGTAACCAATGAAGATAGGTATGATGAAGATATAGATATATGGTAGACAGTAAACCTTTACTTAAACGTGGGGGTGGAAAGATAGGATGGTCTATCCCAAGCCTCACCATAAATTTTTTAGTTCTAGGTAATGTTGGAAGTGGCAAAGGAAAAACAGTCCGATTTGATAAAACTGAGCTCAATCGCTGGTTGCAAAATCAATAGCATTTTTACCGTAGTTTGTTATAATGAAGCTACGGTATTTTCTAGCTCAATTCAAAAGGAGAATACTATGTCAATTACAAAAACCAAAAATGAAACTTATCGCTTACGGATTTATATTCCTGAAGAAGTAAAAGCTTCTCTTGGAATTGATAAAAAAGTGATTGAAAAACGTTTCAAGCTAAGGAGTGAGGCTAAAAAATATGAACTCGAACTACAAAATAAAATAGATAAAATTCTGAGCGGCGATTCTACTTCACAACTTGAAAGAACTGGTTCTATCCAATTCAAAGAGTTTTATCATCAAGTATGGTGGGAATCCTACAAAGCAGGGCAAACAACTTCAACCTTAAAACCACCCTCACAAGCTACTATTGACGGTACAGAAATTGTCTTTAGAAAGCACATTCTACCCATGCTAGGGAATTACTCGATTGACTTTCTTAACCAAAATAAGCAGGTTATTTTAAACCTTCTCACTCAAAAGGCAGAAGAATATGCCAACTTCAAAGTCATCAGAAGTTACGTTAATTCTATCTTTGACTGGGCAGAAGAATTGGAATACATCGAAACTAATCGTATTTCAAAAACTATTAGACGAATCAAAGCAACTAAGAAAATCAAGTTACAAGAAGCTAAAAACGATGAAGATTTATACCTATCACAATTAGAGCTTCAAGCATGGTTTACAGCTTTTGAAGAAGACTTAAAAAACGATAAGATCTTATTCAAAGATTATGTGCTGTTTTACACAACATTTTTCTTAGGAGATAGAAAGTCTGAAAGCTACGCTCTTCAATGGAAACACATTGATATCAACAAACAAGAAATTCAGTTAATACAAGCCCTAGATAAATACAAAAATCCAAAATCTACCAAAGGAAACAAGAAAACAACTTTCCAAATCCCAACTGAACTAGCTGACCTGCTTCAATCTTGGAAAAAACAACAAAAATCAGAATTAGCTAAATTTGGTATTATCCAATCTGACGAACAATATGTATTTACTTATGTTGACATGAAAGGCAATGTAAACAGCCCCTTACATGCTGATTATCTCAATAACAAAATGAAGTCAGTCAAACGCCGTCACAAGGAGCTGACACATGCTACACCACACAAATTACGCCACACCGGAGCAACTTTAGCTAAACAAGCAGGAACATCACTTGAAGCTATTTCAGAGGCTTTAACGCATAGCGACACTTTTACAACTAAGACCTATGTCAATACTTCAAATGTTGTTCCAATGGCAGTTGGTGAAATTGCCTACCGCAATCTTAAAAAGTAATGGTGTGAATTTGGTGTGAAAAGTGGTGTGAATTTTGCTAAAAATCAGTAAAAAAACACCCCATGGTGTGAACCATGAAGTGTTGTAAATGCTGTATTGTAGCTGGTTCTTAACGTTTTGAGAACTGGCTAGCTTTACGAGCTTTCTTAAGACCTGGTTTCTTACGTTCAACTTTACGTGAGTCACGTGTAAGAAGTCCTGCGCGTTTCAATGAATCGCGGAAGTCTGGGTCTACTTGAAGAAGGGCACGAGCGATACCGTGACGGATAGCTCCTGATTGACCAGCGTATCCACCACCTACAACGTTAACGAAAACGTCGTATGAACCTACAGTTGAAGTAACTGCGAATGGTTGGTTGATTACAAGACGAAGGTCAGCGTGTGGGATGTACTCTTCAACATCTTTTTTGTTAACAGTGATTTTACCAGTTCCTGGAACAAGGCGAACGCGTGCAACAGCGTTTTTACGACGTCCAGTACCTGCATATTGTGCTTGTGACATACTTTATTGTTCCTTTCCTTAGATAAGTCCTGAAATATCAAGAACTTCTGGTTGTTGTGCAGCGTGAGTGTGCTCAGCTCCAACGAATACTTTCAATTTCATACCTTGAGCGCGGCCAAGAGTATTGTGTGGAAGCATACCTTTAACTGATTTCTCGATCAAACGTACTCCATTTTTAGAACGAAGTTCACCAGCAGAGATTGATTTCAATCCACCTGGGTGGTTTGAGTGAGTGTAGTAGATCTTATCAGATGCTTTTTTACCAGTCAATTTAACTTTTTCAGCATTGATAACGATTACGAAGTCACCTGTATCAGTGTGTGGTGTGAATGTTGGTTTGTTTTTTCCGCGAAGTACGCTAGCAACAACTGCTGAAAGGCGTCCAAGAGGTACATCAGTTGCGTCAACAACGTACCATTTGCGTTCTACTTGGCCTGGTTTAGCCATGAATGTAGTTTTGTTCATGATTTCTCCTATATGAATATCGTTTTTGTTTACAGGGCGGATGTTCCGGTCCGCAAGTTATTTGAAAGGTTCCGGGGCCTTACAAATGGGGTAAACAATACCGTCTACTATTGTATCAAAATTCTCAGATAAAAGTCAAGAGATTGGGAAAATATTTTTTTATTTGCCCTGTTGTAAAATGAAGTGCAACACAAAAGACATGTTCATCTGATATACTAGAGTTGCAAAAAACAGTATA
>NZ_JAHZPU010000054.1 GCF_019929575.1 Streptococcus infantis
CGGCTCCGTCTCTTCAACTTAACCTCGCATCATATCGTAACTCGCCGGTTCATTCTACAAAAGGCACGCTCTCACCCATTAACGGGCTCGAACTTGTTGTAGGCACACGGTTTCAGGTTCTATTTCACTCCCCTCCCGGGGTGCTTTTCACCTTTCCCTCACGGTACTGGTTCACTATCGGTCACTAGGGAGTATTTAGGGTTGGGAGATGGTCCTCCCAGATTCCGACGGGATTTCGCGTGTCCCGCCGTACTCAGGATACTGCTAGGTACAAAGACTATTTTAAATACGAGGCTATCACTCTCTTTGGCTGATCTTCCCAAATCATTCTTCTATAGTCTTTGAGTCCACTTTGCAGTCCTACAACCCCGAAGAGTAAACTCTTCGGTTTGCCCTCCTGCCGTTTCGCTCGCCGCTACTAAGGCAATCGCTTTTGCTTTCTCTTCCTGCAGCTACTTAGATGTTTCAGTTCACTGCGTCTTCCTCCTCATATCCTTAACAGATATGGGTAACAGGTAGTACCTGTTGGGTTCCCCCATTCGGAAATCCCTGGATCATCGCTTACTTACAGCTACCCAAGGCATATCGTCGTTTGTCACGTCCTTCTTCGGCTCCTAGTGCCAAGGCATCCACCGTGCGCCCTTATTAACTTAACCTTATTTTTTGACCTTTCAGTCATAAACTCTTATTAATACTACAGCGTTTTCGGTTTATTTTCTTGTTACTATTTGATATAGATATTCAATTTTCAATGTGCATTACTTGGTGATCTCTCACCAATGGAGCCTAGCGGGATCGAACCGCTGACCTCCTGCGTGCAAAGCAGGCGCTCTCCCAGCTGAGCTAAGGCCCCACAAGACCTCTCAAGACTAAACAAGACCAATATGCATTCCTTATCCTTAGAAAGGAGGTGATCCAGCCGCACCTTCCGATACGGCTACCTTGTTACGACTTCACCCCAATCATCTATCCCACCTTAGGCGGCTGGCTCCAAATGGTTACCTCACCGACTTCGGGTGTTACAAACTCTCGTGGTGTGACGGGCGGTGTGTACAAGGCCCGGGAACGTATTCACCGCGGCGTGCTGATCCGCGATTACTAGCGATTCCGACTTCATGTAGGCGAGTTGCAGCCTACAATCCGAACTGAGACTGGCTTTAAGAGATTAGCTTGCCGTCACCGACTTGCGACTCGTTGTACCAGCCATTGTAGCACGTGTGTAGCCCAGGTCATAAGGGGCATGATGATTTGACGTCATCCCCACCTTCCTCCGGTTTATTACCGGCAGTCTCGCTAGAGTGCCCAACTGAATGATGGCAACTAACAATAGGGGTTGCGCTCGTTGCGGGACTTAACCCAACATCTCACGACACGAGCTGACGACAACCATGCACCACCTGTCACCTCTGTCCCGAAGGAAAACTCTATCTCTAGAGCGGTCAGAGGGATGTCAAGACCTGGTAAGGTTCTTCGCGTTGCTTCGAATTAAACCACATGCTCCACCGCTTGTGCGGGCCCCCGTCAATTCCTTTGAGTTTCAACCTTGCGGTCGTACTCCCCAGGCGGAGTGCTTAATGCGTTAGCTGCGGCACTAAACCCCGGAAAGGGTCTAACACCTAGCACTCATCGTTTACGGCGTGGACTACCAGGGTATCTAATCCTGTTTGCTCCCCACGCTTTCGAGCCTCAGCGTCAGTTACAAGCCAGAGAGCCGCTTTCGCCACCGGTGTTCCTCCATATATCTACGCATTTCACCGCTACACATGGAATTCCACTCTCCCCTCTTGCACTCAAGTTAAACAGTTTCCAAAGCGTACTATGGTTAAGCCACAGCCTTTAACTTCAGACTTATCTAACCGCCTGCGCTCGCTTTACGCCCAATAAATCCGGACAACGCTCGGGACCTACGTATTACCGCGGCTGCTGGCACGTAGTTAGCCGTCCCTTTCTGGTAAGATACCGTCACAGTGTGAACTTTCCACTCTCACACTCGTTCTTCTCTTACAACAGAGCTTTACGATCCGAAAACCTTCTTCACTCACGCGGCGTTGCTCGGTCAGACTTCCGTCCATTGCCGAAGATTCCCTACTGCTGCCTCCCGTAGGAGTCTGGGCCGTGTCTCAGTCCCAGTGTGGCCGATCACCCTCTCAGGTCGGCTATGTATCGTCGCCTTGGTGAGCCGTTACCCCACCAACTAGCTAATACAACGCAGGTCCATCTGGTAGTGATGCAATTGCACCTTTTAAGCAAATGTCATGCGACATCTACTCTTATGCGGTATTAGCTATCGTTTCCAATAGTTATCCCCCGCTACCAGGCAGGTTACCTACGCGTTACTCACCCGTTCGCAACTCATCCGGAAAGAGCAAGCTCCTTCCTTCAGCGTTCTACTTGCATGTATTAGGCACGCCGCCAGCGTTCGTCCTGAGCCAGGATCAAACTCTCATTAAAAGTTTGAGTTCTCACTCATTTCTGTCACTGACAGATTTATTGTTTTTTTCATTGTTCAGTACTACAACCTTGGTTGTAGTGCCCTGCACATTGGTTCGTCTTGTTCAGTTTTCAAAGGTCTTTGTCACTCACTTCTCTCAAGCGACAACTATATTAGTATATCACAGCCGCTTTCGCTTGTCAACACTTTTTTGAAACTTTTTTTAATTTTTTCATCTAGTGTTTCATCTGTAACATACCATAGTCCGTACGGGATTCGAACCCGTGTTACCGCCGTGAAAAGGCGGTGTCTTAACCCCTTGACCAACGGACCGGAGTTGTTATTTTCAACTCTTACTATTATACCGACTTTT
>NZ_JAHZPU010000055.1 GCF_019929575.1 Streptococcus infantis
AGTCAGCTCAAACAGCTTGAAAGATACTCGCTTAATCAGAGGAACAACTTTGTTGCACTTGACTTGACAATTGGGGAGAAAAAATTGAGTCCAAATACTATTAATAAAATCATTGTTCTATTAAAGAAAATACTAGATGTTGGATTAAGAAAAGGATATTACAAAGAACATCCAGTAGGTTTATTGAAAAAATTACCGATAGAAAAAAGAAAAATGCAATTTTGGACAGTTAAAGAATTTAAACATTTTCTTTCACTATTCAAGAACGACGAATATAATCTTGAACTACTATTTACAGTACTTTTCTTTACTGGCTTACGACTTGGAGAAGCACTCGCTCTTACTTGGAAAGATATAGAGTTTTCTACAAGTACAATACATGTTAGTAAGTCAATGTACGTGAATAAAGGTGAAGAACACATTAGTTCTACAAAAACTAAATCCGGTACTAGAAGAATCATTATTAATAAAAAGCTTATAGAAACACTAGAAGAATGGAAACAAGAACAGACAGAAAGACTAAGAGAATTTTCAACTGATACTGAAAAACTCCAAATCTTTCAGGATAGTCCAATCACTCTAACAAAAAATTCTATTGAAAAACAATATAAAAAGATTCTAGCTAGAGATAGTTCTTTAAAGAAAATAAGGATTCATGATTTTAGACACTCTCACGCTTCTCTTTTAATAAACCAAGGAGAAGACTACTTAATTGTAAAAGAGAGATTAGGACACGCTTCTATAACCACAACAATTGATACCTACTCCCACTTATACCCAAGTAAACAAAAAGATTTAGCAGATAAACTAGATAATCTATTATAAAAAGAACAGCCAAAATAAGTGCTGTTCTTTTTCTTATTAAAAATATTAAAAACTCAGTTCTACAAAAAAAGGATATTTAGGCATGTAATATCCCCACGTAGTCCTTCCACGTTTCAAGATAGTTATCACGATTTAATTCAATTTGTCTTTGTGCAAATCGTATATCATAATCTGCTAAATCCAAATTTTCTATAATTTCACCTGTAAGAATACTAAACGTTCCAATCAACTCTTCATCATCATACATCCGCAGAATAGGATTGTTAGGATTTTTAGAAATATCTTCTTTGGTTACTTCTAAATTTGTAACACCAAACTCTTTAATCATGATTCCTTCCTCCTTTCACTTTCTTTAATTACCTTTTGAGTGAATTCAATCTAACAAAATAAGTGCTGTTCTTTTTCTTATTGAAAATAAAATAACTAAGCTCTACCAAAAATTACTTGGTATTTTCACGAACCATTCTTTCAAAATAATTATCTATACTTTCGGAACTTTTAGTTATTCCCTCCGTTTTATACTTTTCTAAACTTTCCTTAATTGCATTCTGAGTGACTTCATTATACTCGGTTATATCTCTCATACGAGGATTATTAACTAAATTTTCTACCATAGCTTCCTCCAATTTTTGATAGATGAGAACTCTATCATTTAAAAAATTCTTTTTCACCAATGAGCCAATATTGGTTTTAGGTGACAATAAATCACTAACTAAAAGAATATCTACATTTCCACTAAAGATGGTCGAAAGATGCCCGTATACATCCATAAATTTCGTTATATCTCCTAATTCTAAAGCAATATCTATATCACTATTTTCGTCTTCTTCTCCTCTTGCATAGGAACCAAACAAGTAGACTTTTGATACGTTATATCGTTTAGCAATAGGTTCAATCTTAGCCTTAATTTCATCTATTGTATAAACCACGAGAACCTCATTATTACTTAGAAAAAAACATCTACCATCGAATGATAAAAATTATTCTTTATCGAAAAATTCAGATACATCTTTTGGATTATTAAAATCAAGTTTAACAAGTTTTGACTTTTCTTTCGCTAGAGCTCTAATATCGCTTTTTGCTTGTTCAACTTCGAGCATTGAATAATTTTCTTGATTGTATAACATGATATCTCTCCTTGAATAGTATATACCTATTGTATATTTTTACATAGAACGAATCAAGTTTAATACAAAATATGTTAAATATTTTCTTCCTAATTTAGAAAAAAAAATTTTTTAGCCCTGTTGTAAAATGAAGTGCAACACAAAAGACATGTTCATCTGATATACTAGAGTTGCAAAAAACAG
>NZ_JAHZPU010000056.1 GCF_019929575.1 Streptococcus infantis
ACACACTTGAAAGCTTATTTGATTAACACTCCGCAACTTTACTTGAGTGTTTACACAAAATTATTGACAGAATCTAATCGATTAGTTGTTAATGATAAACTGCATACAGTTAAAAATTTAAAGAATAATACATGTCTATTGATTCATACAAATTTACCTGAGAATATACCTAGTTTAAGGATGAAATGGAAGACAAGTCAAGGTCAAATTGGGGAGTATACATTTTATAGTAATATGTATAACGGGAATATAAATATTTCTTCTTTCAAATATAAATTAACATTAAAGAGGAAACTACTAGCACTTTTGGGATTATAACTGATTTTTCTCCAACTTGAGAAAATCCCTATAACATGATAAAATAAAGGGAGAAACAGATACAGGAGATCAGATGAACTACTTTAACGTTGGGAAAATTGTCAATACCCAAGGCTTGCAAGGTGAGATGCGAGTCTTGTCAGTGACAGATTTTACTGAAGAACGCTTTAAAAAAGGGGCAGAGCTTGCCTTATTTGATGAAAAAGATCAATTTGTGCAAACAGTGGTTATTGCAAGCCACCGTAAACATAAAAACTTCGATATCATCAAATTTAAGGATATGTACCATATTAATGACATTGAAAAATACAAGGGCTACAGTTTGAAGGTTGCAGAAGAAAACCTTAATGACCTGGATGAGGGTGAATTTTACTATCACGAAATTATCGGCTTAGAGGTCTACGAGAGAGATAACTTGATTGGAACCATCAAGGAAATCCTTCAGCCTGGCGCCAATGATGTTTGGGTAGTTAAGCGAAAAGGCAAGCGTGACCTTCTCTTGCCATATATTCCACCTGTTGTGCTTAATGTGGACATTTCCAATAACCGTGTGGATGTTGAACTCTTAGAAGGGTTAGACGATGAAGATTGATATTTTAACCCTCTTTCCAGAGATGTTCTCTCCACTGGAGCACTCAATCGTTGGAAAGGCTCGAGAAAAAGGGCTTTTAGATATCCAGTATCATAATTTTCGTGAATATGCTGAAAAGGCTCGTCATGTTGATGACGAACCCTACGGTGGTGGCCAAGGGATGTTGCTACGTGCGCAACCAATCTTTGATGCCTTTGATGCTATTCAAAAGAAGAATCCGCGCGTGATTCTTTTGGATCCTGCTGGCAAGCAGTTTGATCAAGCCTATGCTGAAGATTTAGCCCAAGAAGAAGAACTCATCTTTATCTGTGGACACTACGAGGGCTATGATGAGCGAATTAAGATCCTGGTGACTGATGAGATTTCCCTAGGTGATTATGTTCTCACTGGTGGAGAACTGGCAGCAATGACCATGATTGATGCGACAGTTCGCTTGATACCAGAAGTAATTGGTAAAGAAACGAGTCACCAAGATGATAGCTTTTCATCAGGACTGTTGGAATATCCACAGTACACACGTCCTTATGATTATCGTGGCATGGTAGTTCCAGAAGTGCTCATGAGTGGGCATCATGAAAACATACGTCAATGGCGACTCTATGAGAGCCTCAAGAAAACCTACCAACGTAGACCTGATTTGCTGGAAAAGTATGAACTGACAGCAGAAGAAGAGAAAATGTTAGCAGAAATTAAAGAAAATAACAATTAAAAGGAGAAAACTTATGCAAGTAATTAAACGTGATGGACAAGTCGCTGATTTTGATCCAGATAAAATCTACCAAGCTATCCTTAAGGCGGCTCAGACAGTCTATGTTTTGACTGACGATTTGCGCCAAAATCTAGCTCAAGTTACTAAAAAAGTTGTGTTGGATTTAGAAGAAGCAAAAGTAGAACGTGCGACTATCAGTATGATTCAATCAATGGTTGAGCACCGCTTACTCGGTGCTGGCTACATTACAATCGCAGAACACTATATCTCTTATCGTTTGCAACGTGATTTGGAGAGAAGTGGTTATGGCGACCACATCGCTGTTCACCTTCATTTTGAACAAATTCGCTAAGATAAAAAGAGTGAGATGATAAATGAACTGCACCCCAAAAGTTAGACAGGAAAAAATCTAACTTTTGGGGTGTTTTTATTATGAAATTAACTTGTGAAGA
>NZ_JAHZPU010000057.1 GCF_019929575.1 Streptococcus infantis
CTATACTGTTTTTTGCAACTCTAGTATATCAGATGAACATGTCTTTTGTGTTGCACTTCATTTTACAACAGGGCAATTATATTGATTTCATTTTTGGTTAAAGATTGCAATAAATTAAATAGTTCACTTACTTCTCCTTGGGATATGTTGGAATAACAGCTAAATAATTCTATGAAACAATCATTATCTATACTAGGATTTTCTATCGAGCTTAGTAAAAGTGTATTTAAATGTAAAGCATTTTCATTTTTTTGTTTATCTGACATTTGATTTTTAATTAATAAAATTAGATTATTTTTTTTCATGTCTTACTTTCTACATTTTAAGGTATGGCAATATTTGCAGGAATACTTTTCTTAATTAACTCTTCTGAATCTGCCGCGGCCTCATTAATTACGTTTACAACTTGTTGTAGTGATTCTACACTTTGAAATACTAGTTCTTTACTCATAAAAAATCCTCTTTATTTTATTATTTTAATTATACCATGTATAAATTGAAAAACTGCAACATAAAAGTTACAGTCTAACAATATTTATCCAAAAACAGTGTAATGAATTATACCCTATCTTTTATCATTCACGAGCAATACTCACACATCAACGTGTGCTTACGTCTAGCTTTTCTACTAAAGTTAATTTTTGGGTATTAGAGGAATTGAAGTATTCTCTTTCTAATCTATAGTTATGCCTATTCTGTTCGAGTTTCAGCTAAATATATTCCCCATTCAGCTAATTCTTCAGGCAAATCATAAACAGTTTTTCCATTACTCTCATAGAGTTCAGAGATTCCTGGTGAGGTCTTAGAAAAAGTTTTCCAAGCTGTCACTAGTTCTTCTACAAATTGAATATTATGAGCTTCAAAAAAGTCATTAAATTTCGATAGTTCTTTACTATAAATTGTCACAACATTATAGCTGTCAAGCATGATCTCATCATGACTTTTATGCCCACCAAATCCAAACTTACTTAGTCCATCATTAACAAGCAAATCACCGTATCTAATCAACAGTGCTAGACATTCCTCTCTTGAACAACCATCAATATAATAAACATCCTTATGGGATTCCTTAATAATATTCTTTGCTATCACTTTTTCTCTATCAATACTGACAGGCAATTCCAAAATAAAAAACAAGGGCTCGTCATGAATCACAATAAAGTGTTGAAAAATCTCTAATATTTTTTCTGCGTGTACATTCGCCATCAAATGATGTTCAGTTAACTTTGTAAATGATTCAAACAGGTTTTCTACCAAGCTAACTTGGTGACCTTTTACTAAATTCAACATTACACTTCCTCCAGAAAATTAAAACAATATCCACGTTTATAATCTCATTATATCATTAAAACCCAAAAAATGACTGGAACTTCCCGGTCACAGTCTCTTATAAATCTACTTCAGTTCCTTCAAGGAAAGTTACTACAATTTGTCCAGTTTCTGAAATAGATTGATAGCATGTCAGACTATAGTATCCAGAAGCCATACTTGAACTATTACTCTGATTCTTACCCTCTATTCGATTAGAGAAGCTACCTTCACGCTTTTCATTCTCCCTTTCGTTCAAAGGTTTCTAATCTTTTACAAGCAGTGATACCGCCTCAACGTGGGTTTTAGAGGACTAAATGAAGTCTGAATTGCCTGATAGAGATGTAGTATTGATTAAGCAATCAACAAATAATGTACAAAACAAAAATAAAGTACACTGCTTAATGAGTGTACTTTATCCTTCTAATTCAGTTTTATCAATGGTTTAGCTCTAGTTAAGTCGATTGTACATAAACTTTTAGTTTTCCTATAAAAACCGAACTTTGTATCAAAATTGTCTCTCCTGCTACTAGTAACGGAATTGATATTTGGATTTATTTAGCAAATAATTTGAAAGATGCAGATAAAACTTTGTTAGAGGACTATTTTTCAGGAGTTTTATCAAAGTATACAGCTGAATTTGCTTTAGATATCCTCGATTCTGTCAATAATTTTGTGTAAACACTCAAGTAAAGTTGCGGAGTGTTAATCAAATAAGCTTTCAAGTGTGTC
>NZ_JAHZPU010000058.1 GCF_019929575.1 Streptococcus infantis
AAAGGACTTAGTCCTGTACAATACAGAACTAAATCCTTTGGGTAAATTAATTGTCTAACTTTTTGGGGGCAGTACATCTTTTGTCCCAACCTCTTTCTTTTACCTATCTTTTTTGAAAAAATGGACATTTTCCTATTTATCATTGAAATTATAGGCCTGATTTGATATGATAAAACTATGACAAAAAAAAGAACAAACCGAAAAGAAAACGACAAGAAGAGAAGAAATTTGTGGATTATTGTGGGGCTTCTATTCTTCACAATCTTAACATTAGGTGCTGGTATTGCTTATAAAGTCTTGACGAAGCAAGCTTTTGAACAAAAAATTGAAGCACTGAAAAAAGAAAAAGATGATTCCTATTCACAAGGAAGTCAGAAAGATCATTTTCGTAAGGGGCAGGCAGAAATCATCACCTACTATCCTATGACGGGGGACAAGGTCATTACCTCTGTTCAGGATATCATTGTAAAAGATATTACGGATAAGGTAGAAGATAAAGAACATTTGATTTTTTACTACTCTGAAAAAGATTCTTCTTCTTCCATCAAAGGTGTGGAGAGCCATCTTGTAAAAAAACAGGCCTATGACCTGAGTGATTCTACTGTTGTGGAATTAGAAAATACCTCATTAGATCAGCTTTATCTTAAGGAAGATGGGACCCTGTTTACTTTAGATCAACTCTTTACAGATGCTAGCAAAGCTAAGGAAAAGTTTCTTGAGGATATCAAGTCAACACTTCTTGATAAAAAGATTGAACAAACTCTTGTTGATCAAGTAATAGCCGATTTTACAGCTAGCGATTTATCATCTTGGAAGTTTGCATACAAAGATAGTCAATTGGTTCTTTATCCAATCAAAGCAACCAATAATGTAGAAGAAATAGCTTTGCCTATTTCAGACTTCTTTGATGTTATCCAATCGTCCTATCTAACTGAAAAGGATGCAGAACTTTATAAGAAGGCTCAGGCTGAGAAAAATAAAAAAGTAGTAGCTCTTACCTTTGATGATGGACCGGATGGAAATACAACTCCACAAGCTTTAGATATTCTAGCCAAGTACAAGATCAAAGCAACCTTCTTTGTACAAGGAAAAAATATTGCAGGTAATGAGTCGATTCTTAAACGTATGCAGTCTGAAGGTCATGAAGTTGGAAACCATAGTTGGAATCACCCAGTTTTAACAAAACTGTCATTGGAAGACGCTAAGAAACAGCTTACAGATACCGAAGATGCTATTACAAAAGTTCTTGGCAAAAGCTCTAAATTGATGCGTCCACCATACGGTGCAATCTCAGATGATATTCGTAATAGCCTTGATTTAAGCTTTATCATGTGGGATGTGGATAGTTTGGATTGGAAGAGTAAAAATGAAGCTGCGATTTTGACAGAAATTCAGCGTCAGGTAAGCAATGGCTCTATCATTTTGATGCATGATATCCATCAAACATCTGTTAATTCACTACCAAAAGTAATTGAGTATCTACAGGAACAAGGTTATAGTTTTGTGACTGTATCAGATCTACTCAACACTCGTTTGAAGCCACATGAGATTTACTATTCTCGTAACCAATAAGTTCACAGTAGGCAAATATTTAAAAAAATGCCCTGTTGTAAAATGAAGTGCAACACAAAAGACATGTTCATCTGATATACTAGAGTTGCAAAAAACAGTATA
>NZ_JAHZPU010000006.1 GCF_019929575.1 Streptococcus infantis
CTGACACACTTGAAAGCTTATTTGATTAACACTCCGCAACTTTACTTGAGTGTTTACACAAAATTATTGACAGAATCGATTTTGTAGTGATTATCAAAGACTTTTTAATACAATCATAGGCATTTACCTCCGTTTAAATTTTTATCTTTTGGAAAACGTCGGATTATCCGACATAATTATAATACACCCGATTTTAGAGATTGTCAAGAAAAATGTCGTTTTTTTCGACATTTTAAATTAATTAGGAGAAAATATGAGCATTTTTGGAGATAATATAAAGAGATTAAGAAAGAATAAGGGCCTAAAACAGCAAGAAATAGCTGAATTATTGGGTGTAAAACGAAATACATACAGTGACTGGGAAAATGGAAAGACGGAACCCAAACTGGAAAACGTTGTTAAAATAGCTCAAATTTTTAATACGACTACTGATGAGTTGTTAGGGCAAACAATATATTCAAAAGCAAGATTAGTTAGATTTTTAGATGACTATGATGTAAGTGATATAAAAAATTGGTCTAAAGAAGAAAGAGATAGCTTTAAATTTGCCATTTTATTTGAAATAATGCAAAGAAATGATAAAATTGGTTTGCTAAACTTAAAGAATAATTTAATTGTAGAGCATAACTTAGATAAAATTGAACGAGAAGTAATTAACACTATTTTTAAAGAAGTGCAATTGGAGTTTCAAGATTTTCCAAATTAGAACACAGTGTAATACCATAGGAATTAAAGTGTTGACAGAGAACTCAATTTGAAATAAGGACAAAAATGCTTTCAC
Organism: Streptococcus infantis; assembly: GCF_019929575.1. GTDB lineage: Bacteria > Bacillota > Bacilli > Lactobacillales > Streptococcaceae > Streptococcus > Streptococcus infantis_L. Next base: position 782 of record NZ_JAHZPU010000006.1, read on the forward strand.
AAACCGATTTTGATTTTAAAGGAGGATTTATGAATTTGAAAGGTATAATCTTCGATATGGATGGAGTTATAGTTGATACAGAGTACCAAGATTTTCTAATACAGAAAGATTTTATCAAACACCTTAATCCAAAATCTAGTTACGAAGATTCTGAGCTATTGGTATTAGTTGGTAAATCATATTTTAATCTTTATAGGCTTTTACAGCAATTTATTGGGAAACAATATGATATAAAAACTATAGAAAAAGAATATGCTTCTTTTAGTGATGAGAGATATGAAAAAATTGATTATTCTTTACTTTTTAGAAAAGAAATTCTAAAAATTATTGACTATGCATTGAAAAACGGAATCAAATTAGCTGTAGCATCATCATCAAAATATGAGCATATTAATGAAGTTTTAGAAAGGTGTGACATAAAAAAATATTTTGATGTCATCGTTAGCGGAGAGAATTTTGTAGAAAGTAAGCCAAATCCGTCTATCTATTTAACAACGCTACATAAGTTAGAATTGCAAGCAGAACAATGTATTGCAATTGAAGATTCATACTCTGGAATTGAATCTTCAACTAGCGCCGGAATTGCAACTATTGGTTATTATGATAGCCGATTACCATTTTTTAATGACAAAGCGCAATGGAAAGTTGAAAATATGAAAGAAGTTTTACAAATAATAGAATCACAGAGTCTTTGAGTTGAAAGGCGATGAGGTTCTTGAGGACGTTAGAAAGAAATAAACTTGTTTCATAACGAAATTTAAGGTAACAGCGAACCGCTGAGTGTGTAGCTTTGTTGGTAAAAACGTAAATATTTTTGAGCGGAAGGTATTATGAAGTCACTGGAAACAGTGGCTTTTTGATATTAGTAGGGATGTATTATAGTAACCAATCAAGTTGAGATAGTTGCTTTTATACTAATACATTTTATTTTAATAATGAAGTTTATTACTATAGACACTTGATAGATATGTAAACTAACTACTATACCTCTAATTTTTAACGGACTATAGTTTAATTTGTTTTTTCTGTACTTGATAAGCGAAATCGAATCCCAAGGAAGTCCTTGAACTACCAAACTCCGTATCAAGTTTTTCTGAGTCAGGTGAAATTGTCTAGCTTAATTTGACAAATGAGATAACTAAGAAATAAGATTATCGACTCACTATTTATGGAAGTAGTTATTTAAGAGAGAAAGATGAGTTACTAAAAAGGTACTAAATTCTGAAAAAAGTCCCCTTTTTGTGAAAACCAAAAGTTCCAAAAGTCTGTTAAATCAATACCTTGCTACTTAAAAAATGCAAGAATGGAACTCAAAATCCAGTGTCCGCAAGGACGTGCCGGTTCGACCCCGGCCGCCGGTATAGTATTAAAGACAAGGTTTTTAGACCTTGTCTTTTTTGTTGAATAATTTATTAAAATTTCACTAAAAAAGGTCTATACCATTTACAAATTGTTTTGAAAGGTTTATAATGTAATTGACATAATAAATAGTAGATTATTTCTTAAGGGAGTTATCATTATGCCTAAGTATATTAAAGCTGATCAATTTTTCTATCCACATGGTATTCGTCGTGGAGGTTATTTGGAACTTATTGATGGCAAGTTTGGTAAGCATGTTGAAGAGATTTCTGAGGATGCTGAAATTTTAGATTATTCTGGTTATAGTATTGCACCTGGTCTCGTTGACACCCACATTCATGGTTTTGGTGGTGTGGATGTCATGGATAATAATATTGAAGGAACTCTTCATACGATGAGTGAAGGTCTTCTTAGTACAGGTGTTACTAGTTTCCTACCAACTACACTAACTTCATCATACGAACAATTGCTGGCTGTTACTCAAAACATTGGTGCACGCTATCAAGAAGCTTCTGGTGCTAAGATTCGTGGTATTTATTTTGAAGGACCTTACTTCACCGAAGAATTTAAGGGGGCTCAAAATCCTGCTTATATGAAAGATCCACGTATGGATGAGTTCCGCGCTTGGCAGAAGGCTGCTAATGGTCTTCTTAATAAAATCGCTCTTGCACCTGAACGTGATGGTGTTGAGGATTTTGTACGTACTATTACTGGTGAAGGTGTAACTGTAGCTCTTGGCCACTCTAATGCTACCTTTGATGAAGCTAAAAAAGCTGTTGATGCCGGGGCTAGTGTTTGGGTTCATGCCTATAATGGAATGCGTGGCTTAACACACCGCGAACTTGGTATGGTTGGTGCAATGTATGAGTTACCACACACTTATGCAGAATTGATTTGTGATGGTCATCACGTGGATCCTAAGGCTTGCGAAATTCTTCTTAAACAAAAAGGAACTGAAAATATTGCTCTTATCACTGACTGTATGACAGCAGGTGGTTTGCAAGATGGTGATTATATGTTAGGTGAATTTCCAGTTGTAGTTGCAAATGGGACTGCTCGTCTTAAATCTACAGGTAACTTGGCAGGTTCCATTCTCAAACTTAAAGATGGTTTGAAAAATGTTGTTGAGTGGGGAATTGCAAATCCTCATGAAGCAGTCATGATGGCTAGTCTGAACCCAGCTAAATCAGTTCATATCGATGACGTCTGTGGACAAATTCGTGAAGGCTACGATGCAGACTTTATCGTGTTAGATAAAGATTTGGAATTAGTAGCAACTTATCTAGATGGTGAAAAACGTTATCAAGCATAATTTCTAAAGAAGAAACTAGTTTAGTTTCTTCTTTTTTAAAATAAATTTGTTATTTATTTCACAAATTACTTGATTTTTGCATTGAAAAGGCTTACAATTATGATATAAATAATACAAATAAAAAAGCGGAGGATTGCTTATGAAAGCTTATACTTACGTTAAACCAGGCCTTGCGTCATTTGTTGATGTTGACAAACCAGTTATTCGCAAGCCAACAGATGCTATTGTGCGTATCGTTAAGACTACTATTTGTGGTACAGACCTTCATATTATTAAAGGAGATGTTCCTGCTTGTAAGAGTGGTACTATCCTAGGGCATGAAGGAATTGGTATTGTAGAGGAAGTCGGAGCAGGAGTTTCAAACTTCAAAAAGGGTGATAAGGTTTTGATTTCTTGCGTATGTGCATGTGGTAAGTGTTACTATTGTAAAAAAGGAATCTATGCTCACTGTGAAGACGAAGGTGGATGGATTTTTGGACATCTGATTGACGGTATGCAAGCAGAATATCTTCGTGTGCCTCATGCTGATAATACTCTTTATCATACTCCAGCTGACTTGTCTGATGAAGCTTTGGTTATGTTATCTGATATCTTGCCAACTGGCTATGAAATTGGTGTCTTAAAAGGGAAAGTTGAGCCTGGTTGTAGTGTAGCTATCGTTGGTTCAGGGCCAGTTGGATTGGCAGCTCTCTTGACGGCACAATTCTATTCTCCAGCTAAATTGATTATGGTGGACCTAGACGATAATCGCTTGGATACTGCAGTTTCTTTCGGTGCTACTCATAAGATTAATTCTTCAGACCCTGAAAAAGCAATTCAAGAAATTTATGATTTGACAGATGGTCGAGGTGTAGATGTCGCTATTGAGGCGGTAGGAATTCCTGCAACGTTTGATCTCTGTCAAAAGATTATCGGTGTAGACGGAACAGTAGCCAACTGTGGTGTGCATGGTAAACCAGTTCAGTTTGATTTGGACACTCTTTGGATTCGGAACATTAATGTAACTACCGGATTGGTTTCTACCAATACAACTCCTCAATTGTTAAAAGCTTTGGAAAGCCATAAAATTGAACCAGAAAAATTGGTAACTCATTATTTCAAACTTAGTGAAATAGAAAAGGCCTATGAAGTATTTAGTAAGGCCGCCGATCATCATGCGATTAAAGTGATCATTGAAAACGATATTTCAGAAGGTTAATCTTGCTTTTAAATCCAGTTATTCGTTTTTGAATAGCTGGATTTTTTGAAAATGTTATATAATTCGTGAAAATGAGCAAAATTCTTTCATTGTTCTCAAAATTTCGCTATAATATACGGTACAAAGGAAGTTAAACTATGTATCGAGTTATAAAAATGTACGGAGATTTTGAACCGTGGTGGTTTATAGAAGGCTGGGAAGACGACGTCATTGCGAGCAAAAAATTTGATAACTATTATGACGCCTTGAAATATTATAAGTCTTGTTGGTTTGAGTTAGAAAAGGAAATTCCCCTTTACAAAAGTAGAGGAGATTTGATGACTATTTTTTGGGATCCAGAAGATAAACGCTGGTGTGAAGAATGCGATGAATTTCTTCAGCAATATCATTCCTTGGCTTTGTTGGAAGATGGTCAAGTCATTCCTGATGAAAAATTTAGACCTGGTTACGAAAAGCAGACTGGTTTAGAAATCCACCGTACTTGTCGCATAAAAAAAGAAGAAACAACTTTTTAATGAAGTTGTTTCTTCTTTTTTTATATTTTCTTCGAATAATAAGAATGAGGAGGAAGATATGGTACAAACACTTGCACAAGAATTGATTACACTGGCCAAAAAACAAGGAGCTCAGGACATCTATTTTATTCCTAAAGAAAAAATCTATGAACTACATATGCGAGTTGGAGATGAGAGACATTTGATTAACACCTATGACTTTGAAAAGTTGGGGGCTGTCATTAGTCACTTTAAATTTGTTGCGGGGATGAACGTTGGAGAAAAACGCCGTAGTCAGCTTGGTTCCTGTGATTATCAGCATGGAGACAAGGTTTCTTCATTACGTTTATCGACGGTGGGAGATTATCGTGGTCATGAGAGTCTAGTAATCCGACTTTTGCATGATCAAGAACAAGAGTTGCGCTTCTGGTTTCAGAATCTTATGGAACTGGAAAATGGCTTTAGGCAACGCGGACTTTATCTTTTTGCAGGCCCCGTAGGAAGTGGTAAAACTACTTTGATGCATGAATTAGCCAAGTCATTGTTTAAGGGACAACAGGTCATGTCTATTGAAGATCCGGTTGAGATTAAGCAAGAAGCAATGCTACAATTACAGCTCAATGAAGCTATCGGACTTAACTATGAGAACTTGATCAAACTTTCCCTACGACATCGTCCAGATCTTTTAATCATTGGAGAAATTCGAGATAGCGAAACAGCCCGTGCCGTTGTACGAGCTAGTCTGACAGGTGCCACGGTATTCTCGACAATCCATGCCAAGAGTGTTCGTGGGGTTTATGAGCGCCTCTTAGAACTTGGTGTCAGTGAAGATGAACTTGCAGTTGTTTTACAAGGTGTTTGTTACCAGAGACTAATCGCGGGAGGAGGAATTATTGATTTTGCAAATGGAAATTATCAAGAACACCAGGCAGAAAAGTGGAATGGACAAATTGACCAGCTTCTTAAAGAAGGACATATCACTGCCATTCAAGCTGAAACGGAGAAAATTAGCTACCAGTAAGCAGAAGAAAATCATCACTCTCTTTAACAATTTGTTCTCGAGTGGTTTTCACTTAGTAGAAATCATTTCCTTTCTAGATAGAAGCCTCTTGCTGGAAAAGGAATATGTATCGCAGATGTGCCTAGGGCTCTCGCAAGGGAAATCTTTCTCGGAAATGATGGGGAATTTAGGTTTTTCGAGTGCGATTGTCACGCAACTTTCGCTGGCTGAAGTTCATGGGAATCTCCATTTGAGTTTGGGAAAAATTGAAGAATATTTAGATAATCTAGCTAAGGTTAAGAAAAAGTTAATTGAAGTTGCGACCTATCCAATCATTTTGTTAGCTTTCTTACTGCTTATTATGTTGGGATTGCGGAATTATCTCTTGCCCCAACTGGATAGTAGTAATGTGGCTACCTTAGTGATTAGTAACCTACCACAGATTTTTCTTGGTCTTACCCTAACACTAGGTCTCTTATCTTTAACAGGGCTGATATTCTACAGAAAATCTAGGAAGATTCAAGTTTTTTCTTATCTGGCTAGAATCCCCTTTCTAGGTGTGTTTGTTCAGTATTATCTAACTGCCTATTATGCTCGGGAATGGGGCAATATGATTGGACAAGGTTTAGAGTTGTCACAGATTTTCCAGATGATGCGGGAACAAGGGAATCCTCTCTTTAAGGAAATTGGATATGATTTAGAACAAGCTTTGCAAAATGGACAGGAATTTTCTAATGTTGTTCAGAATTATCCTTTCTTTAGAAGAGAGTTGGGATTAATCATTGAATACGGAGAGGTCAAGTCCAAGTTAGGAAGCGAATTGGAAATCTATGCGGAAAAAACGTGGGAATCCTTCTTTACTCGAGTCAATCGGACCATGAATCTAGTACAACCCATGGTATTTATTTTTGTAGCCCTACTAATCGTTTTATTGTATGCAGCTATGTTGTTGCCAATGTATCAAAATATGGAGGTAAATTTTTAGATGAAAAAAATGTTCACGAAATTAAAAGAAGCGAAGGCAAAAGCTTTCACACTGGTTGAAATGTTAGTCGTGTTGCTTATCATTAGTGTCCTGCTCTTACTGTTTGTGCCAAATTTGACTAAGCAAAAGGATGCAGTAAATGACAAGGGTAAAGCAGCAGTTGTCAAGGTGGTAGAAAGCCAAGCAGAACTCTATACTCTAGATAAAAATGAGGATGCCAGTCTAAGTAAACTACAGGCAGATGGACGTATTACTGCTGAGCAAGCAAAAGCTTACAAAGAATATCATGCAAAACAAAAGACAAGTCAAACAGTTGCAGATTAGGGCTTTTACCATGTTAGAAAGCCTATTGGTTTTAGGGATGGCTAGTATGTTAGCCTTGGGCTTATCAGGTTCGATTCAGTCGACTTTTGCGGCTGTGGAAGAACAGATTTTCTTTATGGAGTTTGAGGAACTTTATCGGGAAACCCAGAAGCGAAGTCTGGTTAGTCAACAAAAGATGAACTTGATGTTAGAAGAGAGAAGTATTGGCAATGGCTATCAGAAATTAGCGATTCCGAAAGGAATTCAATTACAGTCTAATCAGTCAATCACCTTTGACAAGGCTGGTGGGAATTCGTCTCTGGCGAGCGTGAGATTTCAAACAAGGAAAGAAGTGGTTCGCTACCAACTATATCTAGGAAATGGAAAGATTAAACGTATTCAAGAAGCAAAAAATTAAGGCAGTTATTCTACTGGAGGCAGTGATTTCACTCGCTATTTTTGCCAGTATTGCAACCCTCTTGCTAGGGCAGATTCAAGAAAGTAGACGACAGGAAGCAAGACTCATGGAACAGGAGGAAGTTTTGCGAGTGGCTCGAATGGCATTGCAGACTGGGCAAAAGCAGTTGACTGTCAATGGGCTTACGGTTAATGTTGTCTCGAATGAGCGAGGTTTGGAGGTGTATCATGAGACTGAAAAATTACTGGCGATTGAGGAAAAGTAAAGCTAGAGCTTTTACACTTTTAGAATCCCTGGTTGCCCTTATTGTGATTAGTGGTAGTTTGCTCCTCTTTCAAGCTATGAGTCAACTCTTGGTATCAGAAGTTCGCTACCAGAAAAGTCATGAGCAAAAAGAATGGCTCATATTTATGGATCAGCTGGAAGCAGAGCTGAATCGAGCCCAGTTTGAAAAAGTGGAGAATGATAGACTTTACCTCAAACAGGATGGGAACCCCATTTCCATGGGAAAATCAAAGTCAGATGATTTTCGGAAAACAGATGCTAGTGGACGTGGCTATCAACCCATGGTCTACGGTCTGAAATCAGCACATATTTACCAAAAAGGGCAAAATGTTCATTTCAATTTTCAGTTTGAAAAGGGACTAGAGAGGGAGTTTATCTATCGTGTGGAAAAAGAAAAAAGTTAGGGCTGGAGTTCTCCTTTACGCTGTCACTATTGCTGGAATTTTTAGTCTCTTGTTGCAGTTTTATCTGAATCGGCAAGTAGCCCATCATCAGGATTATGCCTTAAATAAAGAGAAGCTTGTGGCTTATGCGATGGCAAAGAGAACCTATGAAAGAGCTAGTTCTGAGAGTGGTCAGCAGTCATTTGATCTAGGGAAGGCAACTTATAGTAATGACCAAAAGGGATTTACAGCGATTGTTGACACTGGGAAAAATCAATTTGAATTTCGTTTTCCACCTTTGAAAAAGACTGACGACAAGACGGAGAAAACAGAAAAAAAGTCAAAAGAAGAAAGCGAGAAGAAAAAAGAAGAACAGGTAAAAAATGAGATTACCGAGACATCTAAAGTTGCTCCTTCTAAGAATGATAAGACATAGATTATCAGATTTGTAGAATCTAGTTTAAGTGGTGATGTTGGACTCAGTGGGTTAGGACGAGGTTTTTGCTTGAAATCATGCTATAATAGATACATATGGAGGACGGAAAATGGCAAGTGTAAAATTGTATCTAGTGCGTCATGGGAAAACAATGTTTAACACGATTGGGCGTGCTCAAGGTTGGAGTGATACTCCCTTAACAGCTGAAGGTGAGCGAGGCATTCATGAATTGGGAATTGGTTTGCGTGAGTCAGGCTTAACCTTCGAGCGTGCTTATTCGAGTGACTCAGGACGTACCATCCAGACTATGGGAATTATCCTTGAGGAACTAGGTTTGACAGGACAAATTCCTTATCGTATGGATAAGCGAATCCGTGAGTGGTGCTTTGGTAGCTTTGATGGTGCTTATGATGGGGACCTATTTATGGGCATCATTCCTCGTATTTTTAATGTTGATCATGTGCATCGTTTGTCCTATGCGGAGCTAGCTGAAGGATTGGTAGAAGTGGATACAGCAGGCTGGGCTGAAGGATGGGAAAAATTAAGTGGTCGTATTTGGGAAGGCTTTGAGGCCATCGCCAAGGAAATGGAAGCTAATGGGGGAGGGAATGCCCTCGTAGTCAGCCATGGAATGACAATTGGAACCATTGTTTATTTAATTAACGGAATGCACCCACATGGTCTTGATAATGGGAGTGTTACAATCCTCGAGTACCAAGATGGTCAGTTCTCGGTCCAGATTGTTGGGGATCGTAGCTATCGTGAAATTGGTCGGGCTAAAATGGAAGAATCAGGTCAATAAAGCATTCCTTTAAGTTGCATAACATTTTTATCGAAAAATAGACAGAGAGGCTACTGTCATCTTGGTGCTTGCTTGTATGAGTTGAGTGCTTTGACAATAGCTTTCTTTTTTGTTAGAATAGCATCAACATGAAAGCATAAGAAGGGACTGACTGAGCTGTCGTTCCCTTTTGTCTATCTTATAAGGGGGAAATATGCTGTTTCAGAAAATAAAAGCCTATAAATGGCAGGCGCTAGCGTCCTTGATCATGACAGGTCTCATGGTTACTAGTTCACTCCTGCAACCACGTTATTTGCAGGAGGTTTTAGAGGCTCTGCTAACAGGTGATCATGAAGCTATTTATACTATCGGTTTTTGGTTAATTCTTGTTGCCTTGATTGGTTTGGTCGCAGGTGGAATCAATGTTGTGTTAGCAGCTTACATTGCTCAAGGAGTTTCGTCTGACTTACGCGAAGATGCCTTTCGTAAGATTCAAACTTTTTCATATGCTAATATTGAGAAGTTTAATGCAGGGAACCTTGTCGTTCGTATGACCAACGATATCAACCAGATTCAAAACGTCGTTATGATGACCTTCCAAATTCTCTTTCGACTACCACTTTTGTTTATCGGTTCCTTTATTCTAGCAGTTGTCACCCTACCTTCACTGTGGTGGGTGCTAGTTCTTATGGTCGTTCTGATTGTTGCCATAATGGGTTTTATGATGGGAGTTGTGGGACCACGCTTTGCAAAATTCCAGACCTTACTAGAGCGTATCAATGCCATTGCTAAAGAAAATTTGCGTGGTGTGCGCGTGGTTAAGTCTTTTGTCCGAGAAAAAGATCAGTTTGATAAATTTACGCAGGTGTCAGATGAATTGTTGGGAGAAAACCTTTATATCGGTTATGCCTTTTCTGTTATGCAACCTGCAATGATGTTGATTTCTTACGGGGCTGTTTTTCTCTCAATCTGGCTTGTAGCCGGTATGGCAGAGTCAGATCCATCAGTTGTTGGAACCATTGCTTCCTTTGTAAACTACCTGAGTCAGATTATCTTTACCATCGTCATGGTTGGATTTTTGGGGAATTCAGTCACTCGTGCCATGATTTCCCTCCGTCGTATTCGTGAAATCCTTGATACAGAACCAGCTATGACTTTCAATGATGTGGAAGATGAAGTTTTAGAAGGAAGTCTCAGCTTTGAACATGTAACCTTCACCTATCCAAATGATGAGGAGCCTATCCTAAAAGATGTTTCCTTTGATATCGCACCTGGCGAGATGGTTGGGGTTGTCGGAGCAACCGGTGCAGGGAAATCCACCTTGGCTCAGTTGATTCCAAGACTGTTTGATCCCCAACAAGGTTCTATCAAAATTGGTGGAAAGGATATTCGTACAGTTAGCGAAGGGACGCTTCGCAAGACAGTTTCTATCGTTTTACAAAGAGCTATTCTTTTTAGTGGAACCATCGCAGATAATCTCAGACAAGGAAAAGGTGATGCAACTGTTTCCGAAATGGAACGTGCAGCTAGCATTGCCCAAGCTAGTGAATTTATTAGCCGCATGGACTTGGCCTTTGAAAGTCCGGTTGAAGAACGTGGGACCAACTTTTCTGGTGGACAAAAACAAAGAATGTCCATTGCGCGAGGGATTGTCAGCAATCCTAAAATCTTGATATTTGATGATTCAACTTCGGCACTAGATGCTAAGTCAGAACGCTTGGTTCAAGAAGCTCTCAACAAGGATTTGAAGGGAACAACCACCATTATTATTGCGCAAAAGATTAGCTCTGTTGTGCATGCGGATAAAATTTTAGTGCTTGACCAAGGTCGCTTGATTGGTCAAGGCAAACATGCTGACTTGGTTGCATCAAACCCAGTTTATCGTGAAATTTACGAGACGCAAAAAGGAAAGGAGGAGTAGGATGAAGACATTTGAATTCTTTTGGAACTATTTTAAAGTTTATAAGATATCCTTTGTCGTTGTTATTGCTATGATTATCATTGCAACGATTGCACAAGCCCTCTTTCCAGTATTTGCAGGTCAAACAGTCACAGAACTGGCTAATTTGGTTATAGCTTATCAAAATGGAAATCCTGATATGGTTTGGCAAAGTCTATTAGGACTCTTGATTAATCTTGCCTATATTTTGATTGTGCTCGTGGTGTCGAGTCTTATCTATATGGTTTTGATGAGCCGTATTATTGCCGAATCGACAAATGAGATGCGTAAGGGCCTTTTTGGCAAGCTTTCTCGCTTGACTGTTTCCTTCTTTGACCGCAATCAAGATGGGGATATCCTGTCACGTTTTACCAGTGATTTAGATAATATTCTCCAAGCTTTCAACGAAAGTTTAGTGTCTGTCATGACAAATATTGCCCTTTATATTGGTTTGCTGATTGTTATGTTTGCTAAAAATGTCACTCTTGCTTTGATTACAATTGCTAGCACTCCGATAGCGGTTATCATGTTGGTAGTCATTTTGAAATTGGCAAGAAAATATACCAACCTTCAGCAAAAAGAGGTTGGGAAGCTTAATGCTTATATGGATGAAAGTATTTCAGGTCAGAAGGCTATTATCGTTCAGGGTATTCAAGATGATGTAATCGCAGGTTTTGTCGAGCAAAATGAACGAGTTCGAAAGGCCACTTTCAAGGGAAGAATGTTTTCAGGAATTCTCTTTCCTGTCATGAACGGAATGAGTTTGGTCAATACTGCGGTAGTTATTTTTGTAGGTTCAGCTGTATTGCTGAATGATCAGAATATGGAGACAGCAACTGCTCTGGGCTTGATTGTTATGTTTACTCAGTTCTCTCAACAGTATTACCAGCCCATTATCCAATTGGCAGCTAGTTGGGGAAGCTTGCAACTTGCCTTTACAGGTGCGGACCGCATTCAAGAAATGTTTGATGCCGAAGAAGAAGTCCGCCCTCAAAATGCTCCTGTCTTTAACGAATTAAAAGAAGGTGTGGAGATTCGTAACGTGGACTTCTCCTACCTACCAGGGAAACCGATTCTGAAAGATGTCAGCATTTCTGCTCCAAAAGGGAAGATGATTGCGGTTGTTGGTCCGACAGGATCAGGGAAAACCACCATTATGAACTTGATCAATCGTTTTTACGATGTAGATACTGGCAGCATTACTTTTGATGGGAAAGATATTCGCGAGTTTGATTTAGATAGTTTGCGGAGTAAGGTGGGAATTGTTTTGCAAGATTCTGTTTTATTTAGCGGAACCATTCGAGACAACATTCGTTTCGGTGTACCAGATGCCAGTCAGGAAATGGTTGAAGCAGCTGCTAAAGCTACACATATCCATGAGTATATCGAAAGTCTGCCAGATAAGTATGATACTTTGATTAATGATGACCAGAGCGTCTTCTCAACCGGTCAGAAGCAGTTGATTTCCATCGCTCGTACCTTGATGACGGATCCCCAGGTCTTAATCTTGGATGAGGCAACATCAAACGTGGATACTGTAACAGAAAGCAAGATTCAAAATGCCATGGAAGCTATTGTGGCAGGAAGAACTAGTTTTGTGATTGCTCATCGTTTGAAAACCATTCTCAATGCCGATCAGATTATTGTCCTTAAGGATGGTCAAGTTATTGAACAAGGAAACCATCACGAATTACTCAAGCTTGGAGGCTTTTACTCCGAACTTTACCACAATCAATTTGTCTTTGAATAAGCAAAAAAGTTGTCCTAATTTTGGGCAACTTTTTCTGATAATACTCTTCAAAAATCTCTTCAAACCACGTCAGCTTCGTCTTTGACTATATATGTGACTGACTTCGTCAGTCTTATCTACAACCTCAAAGCAGTGCTTTGAACAACCTACGGCTCGCTTCCTAGTTTGCTCTTTGATTTTCATTGAGTATAAAAAAAAATTATCACGGACTTAAAAAATACATATTAGACAGGAAGGAGTTGGAGTGATAAGATAGATTTATCAAAGGAAATTGAAAGGAAAACAGTATGGCAAGAACGGTTGTTGGAGTAGCTGCGAATCTATGTCCTGTAGACGCAGAAGGAAAAAATATTCATTCATCAGTCTCTTGTAAATTTGCTGAGAGTATTCGCCAGGTTGGTGGACTTCCTTTGGTCATTCCGGTTGGTGATGAGTCGGTGGTCCATGACTATGTAGAAATGATTGATAAACTCATCTTGACTGGAGGGCAAAATGTTCATCCTCAGTTTTATGGTGAGGAAAAAACAATTGATAGTGACGACTATAATCTTGTTCGCGATGAATTTGAGCTAGCTCTCCTACAAGAAGCCTTGCGTCAGAATAAGCCAATTTTAGCCATTTGCCGTGGCGTTCAGCTTGTCAACGTCGCCTTTGGTGGGACACTCAATCAGGAGATTGAAGGACACTGGCAAGGGCTTCCTTTTGGAACGTCACATTCCATTGAGACAGTTGAAGGAAGTCTTGTGTCGCAATTGTTTGGTAAAACTAGTCAGGTCAATTCAGTTCACCGTCAGAGTATTAAAGACTTGGCTCCAAATTTTCGCGTAACGGCAGTAGATCCCCGTGACCAAACGATTGAGGCGATCGAATCTATTGACGAACACCGTATTATCGGCTTGCAGTGGCATCCAGAGTTTTTGGTCAATGAAGAAGATGGTAATTTAGAATTATTTGAGTATTTATTAAATGAATTATAACGACTAGAATCCTAGTCGTTTTTTATTCGTAGGGTTTGATGCCTCAAGTTTTTTAATTTTGTAAGATTTTACGCAAACGTTTGAATTATGATAAAATTTGGGAAAATTCAGTATAAAAACTTGATAAAATCCCTGTAAAGCGATATCATATAGAAGAAGAAATTTTGGAGGAATACTATGTCACATATTAAATTTGATTATTCAAAAGTATTAGACAAATTTGTTGCACCACATGAAGTGGAGTACATGCAAGCACAAGTTACAGCAGCAGACGAATTGATCCGTAAAGGAACTGGTGCTGGGAGCGACTTCTTGGGTTGGTTGGACCTTCCTGAAAATTACGACCGCGAAGAATTCGACCGCATCTTGAAAGCTGCAGAGCAAATCAAAGCAGACAGCGATGTCTTGGTTGTGATCGGTATCGGTGGATCTTACCTTGGTGCCAAAGCAGCCATCGACTTCTTGAACCACCACTTTGCAAACTTACAAACAAAAGAAGAACGCAAAGCACCTCAAATCCTTTACGCTGGGAACTCAATCTCATCTACTTACCTTGCTGACTTGGTAGAGTACGTGGCTGACAAAGACTTCTCAGTAAACGTGATTTCTAAATCAGGTACAACAACTGAACCAGCTATTGCTTTCCGCGTCTTCAAAGAACTCTTGGTTAAGAAATACGGTCAAGAAGAAGCCAACAAACGTATCTACGCTACAACTGACCGCCAAAAAGGTGCTGTTAAGGTTGAAGCAGATGCCAACGGTTGGGAAACATTCGTGGTTCCAGATGACATCGGTGGACGCTTCTCAGTATTGACAGCAGTTGGATTGCTTCCAATCGCTGCGTCAGGTGCAGACATCAAAGCCCTTATGGAAGGTGCTAACGCAGCTCGTAAAGACTACACTTCAGATAAGATTGCTGAAAACGAAGCTTACCAATACGCAGCAGTTCGTAACATCCTTTACCGTAAAGGTTATGCAACTGAAATCTTGGTAAACTACGAGCCATCCCTTCAATACTTCTCAGAATGGTGGAAACAATTAGCTGGTGAGTCAGAAGGAAAAGACCAAAAAGGAATTTACCCAACTTCAGCTAACTTCTCAACAGACTTGCACTCATTGGGTCAATTTATTCAAGAAGGAACTCGTATCATGTTTGAAACAGTTGTCCGCGTTGACAAACCTCGTAAGAACGTAATCATCCCTACTTTGGAAGAAGACCTTGACGGACTTGGCTACCTTCAAGGAAAAGACGTTGACTTTGTAAACAAAAAAGCAACTGACGGTGTTCTTCTTGCCCACACTGACGGTGACGTACCAAACATGTACGTGACTCTTCCTGAGCAAGATGCCTTCACTCTTGGTTACACAATCTACTTCTTCGAATTGGCCATCGCCCTTTCAGGTTACTTGAATGCCATCAACCCATTTGACCAACCAGGTGTTGAAGCATACAAACGCAACATGTTTGCCCTTCTTGGTAAACCAGGATTTGAAGAATTGAGCAAAGAATTGAACGCTCGTCTATAATAGAGTCAATAAAGAGTGGTTTTGCCACTCTTTTTACTATTTCTCGAAAAGAGAAATTGGACTCTGGCACGACTTGTGATATAATATAGAGAGCAAAAAGGCAGACGCCTAGAGACTTTATAGGAGAAGATATGTCAAAAGATATTCGTGTGCGTTATGCACCAAGTCCAACCGGACTACTACACATCGGAAATGCCCGTACAGCATTGTTTAACTACTTGTATGCGCGCCACCATGGTGGAACTTTTATTATCCGTATTGAAGATACTGACCGAAAACGTCATGTCGAAGACGGAGAGCGTTCACAGCTTGAAAACCTTCGTTGGTTAGGCATGGACTGGGATGAAAGTCCAGAGACTCATGAAAACTACCGTCAGTCTGAGCGTTTGGAACTCTATCAAAAATATATTGACCAACTCTTGGATGAAGGAAAAGCCTACAAATCTTACGTTACAGAAGAAGAGTTGGCTGCAGAACGTGAACGTCAAGAAACCGCTGGTGAAACACCTCGTTACATCAACGAATACCTTGGTATGAGCGAAGAAGAAAAAGCAGCTTACGTTGCAGAACGTGAAGCAGCAGGAATCATCCCAACGGTTCGTTTGGCTGTCAATGAGTCTGGTATTTACAAATGGCATGACATGGTCAAAGGCGATATCGAGTTTGAAGGTGGCAATATCGGTGGGGACTGGGTTATCCAAAAGAAAGATGGCTACCCAACTTACAACTTTGCCGTTGTCATCGATGATCACGATATGCAAATCTCTCACGTTATCCGTGGAGATGACCACATTGCCAACACACCAAAACAACTCATGGTTTATGAAGCACTTGGTTGGGAAGCTCCAGAGTTCGGTCACATGACTTTGATTATTAACTCTGAAACTGGTAAGAAGTTGTCTAAACGTGACACTAATACCCTTCAGTTTATCGAAGATTACCGCAAGAAAGGTTACCTGCCAGAAGCGGTCTTTAACTTCATTGCCCTTCTAGGTTGGAACCCTGGTGGGGAAGACGAAATCTTTTCTCGTGAAGAACTCATTAAACTCTTTGATGAAAACCGCCTCAGCAAGTCTCCAGCAGCCTTCGACCAGAAGAAACTAGACTGGATGAGCAACGACTACATTAAGAGAGCTGATCTTACAACTATCTTTGAGATGGCTAAACCATTCCTTGAAGAAGCTGGTCGCTTGACGGATAAGGCTGAAAAATTGGTGGAACTCTACAAACCACAAATGAAGTCAGTGGACGAAATCGTTCCATTGACAGACCTTTTCTTCTCAGATTTCCCAGAATTGACAGAAGCTGAACGAGAAGTTATGGCTGGTGAAACAGTTCCAACTGTACTTGAAGCCTTCAAAGCCAAACTTGAAGCGATGTCAGATGATGAATTTGTGGTGGAAAATATCTTCCCACAAATTAAAGCAGTCCAAAAAGAAACAGGGATCAAAGGGAAAAATCTCTTCATGCCAATTCGTATCGCTGTTTCAGGTGAGATGCATGGTCCAGAATTGCCAGATACCATCTACTTGCTTGGACGCGAAAAATCAATCCAACACATTGAAAAGATGTTGGCAGAGATTGTAAAATAAGCTAAGTTTCAACTACTTTTGGCTATAGTAATTGTAGGACTTAGTTCGAGAGTGGGACAGAAATCGGTAATTCGTTAGAATTCGATTTCGTCGTCCCACCTCCGCACAGTTGAGTAGGGCTGTAAAAGCTGATGAAATCAGCGTAGTAGAGCCCACTCAACCACTGCGTCTTGCTCGACAATCCAAATACAATTGAGAGGTTAGGACTTTTGTCCCAGCCTCTTTTTTATTGCTAAATTAGAATCATATTTTAGGCAACGCTTTAAAAAAGAGTTCCTTTTATATGTACTTATTTGAAAATGCAAAAGTTTTAGTGTATAATATTAAGTGACAGAGCAGGGGAAAGAAGTCAGTGATATGGTAAAATTCTTTACAAACAGACTCGAATTAGCCCAGACATCGTCTATGTTGTTTGTTGAGTCGACTTATTTTTTCTTTGCGTTTTGCTGAATACAGGAAGAAATTCGTGCGTTCATGCAACTATCATCCATAACGTGGTATAATATTAACTATCCTGATGAATTGAGGAAATCAAATGAAAGAATTTAACAAATCAATCAAATTAGAGCATGTGGCTTATGATATTCGTGGTCCAGTTCTTGAAGAAGCCATGCGTATGCGAGCAAATGGAGAAAAAATCCTCCGTTTGAATACAGGGAACCCAGCTGAGTTTGGCTTTACAGCACCTGATGAGGTCATCCATGATTTGATTATGAATGCGCGTGATAGTGAAGGTTATTCGGACTCAAAAGGGATCTTTTCAGCCCGTAAAGCAATTATGCAATATTGCCAATTGAAAAAATTCCCTAATGTAGGTATCGATGATATCTACCTTGGAAATGGTGTGAGTGAGTTGATTGTCATGTCCATGCAAGGTCTCTTGGACAATGGCGATGAAGTCTTGGTTCCTATGCCTGACTATCCTCTCTGGACAGCTGCAGTTAGCTTGGCTGGAGGAAATGCCGTTCACTACGTCTGTGATGAAGAAGCTGAATGGTATCCTGACTTAGATGATATCAAGTCTAAGATTAGTTCAAATACTAAGGCTATCGTTTTGATCAATCCAAATAACCCAACTGGAGCTCTCTATCCTAAGGAACTCTTGCTAGATATTATCGAGATTGCTCGCCAAAATGACTTGATTATCTTTGCGGATGAAATCTACGACCGTATGGTTATGGATGGCAATGTCCACACACCAGTTGCTAGTTTGGCTCCAGACCTTTTCTGTGTCAGCATGAATGGTCTGTCTAAATCTCACCGTATCGCTGGTTTCCGTGTGGGTTGGATGGTCTTGTCTGGACCTAAACATCATGTAAAGGGCTATATTGAAGGTCTCAACATGCTTTCAAACATGCGTCTTTGTTCCAACGTCTTGGCTCAACAGGTTGTTCAAACTTCACTCGGTGGTCACCAGTCGGTGGACGAATTACTCTTGCCAGGTGGTCGTATCTACGAGCAAAGAAACTTCATTTATAATGCCATTCAAGATATCCCAGGTTTGTCTGCGGTTAAGCCAAAAGCAGGACTGTATATCTTCCCTAAAATTGACCGCAATATGTACCGTATCGATGATGATGAACAGTTTGTCCTTGATTTCTTGAAACAAGAAAAAGTACTTTTGGTTCACGGACGAGGCTTTAACTGGAAAGAACCAGATCACTTCCGTATCGTTTATCTGCCACGCGTAGATGAGTTAGCCCAAATCCAAGAAAAGATGACACGTTTCTTGAAGCAGTATCGTAGATAAGGCTTTCATAGCAAAAAGCTGGAAACATTTGTCAGAGCTATTGACAAATGCGAAAGAATCAGATAGAATAGTAAAGTATGTTTAGTAACTGATCACTTTATAGCCGGCTAAACGAATACAAAATCTATGAGGAGGTATTCATCGTGAAACGTACTTATCAACCAAGTAAACTACGTCGTGCGCGCAAACACGGATTCCGTAACCGTATGTCAACTAAAAACGGTCGTCGCGTATTGGCAGCTCGTCGTCGTAAAGGACGCAAAGTTTTGGCTGCATAATCCAAACGAATTCAACAAAGAAGTCAGTAGGAACTCGAGTCTACTGACTTTTCTTTTATCTAAAAGAGAAAATTATCTAAAGTCATTGCTTGAGAATGAAAATTTTAGAAGATCTACTGGAAAAATCACATATAGAAAAAACTCAAAACCAGAGGATAAGTTCTCTGGTTTTGAGCTTTTTTATTCTTTCAAATGATATGAATAGCTGGCAACGACGACATCTTCGTGCCATCTGAGAGCGTATTTCAATTTGAGGCTCATTTGATTGTGTAGGATATTTTGCCAAGGTTTATTAGGGATAAACTGGGGAACTAGAACTGTAACCGTGTAGTTCTTTTTCTTGGCTTCTTGAGAGATTTTTCGAACATATCGAACTGTAGGAGTGATGATATCGCGATAGCTAGTATTAATGTTTTTTAGAGTGATATTTGGGAAGTAGTCGGCAAATTCTTGGAGGATTTCTTGGTCTTTTTCCTCTGTTTCTTTGGTGGAAATGTGCATGGCCAAAACCTCATCTCCAATACTTTGAGCATAGTTAATCGCTCCAACGCTGACTCGAGTAACATTTCCTACTAAGACAAGGACGACATTGCCATCGTAGGTTTTCTTTTGAATTCCTTCATAAAGTCGAAGCTGTTTGGCCACTTTTTGGTAATGACTGTGGATGGACAAAAAGAGGAAGGTTAGGACTAGGATAATTGGGAAGAATGGCCAGATATCTCCAAGTCTGAAGAAGAGTAGAATGAGAACGATAGCATAACAAATGATGGCACCGAGGATATTTGCAAAGGCAGATTTTAAGAAATGAGAGCCTTTTTCTTTTTTCCAGTGGCGAATCATCCCTGTTTGAGAAAGTGCAAAAGGTACGAAAACTCCAATAGTATAAAGAGGAATCAAGCGTTCTGTATTTCCGTTAAAAATGAGCAGAAGAATCATAGCACCGAAGGCTAAGGTCAAAATACCGTTTGAATAACCTAGGCGGTCACCCTTTTCCATAAAGAGATGGGGCATGTACTTGTTTTTAGCCATATTGTAAGCCAACATCGGAAAGGCAGAAAACCCAGTATTTGCAGCTACGGCTAGAATGAGAGCTGTTGAAAATTGGAAGAGATAATAAAGAACTTGACCGAGAGCTGAATCCCCTAAAATTCCTTTAGCCATCTGTGAAAGGATTGTTTCTCCGTGTTGAGGAGTAATCCCCATCCAGTAGTTTAGGAAGGTAATTCCTGCAAAGAGAAATCCAAGAATCAGAGACATGATGGTCAGTGTTTGAGCTGCGTTCTTCTCTTTGGGAGTTTTGAAAAATGGAACGGCATTTGAGATAGCTTCAACCCCGGTTAATGAAGCTGAACCGCTGGTAAAGGCTCTTAAAATCAGGACAATTGAGAGACTTGGGACAGTTTGACCAATTGCAGAAGTTGCATGATAGCTGAGAGAACCTGTCAATAGTTGGAATAAGCCAAACAATAAGAGGAAGACCGTGCTAAAGATAAAGAGATAGACAGGGATCATCAGTGAACTGGCAGATTCCTTCAAGCCTCGCAGATTCAAAAGCATGAGCAAACAGACCAGAAAAATGGAGATGTGGAGGTTGTAAGGATGGAGGGCAGGAAGTGCAGCAGTGATAGCGTCAGCGCCTGCTGCCACGGATACGGCAACTGTTAGCATATAGTCAACAAGCAGACTTCCCCCAGCAATCAAACCTAACTCAGGGGAGAGGTTTTCTCGAGTAACCATATAGGCACCTCCACCTTGAGGGTAGGCATGGATGATTTGTCTATAAGAAATGGTCAGGCTAGCTAATAGTAAGAGGACAAAAATGCCGATAGGAAGACTCCACCAAATAGCGAGGGGAGAAAGACTAGCCAAGACGAGGACGACCTGCTCAGGCCCGTAGGCAATAGATGATAGAGCATCGCTTGATAGCATTGCGAGTGCCTGCGTTTTTCCAAGTAGTCCTCCCTCGCCTTCAGTTAAGGACTTAAGGGGACGACCAATAAAGGTATATTTTAGTTTTGTAAACATTTTCTTTCCTTTTCTGAAAATTTCAACAAAAGTTATTATACTGCTATGAAAAAAAGCCGTCAAGAAAAAATGAATGATTTCAAAATATTTTTTCCTATAAGGATGAGACTAGTTTTTTTGGTATAATAGAAGGTAGAAAAAACGAGGGAATATACATGATTTTTGATACACATACCCACTTGAATGTGGAAGAATTTTTGGGACGCGAAGAAGAAGAACTTGCCTTAGCGGCTGAAATGGGTGTAACTCGGATGAATATTGTTGGTTTTGACAAACCGACTATTGAGCGTGCTCTTGAACTAGTGGACAAGTATGACCAACTCTATGCTACGATTGGCTGGCATCCAACGGAAGCAGGGACATACACAGAGGAAGTGGAGTCTTACTTGTTAGAAAAACTAAAACATCCAAAAATTGTTGCCTTGGGCGAGATTGGTTTGGACTACCACTGGATGACAGCCCCTAAAGAAGTACAGGAACAAGTTTTCCGTCGTCAGATTCAGCTATCTAAGGAACTGGACTTACCTTTTGTAGTTCACACCCGTGATGCGCTAGAAGACACTTATGAGATTATTAAGAGCGAGGGAGTCGGACCTCGTGGAGGGATTATGCACTCCTTTTCAGGTTCTTTGGATTGGGCGGAGAAGTTTGTAGATCTTGGTATGACTATTTCCTTTTCTGGAGTGGTGACTTTCAAGAAGGCGACAGATATTCAGGAAGCAGCCAAAGAGTTACCTTTGGATAAGATTTTGGTAGAGACAGATGCGCCTTATTTAGCCCCAGTACCCAAGCGTGGGCGTGAAAATAAGACAGCTTACACGCGCTATGTAGTAGACTTTATTGCCGACTTGCGTGACATGACGACGGAAGAATTAGCTGCTGCGACAAGTGCCAATGCAGAAGGCATCTTTGGATTGGAAAGTAAATCATGAAAGAGAAAATTTCCCAAGTCATCGTAGTTGAAGGACGCGATGATACGGTCAATCTTAAACGTTATTTTGATGTGGAGACCTATGAGACTCGTGGATCGGCTATCAATGAGCAGGATCTTGAACGAATCCAACGTCTACATGAACGTTATGGGGTGATTGTCTTTACAGATCCTGATTATAATGGGGAACGAATCCGGCGCCTGATTATGACCGCCATCCCAACAGTCCAGCATGCCTTTCTCAAACGTGATGAAGCTGCTCCCAAGTCCAAGACCAAGGGACGTTCCCTAGGAATCGAACATGCCAGTTATGAAGACTTGAAAACAGCACTGGCTCAAGTAACAGAGCAATTTGAAGTAGAAAGTGACTTTGATATTAGCCGTAGTGACTTGATTCGCCTTGGTTTTCTAGCTGGAGCAGACAGCCGAAAACGCAGAGAATATTTAGGAGAAAGCCTTCGTATCGGTTATTCCAATGGTAAACAACTTCTCAAGCGTTTAGAATTATTTGGCATCAGTCTAGCTGAAGTTGAAGATGCCATGAAATCGTATGAGTAGGTGTGAATGTAGCCTATAAAATCACTTTGCTTTCAAAGTTTTTTTCGAAGCAGGTAGAAGAGGAGGCGTCTGATGTTAATTGGTCAAAAAATTAAAGAGATTCGGGTGGGGAAAGGCATTAGCCGTCCAGATTTTTGTGGAGATGAGCAAGAACTGACGGTTCGTCAACTATCACGAATCGAAAGTGGCGCTTCACAACCAAGTCTTCCCAAGTTAGACTACATTGCACGCCGTTTAGGAGTTCCAGCTTATAGCCTTATGCCAGATTTTACAGCCCTTCCTTCTGGTTACCTGGAGCTGAAATACCAGATTTTACGTGAACCAATCTATGGTAAAGAAGAGGAATACGATAAGAAAGAAGCATGCTTGGAAGAGATAGAGAATTTATTTTATGAGCAACTTCCTAGTGAGGAAAAAGTATGGTTTGATGCTACTAGAGCAACGATAGATGTTATTCGAAGTGGACGATCGGAATATGGGGAGACTGTGCTGGACGACTATTTTAAAAGAATTTATAATAAGGAATTGTTTTTGATAAATGAATTAGAGGTTATAAATTTGTATTTTGCTACGGTGCTTACAAAGATAAAACAAGGTCACAATCAGAATTTAGAAATTGACAGAATTCATTCGTTTTTATTTCGTTTGACAAATCACGTAGAATTAATTGCACCAGAATATCTTTTTGCGTTAAGTAATACTTTGTTTTCAGGTCTAGCTTGCTTGGATAATTTATCGTCTTATGATTCGCTATCAACTTATATATTCAGCCTTAATCAGATAATGGAAAAGACACAAGATTTTCAAAAAAAAACCAATAGTATTAATGTTGGAGTGGAAATTATCCCTGATAATAGAGAAAGATTATGTCTCTGCCGAACAGCTCTATCAAAAATCAAAGATATTCGCTGATATAATAGGGAATTCTTATTTAGTTACCATGTTGGAAAAACAATGGCAAGAAGATTTAAAAAAATATTTATAAAAATAGTGGGACAATGACAAAAATGTCACTACGGTTATCGCAAAACAGTTCTAAAGTTCGTCTTTAGAGCTGTTTTTTTAGATATAAGCTAAAAATGACAAGAAATGGTTAGATTTGAAGGACATTGATGTCATTGGTAGTGTGATAAATATGGAGTATAATAATTATAAAAAATCATTTCAGGGTGTTATCTTAACAATTTAGATAAAAACAAATAATTTTAGAATATCATTTGATAATATAATAGTATCAACGTTGATAATGGAAAGAGGAGCAAGTAACTCAATAATCTTGCTATAAAATCAGAGGAGAAAACAAAATGAAAAACAAAATTATAACAAAAACAGTAGTTGCTTTAAGTTGTTTTTTAACCTTAAGTACTGTTGCTCTTCCTTCTGCAACTGTTTTTGCTACTACATCTTCGGTTTCAGATAAAGCAACTCAACTTTCAAAACGTTCTAAGGCAATTAATAGTGAAGGAAAGCATATCTATGTAGATAATGGACGTATCTTAGAGTTTGATAAGGACACTGTTTCACAAGAGGATATTCAAGCTGCCAAAATGGACAGAGGGAAGTGGTCTACTGCAGTTAAAGCTATTCGAAAAGGTTATAATAGAGTCCCTTCAAATGTTAAAAGATGGATAAATCAATATATAGGTTTAAATGCGATACTGGGAACACTAGATCACTTTACTGGTTGGATTGAAGACGGAATCTACCAGGCCTGTAAGAGTGCAGGTATGCCAGATTGGATGGCTTGGACAGTAGCTAAAGCCTTGACCTTAATAGCACTATAGTTTATGAAAAAATTAATAAAATATATCCCATTCTTCTTTTGTTTACTATATTTAATAAACGGAATACTTGATCTATACACTTTAAATATTTTAGGTGCAATTTTTAAAATTATAATTAGTACTTTGGGTATAATAGTCACATATCCGTTTTATAAAGAAGGAAACGAATAATTTAAAGAAAGAATTTTGTAGTCAGTCTTATTTAGTTGTTCTTGTGCATAGTATGAATAATTCGTGTTTACCATTTGCGAGTGATAAATAATGAACTTTAAAAAATCGAAGCCATAAAGAAGCTGATTTTTTTGAATGTATGTTTCAGGAGAATCAGTAAGCCAGCTTTTAAAGATTACCAAACACTATCTTCCTTCACGAGGGAAGATAGTGTTTTAGTGTGATTTTCACCCCAAAATACCAAGGGAATATGATACAATAGAAGTAATCATATACGGTTTAATCAGGCTTGATAGCAAGCATTAGAAAAGTGCTCCACGGTATTAGCCTTGTGTGGAGTTAATGAGGAAAAGTTATGGGAATCTTTGATTTTTTAAAAAAGACGGAAACTGCAGAGGCAACTGAAATAACTAAAGCACAGAATGAAAGAGAAGAATCTAAAAACAATGCATGTGTGGGAGTTTTGGACTTTCTCCCTATGAAGGAAACGAATCAATTATTGATTGTTGGGAGTTTAGAAGGGACTCTCAAGGTTGGGGATCAGTTGCAGTTTTGCAATCCCGACCAAGGAATGGAAAGTCTTGGTACTGTAGAAGTTAAAAAACTTAGCAGTCAAAACAAAGATGCAGATAGTCTAACTGATGAAGTTCTTGCCCATCTAGTGGTTGATAGGACTCCTTCTTTGGATAAACTGAAAAAGGGAAGTGTGCTCTTTAGCTCAGGTATTGAGGAAGAACAAAAATTATCTAGCTACTCGGATGCTCTGTATCGTGCTTTTGTAGCCATCCAAGAGGGTCAGTTAACAAATGAAGACTATTTGGCAGCTAGCCTTGATGACAGCGTAGAGATTTTACGTCTCTTTTTATGGAAATGCCGTCAAAATCAGGAAACTGAAAGTGAAGAAAGCTATCAAGCCAACACTCGCAAGTTGGAAGGTCTAGCGGAAATCGTCAAGGATAAGTTGTTAGCAGCAGATTCGGTTTATGCAGTTTATTCGGAAAAAACAGGTGAACCCTATCTTTTCTCAACGACCTATGACAGGGGAGAAGAGGGCTATCTCTGTACGGATCCCATGATCATGCTTTTGACGTCATCTTGGTATCGCCAATTCAAGGAAACCATTGATAGCCGACCAAATTCAGTCGTAAAACTGATTGAAAATACGGAAGATAAAAAAGGGATTGAGAATTTCCTTGGGACAGCCTTTTACTTAAATGGTGCCTTGGGAGCAATCTTTAATTCCAAGGAAGTTAGCATCAGTGCCTCGGCCTTGGTTCAAAAACCAGATTATTCTAATTTGCCAGAAATACAAGTTCCTGTAATGAATCCTGACCTAGTAAGATGGATGTTGTTGATGGGACAATTGGATAGCCCGACCACAGAAGATGAAGAAGTAATTTATAAGCTCTATTATAAGTTCTTTTCAGAAGCTATGCCGAAAGCTAAATTCTTAATTCCTCTAGATGCTGCTTCGGAATTTAAGGGCGATAGTCAGGAAGGAAATTCCTTCGTTTTAGAAAAAGATTCTAGTTTCAACATTCCAGTCAAAGAAGGAAAAGATGGGCGAAATTCTGTGCCGGTATTTACCGATTGGAAACGTCTGCGAATGGTCTTTGACGAAAAATGGAATGGCATGATTGAAGAAGCAGGAGGCATGATTGAAGTTTTTGACTATGCCATTAATCCAACGGAATACTATGAAGCGGGTGCCTATGTTAGCCTAACAGCTTTTAAAGAGATGCAAAAGCTTGGCGAGGAACTAGAAGGCAGAGCTAACGGTTAAACAAAGAATGAAAATACGAGTTGATAGAGATTCTGTCTGTATGGGGGACGATGTTCTGTCGCATGAGATAGAATTTGATGTTCCTGAAGATATGACGGTGAAAGATTTTTTTGGTTTTCTAGAAAAGGAACGTTATTTGCCGTCTATTCAAGGAAATAATGTGGCCTGGGAACTCCATAATCGAAATGGGGAACAAGGTGTTTATTTCACTAAAACAGGAGAGATTATCCATCCAGATGGAGTATTAAAAGAGATGTTGGAAGGAATTGCTGAGACACCCTTATTTGTTTTGCTCTATCATTACACCCCGGAAGCATACTACATTAGTAAAGAGAATAAATGAGAATTGCAGATGATGTCCTGACCAAGGTTGAACTGGTCATGTATTGTTATCGTCCCTTTGTGCTTTTATGAAACATCTTTTTAAATGAATTCTAGGTTTTTGATTGGGGATGAAAAATTGGAAACTATATAGTTTTATCTACATCCTACTTGAACCACCAACCTTTTTCAAAGATTGTGAAAGGAAATGATATGGCAAATAGAAGTTATGTTTACTTAAAAAACGAAGATGAAGCTCGTATCTTAACAGAGGGAATTTACACAATACCCTATTTTTGGCAATTGTTTTGGGATGAAGAAGATTTAAAAGCTCCGATTGCTCTCTGGGAAACAGCAGAAAAACTAGAAGAAGATGAAGAGCAAGCAGAAAGATTTTACCAAGAGCAGAATGTAGATATCTTGCTTTCTATTGAAAAATTTCAGCAGAATGCCCTCAAAAACCGATCTTTTTTAGAAGAAAATGCCCCGCAATCCGTGCAACTATATGATGCCTTTGTTCGTTATATTCTTGCAAACGTAAAAGATGGTGATGTGCTCGGATTTGATCTTTTAGATGTTGTTTTTATGGACCAAGTGTCTGTTGTTTCTGATAAACTGTTAAAAAATATACGGGCTATTCGGGAAAATCAACCCAAAGATTTAGATTTTTCTTTGACTGAAAAGAACTTAATTGGTCTTGCTATGGGCTTTCCTGACTATTATGCTTCAGAATTATTGCCAGAAGACAATATTCTAGATTCGGTTGCCTATCAGGATGAACTGAAGAAAACGAACCCCCAAGAAGATAAGAAAGTGCTTGATACGACTGGATCTGATTCAAAAGGGAGCAAACCTCGTGTTCTTTTAGTGTTTTGGATTTTGTTGGCACTAGGAATTATGTGGGTTTTATATATTATTTTTAGCTAATAAATAGAAAAGAGAATAAATGAGAATTGCAGATTATAGCGTGACTAAGGCAGTGCTGGAGCGTCACGGTTTTACCTTTAAAAAATCCTTCGGGCAAAATTTCTTGACCGATACCAATATCCTTCAAAAAATCGTGGATACGGCTGAGATTGATGACCAGGTTAATGTTATTGAGATTGGACCAGGTATTGGTGCCTTAACCGAATTTTTGGCTGAGCGTGCAGCAGAAGTTATGGCCTTTGAGATTGACCACCGTTTGGTACCAATCCTAGCGGATACCTTGCGTGATTTTGACAATGTGACTGTAGTCAACGAGGACATTCTAAAAGTTGACCTAGCGCAACATATCCAAAATTTTAAAAATCCTGACTTACCAATCAAGGTAGTAGCAAACTTGCCTTACTATATCACAACCCCTATTCTCATGCACTTGATTGAAAGTGGCATTCCTTTTAGTGAGTTTGTGGTTATGATGCAAAAAGAAGTGGCAGATCGTATTTCCGCTCAACCAAATACCAAGGCATACGGTAGCCTGTCGATTGCTGTGCAGTACTACATGACAGCCAAGGTGGCCTTTATCGTTCCTCGTACGGTTTTTGTGCCAGCGCCAAATGTGGACTCAGCTATCCTAAAAATGGTACGCCGTCCAGAGCCAGCGGTTGCGGTAGAAGATGAGAACTTTTTCTTTAAAGTTTCTAAGGCTAGCTTCACTCACCGCCGCAAGACCTTGTGGAACAACTTGACAGGTTACTTTGGCAAGACTGAGGAAATCAAGGACAAGCTGACCAAGGCTTTGGATCAGGCTGAACTGGCACCAAGTGTACGTGGTGAAGCTCTCAGTTTGGCAGAATTTGCTCGCCTAGCAGATGCACTTAAAGGACAAGGACTCTAAGATGCAGGGACAAATCATTAAAGCCTTGGCCGGCTTCTACTATGTGGAAAGTGATGGTCAAGTTTATCAAACACGCGCGCGTGGGAATTTCCGTAAAAAAGGTCACACGCCTTACGTTGGAGACTGGGTAGAATTTTCTGCGGAAGAGAACTCAGAAGGCTATATTTTGGAAATTCATGAACGAAAAAATAGTCTGGTTCGCCCGCCCATTGTCAATATTGACCAAGCCGTTGTCATTATGTCAGTTAAAGAACCTGACTTTAATAGCAATTTATTGGATCGCTTCTTGGTTCTCTTGGAACATAAGGGCATTCATCCAATCGTTTATATTTCTAAAATGGACCTCTTGTCAGATCGAGGAGAGCTGGATTTTTACGAGCAGACCTATGGTGCTATTGGTTACGACTTTGTAACCAGTAAAGAGGAGCTCTTGCCAATATTGACAAACAAGGTGACAGTCTTTATGGGGCAGACAGGTGTTGGTAAGTCAACCCTTCTTAATAAAATCGCACCTGACCTTAATCTTGAGACGGGAGAAATCTCTGATAGTCTAGGTCGAGGTCGCCATACTACTCGAGCTGTTAGTTTTTACAATCTCAATGGTGGTAAAATCGCAGACACGCCAGGATTTTCATCTCTGGATTATGAAGTGACAACAGCAGAAGACCTTAATCAGGCCTTTCCAGAAATTGCCTCTGTTAGTCGAGATTGCAAGTTCCGTACATGTACTCATACTCATGAGCCATCTTGCGCAGTCAAACCAGCAGTCGAAGAGGGTATCATTGCGAGCTTCCGTTTTGATAACTATTTGCAATTTCTAAGTGAGATTGAAAATCGCAGAGAAACCTATAAAAAAGTCAGCAAAAAAATTCCAAAATAAGGAGAAACCTATGTCTCAATACAAGATTGCTCCGTCAATTCTGGCAGCAGATTATGCCAACTTTGAACGTGAAATTAAACGCCTAGAAGCAACTGGGGCAGAATATGCCCATATCGATATCATGGATGGTCACTTTGTGCCACAAATCAGCTTTGGTGCAGGTGTGGTCGAAAGTCTTCGCCCTCATAGCAAGATGGTTTTTGACTGCCACTTGATGGTCTCTAATCCAGAGCATCATTTAGAAGACTTTGCGCGTGCAGGTGCAGATATCATCAGCATTCACGTAGAGGCAACACCGCATATCCATGGTGCCCTCCAAAAAATTCGTTCTCTAGGTGTCAAACCATCGGTTGTTATCAATCCTGGTACACCGGTTGAAGCGATTAAGCATGTCCTTCATCTAGTTGATCAAGTTTTGGTCATGACGGTGAATCCTGGCTTCGGTGGACAAGCTTTCCTACCTGAAACCATGGATAAGGTTCGTGAGTTGGTTGCCCTTCGTGAGGAAAAAGGTTTGAATTTTGAAATTGAAGTGGATGGCGGGATTGATGATCAGACCATTGCTCAAGCCAAAGAAGCTGGCGCTACAGTTTTTGTAGCGGGATCTTATGTCTTTAAGGGAGATGTCAATGAACGAGTGCAAGCTCTCAGAAATCAACTGGACTAAAGTTGCAGTTTTTGCAGGGGGAGACCGCGGTCACTACCGGACAGATTTTGACTGTTTTGTCGGTGTGGATCGAGGCTCACTCTGGGTATTGGAAGAAGAACTTCCTCTTGCTTTAGCAGTTGGGGATTTTGATTCTGTGACTGTAGAAGAACGTCAGTTGATTCAAGAACGTGCCCAGCACTTTGTCCAAGCTCAGCCAGAGAAGGATGATACCGATCTAGAACTAGCACTGTTAACGATTTTTGAAAAAAATCCTCAGGCTCAGGTGACCATTTTTGGAGCCCTAGGTGGTCGCATCGATCATATGCTGGCCAATGTCTTTCTACCCAGCAATCCTAAATTGGCACCCTATATGCGCCAAATAGAGATTGAGGATGGGCAAAATTTGATTCGTTACTGTCCAGAAGGAACCAGTCAACTTGAACCACGTTCGGACTATGATTATTTGGCCTTTATGCCTGTGAGGGATAGTCGTTTGACAATACTCGGTGCCAAGTATGAACTGACAGAGGAGAATTTTTTCTTTAAGAAAGTTTATGCTTCTAACGAATATATAGATAGGGAAG
Source organism: Streptococcus infantis (assembly GCF_019929575.1). GTDB lineage: Bacteria > Bacillota > Bacilli > Lactobacillales > Streptococcaceae > Streptococcus > Streptococcus infantis_L. The sequence goes on from NZ_JAHZPU010000006.1 coordinate 31,054, forward strand.
TGTCAGTGACTTGCCCAGATGGCTATGTGGTCGTCTTGCATAGCAAAGATAGGAGGTAGGATGGAAAGTTTACTTGTTGTTTTATTAGTTGCTAATCTAGCCGGCCTCTTTCTTATTTGGCAAAGGCAGGACAAGCAGGAAAAATATCTGACCAAGAGCTTGGAGGATCAGGCAGATAACCTATCAGACCAGCTAGATTATCGATTTGAACAAGCTCGACAAGCTAGTCAGCTGGATCAAAAAAATCTAGAAGTAGCTGTTAGTGACCGTTTGCAAGAAGTGCGAATCGAGTTGCACCAAGGCTTAACTCAAGTTCGGCAAGAAATGAATGAGAACCTCCTCCAAACAAGAGATAAGACTGACCAACGCCTCCAAGCCTTGCAGCAATCAAATGAGCAACGCTTAGAACAAATGCGCCAGACAGTCGAGGAAAAGTTAGAAAAGACCTTGCAGACACGCTTACAGGCCTCCTTTGAGACAGTTTCCAAACAACTGGAGTCTGTCAATCGAGGTCTGGGTGAAATGCAGACTGTTGCGCGAGATGTCGGTGCGCTAAATAAAGTTCTTTCCGGAACTAAGACTCGAGGTATTCTGGGAGAATTGCAACTGGGACAGATTATTGAAGATATCATGACACCTGCCCAGTATGAACGAGAATTTGCAACGGTGGAAAATTCGAGTGAGCGAGTCGAATACGCCATCAAGTTGCCTGGACAAGGTGACCAAGAATATGTCTATCTACCAATCGACTCTAAGTTTCCATTGGCGGATTATTACCGTCTGGAAGAAGCCTATGAAGCAGGTGACAAGGAGGAAATCGAGCGTTGTCGTAAGTCTCTCCTAGCAAGCGTCAAGCGTTTTGCTAAGGATATTAAGAGTAAGTACCTGGCACCACCTCGGACAACCAATTTTGGAGTTTTGTTTGTACCGACAGAAGGTCTTTACTCAGAAATCGTTAGAAATCCGATTTTCTTTGATGATTTGAGACGGGAGGAACAGATTATTGTTGCAGGTCCAAGTACCTTGTCGGCTCTTCTTAACTCCTTATCGGTTGGCTTCAAAACTCTCAATATCCAAAAGAGTGCTGACCATATCAGTAAAACCCTAGCTAGTGTCAAAACAGAATTTGGCAAGTTTGGAGGTATTCTGGTCAAGGCACAAAAACATCTCCAACATGCCTCTGGCAATATTGATGATTTATTAAACCGTCGTACTACAGCTATCGAGCGAACGCTTCGTCACATTGAGTTATCAGAAGGTGAGCCTGCGCTTGATTTACTACAATTCCAAGAAGATGAGGAAGAATATGAAGATTAGTCACATGAAGAAAGATGAGCTTTTTGAAGGCTTTTACCTGATCAAGTCAGCTGACCTGAGACAGACACGTGCTGGGAAAAACTACCTAGCCTTCACCTTCCAAGATGATAGTGGAGAAATCGAAGGGAAGCTATGGGATGCTCAACCCCACAATGTTGAAACCTTTACAGCAGGGAAAGTAGTCCATATGCAAGGTCGTCGTGAAGTGTACAACAATACGCCTCAGGTTAATCAAATCACCCTTCGCTTACCACAACCTGGCGAACCAAATGACCCAGCGGACTTCAAGGTTAAATCTCCAGTAGATGCCAAAGAGATTCGTGAGTATATGGCGCAGATGATTTTTAAAATTGAAAATCCAATTTGGCAGCGAATTGTTCGGAATCTCTACACCAAGTATGACAAGGAATTCTACTCCTATCCAGCTGCTAAGACCAACCATCATGCTTTTGAAACAGGTCTTGCTTATCATACTGCCACTATGGTTCGTTTGGCAGAAGCAATTGCAGATATTTATCCTCAGCTTAATAAGAGCTTGCTCTACGCTGGGATTATGTTGCATGACCTAGCCAAGGTTATTGAGTTGACAGGCCCAGACCAGACAGAGTATACAGTGAGAGGAAATCTTATCGGACATATTGCCTTGATTGATAGCGAGATCACCAAAGCAGTAATGGAGCTTGGCATTGATGACACCAGAGAAGAGGTTGTACTTCTTCGCCATGTCATTCTCAGTCATCATGGTCTCCTTGAGCATGGTAGTCCAGTTCGTCCTCGAGTGATGGAAGCAGAAATTATTCATATGATTGATAATTTGGATGCCAGCATGATGATGATGACAACAGCTCTGGCCCTTGTTGATGAGGGAGAAATGACCAATAAAGTCTTTGCTATGGACAATCGTTCCTTCTACAAGCCAAAATTAGACTAGAAACTAAAAAAATGAACTTTATTTAGGCAATAAAGTTCGTTTTTTTGCTTTAGTGTGATATAATGAGAAAAAGACTAAATAAAAAAGAATGGTAAAAATATAATGAAATTAAGAAGAAGTGATCGGATGGTTGTCATTTCCAATTACTTGATTAACAATCCATACAAATTAACCAGTCTCAACACCTTTGCGGAAAAGTATGAATCTGCCAAATCGTCTATTTCTGAAGACATCGTCATCATTAAACGTGCTTTCGAAGAAATTGAAATCGGTCATATTCAAACGGTGACAGGTGCTGGTGGTGGTGTTATTTTTACACCATCGATCTCTACCCTTGAGTCTAAAGCGATTATCGAAGAGCTTCGTGATAAACTTTCAGAGAGTGACCGCATTCTTCCAGGTGGCTACATTTATTTATCTGACCTATTGAGCACTCCAGCTATTTTGAAAAACATCGGTCGCATTATTGCCAAGAGCTTTATGGATCAGAAGATTGATGCCGTTATGACTGTTGCGACCAAAGGGGTTCCGCTCGCAAATGCAGTGGCAAATGTCCTCAACGTACCATTTGTCATTGTCCGTCGCGACTTGAAAATCACTGAAGGTTCAACTGTTAGTGTCAACTATGTTTCAGGTTCTAGTGACCGTATCGAAAAGATGTTCCTTTCAAAACGTAGCCTCAAAGCAGGAAGTCGTGTCTTGATCGTCGATGACTTCTTGAAGGGTGGAGGAACCATTAACGGGATGATTAGCCTCTTGTCTGAGTTTGATTCAGAGTTGGCTGGTGTAGCTGTCTTTGCTGATAATGCACAGGAAGACCGTGAACAACAGTTCGACTACAAGTCACTCTTGAGAGTCACAAATATTGATGTGAAGAACCAACAAATTGCTGTTGAAGTTGGAAATATCTTCGATACAGAAAAATAAGAATTGACTTGAAATACAAAGGTTGGAACTTTCGTCCCAGCCTTTCTTTGATAATGAATATGAAGGAGTTCTATGAAAACACCATTTATTAAACGTGATGCCTTAGAAAAGATTGTTGAGGAGTTTCCAACCCCATTCCATCTTTACGATGAAAAAGGGATCCGCGAGAAAGCACGCGCAGTAAACAAAGCCTTTTCTTGGAATAAGGGCTTTAAAGAATACTTCGCAGTTAAAGCAACCCCAACTCCAGCTATCTTGAAGATTTTGCAAGAAGAAGGATGTGGAGTGGATTGTTCTAGTTATGTAGAACTCTTGATGAGTCACAAGCTTGGGTTTACAGGGGCGGATATGATGTTTTCATCTAATAACACCCCAGATAGAGAGTATGCTTATGCGCGAGAATTAGGTGCGACGATTAATTTAGATGCTTTTGAAGATATCGAACATTTAGAGCGTGCAGCAGGCATCCCTGAGATTATCTCTTGCCGGTACAATCCTGGTGGCGTATTTGAACTGGGTACGGACATTATGGATAATCCTGGTGAAGCTAAGTTCGGGATGACCAAGGAACAGCTTTTTGAAACCTTTGCAATCTTGAAAGAAAAGGGAGCTAAAACCTTTGGGATTCATTCCTTCCTAGCTTCCAATACAGTGACCCATCTCTACTATCCAGAATTAGCACGTCAGCTTTTTGAATTGGCAGTAGAAATCAAGGAAAAGTTAGGTATTTCACTGGATTTTATCAATCTTTCAGGTGGTATCGGGGTTAACTATCGCCCAGATCAAGAACCTAATGACATTGCTTTGATTGGTGAGGGAGTTCGTCAGGTTTATGAAGAAGTCCTCACACCAGCAGGTCTTGGTCAGGTTAAAATCTTTACAGAACTAGGACGTTTCATGTTGGCACCTCATGGAATTCTAGTTACAAAAGTTACTCATAAAAAGAAAACCTATCGTACTTATCTAGGAGTAGATGCGTCAGCTGTCAACCTGATGAGACCGGCTATGTATGGTGCCTATCACCACATCACCAATATGATGCATCCTGATGGTCAGACTGAAGTGGTTGATGTTGTTGGCTCTCTTTGTGAAAACAACGACAAGTTTGCAGTTAATCGTGAACTACCTCAAACAGAAATTGGTGATTTGTTAGTCATTCATGATACAGGTGCGCATGGATTCTCTATGGGTTACCAGTACAATGCCAAACTTCGTTCAGCAGAAATTCTCTATACAGAGGATGGTGGAGCACGATTGATCCGCCGAGCAGAGCGACCAGAGGACTATTTTGCGACTCTCTATGGGTTTGACTTTGACAAGGATTAGAAGATTTTTGAAAATCATGAAAGTTGAAAGTGAAAAACAGATTGTTTTCTAAAAAATAGGCAAAATCTGTGGTTTTTCTTTTCAGTCATGGTATAATAAAGACTATAAAACGTTTTCAAGGAAGGTAACGATATGTCTGAGGAAATAATTGACTATGGACAAGTGACAGGAATGGTGCATTCGACAGAGAGTTTTGGGGCGGTAGATGGCCCTGGAATTCGTTTTATTGTCTTTTTGCAAGGCTGTCAGATGCGTTGCCAATACTGCCATAACCCAGATACTTGGGCTATGGAAACCAATAAATCTCGTGTACGAACAGTAGATGATGTTCTAGAAGAAGCGCTTCGTTATCGTGGTTTCTGGGGAGACAAGGGAGGTATCACAGTCAGCGGAGGAGAAGCCCTCTTGCAGATTGATTTCTTGATTGCCCTCTTTACCAAGGCAAAAGAAAAGGGTATCCACTGTACCTTGGATACTTGTGCCCTTCCATTCCGTAACAAACCACGCTATCTAGAAAAGTTCAACAAGTTAATGGCCGTGACAGATTTGGTTCTCCTTGATATCAAGGAGATTAACGAAGCACAACACAAGATTGTAACCAGTCAAACCAATAAAAACATTCTGGCTTGTGCTCAGTACTTGTCAGAAATCGGTAAACCTGTTTGGATTCGTCACGTGCTAGTGCCAGGATTGACAGACAGAGATGAAGATTTGATTGAACTTGGTAAGTTTGTAAAAACTCTCAAAAATGTTGATAAGTTTGAAATCTTGCCTTATCACACTATGGGTGAGTTCAAATGGCGTGAGCTTGGGATTCCATATTCCCTTGAAGGAGTTAAACCTCCAACAGCAGATCGCGTCAAGAATGCTAAGGAATTGATGGATACAGAAAGCTATCAAGATTACATGAAACGTGTACATGGATAAATTGAAAGAAGAGGTCGAGATTTTTTCTCGGCCTCTTTTTGACTATAGAAAAGGCTCAGCATTTAAGCTAAGCCTTTTATTTTTTATCTAGAATGTTGTTTTCCAGCATTGCGTTTTTTGTTTTTCTTCTTGTTAGAAGTTGTGATAGCTGTTGCTGGTTCAGGGGTTACATCTTTACGATTGCTTGAAGTTTTGCTTGCTTTTGGTGGGTTCTTAGCAAATTCTTCACGTACTTTTTTACGAAGTTTTGGACGAACGATGTAGTTGATGATGAATTGTTGAAGAATCATCATGAAACCACCGACAACCCAGTAAAGTGTAACACTGGCTGGTGAGAAGACAGAGAACACGACAATCATGAGAGGGCTCATATAGAGCATCTTCTTGATTTGTTCTCTTTGAGTTTCATCCTCAACTCCATGTAAAGAAAGGAGTGATTGAAGATAGTATAGGATACCAGCAAAGGCAACCAAAATCATACTAGGTGAGCCTAGAGGAATTCCTAGGTAGCTTGCTTGGGCAACTCCTTCAGTATGTTGGGCAGCAAAGTAGATAGCAGAGAAGAAAGGCATTTGAATGAGGATAGGGAAACATCCCACGCCGCCAAACATGCTGATGCCGTGCTCTTTTTGAGCAGCAAAGAGAGCTTGTTGAGCTTCTAATTTTTCTTCTTGAGTCGTTGCTTCTTTCAGACGAGTCTGATGTGGTTCAAGGACGTGCTTGAGAGCATTCATCTTCTCAGAGTGAAGCGTTGCTTTCCATGATTGGTAGATACCAAGTGGGAGGATAATCAAGCGAACGATAATGGTTACGATGATGATTCCAACACCGAAACCGAGACCTTGATCATTAGCGAAGTATTTGATAGCTTCTCCCATTGGAGCACCCAAGAAATCCCAAACGGGACCAGTTGGGAGTCCTGTTGATTTATCAACCTGGACACAACCAGTTAAGACTAATAGCATAGCCACTCCCATGACTGAGAGAGCGATTCGTTTAATTGATTTCACTGTTTTTATTCCTTCTTTAAAAATTATACCTTTCTATTCTACTGTTTTTTTGGAAAATATACAATAGTTCTAGAGACCTAATTTGCGACTTTGAAGTCTGAATAGGATGGAAAGTTACTCAATTGAACATCAAGATAGGTTACTTTAGAGAATGGGGTAGGGCCTTTTCGAATCTCTTGGATAAACTTGGCCATGATGGCAGAAGACTCAGCCTGAGCTAGAATTTCAACGGTTCCGTCATCGTTATTCCAGACACGACCCGTAATGCCACCTAGTTCTAGAGCTAGGGTATAGACACCCCAGCGGAAGCCCACTCCTTGGACGCGACCTTGGACGATCATTTTAACCTTTTGCATACCAAACCTCCTTGATTGTGTTATAATATTTCTATGACTATTATAACCTCTAAAGCCAATTCTGTGGTGAAAAATGCCAAAAAATTGCATCAAAAAAAATATCGGAAAACCTCATATCTGATTGAGGGATGGCATCTGTTTGAAGAAGCTATTCAGGCAGGTGCAAAGATTGAGAAAATTTTTGCCCTCGCAGAGTATGGTGAAAAATTAGTAGACTATCCTCAGACTGTCCTTGTGACAGAAGAAATCTTGCTCGATTTAGCAGATTCTCAAACTCCTCAGGGCATTGTTGCCATTGTTCAAAAGGAGGATGAGCAGTTACCAGATTTGAGACAAGGAAAGTATCTCTTTTTAGAAGATGTGCAGGATCCTGGAAATGTTGGGACCATGATTCGGACGGCAGATGCAGCAGGTTTTTCTGGAGTCATCGTTTCCAGCAAGTCAGCAGATATCTATAGCCTCAAAACGCTTCGCTCCATGCAAGGCAGTCATTTCCATTTGCCGATTTATCGCATGTCTGTCGAAGGGTTTGTGGAACAAGCTAAAAAGAGCGGTTTACCAATTCTAGCAACCACCTTGTCCCAGAACTCTAAAGATTATCGTGAACTGGCTCGGTTAGAAGATTTTGTCTTAGTCATGGGGAATGAAGGTCAAGGCATTAGCCCATTCATGACAGACCAGGCAGACCGATTGGTCCACATCAGCATGAAAGGGCAAGCGGAAAGCCTCAATGTCGCCATTGCGGCAGGCATACTCATGTTTTATTTGAGTTAAATGATTTAATTTTTGTTATAATCAGTAAAAAAAGATTTCATAAGGAGAAAAAGATATGAATCAAACAATTATTCAAGAACGTTCAGGTTTGAATCAATTTTATGCAAAAGTTTATGCTTTTGTAGGGATTGGGATCGCCTTATCTGCACTTGTTTCAGCCTTAATGTTAACAACCTTCCAAGACCTTCTTGTTCAGTTGATGTTTAACGCCCGCATATGGTTAATCGTAACAGGAGTAGTTGAAGTTGCTCTTGTAATTGCAGCAAGTAATATGGCTTATAAAAATAGCCCAGCAGCTCTTCCGATGTTTCTCATCTATTCAGTAGTGAACGGTTTTTCACTGAGTTTCATCGTGTCGCTCTATCTACCAGGAACGGTTCTAACGGCTTTCATTTCTAGCGCTGCCCTCTTCTTTGTCATGGCAATTATTGGAGTTGTGATTAAAAAGGACTTGAGTGGTATCGGGCGTGCTTTGATTGCAGCCTTGGTAGGTCTCATTTTAGCTATGATTGTTAATGTATTCTTAAACAGTGGTCTCTTCGACTACATTATCAGTATTGTCATGGTTCTTGTTTTTGCAGGTTTGATTGCTTGGGATAACCAAAAGATTCGCTATGTTTATGAAGAATCAAATGGTCAAGTCGCTACAGGTTGGGCAATTTCTTTGGCGCTTAGCCTCTACCTTGACTTTATCAACCTCTTCCTTAGCTTCTTGCGTATCTTTGGAAGTGACGATTAATACTTTTAGAGCTCAAATGAGCTCTTTTTTTTAATTTTTACTTTTATTTTTACTGGCAAAAGGGTATAATCATCTTATTATTTAAAAGGAGAGATGTATGAAGAAAAGTTTTATTCATCAACAGGAAGAAATTTCCTTTGTAAAAAATACCTTTACCCAGTATTTGAAAGATAAATTAGAAGTTGTGGAAGTGCAGGGACCAATCTTGAGTAAGGTTGGGGATGGGATGCAGGATAACCTTTCAGGGATTGAACATCCAGTTTCTGTTAAGGTTTTGCAAATCCCAGATGAAACCTATGAAGTGGTGCATTCCCTTGCTAAGTGGAAACGCCATACCTTAGCCCGTTTTGGTTTTGGTGAAGGAGAAGGCCTCTTTGTTCACATGAAGGCTCTTCGTCCAGACGAAGATTCCCTAGATGCGACTCACTCAGTCTATGTAGACCAGTGGGACTGGGAAAAAGTTATTCCAAACGGACAGCGCAATCTTGCCTATCTAAAAGAAACGGTAGAAAAGATTTATAAGGCTATTCGTTTGACAGAGTTAGCAGTAGAAGCTCGCTACGATATTGAGTCAATTCTACCTAAACAAATTACTTTTATCCATACTGAAGAGTTGGTTGAACGCTATCCAGACTTGACACCTAAAGAACGTGAAAATGCTATCTGTAAGGAATTCGGTGCGGTCTTCCTAATTGGTATCGGTGGAGAATTGTCAGATGGAAAACCTCATGACGGACGTGCACCAGACTATGATGACTGGACAACTGAGTCTGAAAATGGCTATCATGGCTTGAATGGGGACATCCTTGTTTGGAATGATAACTTGGGTGCAGCCTTTGAATTGTCTTCAATGGGCATTCGTGTCGATGAAGATACCCTCCGTCGCCAAGTAGCTATCACAGGAGATGAAGACCGTCTAACTTTAGAATGGCATAAGGCTCTCCTAAATGGACTCTTCCCATTGACAATTGGTGGAGGAATTGGCCAATCTCGTATGGCTATGTTCCTGCTTCGTAAGAAGCATATCGGTGAAGTCCAAACCAGTGTTTGGCCACAAGAAGTGAGAGACACCTACGAAAATATTCTTTAATCAATCGAGCCGTAAGGTTCGATTTTCTTTTTTTGATAAGAATTTGGTATAATATACGGTATGAAAATCGTATCAGGAATCTACGGTGGGCGTCCTTTAAAGACGCTGGACGGTAAAACGACAAGGCCAACATCAGATAAGGTTAGGGGCGCTATTTTTAATATGATTGGCCCCTACTTTGAAGGAGGGCGCGTGCTAGATCTTTATGCTGGAAGTGGTGGTCTATCCATCGAAGCAGTCTCAAGAGGAATGTCGAGTGCCGTTCTGGTCGAGAGGGATCGCCGAGCCCAGAACATAGTCGCAGAAAATATTCGGATGACCAAGGAAACTTCTAAGTTTCAATTATTGAAAATGGAATCTAGTCGTGCATTGGAGCAGGTGGATGGTGTCTTTGACCTTATCTTTTTGGATCCTCCCTATGCAAAGGAACAGATCGTGTCCGACATTGAAAAAATGGCAGAGAGAAATCTTTTTTCAGAAGATGTCATGGTGGTATGTGAGACCGATAAATCAGTAGAACTTCCAGAAGAAATCGCCTGTTTGGGTATCTGGAAAGAAAAAATATATGGGATTAGTAAGGTGACGGTTTATGTCAGATAAGATTGGGCTATTTACAGGTTCCTTTGATCCAATGACAAATGGGCATATGGATCTCATTGAGCGTGCAAGTAAACTCTTTGATCAATTGTATGTAGGGATTTTTTATAATCCACACAAAGCTGGATTTTTACCGATAGAGAACCGAAAGAAGACTGTTGAAAAAGCAGTAGCACATCTCAAAAATGTCAACGTCATAGCTTCTCATGATGAATTAGTCGTTGATGTTGCTAGAAGATTAGGTGCGGAGGTCTTGGTGCGTGGTTTACGCAATGCTACAGATCTTCAGTACGAAGCAAGCTTTGATTTCTACAATCATCAATTAGCAGCAGAGATGGAGACAATCTACCTCCATAGTCGGCTAGAGCATTTATACATCAGCTCTTCAGCTGTGAGAGAACTATTGAAATTTGGTCAAGATATTAGTGAGTATGTACCAAATGCTATCCTAGAGGAGTTAAACAATGAAGAAAAAAACTAGATGGCCCCTATATCTCATTATTGGGCTCATTATCACATTTATAGCTTTTACGGTGCCCCTGCCTTATTATATAGAGGTTCCAGGGACTTCGGAAGATATTCGAAAGGTTTTACAGGTCAATAATCAACCTGACCAAGAGGAGGGTTCTTACCAATTTGTGACGGTTGGAGTTAAACATGCTAGAGTGGTTGACTTGTTTTATGCTTGGCTAACTCCTTTCACGGATATACATAGTGCTAAAGAGATGACAGGTGGTTCGTCGGATGCAGAGTTTATGCGAATCAACCAGTTTTACATGGAAACTTCGCAAAATATGGCCAAATATCAAGGTCTGAAAACGGCGGGTAAGGAAATTGAACTCAAATATCTGGGTGTTTATGTGTTGACTGTAACAGATAACTCGACTTTCAAGGGGGTTCTCCATATTGCTGACACCGTAACCGCTGTGAATGATAAGACTTTTGAAAGTTCCAAGGAGATGGTCGACTACGTCAACTCTCAAACGCTAGGTGACAAGGTTAAGGTTACTTACCAAGAAGATGGGAAAGTCAAAACTGCCGAAGGAAAAATTATTACTCTGGAAAATGGAAAAAATGGTATCGGAATCGGCTTGATTGACCGTACTGAAGTATCTAGTGATGTACCAATCAAGTTTTCAACGGCTGGCATTGGTGGACCTAGTGCTGGGATGATGTTTAGTTTATCCATCTACACGCAAATTGCAGATCCTACTCTTCGAAATGGACGAATTATTGCCGGTACAGGAAGCATCGATAGAGATGGTAACGTAGGTGATATTGGTGGAATTGATAAAAAGGTTGTCGCTGCAGCTAAAAAGGGAGCTACTGTATTTTTCGCTCCTAATAATCCAGTAACTGAAGAAGCTAAAAAGGCCAACCCAAATGCCAAGAGTAACTATGACACAGCTGTAGAAGCTGCTCAAATGATTAAAACTGACATGAAGATTGTCCCAGTTAAAACGCTTCAAGATGCGATTGACTATTTAAAAAATAATCCCTAGTAGTAGGCGAATCCCTAAACTAGCGTAGAAAAAAAGAAGATGGTATAATAGGCAAATGATTCAATTGTTTTTTACCCTTAGTAGTCATATGTTTTTTGTATACCTAGTCTTTCAGCTCTTGAAAGATTTGGTCAGATGGGATCAAATTTTGAAGGTGACAAAGGATAATGCGAAGAAGGTTCGACTCTTGGTAGTATTGTGTAGTATCGGTTTAGGATATCTGATTAGTTCCTTTTTCTTGAATCTCTACCAACTCTGGCAAGAAGCAGTTAGAACGCTATTCTAAAATTGTAAGTGAAGGAAAATACTCTATGGAAAAAATTGTAGTTCAAGGTGGCGATAATCGTTTGGTTGGAAGTGTTACCATCGAGGGCGCAAAAAATGCAGTTTTACCACTGCTTGCAGCAACTATTTTAGCAAGTGAAGGAAAAACTGTTTTAAAAAATGTTCCAATCTTATCAGATGTCTTTACCATGAATCAAGTAGTTCGTGGATTAAATGCAAAAGTAGACTTTGATCAGGATGCTCATATTGTCGAAGTTGATGCAACTGGGGATATCACAGAAGAAGCTCCCTATAAGTATGTCAGCAAGATGCGTGCTTCTATTGTAGTATTGGGGCCAATCTTGGCTCGTGTAGGACACGCAAAGGTTTCTATGCCAGGTGGATGTACCATCGGTAGTCGCCCTATCGACCTTCACCTAAAGGGACTCGAAGCAATGGGGGCTCAAATTACTCAGACAGCAGGTTATATTGAGGCTAAGGCGGAACGCTTGAAGGGCGCACATATTTACATGGACTTCCCTAGTGTAGGTGCTACTCAAAACTTGATGATGGCGGCAACTCTTGCAAATGGTGTGACTGTCATTGAAAATGCTGCGCGTGAACCTGAGATTGTCGACTTGGCTGTTCTCTTAAATAAAATGGGTGCCAAGGTCAAGGGTGCCGGTACAGAAACTATTACCATTATTGGTGTTGAGCAACTACACGGTGCAACCCATAATGTTGTGCAAGACCGTATTGAAGCAGGGACCTTCATGGTAGCAGCTGCCATTACAGGTGGAGATGTCTTGATTCTGGATGCTATCTGGGAACATAATCGCCCCTTGATTGCTAAATTACAGGAAATGGGTGTTGAAGTCATCGATGAGGACGAAGGAATTCGTATTCGTTCTCAACGTGAAAAATTAAAGGCTGTTCATGTTAAGACACTTCCACATCCAGGATTTCCGACAGATATGCAAGCGCAGTTCACTGCTCTAATGACCGTTGCTCAAGGTGAGTCAACTATGGTAGAGACTGTATTTGAGAATCGTTTTCAACATTTAGAGGAAATGCGTCGTATGGGTTTGCACTCTGAAATCATCCGTGATACCGCCCGTATTATCGGCGGACAGCAACTCCAAGGTGCAGAAGTTCTATCGACAGACTTACGTGCCAGTGCAGCCTTGATTTTGACAGGCTTGGTAGCTGAAGGCGAAACAGTTGTAGGAAAGCTTGTCCATTTAGATAGAGGTTACTACCGTTTTCATGAAAAATTAGCCCAGTTAGGAGCTAAGATTGAACGGGTAAGTGTGGAAGCTGATGAAGATGAATAAACGATCCAAATATGTGTTGCGTCGCTTGATCCTAGTAGTTGTAGTATTACTATTGGGAGCTTTAGCTCTAGCCATTGGTTTGATGATTGGCTATGGTATTCTAGGAAAAGGACAAGACCCTTGGGCTATTTTAGCGCCAGCAAAATGGCAAGAACTCATCGCCAAATTTACAGGAAAATGAGAGTGGGACAGAAATCGGTAATTCGTTAGAATTCGATTTCGTTGTCCCACCTCCGCACAGTTGAGTAGGGCTGTAAAAGCTGATGAAATCAGCGTAGTAGAGTCCACTCAGCCACTGCGTCTTGATCGACAATCCAAAGACAATTGAGAGGCTAGGACTTTTGTCCCAGCTTCTTTTCTAGGAAGTGAAATTAAGGAGAAAATATGAATAAAAAAACCAGACAGGCTCTAATTGGTCTCTTGCTCTTTTTACTCTTGTCGGCAGGAAGCTACTATATTAAACAAATACAGTCTTCCAACACCTCGCCACAAGCACAAGTAAAACAAAAATCACAGTCGTCTGATACTCCAAGTCAAGAACTGGCTGAAAGTGTACTGACCGATTCAGTTAAAAAACAAATTAAGGGTACTCTAGAGTGGAATGGCGCAGGAGCCTTTATCGTCAATAACAATAAAACCAATCTAGACGCCAAGGTTTCAAGTAAACCCTATGCCGATAATAAAACAAAGACTGTAGGAGGAGAGACAGTTCCCACAGTAGCGAATGCAATCATGTCAAAAGCGACCAGACAGTACAAGGACCGTGAAGAAACTGGCAATGGTTCAACATCTTGGACGCCTGCGGGTTGGCATCAGGTTAAGAATCTAAAGGGAAGTTACAACCATGCGGTCGATAGAGGGCATTTGTTGGGCTATGCCTTAATCGGTGGTTTAGATGGCTTTGATGCTTCTACTAGCAATCCTAAAAACATTGCCGTACAGACAGCTTGGGCCAACCAAGCGCGTGCAGAAGATTCGACAGGCCAAAACTATTATGAAAGTCTGGTTCGAAAAGCTCTAGATCAAAACAAACGAGTGCGTTACCGTGTGACGTTGCTCTATGCATCTGAGGAAAACTTGGTGCCGTCCGCATCGCAGATTGAAGCCAAGTCCTCTGATGGGGAGTTGGAGTTTAATGTCGTTATTCCAAATGTCCAAAAGGGAATTCAGTTAGATTACCGAACTGGTGAGGTCACAGTCACAAAAAATAACTAATTTATCAAGAGGTTGAGGAAAAATCCCAACCTCGTTTTTTATTAGTCATGAACTGTAGAAACGATTGCTTGTTTTTTGCTTTTCTTATTTTAAAGAGCTTTTTTGAAGATTCACAAGGCTTGAACTAGGGCATCGAAACTTGGGTTGCAGTTCTCTATTCCACAACCCTGTATCATAGAAATTAAAAATTAATGTGTAGAAATTGGAAAATATGGTATAATAGTTTCAATTATACTTTTTAGGAGAAGGAAAATGGAAGACCCGAGCAGTCAGGATTTGTTACTGCAATTTGTTTTATTAGTTGTTTTGACCTTTTTAAATGCCTTTTTCTCTGCAACAGAGATGGCCCTGGTTTCACTTAGTCGTTCACGTGTTGAGCAAAAAGCTGAAGAGGGAGATAAACGCTATATCCGTTTACTAAAGGTACTTGAAAACCCAAATCACTTTTTATCAACCATTCAAGTTGGTATCACCTTAATTACGATCTTGTCAGGGGCTAAACTAGCAGATTCACTTGGAGAGTTGATCGCCTCTTGGATGGGAAATAGCGAAACTGCCTATGCGGTAGCTAGCTTCTTATCATTAGCTTTCTTGACCTATATTTCTATCGTTTTTGGTGAGCTTTATCCTAAACGCATTGCTCTAAATCTTAAGGATGCCTTGGCTATTCGAACAGTACCGTTTATTATTGCTCTTGGTAAGATTGTGAGTCCCTTCGTTTGGATGCTTTCAGCATCAACTAATCTCTTGAGTCAATTGACACCGATGACATTTGACGATGCAGATGAAAAAATGACTCGTGATGAGATTGAGTACATGTTGTCTAAGAGTGAAGAAACCTTGGATGCTGATGAAATTGAAATGTTACAAGGGATTTTCTCGCTAGACGAGCTCATGGCACGTGAAGTCATGGTTCCTCGAACCGATGCTTTCATGGTAAATATTCAGGATGACACTCAAACCATTATCCAAAGTATCTTAAAACAGAATTTTTCTCGGATTCCTGTTTATGATGGGGATAAGGACAATGTTATTGGATTGATTCATACTAAGAGTCTCCTTAAAGAAGCCTTTGATAGCGGGTTTGACAATATTGTCTGGAAGCGAATCTTACAAGATCCACTCTTTGTACCTGAAACTATTTTTGTGGATGATTTATTAAAAGAGTTTAGAAATACTCAAAGACAGATGGCTATCCTTCTGGATGAGTATGGAGGTATGGCTGGTCTAGTTACGCTGGAGGATCTCCTTGAGGAGATTGTCGGTGAAATTGATGATGAAACTGACCGAGCTGAAGTTTATGTTCATACAATTGGCGAAGATACCTATATCGTCCAAGGGACAATGAATTTAAATGACTTTAATGCTTACTTCGATGTTGAACTTGAAAGTGATGATGTAGATACAATTGCTGGTTATTATTTGACTGGTGTAGGGACTATTCCAACAACTGAAAAACTTAGCTATGAATTGGAAAGTGCAAACAAACATATTACATTGACTAATGACAAAGTCAAAAATGGTCGTGTGACCAAGCTGAAGGTTCAAATTCAAGAACTCGAATCAGAAGAAGAAACAGAATAGAACAAAAGCTTTATCAGAGCAGAACTGATAAAGCTTTTTTAGTAGTCAAAAAGAAAAGACTCCTGTAGGAGCCTTTGATAATATAGAGGCGGTAGACGGATTTGAACCGACGATCAAGCTTTTGCAGAGCCGTGCCTTACCACTTGGCTATACCGCCTTAACTTTTATTATTATACCCTTTAAATTAAATCTCGTCAATAGTTTCTTTTCTGAAAATGTAAGTTTTCCGACTTTCAAAATGTGTGCGACAAAATATTCTGAAAATTCGTTTACTTTTTGAAGTGGTTGTGGTATAATAAGCATTATCTTATTAATTTCAAAAGAGGAGTTAACTAAACATGAAAAAAAGTCGGATTTTTGCGGTAGCAGGGGTTGCCCTACTCGCAACAGGCGTTCTCGCGGCTTGCGGTTCTTCAAAATCATCTAATGCTGAGGCTCCAAAAGCCTACGGATATGTATATACAGCTGATCCAGAAACTTTGGACTACCTTATCTCTGGTAAGCAAAGTACAAAAGTTGTCACTTCAAATGGTATCGATGGACTCTTTACAAATGATAAATATGGTAACCTCACTCCTGCAGTTGCAGAAGATTGGTCAGTGTCTCAAGATGGTTTGACATACACTTATAAGATTCGTAAAGGTGTAAAATGGCTCACAGCTGATGGTGAAGAATATGCAGAAGTAACTGCTAATGACTTTGTTACAGGTTTGAAACACGCAGCTGATAAGAAATCAGAAGCATTGTATCTTGCTCAAGATTCTGTAAAAGGTTTGGCAGATTATGTGGCTGGGAACTCAACTGACTTTTCAACTGTTGGTGTAAAAGCTGTTGATGACTACACTCTTCAATACACTTTGAACAAACCAGAGCCATATTGGAATTCTAAAATGTTTTACTCAATCTTCTGGCCTTTGAATGCAGAGTTTGAAAAATCAAAAGGTTCAGACTTTGGTAAGTCAACAGATCCAACATCATTGCTTTACAATGGTCCTTTCTTGCTTAAAGGATTAACTGCTAAGTCTTCTGTTGAGTTTGTGAAGAATGAGCAATATTGGGATAAAGATAATGTTCACTTAGACACTGTGACGCTTGCATTCTATGATGGTTCAGACCAAGAATCAATCGAACGTAACTTTACAAGTGGTGCATACAGCTACGCCCGTCTCTTCCCAACAAGTTCAAATTATTCTAAAATCGCAGAAACATACAAAGACAACATTTACTATACTCCACAAGGAGCTGGTATTGCTGGTTTGGGTGTTAATATTGACCGTCAAAGCTATAAATATACATCAAAAACAACTGATGAAGAAAAGACTTCTACTAAGAAAGCCCTTCTTAACAAAGACTTCCGTCAAGCTTTGAACTTTGCATTTGACCGTACATCATACTCTGCTCAGCTGAATGGTGAAGATGGAGCAGCGCTTGCTGTTCGTAACCTATTTGTAAAACCAGACTTTGTTTCTGCAGGTGAGAAAACATTTGGTGACTTGGTTACTGAGAAAGTTGTTTCTTATGGTGATGAGTGGAAAGATGTAAACTTTGCAGATGGTCAAGATGGTCTTTATAATGCTGATAAAGCGAAAGCAGAATTTGCTAAAGCTAAGAAGGCTTTGGAAGCAGATGGCGTGAAATTCCCAATTCACTTGGATATTCCAGTTGACCAAACTGCTAAGAGCTACATTGCGCGTATTCAGTCCTTCAAACAATCTGTTGAAAAAGTTCTTGGTGAAGAAAATGTAGTCATCGATATCCAACAAGTAACAAAAGATGAATTATTTAACATCACTTACTATGCTCCGAATGCAGCAGCTGAGGATTGGGAACTTTCAGGTGCCGTTGGATGGAACCCAGACTATCAAGACCCATCAACTTACCTTGATATCTTGCAAACAAGTAACAGCGAGCAAACAAAGACTTACATGGGTTATGACAATCCATCAAATCCAGCAGTTACCCAAGTTGGTTTGAAAGACTACGACAAGTTGCTTGAAGAAGCTGGTAATGAAACAAGTGACCTTAACAAACGTTATGAGAAATATGCAGCAGCTCAAGCTTGGTTGACAGATAGCTCCCTCTTCCTTCCAGCTATGTCATCTTCAGGAGCAGCGCCAGTTATTTCTCGTGTAGTACCATTCTCGGCCTCTTACACTCAATCTGGTGATAAAGGTTCAGATGTATACTTCAAGTACCTTAAATTGCAAGCTAACACTGTAACAACCAAAGAGTACAAAGAAGCTCGTGAAAAATGGCTCAAAGAAAAAGCTGAATCAAACGAAAAAGCTCAAAAAGAGTTAGCGAGTCATGTGAAATAAATAATGCTCATCAGAACTTTCTCTCCTAAAGGAGAAGGTTCTTTTGGGATTTTAAAGGAAATAATATGAAAAAATATGTTTTTATGCGTATCTTGCGGTCGTTGGTTTCTATTTTCTTAGTAACGACCTTGATTTACACAATCATCTATACGATGGTTCCACGGAAGTTGATCTTCAAACAAGATACTAACTACAATAAAATTGCAACCACAGCTGATAAACGTGATAACTATGAAAATACCGTCTTTGAGCGTATGGGTTATATCGAATATTATGATACGAAAGAGTTGCAGGAAAAAGCTAGTAGCATTGACTCTTCTGTTACAGTAGATGCAAATGATACAAATAAAGCAATCTATGAAAAATATATCCAACAACTTGGGAATGGTTGGACTCTAGGTGAGTTTACAGAGAGTGGACAATTCTACGCTACACGTGAAATTCCTATTTTTGAACGTGTGTTTAAATTCTATGCAAACTTGCTTGATATTGACCATACAAACAAGATCCAAGACCCTGAGAATCCTAACTTAGAGCGTTATTTGCGCTTTGAGAATGACCCTGCTATCGGTTGGTCTCTTGTGGGTTCAGGTACTAAACACAAATACCTCTTGTACTTCAATAGTCAGTTCCCATTTGTTCACCAAAACTTTGTCAACTTGAACCTAGGAGATTCTTATCCAACTTATGCAAATACTCCTGTTCTTCAAGTTATTACACAAGGACAAGGACAAACGAAGACTTCTGAAGTTCAATTCCCAACTGGTAAGAAAACATCATCAGTAAATATTTACTCAAGAACTTATAAATCTCCGAGTCAAGCTGATGCTCGTGAAGTAGCCAACTACGGTAAAGATGATCCATATACAGCTACTGAGAGCAACTATCAGTACCCATCTATGATTGCAAGTTCTGCTATCACTGGTTTGATTGGTCTTGCGATTTCATATGCGATTGCGATTCCTCTTGGTTCAGCAATGGCTCGTTTCAAAAACACTTGGATCGATAGTTTCTCAACAGGGACTCTAACGTTCTTGTTGGCTCTTCCAACGATTGCCCTAGTCTATATTATTCGTTTGATTGGTTCTTCAATCGGCTTCCCAGACTCATTCCCAATCTTGGGTGCTGGTGATTGGCGTTCTTATGTCCTTCCTGCAGTGATTCTGGGCTTGCTAGGAGCACCTACTATGGCAATTTGGATTCGCCGTTATATGATTGACTTGCAATCACAAGATTTCGTTCGTTTTGCTCGTGCAAAAGGTTTGTCTGAAAAAGAGATTTCTGATAAGCATATCTTTAAAAATGCTATGGTACCACTTGTTTCTGGTATTCCAGGTGCTATCATTGGTGTTATTGGTGGAGCAACTCTTACTGAAACAGTCTTCGCCTTCCCAGGTATGGGTAAAATGTTGATCGACTCTGTAAAGGCTTCAAACAATAATATGGTAGTTGGTCTCGTCTTTATCTTCACTTGCGTCTCAATCTTCTCAAACCTTATTGGTGATATTTGGATGACCATTATTGACCCACGTATTAAATTGACAGAGAAAGGAGGCAAATAATGTCTACAATTAGTAATGAAAAATTTCAGTTTGTAAAACGTGATGATTATGCCTCTGAAGCAATTGATGCTCCTGCCTACTCATACTGGGGTTCTGTCTTTAGACAGTTTTTGAAGAAGAAATCAACAGTAATCATGCTAGGTATCTTGATTGCGATTGTTTTGATGAGTTTCATTTACCCAATGTTTTCTGATTTTGACTTTAATGATGTAAGTAAGGTAAACGATTTTAGCGCTCGTTACATTAAGCCAAATGCTGAGCATTGGTTCGGAACAGACAGTAATGGTAAATCTCTCTTTGATGGTGTCTGGTTTGGAGCTCGTAACTCTATCCTGATTTCGGTTATTGCTACCTTTGTTAACCTTTTTATCGGTGTTGTCATCGGTGGAATTTGGGGGATCTCAAAATCAGTTGACCGTATCATGATGGAAGTCTACAACGTTATCAACAATATTCCATCACTTTTGATCGTTATTGTTTTGACTTACTCTATCGGGGCAGGGTTCTGGAACTTGATCTTTGCCATGAGTGTAACTACTTGGATTAGTGTTGCCCATTCAATTCGTATCCAAATGTTACGTTACCGTGATTTAGAGTATAACCTTGCTTCACGAACTTTGGGAACACCAAGTTACAAAATTATTGTAAAAAACATTATGCCGCAATTGGTATCTGTTATTGTTACGAGTACGTCGCAAATGCTCCCAGCCTTTATCTCATATGAAGCTTTCCTTTCATTCTTTGGTCTTGGATTGCCGATTACAGTTCCTAGCTTGGGACGTTTGATTTCAGATTATTCTCAAAACGTAACAACCAATGCATACCTCTTCTGGATTCCATTGACTACATTGGTCTTGGTATCCTTGTCACTGTTCGTTGTTGGTCAAAACCTAGCAGATGCTAGTGATCCACGTACACATAGATAGGAGTAGACATGATAAAAGGAAAAAATGTAATTTTGACTGCTCAAGATATTGTCGTGGAATTTGACGTTCGTGACAAAATTTTGACAGCTATACGAGGTGTCTCCATCGATCTGATCGAGGGAGAGGTTCTCGCTTTAGTTGGGGAGTCAGGTTCTGGTAAATCAGTTTTAACAAAAACATTCACAGGAATGTTGGAAGAGAATGGTCGTATTGCACAAGGTAGTATCAATTACCGTGGACAAGATTTGACAGCCTTATCTTCTCATAAAGAGTGGGAAAATATCCGTGGCGCTAAAATCGCTACTATCTTCCAAGATCCGATGACAAGTCTAGATCCTATCAAGACCATCGGAAGTCAAATCACAGAAGTTATTGTTAAACACCAAGGCAAAACTGCTCAAGAAGCTAAAGAATTGGCTATTGACTATATGAATAAGGTTGGTATTCCGGACTCTGAGAAACGTTTCGACGAGTATCCGTTCCAATATTCTGGGGGAATGCGTCAACGTATCGTTATCGCGATTGCTCTTGCTTGTCGTCCAGACATTCTTATCTGTGATGAGCCGACAACAGCCCTTGACGTGACCATTCAGGCACAGATTATTGATTTGTTGAAGTCACTTCAACACGAATACCACTTTACAACAATCTTTATCACCCACGACCTAGGTGTCGTAGCAAGTATCGCTGATAAAGTTGCAGTTATGTATGCTGGTGAAATTGTTGAATATGGTACTGTTGAAGAAATCTTCTACGACCCACGTCATCCATATACATGGAGCCTCTTGTCAAGCTTGCCACAACTTGCGGATGACAAAGGTGAATTGTACTCAATCCCTGGAACACCTCCATCGCTTTATACTGAATTGAAGGGAGATGCTTTTGCTCTTCGTTCAGATTATGCTATGAAGATTGACTTCGAGGAAAAAGCACCTCAGTTTGCAGTATCTGATACTCATTGGGCTAAGACATGGTTGCTTCATGAACAAGCTCCAAAAGTTGAAAAACCATCGGTGATTGCAGATTTACACGACAAGATTCGTGAAAAGATGGGCTTTACACATCTTGAGGACTAGGAGGAAGGAAATGTCTGAAAAATTAGTAGAAATTAAAGACTTAGAAATTTCCTTCGGTGAAGGAAGCAAAAAGTTTGTCGCTGTTAAAAATGCGAACTTCTTTATCAACAAAGGAGAAACTTTCTCACTTGTTGGAGAGTCTGGTAGTGGTAAAACAACGATTGGTCGTGCTATCATCGGTCTTAATGATACCAGCAAAGGTGATATCATCTTTGAAGGTCAAAAAATTAATGGTAAAAAATCACGTGAACAAGCTTCGGAATTAATCCGTCGTATCCAAATGATTTTCCAAGACCCAGCAGCTAGCTTGAATGAGCGTGCAACGGTTGACTATATCATTTCTGAAGGTCTTTATAACCACCATTTATTTAAAGATGAAGAAGAAAGAAAAGAAAAAGTACAGAAAATCATTCGTGAAGTGGGACTTTTGGCTGAACACTTGACACGTTACCCACATGAGTTTTCAGGTGGTCAACGTCAACGTATTGGGATTGCCCGTGCCTTGGTTATGCAACCTGACTTCGTTATTGCGGATGAGCCTATTTCAGCCTTGGACGTTTCTGTGCGTGCTCAAGTTTTGAACTTGCTTAAGAAATTCCAGAAGGAATTGGGCTTGACTTATCTCTTTATCGCCCACGATTTGTCAGTGGTTCGTTTCATCTCTGATCGTATCGCGGTAATTTATAAGGGTGTTATTGTTGAAGTGGCTGAAACTGAAGAATTGTTTAACAATCCAGTTCATCCATATACACAAGCACTTCTATCAGCTGTTCCGATTCCAGACCCAATCTTGGAACGTAAAAAAGTATTGAAAGTCTATGATCCAGATCAACATGACTATGAGACTGATAAACCTTCTATGGTAGAAATTCGTCCAGGTCACTATGTTTGGGCAAACCAAGCTGAGTTGGAACGCTATAAAAAAGATTTGAAATAAGAAAGAGTTTTGTAATCCTGATAGAACAATTCTATTAAGGTTATGAAACTTTTTTATTTGATAAACAGCAAAGTATAAAACTGAGAATTTGTCTCAGAATGGTTTTATACTCAATGAAAATCAAAGAGCAAACTAGGAAGCGAGCCGCAGGTTGCTCAAAACACCGTTTTGAGGTTGTGGATAGAACTGACGAAGTCAGTAACACATATACGGCAAGACGAAGCTGACGTGGTTTGAAGAGATTTTTGAAGAGTATTAGAAAGTGAGATTTAACATGCTGACAACGTTTAAATTTATACAGACGAAAAAATAAAACTACTTTCAGGCTAGTTTTGATGAATCTGCAAAATTAAAATCACTTTCTATTTAAAATACTGGTCTTGCATTGCCTTCCTTTATGTGCTAGAGTTATGGTAACGGTTACTAAATAAAGGAGGGTTTTATGAGAAATCCAGCACTAATAGAAGAAATGAAAACTTACAAAGGGAGAGATGAAATTCCTCAAGATTTTGATGCTTTTTGGGATGGTGAGATTGAGAAGGTTTCGGTTTTGTCAGACTATCAATTAGAGGAACGAGATTTTCATATTCCCAATGTGAAGTGTTATGAGTTAAGCTTTAAAGGCACCCGTGATGGCCTTGTTTATGCGCGTATAGTCTTACCCATCTCAGAAAAGAAAGTACCTGTCATTTTCCACTTCCATGGCTATATGGGACGTGGCTGGGATTGGACAGATATGTTAGCCTTTACGGTCGCTGGTTATGGTGTAGTATCCATGGATGTTAGAGGGCAATCTGGATACTCACAAGATGGCTTGCGTTCTCCGCTGGGAAACACAGTTAAGGGACAAATCATCCGTGGTGCTGTTGAAGGGAAAGAGCAACTTTTCTATAAGGATGTTTATCTAGATATTTATCAATTGATTGAGATTGTAGCTAGTCTCCCACAAGTTGATGAGGAACAGTTAGCTAGCTATGGAGCTTCTCAAGGGGGAGCCTTGGCTTTAGTAGCTGCAGGTCTCAATCCACGTATCAAGTGTACAGTTACTATTTATCCATTCTTATCTGACTTTAGACGAGTGCTAGAGATTGGAAATACCAGTGAAGCCTATGATGAACTCTTCCGTTACTTTAAGTTCCATGATCCTTTCCACGAAACAGAGGAGCAAATTATGGAAACCCTAGCTTATATCGATGTGAAAAATCTTGCCCATCGTATTAAGGGGCAAGTTCGGATGATTACTGGACTAGATGACGATGTCTGCTATCCAATCACTCAGTTTGCTATCTACAATCGTTTGACTTGTGAGAAGAGCTATCGCATCATGCCTGAATATGCACACGAAGCTATGAATGTTCATGTCAATGATCAAGTTTACAATTGGTTGTGTGCTAGTGAGATTCCCTTTACCTATCTTGGTCATTAAAAATTAAAAAATAGCTCTGTAGTTTTGAATGAATGAACTACAGGGTTTTCTTTATGTGACTCAGATAATGAGAAAGTAGTTTCAGGTAGTTTGAGACTTCTAAATATCTTTGAAAGTAGAATCTATTATAGATTACAAAGTCTAAAATTTAGAATATTTATTATATAATAAGATTAAAATAAAAAATGAAAGGAGTATAGCTGCTTGCTTATTTTTTAACATGGAATTTATAAAAGAGCAACAGCATTTCATCTACAAAGAATGGCAATTTCATTCAATAATACAGTTTCTTATTTGCAGCTAGTCTGAAAGGCTAAAAATTTTAAGCAAAAAAGAAAGCGCTTTATTTTTTTAAAAATAACGGAAGGGAACACATGAATCAGAGAGATTTTAATAGAAAACAGAGATATGGAATTCGGAAATTTGCAGTTGGAGCAGCTTCAGTAGTGATTGGAGCGGTTGTTTTTGGTGCTGCACCGGCTTTGGCTCAAGAGGCGCCATCAACGAATGGTGAAACAGCGGGGCAATCTTTGCCAGAATCGTCTAAGGAAGTAGAGACAGGAAGTCTAGCTAATTTAGATAAGGAACCTGCAGGCCAAGTAACCACAGTAAATAATAGTGGAACAGAAGTGAGCCGTGAAGAGTTGCAAGCAAACCCAGGGTCTGAAAAACCAACAGAAACAGAAGCATCAAACGAAACTCCAGCTACAGAGAGTGAAGACGAAGTTGGAAACATTCCGCGTGACTTTTATGCAAGAGAGTTGGAAAATGCCAATACTGTTATAGAGAAGGAAGATGTTGAAACCAATCCTTCAAACGGTCAAAGAGTTGACATGAAAGAGGAACTAGATAAGCTTAAAAAACTTCAAAATGCGACCATTCATATGGAGTTTAAGCCAGATGCATCTGCTCCACGTTTTTACAACCTCTTCTCAGTCTCTAGTGATACCAAAGTAAATGAGTATTTCACTATGGCCATCCTTGATAACACAGCTATCGTTGAAGGTCGTGATGCAAATGGAAACCAATTCTATGGTGATTATAAAACTGCTCCTTTGAAGATTAAGCCAGGTGAGTGGAACTCTGTAACCTTTACAGTTGAAAGACCAAATGCTGACCAACCAAAAGGTCAGGTTCGCGTCTATGTAAATGGTGTCTTGTCGCGCACAAGTCCTCAGTCTGGTCGCTTCATCCAAGACATGCCAGATGTCAACCATGTACAAATCGGTACAACAAAACGTACAGGCAAAAACTTCTGGGGTGCTAATCTTAAAGTCCGAAATCTAACGGTTTATGATCGTACTCTTACTCCAGAAGAAGTTAAAAAACGTAGCCAACTTTTTGAAAGAGGAGAGTTGGAGAAGAAACTTCCTGAAGGAGCAAAAGTTACTGATAAACTGGATGTTTTTGAAGGTGGTGAGAACCGCAAGCCAAATAAAGATGGTATCGCAAGCTACCGTATTCCAGCCCTGCTGAAAACGGATAAAGGAACCTTGATTGCTGGTGCAGATGAGAGACGCTTGCATCACTCTGACTGGGGCGATATCGGTATGGTTGTTCGTCGTAGTGATGATAAGGGCAAAACATGGGGAGATAGAATTGTCATCTCAAATCCTCGTGATAATGAGAATGCCAGAAGAGCTCATGCGGGATCACCAGTCAACATTGACATGGCCCTAGTCCAAGATCCGAAAACTAAGAGAATCTTCTCTATTTTTGATATGTTCGTAGAAGGTGAAGCTGTCAGAGATTTACCAGGAAAAGCACCACAAGCCTATGAGCAAATTGGAGATAAGGTTTATCAGGTTCTATACAAAAAAGGTGAAGCAGGACGTTATACAATCCGTGAAAATGGTGAAGTCTTTGACCCTGAAAATAGAAAGACAGAATACCGTGTTGTAGTTGATCCTAAGAAACCAGCCTATAGTGATAAGGGTGATTTGTATAAAGGTGAAGAACTGATTGGTAATGTCTACTTCGATTATAGCGATAAGAATATCTTTAGAGTTTCAAACACCAACTATCTCTGGATGTCTTATAGCGATGACGATGGAAAAACTTGGTCTGCACCAAAAGATATTACATACGGTATTCGTAAGGACTGGATGCACTTCTTAGGTACTGGACCTGGTACAGGTATTGCCTTGCATTCGGGACCTCACAAAGGGCGTCTGGTTATCCCTGCCTACACAACAAATAACGTATCTTACCTAAGTGGCTCCCAGTCTTCACGTGTCATTTACTCAGATGACCATGGTGAAACTTGGCACGCTGGTGAAGCGGTCAATGATAACCGTCCAGTAGGTAACCAAACAATTCATTCTTCAACTATGAATAATCCAGGTGCTCAAAATACTGAGTCAACTGTTGTGCAGTTGAATAATGGAGATCTCAAACTCTTCATGCGTGGATTGACAGGGGATTTGCAAGTTGCAACGAGTAAAGACGGTGGAGCAACTTGGGAAAAAGATGTAAAACGCTATTCAGATGTCAAAGATGTCTACGTTCAAATGTCTGCCATTCATACGGTACAAGATGGTAAGGAATATATCATCCTCAGTAATGCAGGTGGGCCAGGACGTTACAATGGTTTGGTACACGTAGCACGTGTGGAAGCTAACGGAGATTTGACTTGGCTCAAGCACAATCCTATTCAAAGCGGTAAATTTGCCTATAACTCCTTGCAAGATCTTGGAAATGGTGAATTTGGTTTACTTTATGAGCATGCAGATAGTAAACAAAATGAGTATACCTTGTCTTATAAGAAATTCAACTGGGATTTCTTAAGTAAGGATATGATTTCTCCAACAAAAGCAACTGTGAAAAATGCTGTGGAGATGAGCAAAAATGTCATTGCTCTAGAATTTGATTCTGAAGTATTGGTGAATCAACCACCAGTTCTTAAATTGGCAAATGGGAACTTTGCGACTTTCTTGACGCAATACGATACAAAAACATTGCTTTTCGCAGTTAACAAGGAAGATATTGGTCAAGAAATTACAGAAATCATTGATGGTGCAATTGAGAGCATGCATAATTTGCCTGTAAGTCTTGAAGGTGCAGGAGTCCCTGGTGGGAAAAATGGTGCAAAAGCAGAAATTCATGAAGTCCCAGAATTTACAGGTGCAGTCAATGGTGAAGAAGGTGCAGTTCATGAGGCTCCAGCCTTTGATGGTGGTGTCAACGGTGAGGAAGCAGCCGTTCATAATGTGCCAGACTTCTCAGGTGGTGTGAACAGCGAGGAAGCAGCCGTTCATGAAATTCCAGAAATAGAGGTTGAAGAAAATCCACCAGGAACTATTAACGAAGTTCCGGAATTTGAAGGTGGTGTCAATGGTGCTGAAGCAGCCATTCATGAGATTCTGGATTTCGAAGGTGGTGTGAACGGTGAGGAAGCCGCGGTCCATGAAGTTCCAGAGGGTAGTCTAGTAGAAAGCTCAAAAGGAGAGTCTGCCATTCATGAAGTTCCAGCCTTTGAAGGTGGAGTCAATGGTGAGGAAGGAGCTAAGTTAGAAACCCCAGAGTACACAGGCGGTGTGAATGCAGTAGAATCCGCTAAGTTAGAAGCTCCAGAATACACAGGTGGTGTCAATGCAGTGGAATCCGCTAAGTTAGAGGTGCCAGAATATACAGGCGGTGTGAATGCAGTAGAATCCACTAAGTTAGAAGTTCCAGAATACACAGGTGGCGTTAATGCAGTGGAGGCCGCTAAGTTAGAAGTTCCAGAATACACAGGTGGTGTCAATGGAGTAGAATCCGCTAAGTTAGAAGCGCCAGAATATACAGGTGGCGTGAATGGAGTAGAATCCGCTGAGTTAGAGGTGCCAGAATATACAGGTGGTGTGAATGCGGTAGAATCTGCCAAGTTAGAGGTGCCAGAATATACAGGTGGTGTGAATGCGGTAGAATCTGCTAAGTTAGAGGTGCCAGAATATACAGGTGGTGTGAATGCGGTAGAATCTGCCAAGTTAGAGGTGCCAGAATATACAGGTGGTGTGAATGCGGTAGAATCTGCTAAGTTAGAGGTGCCAGAATATACAGGTGGCGTCAATGCAGTGGAATCTGCTAAGTTAGAGGTGCCAGAATATACAGGTGGTGTGAATGCGGTAGAATCTGCTAAGTTAGAAGTTCCAGAGTACACAGGTGGCGTCAATGCAGTAGAGGCCGCTCAGTTAGAGGTGCCAGAATACACAGGTGGTGTTAATGGTCTAGAATCTGCGAGTACAGAAGTTCCAGCGTATGTAGGTGGTGTAAACAGTGCTGAAGCGGCTATCCATGAGGTCTCAGAGTATAAGGGAGAACAGTCAATTGTGGTTCAAGCTATGGCACAAGATAAAACTTATCAAGCCCCTGCTGCTCGTCAGCAACTTCTTCCTGAAACAGGAAGTGAAGGTGTTAGTCCTCTTGCATCTATAGGACTTATAGGCTTACTCCTAGGCATGTTTGCTATTGGCAAGAAAAAAGAAGATTAATGAAATAGCTAAAACCGAAGAATTTCATCGAGAAATTTAATGTTGATAAGAAGGAGCCGTAACTAGAACTGGTTACGGCTTTTTATTTGGGATTTAAAAGAGTGGAGGATGAAGTTTAACGCTAGATCTATTGAAAATATCGATTAGTAAAATATGCCCCTTGAATGTAGGATGATCAAAGTGAAGAATTTGCTCTAAAAACTAGAAAGTAGTTTTAGAAGTTTAAGTTTGTGTCTCAAAAACTGAAAGTGAAATCCGTTCTATGTTAATCTATTTTAAAATGGTGAAATTTATTATATAATGAAAGTAAGATAAAATTTGAAAGGAGTAGGAGGCTCAAGTTAACGATGGAATGATGAGAGATTATTGGTCGTTAAGTGAGAGAAAATTTGAAAGATCGAGTGTAACCATTCGTGAAAAAGTTATTTTTGTTAGTTAGTCAATCGACTAAAAATTTTAAGCAAAAAAGAAAGCGCTTTATTTTTAAAAATGAAAGGAAGAAAGATGAAGCATAATCAGCTGGATAGAAAACAACGATACGGAATTCGCAAATTTACAGTAGGAGCCGCTTCAGTAGTGATTGGAGCAGTTGTTTTTGGTGCATCGCCAGTATTAGCACAAGAATTAACTACCAATAAGGAAACTACAGAACTAGGAGTAGAGAAGGATCAGGCGGAAAAAACAGTAGATACTGAAAAGACTGCTACAGAGTCTAATGGAGTAGACACAGTCACACATGCTCCTACAGAAGCACATACTGCAACAGAAACAACTGCAACAACAGAAACGGCAGAAACAACTAGAGAAACCGAAAAAGATCCAGCTGCGCTTCCACGTGATTACTATGCTAGAGAGTTGGAAAATGTCAATACTGTTCTTGAAAAGGAAGATGTAGAGACTAATGCTACAAATAGCAATAGAATTGATTTGACAGAGCAATTGGACAAGCTGAAACAGCTTCAAAATGCAACTGTTCATATGGAATTCAAACCAGATGCTTCTGCACCAGCATTTTATAACCTTTTCTCAGTCTCAAGTGATACAGTTCGAAATGAATATTTCACCATGGCTGTTTACAACAATGTTGCCTTGATTGAGGGGCGCGATCAAAACGGCGACCAATTTTATGATAGATATACAGATGCTCCATTAACAGTCAAACCAGGTCAGTGGAACTCAGTAACCTTTACAGTCGAAAGACCAAGTGCAGATTCTCCAAATGGGCAAGTTCGTCTCTATGTAAACGGAGTCTTGTCGAGAACAAGTAAGAAATCAGGACGCTTTATCAAAGATATGCCTGATGTGAATCATATGCAGATTGGATCTACAAATCGTGCAGGAAGTATGGTTTGGGGAACAGGTTTACAAGTTCGTAATCTAACTGTTTACGATCGTGCCTTGAGTCCAGAAGAAGTTCAAAATCGTAGCTACCTCTTTGAAAGATCTGAATTAGAGAAAAAGCTTCCAGAAGGAGCTGAGATAACAGATAAAAAGGATGTATTTGAAGCTGGTAAAAATGGGCAATCAAATCCAGATGGTATTAATAGCTATCGGATTCCAGCCCTCCTTAAGACTGACAAGGGAACTTTGATTGCTGGAGCTGACGAACGCCGTTTGCACCACTCTGACTGGGGCGATATCGGTATGGTCGTTAAACGAAGTGAAGATAAGGGCCAAACATGGGGCGATCGTATCACTCTTACAAATCTACGCGACAATCCAAAAGCTACTGATCCATCTGTTGGCTCACCAGTGAATATCGACATGGTTTTAGCCCAAGATACTGAAACCAAACGCATCTTTTCAGTCTATGATATGTTTCCAGAAGGAAAAGGAATCTTTGGGATGTCAGCTGAAAAAGAGGAAGCCTACAAAGAAATTGATGGTAAAACTTACCAAATCCTCTACCGTGAAGGAGAAAATGGAGCCTATACAATTCGTGAAAATGGCCTTGTCTACACACCAGATGGCCAGGCAACGGATTACCGTGTTGTTGTAAATCCTATCAAGCCTGGCTATAGCGATAAAGGTGACCTATATCAAGGTGAGCAGCTACTAGGAAATATCTACTTTACAAGCAATAAAACTTCTCCATTTAGAATTGCTAAAGACAGCTACCTATGGATGTCTTACAGTGATGATGACGGTAAGACTTGGTCTGCACCACAAGATATTACTCCAATGGTCAAAGCTGATTGGATGAAATTTTTAGGTGTGGGACCTGGAGTGGGCATTACCCTCCAGAATGGACCTCATAAAGGTCGTATCGTCGTTCCTGTCTATACGACAAACCGTACTAACCACCTCAACGGTTCTCAATCATCTCGTATCATCTACTCAGATGATCATGGTAAAACTTGGCATATGGGTGGCGGTGTCAATGATAACCGTACACTTTATGATGGTACAGTAGTTGATTCAAGTAACATGAACAATTACTACGCTCAAAATACGGAATCTTCTGTTGTTCAATTGAATAATGGTCAGTTGAAACTCTTTATGCGTGGTTTGACTGGTGATTTGCAAGTTGCGACAAGTAATGATGGTGGTATTACATGGGATAACTATGTAGCACGCTATGATGTACCAGATGTCTATGTTCAAATGGCAGCGACTCATACGGTTCAAGATGGTAAGGAGTATATCCTTCTAGCAAATGCCAATGGCCCAGGTCGTAAGAATGGTTACATTCGAGTGGCTCGCGTAGAAGAAGATGGCGAGTTGACTTGGCTGCATCATCATTTGATTCAAGAGGGAGAGTATGCCTATAACTCACTTCAACAAATCGGTCCAAAAGAATTTGGGCTCTTGTACGAACATCATGAAGCTGGTGGCAATCCTTATACTCTATCCTTCAAGAAATTTAACTGGGATTTCTTAACGAAGGAAAGAATTTCTCCTAAAGAAGCAAAAGTTAAATCTGTTATTGAAAAATGGCCAGGAATTCTTGCAGTAGAGTTTGATTCAGAAGTTTTGGTCAACAAAATCCCAACACTTCAGTTGGCAAATGGTAAAAAAGTAAACTTCATGACCCAGTATGATACTAAGACTCTGCTATTTACAATAGGCAAGTCAGATCTTGGTCAGGAAATAACTGGACTTGCTTCTGGAGCAATCGAGAGTATGCACAACCTTCCAGTTAGTCTTGAAGGAGCAGGTATTCCTGGAGCTGCCAACGGTAGCGAAGCAGCTGTTCACGAAGTTCCAGAATTCACAGGTGGCGTTAAGGGTGTAGAATCTGCGATTGCTGAAATTCCAGAATTCACAGGTGGAGTTAACGGTGTAGAAGCTGTGACTGCTGAAGTTCCAGAATTCACAGGTGGAATCAACGGTGTAGAAGCTGCGACTGCTGAAGTTCCAGAATTCACAGGTGGAATCAACGGTGCAGAAGCAGCTGTGCATGAAGTTCCAGAATTCACAGGTGGTGTAAATGCTGCTAGTCCTGTAACTTCTGAAAACCCAGAATTTGTGGGTGGTGTTAATGGTCTAGAATCAGCTGTTCACGAAGTCCCAGCATTCACGGGCAGTGTGAAGGGTGACGCTGTACCGACAGAAAACCCAGGATTTACAGGCGACGTCAAGGGCTCAGAAGGAGCAAGCCATAAAGATCCAGAGCACAAAGGGCAGCAATCTATTGTATCTCAGGCTATGTCACAAGATAAGACCTATCAAGCACCTGCAGTTGGTCAAAATGTTCTTCCTAAAACAGGAAGTGGAGATGCCTCTACCCTTGCTTCTGTAGGACTTTTGGGGATGATTCTAGGTATGTTTGCTTTGGGGAAGAGAAAAGAAGATTAGTTAAATAGTTAAAACTTAAAGATTTTATAGAGTAACCTGATCTTTAATAGAAAGGAGGCTGGGACAAAAGTCCTAGCCTCTCAATTTTCTTTGGATTGTCGAGCAAGACGCAGTGGTTGAGTGGGCTCTACTACGCTGATTCCATCAGCTTTTACAGCCCTACTCAACTGTGCGGAGGTGGAACGACGAAATCGAATTCTAACGAATTAACGATTTCTGTCCCACGGCCTTTTTCTTTCATGTTTGCGAGAAAAAAGGATGTTTTTAGTTAGGGATTATGTGGTGTTGGGATAGATTTTAGATCCCTGAAACTACTTTCAGGAGAAACTGTTGCATAAAATTGTTTTGAAACTTCAATCTATTCTAGCACAAGCTATTGAAAGCGCTTTAATAATAAGCTATAATAGTCACATAAACACAAAGGAAAAGAAAAGGAGGAAAGTAGATGCCACAAATTAGTAAAGAAGCCTTGATTGAACAAATCAAAGATGGAATCATCGTTTCTTGTCAGGCACTTCCTCATGAACCGCTCTACACAGAAGCGGGAGGAGTTATCCCCTTGTTGGTGAAAGCAGCTGAACAAGGTGGTGCAGTAGGTATCCGAGCAAACAGTGTTCGAGATATTAAGGAAATTAAAGAAGTCACTAAACTTCCGATTATCGGAATTATTAAACGTGATTATCCACCACAAGAACCATTCATCACAGCGACTATGAGAGAAGTTGATGAATTAGCGGCTCTTGACATTGAGGTGATAGCTCTTGATTGTACCAAACGTGAACGTCATGATGGCTTAGAGATTCAAGAATTTATCCGCCAAATCAAAGAAAAATATCCAAATCAACTCTTGATGGCTGACACAAGTACCTTTGAGGAAGGTCTGACAGCAGTTGAAGCGGGAATTGACTTTGTCGGAACAACCTTGTCAGGTTACACTTCTTACAGTCCAAAAGTGGATGGCCCAGATTTCGGATTAATCAAGAAACTCTGCGACGCAGGGGTGGACGTCATCGCTGAAGGAAAAATTCACACACCAGAACAAGCTAAGCAAATCCTAGGTTACGGGGTGCGAGGTATCGTTGTTGGTGGCGCTATTACTAGACCAAAAGAGATTACGGAACGATTTGTTGCGGGTCTTAAATAACACAATATAAAAAACGAGGAGAGTGGTTGATTAGTAGGAAAAAATGAAAACGTATACAAATTCGACATTACTCATTATCCGTTTCGGATACGCATATCATCATTTAGGAGAATACTAATGAAATTTAGAAAACTAGCTTGTACAGTACTTGCGGGTGCTGCTGTTCTATCTCTTGCTGCTTGTGGCAAATCAGACGCTAAAAAAGATGCTGCAAGTGATGCAGGAAAAACTGAAATCACTTGGTGGGCTTTCCCAGTCTTCACTCAAGAAAAATCTGGTGACGGTGTAGGAACTTATGAAAAATCTATCATCGAAGCTTTCGAAAAAGCAAACCCAGATATCAAAGTTAAACTAGAAACAATCGACTTCAAATCTGGTCCAGAAAAAATCACGACGGCTATTGAAGCTGGAACTGCTCCAGATGTACTTTTCGATGCACCAGGTCGTATCATTAATTACGGTAAAAATGGTAAATTAGCTGAGTTGAATGACCTCTTTACAGATGAATTTGTTAAAGATGTTAACAATGAAAACATCATTCAAGCAAGTAAAGCTGGTGATAAAGCATACATGTACCCAATCAGTTCTGCACCATTCTACATGGCTATGAACAAGAAAATGTTGGAAGATGCTGGTGTAGCTAACCTTGTTAAAGAAGGTTGGACAACAGATGATTTTGAAAAAGTCTTGAAAGCACTTAAAGATAAAGGATACACTCCAGGTTCATTGTTCAGTTCTGGTCAAGGGGGAGACCAAGGAACACGTGCTTTCATCTCTAACCTTTACGGCGGTTCTGTAACAGACAAAGAAGTTACTAAATACACAACCGATGATCCTAAATTCGTCAAAGGTCTTGAAAAAGCAACTAGCTGGATTAAAGATGGTTTGTTGAACAACGGTTCACAATTTGACGGTGGAGCAGACATCCAAAACTTTGCAAACGGTCAAACATCATACACAATCCTTTGGGCACCAGCTCAAAACGGTATCCAAGCTAAACTCTTGGAAGCAAGTAAAGTTGAAGTGGTAGAAGTACCATTCCCATCTGATTCAGGCAAACCAGCTCTTGAGTACCTTGTAAACGGATTTGCAGTATTTAACAACAAAGATGAAAAGAAAGTTGCTGCTGCTAAGAAATTCATCCAATTCATCGCAGATGATAAAGAGTGGGGTCCTAAAGACGTAGTTCGTACAGGTGCCTTCCCAGTTCGTACTTCATTTGGAAAACTTTATGATGATAAACGTATGGAAACTATCAGTGGTTGGACTCAATACTACTCACCATACTACAACACAATCGACGGATTTGCTGAAATGAGAACACTTTGGTTCCCAATGTTGCAAGCTGTATCAAATGGTGACCAAGAACCTGCTGCAGCATTGAAAGCATTCACTGAAAAAGCGAATGAAACAATCAAAAAAGCAGCTAAATAATAAGCCCTAAATAAAAACTGAAATCCCCCCCTTTTCCCTGAGCACAACTGTGCACGAAAAGGGGGACTTTTGTTTGAAATAGAAGCAGCTGACAGGTCAAAATTATAATGAAGTTTTTACATTGACGAATCTTAGAAAAATTTCATTCTGATTTTAGATCAGGGTCAGATAACAGTCAAAAAAACAAAACTATGTGAAAGTGAGGTGCCGACTGTGAAAATCAATAAAATTCGCATGCGGGAAACGATTATTTCCTACGCATTCCTAGCACCAGTATTAATCTTCTTTACCGTCTTCGTTTTAGCTCCAATGATCATGGGCTTCATCACAAGTTTCTTTAACTATTCGATGACAAGCTTTGAGTTTGTTGGCTTGGACAACTACATTCGTATGTTTAAAGACCCTGTCTTTACAAAATCTTTGATTAATACCGTAATCTTGGTTATCGGGTCTGTACCAGTCGTTGTACTCTTCTCGCTCTTTGTAGCATCACAAACTTACCAACAAAATGCCGTTGCTAGATCTTTCTACCGTTTCGTATTCTTCCTTCCTGTTGTAACAGGTAGTGTTGCCGTAACAGTAGTATGGAAATGGATCTATGATCCACTATCAGGTATTTTGAACTTCGTGCTTAAGTCAAGCCATATCATTAGCCAAAACATTTCTTGGTTAGGAGATAAAAACTGGGCTTTGATGGCGATTATGATTATTCTTTTGACAACATCAGTTGGTCAACCAATCATTCTTTACATCGCTGCAATGGGTAATATTGATAACTCTCTTGTTGAAGCGGCGCGTGTCGACGGAGCAACTGAGTTACAAGTTTTCTGGAAGATTAAATGGCCAAGTCTTCTTCCAACAACTCTTTATATCGCAATCATTACAACAATCAACTCATTCCAGTGTTTCGCTTTGATTCAACTTTTGACTTCAGGTGGTCCAAACTACTCAACAAGTACACTTATGTACTACCTTTACGAAAAAGCCTTCCAATTGACTGAGTATGGCTATGCCAATACTATTGGTGTATTCTTGGCAGTTATGATCGCAATTGTCAGCTTTGTTCAATTTAAAGTACTTGGAAACGACGTAGAATATTAATAGAAAGGAGACAGCTATGCAATCTACACAAAAGAAACCTTTAACAGCCTTCACTGTTATTTCAACCATCTTCTTGCTTTTATTGACTGTACTGTTTATCTTTCCATTCTACTGGATTTTGACAGGTGCATTCAAATCACAACCGGATACCATTATGATTCCACCACAATGGTTCCCTAAAGCTCCAACAATGGAGAACTTCCAACAATTGATGGTGCAAAACCCAGCCTTGCAATGGATGTGGAATTCAGTCTTCATTTCATTGGTAACAATGTTCTTGGTTTGTGCAACTTCATCCCTAGCAGGTTATGTATTGGCTAAGAAACGTTTCTATGGACAACGCATTCTCTTCGCTATCTTTATCGCTGCCATGGCTCTTCCAAAACAAGTTGTCCTTGTACCATTGGTACGTATCGTCAACTTCATGGGAATCCATGACACTCTTTGGGCGGTTATCTTGCCTTTGATCGGATGGCCATTTGGGGTCTTCCTCATGAAACAGTTCAGTGAAAACATTCCAACAGAATTGCTAGAATCTGCTAAAATCGATGGATGCGGTGAAATTCGTACTTTCTGGAGCGTAGCCTTCCCAATCGTGAAACCAGGATTTGCAGCTCTTGCAATCTTCACCTTCATCAATACATGGAATGACTACTTTATGCAGTTGGTTATGTTGACATCTCGTAACAACTTGACCATCTCACTTGGGGTTGCGACTATGCAGGCTGAGATGGCAACCAACTATGGTTTGATTATGGCGGGTGCTGCTCTTGCAGCTGTGCCAATCGTAACAGTCTTCTTGGTATTCCAAAAATCATTTACTCAAGGGATTACTATGGGAGCTGTCAAAGGATAGGAAAATACGATTTATCAACCAAACTTGTTGGTTTGGTCAAATTAAATTAAGAAATAATAGAATTATAAGTGTCTACAAAATGGAGAGGAGTTGGTTACTTCATGAAGTTTTGTTAGACACTTATAAACTTACTGGCTAGACATTTTATGTCTGTGATAACAATCAGGTAAAGGAAATTACTATGATTTTTGATGATTTAAAAAATATCACCTTTTATAAAGGAATCCATCCAAATCTGGACAAGGCTATTGATTATCTCTATGAGCATCGTAAAGATACGTTTGAATTGGGTAAATACGATATTGATGGAGATAAGGTCTTCTTAGTTGTGCAGGAAAATGTTCTCAACAAAGAAGAAAATGATCGCTTTGAGCATCATAAAAACTATGCAGACTTGCATTTATTGGTAGATGGTCATGAGTATTCAAGCTATGGTTCTCGTGTTAAGGACGAGGCAGTAGCATTTGATGAAGCTAGTGACATTGGCTTTGTTCATTGTCACGAACAATACCCACTTTTGTTGGGATATCACAATTTTGCAGTCTTCTTCCCAGGAGAACCTCATCAGCCTAACGGTTATGCAGGTATGGAAGATAAAGTTCGCAAATATTTATTTAAAATTTTAATCGATTAGTCAGTTAGGAGGAGAAACAATGGCACATAAAGGATCTGGATTGATAAAAGCGGCATTTGATACGGATAACTTTCTGATGCGTTTTTGCGAGAAAGTCTTAGATATTGTGACGGTTAACCTGCTCTTTGCTGTGTCTTGTTTGCCTATTGTGACTATTGGAGTAGCTAAAATCAGTCTCTATCAGACAATCTTTGAAGTGAAGCGCAGCCGTCGTATTCCTGTTTTCAAAATCTATATTAGAGCCTTTAAGCAAAATTTGAAATTAGGTTTTCAGTTAGGTTTGTTGGAGTTAGGAATATTTCTAATTAGTGTTGTTGATTTATCCCTATTCTGGAGTCAAACTGGTGTTGCCTTTCAGCTCATTAAAGCTATTTGCTTGGGAATTCTGATATTCTTAACCCTAGTTATGTTGGCTAGCTATCCAATTGCTGCACGCTATGAATTAACTTGGAAAGAAGTGCTCCAAAAGGGCTTGCTCTTGGTCAGCTTTAACTTCGCTTGGTTCTTCTTGATGCTGGCGATTATTTTCTTAATCATTATGCTTCTCTATCTATCAGGCTTTACTCTAGTGCTTGGTGGCTCAGCATTTCTACTCTTTGGCTTTGCTCTTCTTGCCTTTTGCCAAGCAGGATTAATGGAAAAATTATTTGCTAAATATCAAGAGAATTGAAAATGATATGAAACTACTTTCAAACAAGAAAAGCTAAGGGAGATGAATAGAAATTAAAATCTAAGTGGCTTATATGTATTGAAAGCGCTTTTTACAAGGTGTATACTAAAATAGTAAAAATCATCTGCTCAAAGCAGAAAAAAGAAATCTTAGGAGAAATCTATGTCAGATTTAAAAAAATATGAAGGTGTCATTCCTGCCTTCTATGCATGTTATGATGATGCGGGTGAAGTTAGCCCAGAACGTACACGTGCTTTGGTTCAATACTTTATTGATAAAGGTGTTCAAGGACTTTATGTCAATGGTTCTTCAGGTGAGTGTATCTACCAAAGTGTAGAAGACCGTAAATTGATCTTAGAAGAAGTTATGGCAGTTGCCAAAGGTAAATTGACCATCATTGCTCACGTGGCTTGCAACAATACCAAAGACAGTATTGAGCTTGCTCGCCATGCAGAAAGTTTGGGAGTAGATGCTATCGCAACAATCCCACCAATTTACTTCCGTTTGCCTGAGTACTCAGTAGCAAAATACTGGAACGACATCAGTGCTGCAGCACCAAATACAGACTATGTTATCTACAACATTCCTCAATTGGCAGGTGTTGCTTTGACTCCAAGTCTTTACACAGAAATGTTGAAAAACCCACGTGTCATTGGTGTTAAAAATTCTTCAATGCCAGTTCAAGATATCCAAACATTCGTTAGCCTTGGTGGCGATGACCATATCGTCTTTAACGGTCCAGACGAACAATTCCTAGGCGGACGTCTCATGGGTGCAAAAGCTGGTATCGGTGGTACTTATGGTGCTATGCCAGAACTCTTCTTGAAACTCAACCAATTGATTGCGGATAAAGACCTAGAAACAGCGCGTGAATTGCAATACGCTATCAACACTATCATCGGTAAATTGACTGCAGCTCATGGGAATATGTACTGTGTGATTAAAGAAGTCTTGAAAATCAATGAAGGACTTAACATCGGATCAGTTCGTTCTCCACTTACACCAGTGACCGAAGAAGATCGTCCAGTTGTAGAAGCAGCTGCTCAATTGATTCGTGAAACTAAGGAGCGTTTCCTCTAATCAATAGGAGGCTTTATGACTAATTACGTTGCAATTGATATTGGTGGAACTAATATCAAATATGGTTTGATTGACCAAGATGGACAACTTGTAGAGTCTCACGAAGTTGCGACTGAGGCTCATAAAGGCGGTCCACATATCTTACAGAAAACAAAAGATATTGTAGCTAGCTATCTAGAAAAAGGTCCAGTGTCAGGCGTCGCCATTTCCTCAGCGGGAATGGTTGACCCTGATAAGGGTGAGATTTTCTATGCTGGTCCACAAATTCCAAATTATGCAGGAACTCAATTTAAAAAGGAAATTGAAGGAAGTTTTGGAATTCCTTGTGAGATTGAGAATGATGTTAACTGTGCAGGGTTAGCAGAAGCTGTTTCTGGATCTGGAAAAGGTGCAGGAATAACGCTATGTTTGACCATCGGAACAGGTATCGGTGGCTGCTTAATCATTGACGGCCAGATTTTCCATGGATTCAGCAATTCAGCCTGTGAAGTTGGCTATATGCATATGCAGGATGGGGCTTTCCAAGATTTAGCATCTACAACTGCCTTGGTCGAGTATGTAGCTAAGTCTCATGGTGAAGAAATTGCCCATTGGAATGGTCGTAGAATTTTCAAGGAAGCTACTGAAGGCAATAAACTCTGCATGGAGGGCATTGACCGTATGGTAGCCTATCTTGGGAAAGGTGTTGCTAACATCTGTTATGTTGCCAATCCAGAGATTGTTATACTAGGTGGTGGTATTATGGGGCAGGAAGCGATTTTGAAACCGAAAATTCGTACAGCTCTGAAAGATGCGCTTGTTCCAAGTTTAGCGGAAAAAACAAGATTAGAGTTTGCGCGTCATCAAAATACTGCAGGTATGCTTGGAGCTTACTATCACTTTAAAACAAAACAATCCTAAGTTGGCCTTGCCAATTTAGGATTTTTTAGCCATGAATAGTAAAAGAATCATTTAGTAAAAATCTAGTTAAAACTTTGAAAACCCTTGCATTTTTTAATATAACATAGTATATTTATAATAATGCGAAAACTCTAGAAAAATTCTTGCTAATGGAAGCATTATTTTATTTTCAAAAAATGTAAGCGATTTCTACACTCTTGTATTTGTTCAAAATAAATAGCTCAGAGTAAGAATTTTAAGCTAGGGAAATCAAACAAAAATTGTCGCCAGATAATACTGGGCTCGGGCAGTAGCTGACTGCTCTAGAAGATTAGGAGTATTTGATGAAACAATATTTTTTAGAAAAAGGTCGAATATTTAGTATTCGTAAACTGACTGTTGGTGTTGCTTCTGTAGCAGTCGGTCTTGCTTTTTTTGCATCTGGTAATGTTGCGGCTAATGAACTCGCGACAGAGCCAAAACTAGAAGTAGAAGGTCAAGCGAAAGAAGTGACAGATGTAGATCGTGAAAAAGTAGAGGCAGTTAAAGAAGAAGTAACTGAAAAAACAGAAGCTGCTGCTGAAAAAGTGGCAGAGGAAGGAAAAACTGCTGAAGTGGCTGGCGATTTACTTCCTGAAGAAATCCCTGACCGTGCTTATCCTGATACACCAGTGAAAAAAGTTGATACATCAGCTATTGTATCAGAAAAAGATAGCCCACAAGTAGAGACTGAAAGCATCTTAAAAGCGAAGAAAGAAACTCCAACTGAAGCTGGAAAAGAAAATAGAGCCATTATCAATGGTGGACAAGACCTTAAACGCATCAATTATGAAGGGCAACCAGCTACATCAGCAGCGATGGTTTATACAACTTTTAGCTCACCTCTGGCAAATGGTGGTAGTCAGCGTTACCTTAACTCGGGATCTGGTATCTTTGTTGCTCCAAATATCATCTTGACAGTAGCTCATAATTTCTTGGTTAAGGATGCAGATACTAATGCTGGCTCTATCCGTGGTGGTGATACGGCTAAGTTCTACTACAATGTAGGTTCAAATACTGCTAAGAATAATTCTTTACCAACTTCAGGAAATACTGTTTTGTTCAAGGAAAAGGATATTCACTTCTGGAATAAAGAAAAATTCGGTGAAGGCTATAAAAATGACCTAGCCTTGGTTGTAGCCCCAGTTCCGCTTTCAATTGCTAGTCCAAATAAGGCTGCTACCTTTACTCCTCTAGCAGAGCATCGAGAATACAAAGCTGGTGAACCTGTTAGCACAATCGGTTACCCTACAGATTCAACATCTCCAGAATTGAAGGAGCCAATTGTTCCAGGTCAATTGTATAAGGCGGACGGTGTCGTTAGAGATACTGAGAAGTACAATGAAAATGGCGCTGTAGGTGTTACCTATCGTTTGACTTCTGTTTCTGGTCTTTCAGGCGGTGGTATCATCAACGGTGATGGTAAGGTTATCGGTATTCACCAACGTGGTACTGTTGACAATATGAACATCGCTGAAAAAGATCGCTTTGGAGGAGGGCTTGTCCTCTCGCCAGAACAATTGGCATGGGTCAAAGAAATCATTGACAAGTACGGTGTTAAAGGTTGGTATCAAGGTGATAATGGCAATCGTTATTACTTCACGCCAGAGGGGAAAATGCTCAGAAATGAGACGGCAGTAATCGGTGAAAACAAATACTCCTTCGATGAAAGCGGTGTTGCAACTCTCCTTGAAGGTGTTGACTATGGACGAGTTGTTGTTGAACACCTAGACCAAAATGATAATCCAGTCAAAGAAAACGATACTTTTGTTGAAAAGACAGAAGTTGGAACTCAGTTTGACTATAACTATAAAACAGAAATTGAGAAGACTGATTTCTACAAGAAGAATAAAGAAAAATATGAGATTGTATCGATTGATGGCAAAGTCGTCAATAAACAGTTGAAAGATGCTTGGGAAGATGATTATAGCGTTGTGAGTAAGGCTCCTGCAGGAACTCGTGTCATCAAGGTGGTTTATAAGGTCAATAAAGGTTCCTTTGATGTTCATTACCGCTTGAAAGGTACAGACCAAGAATTAGCAACTGCAACTGTGGACAATAATGAAGGTAAGGAATACGATGTTTCCTTTGTTCATAGATTCCAAGCCAAAGAAATTGCAGGATATCGTGCAGTCAATGCAAGTCAAGAAGCAACCATCCAACATAAAGGAGTGAACCAAGTTATTTTTGAATACGAAAAAATTGAAGATCCAAAACCAGTAACTCCTGTAACTCCAGTGGTTGATCCAAAAGACGAAGAAACAGAAATTGGAAACTACGGACCACTTCCAAGCAAGGCTCAATTGGACTATCACAAGGAAGAATTGGCAGCCTTCATCCATTATGGT
Source organism: Streptococcus infantis (assembly GCF_019929575.1). Taxonomy (GTDB): domain Bacteria; phylum Bacillota; class Bacilli; order Lactobacillales; family Streptococcaceae; genus Streptococcus; species Streptococcus infantis_L. The sequence continues at coordinate 73,647 of NZ_JAHZPU010000006.1, forward strand.
ATGAATACGTATACCAACTCTGAGTGGGGGAACGGTAGAGAAAATCCTCAAAACTTTAACCCAACTAACCTTGATACAGACCAGTGGATTAAGACTTTGAAGGATGCTGGATTCAAACGAACAATCATGGTTGTAAAACACCACGACGGTTTTGTGATTTATCCATCTAAATACACAGACCACACGGTAGCTGCAAGTCCATGGAAAGATGGTAAGGGAGACCTTCTCGAAGAAATCTCTAAATCAGCGACTAAGTATGATATGAATATGGGTGTTTACCTATCACCATGGGACGCAAACAACCCTAAATATCATGTTTCAACTGAAAAAGAGTACAACGAATACTATCTCAACCAACTGAAAGAAATCCTTGGCAATCCTAAATACGGAAACAATGGTAAATTTATCGAAGTATGGATGGACGGTGCGCGTGGTAGTGGAGCTCAAAAAGTAACCTACACCTTTGACGAATGGTTCAAGTACATCAAGGAAGCTGAAGGAGATATCGCTATCTTCTCTGCTCAACCAACAAGTGTCCGTTGGATCGGTAATGAACGTGGTATCGCTGGAGATCCAGTTTGGCATAAGGTTAAGAAAGCTAAAATCACTGATGATGTGAAGAATGACTATCTCAACCATGGGGATCCAGAAGGAGATATGTACTCAGTCGGTGAAGCAGACGTTTCTATCCGTTCAGGTTGGTTCTACCATGATAATCAACAACCAAAATCAATCAAAGATTTGATGGATATCTACTTCAAGTCTGTTGGTCGTGGAACGCCACTTCTTCTCAATATTCCACCAAACAAAGAAGGTAAATTCGCAGATGCAGACGTGGCGCGTTTGAAAGAATTCCGCGCAACCTTGGATCAAATGTATGCGACTGACTTTGCCAAGGGAGCAACTGTAACAGCAAGCTCTACCCGTAAGAATCACTTGTATCAAGCGAACAACCTAACAGATGGTAAGGATGATACTAGTTGGGCATTGTCAAATGATGCCAAGACAGGTGAATTTACTGTCGATCTCGGTCAAAAGAGACGCTTTGACGTAGTCGAACTCAAAGAAGATATTGCTAAAGGTCAACGTATCTCTGGATTTAAGGTTGAAGTTGAGCTCAATGGTCGCTGGGTTCCATATGGAGAAGGTTCGACTGTTGGTTATCGTCGTCTCGTCCAAGGTCAACCTGTGGAAGCACAAAAGATTCGTGTGACTATCACGAATTCACAAGCAACTCCTATTTTGACAAACTTCTCTGTTTATAAGACACCAAGTAGCATCGAAAAAACAGATGGCTATCCTCTAGGCTTGGATTACCATTCAAATACAACAGCTGATAAAGCAAATACAACCTGGTATGACGAATCTGAAGGCGTTCGTGGAACATCCATGTGGACCAATCAAAAAGATGCTAGCGTAACCTACCGCTTCAATGGAACTAAGGCTTATGTCGTATCTACAGTGGATCCAAATCACGGTGAAATGTCAGTTTATGTGGATGGTCAAAAGGTTGCAGACGTACAAACTAATAATGCGGCTCGTAAACGTAGCCAGATGGTTTATGAAACAGATGACTTGGCTCCAGGTGAACACACCATCAAACTCGTCAACAAAACTGGCAAAGCTATTGCAACTGAAGGTATCTACACGCTCAATAATGCTGGTAAAGGTATGTTTGAGTTGAAAGAAACTACCTATGAAGTCCAAAAAGGACAACCAGTTACTGTAACCATTAAACGTGTTGGTGGTAGCAAAGGAGCTGCAACAGTCCATGTCGTGACTGAACCAGGAACAGGGGTTCACGGTAAGGTTTATAAGGATACAACAGCTGATTTGACTTTCCAAGAAGGTGAAACAGAAAAGACTTTGACAATTCCAACAATTGACTTTACGGAGCAAGCTGACTCTATCTTTGACTTCAAAGTGAAAATGACGAGTGCTTCAGATGAGGCTTTGCTTGGCTTTGCTTCAGAAGCAACGATTCGAGTGATGAAAGCTGAATTGCTTCAAAAAGATCAAGTCAGTCATGATGATCAGGCCAGTCAACTTGACTATAGTCCAGGTTGGCACCATGAAACCAATTCATCAGGTAAATACCAAAACACTGAGTCTTGGGCGTCATTTGGTCGTTTAACAGAAGAGCAAAAGAAAAATGCTAGTGTAACAGCCTACTTCTACGGTACAGGTTTAGAAATTAAAGGTTTTGTAGACCCAGGTCATGGTATCTACAAGGTGACGTTAGACGGTAGAAGAGTCGAGTATCAAGATGGTCTAGGTAATGCGTCTGAATACAACGGTAAGAAGTACTTCAGTGGTACAGCTGCCACACGTCAAGGTGATCAGACTCTCGTTCGTCTAACAGGACTTGAAGAGGGATGGCATGCTGTAACCTTGCAATTGGATCCAAAACGTAATGATACTACGAAAAATATTGGTATCCAAGTTGACCAGTTTATCACTCATGGAGAAGATAGTGCTCTTTATACCAAAGAAGAGTTGCTTCAAGCCATGAAGAACTGGAAGGATGAGTTGGTTAAGTTTGACCAGACAAGCTTGAAGAATACTCCAGAGGCACGTCAAGCCTTCAAGTCAAACTTGGACAAATTATCTGAGCAACTTTCAGCAAGTGATGCAAATGCACAAGAAGTTCTGAAAACAGCTACAGCCTTGCAAACGATCCTTGATAAGGAAGAAAACTACGGTGTAGAAGAAACCCCAGCCCAACCAGAAGAGCCTAACTATGACAAGGCTATGGCAAGTTTGGCAGAGGCCATTCAAAACAAGAGCAAGGAACTAGGTGATGATAAGGAAGCTAAGAAGAAACTAGTTGAGTTATCAGAGCAAGCTCTTACTGCTATTGAATCAGCCAAGACACAAGATGCAGTAGATAAAGCCTTGCAAGCGGCTCTAACTTCTATCAACCAGCTTCAAGCGACTCCGAAAGAGGATCCAAAACCAGAGGAGCCAGCTCAACCAGAAGAGTCTAAGATTGACTACGATAAGGCTATGGCAAGTTTGGCAGAGGCCATTCAAAACAAGAGCAAGGAACTAGGTGATGATAAGGAAGCTAAGAAGAAACTAGTTGAGTTATCAGAGCAAGCTCTTACTGCTATTGAATCAGCCAAGACACAAGATGCAGTAGATAAAGCCTTGCAAGCAGCTCTAACTTCAATCAACCAACTTCAAGCGACTCCAAAAGAGGAACCAAAACCAGAGGAGCCAGCTCAACCAGAAGAGTCTAAGATTGACTACGATAAGGCTATGGCAAGTTTGGCAGAGGCCATTCAAAACAAGAGCAAGGAACTAGGTAGCGATAAAGAAGCTAAGAAGAGACTAGTTGAGTTATCAGAACACGCCATCGCAGCGATTGAAGCAGCCAAGACACAGGATGCAGTAGACAAAGCCTTGCAAGAAGCTCTAACTTCTATCAACCAACTTCAAGCGACTCCGAAAGAGGATCCGAAACCAGAGCAGCCAGCCCAACCAGAAGAGCCTAAGATTGACTACGACAAGGCTATGGCAAGTTTGGCAGAGGCTATTCAAAACAAGAGCAAGGAACTAGGTGACGATAAGGAAGCTAAGAAGAAACTAGTTGAGTTGTCAGAGCAAGCTCTCGCAGCGATCGAAGCAGCCAAGACACAAGATGCAGTAGATAAAGCCTTACAAGCAGCTCTAACTTCAATCAACCAACTTCAAGCTGCTCCGAAAGAGGAAGTGAAACATTCAACAGTTCCAACTGAAGGAGATAAGGTCTTAGTTCAAACGCAACCAAGTTTTGAAGTAACGACAGAACCAATCGCCTTTAATACTGTTCGTCGTGAGAATGCCTTCCTAGCTAAAGGTAAGGAACAAGTTGTTTCAGATGGTAAAGCAGGTCAAATAACGACTTATGTAGAAGTAGATGGAGATACACGTAAGACAGTTAAGGTTGAACGTGAAGACGCACAAGATCGTGTCATCGAAGTTGGTACTTATGAAGGGACATCTGAGCCAGCTGAAGGCGTTAAAGAATTGAGCTTTACTCAACCAAGTCTTGAAGTGGTAGAAGAAGCCATCAACTTCAAGACAGTTAAACAAGAAGATCCAACTCTGCCAGAAGGTGAAACTCGTGTAACTCAGGTAGGTCGCGCAGGCAAGGAACGTATCTTAACAGAAGTAGCACCAGATGGAAGCCGTATTGAAAAACTGCGTGAAGTTGTTGAAGTGGCGCAAGATGAGATTGTGCTAGTCGGAACTAAGAAAGAAGAATCAGGTAAAACAGAGGCAGCTATCCATGAAGTACCAGAGTTCACAGGTGGCGTAAATGGTTTGGAAGCAGCTATCCATGAAGTACCAGAGTTTACTGGTGGTGTAAATGGTTTGGAAGCAGCTATCCATGAAGTACCAGAGTTTACTGGTAGTGTGAATGGCTCTGAAGCAGCTGTCCACAGAGTTCCAAACTTTGAAGGAGGAGTTCCTGGTGGACAAGCACCTATTCATCAAGTACCTGGATTTGCTGGAGGTGTAAATGGTTTGGAAGCAGCTATCCATGAAGTCACTACACACAAGGATGAGCAGTCACATGTGGTTCAAGCTATATCACAAGATAAGACTTATCAAGCACCTGCAAATCGTCAACATAGTCTCCCTGAAACAGGCGCTAAAGAAACGGCTACTCTCGCAAGCTTGGGCGCTGTAGGAGCACTTCTTGGTCTAGCTGCAATGGGAAAGAAAAAAGAAGACGAATAGAATCTGTCTAACTCAAGAAATACTGTTGAGGAAGTATAGATTTTGTGGAAATTATTGCAGAATATTAGCATTATTTAAACAAACTGCTGTAATAACTGTCCAAACTTTAGAGATTGAAAATAATAACTAATCTCAATTATAAAAAGCGAACAAAATGAGTTTTCTGAGAGTCAGAATTCCGTCTTGTTCGCTTTTTTGTCTCTTCGTCAATTGTGGTGAGCTAGAATTTAGTCAAGGTTGAGAGTGCTAGGTATTTGCTTCTTAGGGATGTAGCCAAGTTTTACAAGGATGTAAATCTTTAGACGGCCTAGACTCAAGTAGCTACCTCTCAAGAGTGAACAAACTATTCACAGGCTGATAGTTATGCATGTTTAAGCTTTTATAATAGATTCTAGAAGGCTTGGATTGCGTTTTCTACTATACTATCCAGTTCGATTTTTGCAGTTCAGGTTTATGCTTGGTACAGTATGGGACAAGTGTTTAGAAGAGTGATTATCCTTGTACACAAGTGTCCACTTTTACAATTTTTCATGACTTTAAAAAGTTAGTATTTTATAGCTTTTGTGCTGAACTTCTCCGTTTTATAGTATTTAAGTGGTTTAAGGTCAAATTGCTTGCTTTTGTCTACTAATCATGTATAATGGGGGTGGATAATAATAAAAAAAAGGAGACTGCAATGTTTTTTAAACGTTCAAACGGTGAATTCCGTGAAACCGATCGAGTGACTCGGTTCAAATTAATTAAGTCGGGTAAGAATTGGTTGCGTGCATCTACTTCGAACTTTGGGCTTCTAAAAGTGATTCGTGGTCAAGTCGAAGAGACTATTGTAGCCGAAGTGCATGAAGATGCGGTGTCAGAAAAGGGACTGACAAGTCGAGGATTCTTAAAAGGGATTGTCGTGGCCGCAGCTGTTCTTAGTGCGACATCGCTTGTACATACTGGTCATGCAGATGAACTAGGAAAAGATGCAACAACTGCATCAGCTTTGGTTAGTGCACCTGCAGTTACAACAGAGTCAGAATCATTGAGTGAGCAAGGTTCTACGGACCAATCAGCAACTCTAAATGAATCTGCTACTGAAACAAAAGAAGATACAGTAGTTTCATCTGAACTAGTTGCAGATGCTCCTGTGTCTGAAGACAAAGCAATCTTGGAACAAAATGCTTCTGAAGCAGCTTTGTTGATTAACATCGCTGAAAAATACGCATCAAACCATCAAGATGCAGATCAAAAAGCAGCGATCCATGCGGCTGTTGCTAACCTTCAATCAGAATTGTCTGCAAGCACTAGTTTGGCCAATGCAACTGCTCAAGCTTATGCAGATCAACGTGCACGTTTGAGCAAGTCAGTGGATGAGCTGATGGCAGTCTTAACAGTGGCAGGTTTTGAAGGAAATACTACTGTTAACGGATCACCAGCAGTCTCTGCACAGTTGGATGCTATTTCAACGTCAACTACTCTTACTGCGCCATCTGTTGTAGAAAAAATGGATCAACCAAATGGTGCTTCAATTGAAGATCCAGCCTTGGACAATCCAAACTACAAATTGGATCCCAATGAAGAACGCTATACCTATTCAATCTGGGATCTTCAAAACTGGGCAGGTCCTGCAAATCAAGGTGGTGTTACCTATAACAATGGTGGTTACTATGTAACATTCTCAGTTGATCGTTCAACTGTAGGAACTACAACTACTCCAGTTGTTCATGCCCGTTTGGTAGAAAAAGCTACGGGTAAAGAAGTAGAAACTTTGGATATGACTGCCAAGTCAACTTACCAATTTAAGACTTTGGTGCAAGAAAATCCTACTTATGCACCTCAATTTGACTATACTACTGGAGAAGTTTCGCAAATTCTAGGAACATGGACTAATAACCGTGATGCTGGTCCAACTTCTGATGACAAATATAAGCACCATATTCTTCAAATTCGTGACACAACAAAACCAGGAAATGTTGGGGACACAAAGCCAAATGTTCAAACAGTCGTTCCAACTGAAAAAGTAACGCATACAACTCACTATAAAGTTGAGGGTACAGATGAGGAATTGGCTTCATACGCTCAAACGGGTATTGAGAGTCAAACTTATCATGCCTCTAATCCGCGTACATTTGAAGGCTACGAGTTTACCCGTACTCAATCAGAAAAAGACATGACTGGATCACTCGGTGGTGTTGGAGCTAAGTACCTGGAACTCCAAGGTGGGCGCGCTCACTACTATGTGAAACGTATTGTAGAACAAGTAGATAAAGATGGTACATCTGTTGTTAAATTGTATGCTTTAGATCCTTCGAAGGTGTCATCATATAGCCCGGCAACTGATGTAAATAATCTTAATTTAGATAACTATACATTGTTGTATACCTCAGATCCTGTTAAACCAGGAGGTAAGCCAACACCTGCTGGAACAAAAGATGCCTTAAATGATCTGGGATATGTTGACAGTAAGGATGGGCAATACCATCTTCGTGTACAAACATATACGGATAGTGGAAATGGGAATGTGCGTTTGAGTGGTTGGTACAATAAGGCTACTGGGGATGCCTTTACAGCCTCACCACAATTCTCAACAGATGTCGATCCGGTTCGAAACAACACTTCCAACATCATTGGTGGGAATACACCGGGAGATAAAGCTTCAGGCTATCCATCATTCTTCAACAACTACTCGCTTCCTTCTGTTAAACAAATTTCTACCGATGTAACTCACTACTACCGTAAAACAGATGCTACAGGTAATGTTTACGTGCATTATCAAGATACAGAAGGTAAGACTATTAAGCCAGATGTAACCGATGAAAAAGATCAACCAGTTAATAAGGCCTACGATACAGTTGTAGACAATCGTCCGAACGAGATTACATTCGAAGGTAAGACTTACGAGTTAGTCCCAGCTGGTAACTACACAGTAGGTGAAGTTGATGACCAAGGACATCTTACATCATCAGACCCAACAACAGGTGTAGTTGCTAAAGAGGATAAGAATGTAACTTACATCTACAAACTTAAAGAAGGTGAAGTTGTTATCACTTATGTGGATGAGAAGGGTAAAGAGATTCAAAAACCTCGTCAAGACACACCAAACTCACCATATGACACACCATATGACACTACTGAGGAAGG
>NZ_JAHZPU010000059.1 GCF_019929575.1 Streptococcus infantis
TGTACTGACCCCAAAAAGTTAGACAAATAATTATTGAAAGGATTTAGTTCTGTACTGCACAGGACTAAGTCCTTTTAGTTTTACCTTAATTCGTTTGTTGTTGTAATAATCAATATAGTCTACAATAGCCTGTTCCAATTGGTTAAGTGATTGGAAGGTCTTCTCATAGCCATAAAACATTTCGGATTTCAAAATGCCAAAGAAAGATTCCATCATGCCATTGTCTGTGCTGTTACCCTTACGTGACATGGATGGCTGAATCCCCCTACTCTCTAAGAACTGATGATAAGAATTGTGTTGGTATTGCCAGCCCTGGTCACTATGGAGAATAGTATTCTCGTAGTATTCCTCTGAGAAGGCTTGTTCTAACATCGTCTTTACTTGTGCTAAGTTCGGTGACCTAGAAAGATTATAGGCAATAATTTCGCTATTAAAGCCATCCAAAACTGGCGATAAATAGAGCTTTTGACTGCTTGATGGAATGGCAAACTCTGTCACATCTGTGTAGCACTTTTCCATTGGTTTAGAGCCTTCAAATTGACGTTGAATGAGGTTATCTGCTTTCTTGCCAACGTCTCCTTTATGAGAAGAATACTTGCGTTTCTGTCGCATTTTAGCTTGTAAATTGAGTACTTTCATCAAGCGTTGAACTCTTTTATGATTGACCAGATAACCACAATTTCTTAGTTCTAAATGAATCCGACGATAACCATAATTTCCCTTGTGTTCGGTAAAAATGGATTGAATTTTATCTTTAAGCTCTTGGTCCTTATCTGGTTTGTTTAGCTGTTTCAAGTGATAGTAGTAGGTAGAACGAGCGAGTTTAATGGCTTTTAGAAGAATATCTAACGAAAAATCAGCGATTAATTCTCGAACAATTTCCGTCTTTCTTCTTTCTCTTTTTCCTCCTTCAATCGGAGTTCTCTCAACTTTTTTAGAATGGCATTCTCCGCTCTTAGGTATTGCAGCTCTTCTTGTAGACGCTCTAACTCTGTCAATTCCTCAGGCTTTTTCTTCGGTTTACGTCCCATTTTAGATGGTCTCCCTCTTGTTTTCTCAACAATAGTATACCCGTTTTTCTTATATTGTGCCAGCCAATTTGAAAGCATTCCTTGGTTTGGGAGAGCATAATCAAGGCTGACACTTCTACGTGAACGACCTTCAAGTAAGACTTTATCAATCATTTCTTGTTTTAGTTCTGGAGAATAATAACAATTCTTACCTTTCTTGACAATCTCTATTCCATAACGGTCAATTAATTTCACCATGTACTTTAGCCCAGAAAAATCTACATCAAATCTTTTTGAAAGCTCCTTGAAGCTATGACCTTGATTCCTAAGTGAATAGATCTGAACTTTATCCTCATAAGTTAATTTCATAATAAAATACCCCCAAAGTTAGATTTTTTCTGTCTAACTTTGGGGGTGCAGTTCA
>NZ_JAHZPU010000060.1 GCF_019929575.1 Streptococcus infantis
ATATCGAGTAGTTTTGTGATAAAATGTAATTGTTCCATATGATTCTTTCTAATGAGTTGTTTGATCGCTTTTTATTAGGCTCTTTGTCAACTGTAGTGGGTTGAAGAAAAGCTAAGATCTAGAAAGGACAAATTTTGTCCTTTCTTTTTTGATATTCAGAGCGATAAAAATCCGTTTTTTGAAGTTTTCAAAGTTCCGAAATCCAAAGGCATTGCGTTTGATGAGTTTAATGAGATTATTTGTTGCTTCTAATTTGGCGTTGGAGTAGGGTAGTTGAAGGGCATTGACGATTTTCTCTTTATCCTTGAGAAAGGTTTTAAAGACAGTCTGAAAAAGAGGATGAGCCTGTTTTAGATTGTCCTCAATAAGTCCGAAGAATTTGTCTGGCTCCTTGTTCTGAAAGTGAAAAAGTAAGAGTTGATAGAGATGATAGTGGTGTTTCAACTCTTCTGAATAGCTCAAAAGCTTGTCTAGAATCTCTTTATTCGTTAAGTGCATGCGAAAAGTAGGGCGATAAAAACGTTTATCACTCAGTTTACGACTATCCTGCTGGATGAGCTTCCAGTAGCGTTTGATAGCCTTGTATTCATGAGATTTTCGCTCAAATTGATTCATGATTTGGACACGAACACGACTCATAGCACGGCTTAAGTGTTGTACAATGTGAAATCGATCTAGAACGATTTTAGCACATGGAAAAAGCTGTTTAGCCAAGGCATAATAAGGACTAAACATATCCATCGTAATGATTTTCACCTGACAACGAACGACTCTATCGTAGCGCAGAAAGTGATTTCGGATGATAGCTTGTGTTCTACCTTCAAGCACGGTGATAATGTTGAGATTGTCAAAATCTTGGGCAATGAAACTCATCTTTCCCTTAGTGAAGGCATACTCGTCCCAGGACATAATCTCAGGAAGATGAGAAAAATCATGCTTAAAACGGAAGTCATTGAGTTTTCGAATGACAGTTGAAGTTGAAATGGAAAGCTGATGTGCAATATCGGTCATAGAAGTCTTTTCAATCAGCTTATGAGCAATTTTTTGGTTGATGATACGAGGGATTTGATGATTTTTCTTTACTAGAGGAGTCTCAGCGACCGCTATTTTCGAGCACTGGTAGCACTTAAAACGACGCTTTCTAAGGAGAATTCTAGTAGGCATACCAGTCGTTTCGAGGTAAGGAATTTTCGACGGTTTTTGGAAGTCATATTTCTTCATTTGACTTCCGCAATCAGGGCAAGATGGTGCCTCATAATCTAGTTTAGCGATGATTTCTTTGTGAGTATTCCTATTGATGATATCCATAAATTTGATATTAGGGTCTTTGATATCGAGTAGTTTTGTGATAAAATGTAATTGTTCCATATGATTCTTTCTAATGAGTTGTTTGATCGCTTTTTATTA
>NZ_JAHZPU010000062.1 GCF_019929575.1 Streptococcus infantis
GGCAGTGTACAATAAGTTGTGTAAACACAAAAAGGAATAAATCCTGTATAGTAGAGTTGCAACACATTTACTAGAAAGAGACTTATTCCTATGCCCCAGTTTACCACAGAATTGCTGAACTTCCTAGCACAAAAGAAAGATATCGATGAATTTTTCCGTTCTTCTCTTGAAACAGCCATGAATGACCTGCTTCAGGCTGAGTTGTCCGCTTTTTTGGGTTATGAGCCTTATGAGAAAGAGGGCTACAACACTGGCAATAGCCGCAACGGAAGCTATTCACGGCGGTTTGAAACTAAATATGGCACCGTTCAGTTGACTATCCCTCGAGACCGCAATGGGGACTTTAGTCCTGCTCTCCTACCAGCTTATGGGCGGCGGGATGATCACCTAGAAGCCATGGTCATCAAACTCTACCAAACAGGGGTAACAACGCGCGAAATCAGCGACATCATCGAGCGAATGTATGGTCATCACTATAGTCCTGCCACGATTTCCAACATCTCAAAGGCGACACAGGAAAATGTGGCGGCCTTTCATAAGCGAGCTCTGGAAGCCCACTACTCAATTTTGTATTTGGATGGGACTTATCTTCCTTTAAGACGTGGAACCGTCAGTAAGGAGTGTATCCATATTGCACTTGGCATCACAGCCGAGGGGCACAAAGCTGTTCTTGGATATGAGATTGCCCCAAATGAGAACAATGCTTCTTGGTCAGATCTGCTGGACAGGCTTCATAGTCAAGGACTGGAGCAGGTTTCGCTTGTGGTCACAGATGGCTTCAAGGGCTTGGACCAGGTTGTTAGTCAAGCTTACCCTTTAGCCAAGCAGCAGCGCTGCCTCATCCACATCAGTCGAAACTTAGCTAGTAAGGTGAAACAAAGTGATCGCGCCCTGATAGTGGAGCAGTTTAAGACTATCTATCGCTCTGCCAGCTTAGAAGAAGGCAAGCAGGTTTTAGAGGCTTTTATCACCGAGTGGAAAGCAACCTATCCAAAAGTGATGGCGCAGTTGGAACTGACGGAGAACCTCCTCACTTTTTACCGTTTTCCTCATCAGATTTGGACCAGTATTTACTCGACAAACCTCATTGAATCCTTAAACAAGGAGATCAAGCGACAAAGCAAAAAGAAGGTTCTTTTCCCTAATGAGGAGGCTCTAGACCGCTATTTGGTGACCTTGTTTGAAGACTATAATTTCAAACACAGCCAGCGAATTCATAAAGGATTTGCGTCTTGCGCTGACACACTTGAAAGCTTATTTGATTAACACTCCGCAACTTTACTTGAGTGTTTACACAAAATTATTGACAGAATC
>NZ_JAHZPU010000063.1 GCF_019929575.1 Streptococcus infantis
GTTACCTTCCCAGGGTTAATCATGGGCTTCCAATGCTGCAAGATAGCCGATTGCTCAGAATCGCGCAGGCGCTGTCAGCAAACCCGGACGACGGGCGCAGGTTGGAAGAATGGGCAGCCTGGGCCGGCATGTCATCACGCACGCTCACGCGACGATTCCGAGCCGAAACGGGTTTTAGCTTCAATGAATGGCGACAGCGGATACGCTTACTCAGGGCTCTTGAGCTACTGGCTGCCGGCAAGCCAGTGACGGCGATAGCGCTGGATCTGGGATATGACAATGTGAGTGCCTTCATAGCCTTGTTCCGTCGGATGTTCGGCACTACTCCAGGGCGGTATAAAATTTAATTATCTCTTCGCTGAACATGATGCGTTATCCGCCGCTTTGATTACGTTTGTTATGGGCTGAGAGGGGCAAGTAATTCGGGCCCCTGATTTTTCACATTGCCGACAGCCCGCGTTACCGGGTGCCAGGTAAAATCGTCGGCGGGGACGGCTCCGATGCTGGCTATCTCCGCCGCTTCCGCGCCGGTGACATCCTGCCTCATCCATTCCCGGGCGGCTTCAGGCGCCAGGACCAACGGCCGACGGTCATGAATATCGACAAGACCGCGATCGGCGGCGGCCGTCACGATCAAGAATCCTTCGGCATGGTCCCCACGTTCGAACGGAGTCCGACCAATCGCGGCCATAAAAATTGGCTGGCCATCCTTACGCTGGATAAAGTATGGCTGCTTTGTATTTCCTTCCTTTTTCCACTCAAACCAGCCGTCGGCGAAGCAGATCGCCCGTCCGTGCTCCCACAGCGGCTTGAACATCCTGCTGGAGGCTGCAGTCTCAACCCGGGCATTAATCAGCGGCGGTTTATCCAACCATCCTGGCGCATAGCCCCAGTAAACGGCATCGAGATGGAGTTGCTCATCGCGTTCATTGAGGAGTAAAACTTTTGTCCCGGGCGCGACGTTATAGCGCCCGATAGGCGCCGGGTCCCAGGCAATATCTCGTTCGGCCGCTTCAACGAGATGCGCCAGGTATTCCTCCCGGCTTTGCGCTTGCGCAAAACGTCCGCACATAGCCACCTCCAGCGTGATGTCTGACTAACAGTATAGATCAGCTGCAAAACGGTGTTTTCACCTGCCCAAATACCACGCTCCTTCCACGTTAGTAGACCATTATTTCAGGCCGTCATCTTGCCTGACGTCGCGACAGTACACGCTGGGCGTTAGGCCTGGCATTGTCCGTTTATGCTTCATCGTTATTACCCTAACGCCTGTCTGATAAAGGAAATCGTTTTTACTCTTTTTATTAT
>NZ_JAHZPU010000064.1 GCF_019929575.1 Streptococcus infantis
GGAAGTAGCTCAGCTTGGTAGAGTACTTGGTTTGGGACCAAGGTGTCGCAGGTTCGAATCCTGTCTTCCCGATTGATGGCGGTGTAGCTCAGCTGGCTAGAGCGTCCGGTTCATACCCGGGAGGTCGGGGGTTCGATCCCCTTCGCCGCTATAATGATCTTGTTGGACCTTTAGCTCAGCTGGTTAGAGCTCTCGGCTCATAACCGAGTGGTCGTAGGTTCAAGTCCTACAAGGTCCATTGCAATGATGGAGGATTACCCAAGTCCGGCTGAAGGGAACGGTCTTGAAAACCGTCAGGCGTGTAAAAGCGTGCGTGGGTTCGAATCCCACATCCTCCTTTATTTATTATTAACGCGGGATGGAGCAGCTCGGTAGCTCGTCGGGCTCATAACCCGAAGGTCGTAGGTTCAAATCCTGCTCCCGCAATATTGGCTCGGTAGCTCAGTTGGTAGAGCAATGGATTGAAGCTCCATGTGTCGGCGGTTCGATTCCGTCTCGCGCCATATTTTTATTTAGTTTCATGCGGGTGTAGTTTAGTGGTAAAACTACAGCCTTCCAAGCTGTTGTCGCGAGTTCGATTCTCGTCACCCGCTTTGAACTTTGTTCAAGTACCAAGTATTTAACTTGGGCGCGTAGCTCAGGTGGTTAGAGCGCACGCCTGATAAGCGTGAGGTCGGTGGTTCGAGTCCACTCGTGCCCATTAATAGGAGAATTACTCAAGAGGCTGAAGAGGACGGTTTGCTAAATCGTTAGGTCGGGTAACTGGCGCAAGGGTTCGAATCCCTTATTCTCCGTAATTAGAGCTTTTTAGCTCTTTTTTTGTGTTTTTGTCTGTAAAATTCGGCTCTTTGATAACTATAGTAGGGCGATGAATTCTTACAATCTGGAGTGAAACAAAATGCTTCACTCTTTTTGTTTCACACTTAGGAACTTTCTAGGTTTAAAGTTATTAAACTAATCGAATATATTCGTTTTTTAGAGATTTTTGTAGTCTTTTTCATAGCTTCTATCTGCATTTCTATTTTAGTCTTTCGATGTGTTAATGTTCTTTTTTTAATTTCCTGTAAGTTTCTAATATAAAATAATTATATTAGAAATTACCTTTAAATAATGGTTTAATCTCTTTTTGTTATAGCTCCTATTGGCCTTTCCTACATTATGTTTAGATCTATAGTATTTATCGAAGGTGTATCTATTATAAGAATTATCCCCAATTGTCAAGTCAAGTGCAACAAAGTTGTTCCTCTGATTAAGCGAGTATCTTTCAAGCTGTTTGAGCT
>NZ_JAHZPU010000065.1 GCF_019929575.1 Streptococcus infantis
GCCCTGTTGTAAAATGAAGTGCAACACAAAAGACATGTTCATCTGATATACTAGAGTTGCAAAAAACAGTATAGAGGAAGATGTACATGTCCACAAACTATTCTACCACAAATCAATCATACAAACACTTATCTGAAGCTGAGCGAGGAGAAATTGAAGCTTATTTAAGCGTAGGACTCAAACCTGCTGAGATTGCTCGTAGACTGGGGAGAAATCGCTCTACTATTACTCGTGAGATTAATCGAGGTTCTATAACACAAGTGAAACAAGTAAATGGACAGAAGGTCTATTATCAACACTATTATGCAGATGCGGCCCATAACCGCTATCGTCAGGCCAGAGAAGCCAGCTATTATCTGAAACTGGATTGTGTATCGGACGACTTTCTGACAAAATTCACAAAAGCAATGAGAGAGAAACCAAGGGTGCATAGCGTGGATACCTTTGTTCATACCTACAGGCTCCAACATGTAGATGCAGTTGTTCCTTCAACCAAGACGCTCTATAACTATATCCATCAAGGTTTGTTAGAGATTAAGGTTATTGATTTACCAAGAGCAGTGCGGATCCGTAAGAAATTTAACAAGCGTCCCTCTACCAAGAAACATCTAGGAAAGTCAATTGAAGAAAGGCCAGAAGAAATCAATAATCGCTCCCGTTTTGGAGATTGGGAAATCGATTCTGTTCTAGGTGGAAAGACAGTAGGAGAACCTTCTATTCTGACCTTGGTAGAGCGACAAACACGTTATGCTGTCACAAAGAAACTTGTCGAAAAGAAAGCAGAGTATGTCAATCAAGCAGTCTTAGAGTGTATGAAACTTTATCCCATTAAGTCCATCACTGCAGATAATGGAAACGAATTTTCATCATTGAGTAAAATAGAGGGATTAGATGTTTATTTTGCACATGCCTATTCATCTTATGAACGAGGTACAAATGAGAATTTCAATGGATTATTAAGAGAGTTCATTCCAAAGGGAGTCTCACTAAAAGAACTAAAGCCGACACTTTTAGAGGACTATACAAAGGCTATCAATGAAAGGCCTAGACGAATCCATGGCTATCAGTCTGCAAAAAAGCTGTTTGAGTCAGCTCAAACAGCTTGAAAGATACTCGCTTAATCAGAGGAACAACTTTGTTGCACTTGACTTGACAATTGGGG
>NZ_JAHZPU010000066.1 GCF_019929575.1 Streptococcus infantis
TTTGTACTGACCCCAAAAAGTTAGACAATTAATTTAAGCAAAGGATTTAGTTCTGTATTGTACAGGACTAAGTCCTTTTAGTTTTACCTTAATGCGTTTGTTGTTGTAATAATCAATATAGTCGACGATTGCCCCCTCAAGTTCCTTTATAGACTTAAATGTCTGCTCATAGCCATAAAACATTTCTGATTTAAGAATGCCAAAGAAAGATTCCATCATGCCATTGTCAGTACTATTACCCTTGCGAGACATAGATGGCTGAATGCCCTTATCTTCTAAAAAACTATGATAAAACTCATGCTGGTATTGCCAACCCTGATCACTGTGGAGAATAGTATTCTCGTATTCTTCTTCTCTAAAAGCTTGTTCTAACATATCCTTTACTTGTTTTAAATTTGGCGAAGACGATAGAGTATACGCTATAATCTCGCTGTTATAACCATCTAAAATTGGTGATAAATATAGTTTTTGATTACTTGTTGGAATAGAAAACTCTGTAATGTCTGTATAGCACTTTTCCATCGGTTTTTCAGCTGTAAATTGACGTTGAATAATATTCTCAGCTTTCTTACCAACTTCTCCATGATAAGAAGAATACTTACGTTTTCTACGAATACGAGCAGTTAGCCCCAACAGTTTCATCAAGCGTTGTACCTTCTTATGGTTTACGATGAACCCACGGTTTCTAAGTTCAAGAGTAATACGACGATATCCATAATTACCTTTATGCTCGTTATAAATGGTTTCTATTTCGTTTTTTACGGCCTGATTCTTATCTTCTAGGTTTAGCTGCTTTAAGTGATAGTAGTAAGTTGAACGAGCAAGTTTAATAATCTTTAGAAGAATATCTAAAGGAAACTCTGACACTAACTCTCTGACAATCTGCGTCTTTCTTCTTTCTCTTTTTCCTCCTTCAAGCGGAGTTCTCTCAACTTTTTTAGAATGGCATTCTCCGCTCTTAAATACTCATTTTCAGCCTGAAGGCGTTCTAGTTCTGTCATCTCTTCTGGTTTTTTCTTTGGCTTACGTCCCATTTCAGGTACTCTCCCTCTTGTTTTCTCAACAATAGTATACCCGTTTTTCTTGTATTGTGCCAGCCAATTAGGCAACATTCCACTAC
>NZ_JAHZPU010000067.1 GCF_019929575.1 Streptococcus infantis
TGAGGCCGATAAAATTCATCAGGTGCATCTGTTTACACTCCAAGAGGGAGTTTCTCTGGCTCAATATCGGGAGATGCGGGAGTCGGGTGTCAGATTGGTCGTGCCATCATCGCTGCACAAAAAATACCCGGAGGCGGTGAGAGCTGAGCTAATGACGCTAGGTGCGTTTATTGCTGAGCTGACAGGGCTTTACGCAGATATTCCATAGATTATCTCCCGGCATAAATACCGGGAGGAGCGATCAGATTCGTTCAACCTTGCACGAATCGGCATTAACCGCTTTCAGGATATAAGGTTCAAGCAGTTTGGCTACGGCTTCAAACACGGGCACCACTACGGAGTTACCGAACTGCCTGTACGACTGAGTGTCTGACACAGGAATGCGAAAAGGCCTGCCATCTACTTTTTCAAAACCCATAAGGCGCGCGCACTCTCGTGGAGTCAGCCTGCGGGGCCGATGCGCCTGATTTTCTTCGTTCGCGAAGTCTGTTTCACCTGTGGCCATATCCCAGCCACGGTCTATCAGAATTTCAGACCCGTCTTTGTGATAGCGAGCAGAAAGCGTACGGGCAATGCTTTCTTTATTTTCAGGATTAACGAGGCCAAAACCGAATCCGTTACCCTTAGCTGCGTGCTTTTTGGCGTAGTTATAGAGATACTCCCAGAGTTTCGGCGTCAGTATATATTTGCTGTCAACCACGGGTTCCAGCAGTTCGCCAAATGACGGACGCTGTTCCGGATAAACACGACTAATATCGCGCAGGGTAAAGCCCTGGTGAATGTTCAGATCACGACGGAAACCGACCAAAACGATACGTTCTCGGTGCTGAGGTAAAAAGTGCTTTCCGTCGATAACTTTAGGATCGTTTTTGCCCATCTCAGCTGCATCCGCAACTTCATAGCCCAGTTCGTCGAGGGTATCCATGATGACTTGAAAGGTTTTACCCTTGTCATGGCTCTTCAGGTTTTTATCGTTTTCAAGAACAAAGATGGCAGGTTTTTTTGCGCGTATAATACGCGCCACATCG
>NZ_JAHZPU010000068.1 GCF_019929575.1 Streptococcus infantis
TGCCTGTTGATGTCTTTGAAATGGATTTAAGCGATAAAGCGGTGCGTCACGCGGAATTTCTCGCTTCGGCCGAAAATGGCGAGATCACCTTGCTCAACGTTCTGCCGAACAGCAGCCGTTCGCTATTGCGCGGTTTTACGGCGGATATTCGTAAGTTTGAAGCCTATATGAAAGAAGAGTCGGAGAAAAAAATGCGCGAGGTGGCGCGACTGTTCGCCATCCCCATGACGCGGATCCATACCCGCGTAGTCTTTGGCAACGTGCGTGACGAAATTCTGGCTATCAGTAACAACGAAGAGTTCGATGTCATTGTGATTGGTTCCCGCAAACCGGGGATCTCCACCCATCTGCTGGGCTCCAACGCCGAGTCAATTCTGCGCTACGCCAAAACGCCGGTATTGGTCGTTAGATAATCCCTTCAATGACGACGGCTGCGTCGGCCATGCCGGCAGCCGTCTGACTCTTATTCTTCACTAAACCAGTCGCGGTTCTCCTGGCGAATCAGCAGTACGGATTCGCTGATTTCATGCAAATGGATACTCATGGCTTTTTCTACCGCCTCGGCATCGCGTTTTTCCAGCGCGGTGAAAATCTCATGATGCTGGCGCAGAAGCATCTCCGGAGAGGTGACATGGTCCAGACTCATATAGCGGACGCGATCGATGGCGGCTTTAATATTTTCCACTGTCTCCCAGGCCAGCTGACAGTCGGCGATAATCGACAGCTTCTGGTGAAATTCATCATCGAGCAGGAAAAAGTCGTTTAACTGCTGCCGATCAACAGCAATACGCTGCTGGTGAAGATTCTGTGCCAGCTGATTAAGTCGCTCTTCGTTAATCATGCCGGCGGCACGGCGAACCACCGCGCACTCAATCGCCTGGCGGACGAAGCAACCATTACGCACCTGCGACAATGAGATTTTATTGACGTAGCTACCGCGCTGGGGACGAATCTGGATAAGTCCGTTTTCC
>NZ_JAHZPU010000007.1 GCF_019929575.1 Streptococcus infantis
TATACTGTTTTTTGCAACTCTAGTATATCAGATGAACATGTCTTTTGTGTTGCACTTCATTTTACAACAGGGCAAAACCTATTTTTCTTGAAAAAGTAGGTTTTTTTACGGAAATAACTAGTCAAGCGCTTTATTTTTTTGTATAATAGGAATAGAAAAGTATGTAAAGAAGAGGAAAGCATGATTACACTATTTTTATCACCGAGTTGTACATCATGTCGTAAAGCAAAGGCCTGGCTCGAGAATCATAAAGTGCCCTTCCAAGAGCATAATATTATGACCAGCCCTTTAACGAGAAAAGAACTGCAACACATTCTTTCCTTGACCGAAAATGGTACTGATGACATCATCTCGACTCGTTCAAAGATTTTTCAAAAATTGAATATTGATGTAGAGAGTATCTCAGTATCGGAGTTGCTTCATTTAATTGAGCAGTATCCGAGTCTTTTGCGTCGTCCGATTATTATTGACGCAAAGCGGATGCAAATCGGTTTTAATGAAGATGAGATTCGTGCTTTTCTCCCTCGTAGTTACCGTAAACAAGAACTGAAAGAAGCTACATTGAGAGCTGGTATTAATTAGATGAATAAACAGTATAGTTACCCACTAGATTTGTCGTGGAGCACTGAAGAACTTGCTTCAGTGCTTTCTTTTTTTAATGATGTTGAAGCAGCCTATGAGACTAAGGTAGAGGCAAAAAAACTACTAGATTCCTATAAGGGATTCAAAGCGGTTGTTCCAAGCAAGAGTGAAGAAAAACGCTTGGGCCGTGAATTTGAAACTGCGAGTGGTTATTCCTTCTATCGAGCTGTCCAATTGGCCAAAGATCAAGGGGAAGGGAAGATTTCGCTTGGAAAATAAATTTATGTTTGCCAAAGAGATTGTCAAGGAAGCAGGAGCTTATATTCTAGCTCATATGCAGGAAGAATTGCATATTGAGAGAAAATCATCCCCTACAGACTTGGTGACTCGTTTGGACAAGGAAGTTCAGAATTTTTTAGTTGATAAGATTCGTTCGCGTTATCCAGATGACCAATTTTGTGCAGAAGAGGGATGTCTACGTGCTTCAGTTGGACATGGATCTGTTTGGGTCATTGATCCCATTGATGGTACCAACAACTTTGTCGCCCAAGGTGATGATTTTGCCATTATGGTAGCTTATTTTGAAAACGGCTTGGGCCAGTTTGGGATCATTTATGATGTCATGAAAGGTCATTGTTATCATGGAGGAGGTGCTTTTCAGGCCTGTCTCAATGAAGAACCCTTGCCTAGTTTTAAGGGTAAGCCCTTGCGAGATTTTCTAATTGCGAGTAATGCTGGCATGTTGGAAACAAACGCTTGGGGTGTCGCAGATTTGGGAAATGCTGCACTTGGGACACGAGTGTATGGCAGTGCTGCCATTAGTTTTGCTAAGGTGTTATCCGGTCGACTTTTAACTTATATCACTTATCTTCAACCCTGGGATTATTCAGCAGCGAGTATCATAGGTGAAAGTTTAGGTTATAAGGTTCTTACGATTGCTGGTGAGGAAGTTGATTTCAAAACACGGCAGGCCGTTATGATGGTACCAGTCGAGATGCAAGATGAAATTCAATCCTATATCTATGAAAGGAAATAATCTTAAATGCAATTTCCAGATGGATTTGTAAAAAAATATGAAACAATATTGGGAGATGAGGCAAGAGCTTTTCTTGCCTCTTTTGATGATGAGGCTGTTTCTGCTTTTCGTGTCAATCCCTTAAAAGAAAGTCAAGTTTCTTTTTCAGATGCTATTCCAAATACACCCTGGGGCTACTATGGGAAGGTTTCAGGAAAATCCCCAGAACATGTAACTGGCTTGGTCTATTCCCAAGAACCTGCCGCACAAATAGTGGCGCAAGTAGCTCAGCCAAGTCCTGGCATGAAGGTCTTGGACTTGGCAGCGGCTCCCGGTGGGAAATCCACTCAACTGGCCTCCTATCTAGCTGGTGAGGGGCTCCTCGTTTCCAATGAAATTTCAAGTAAGCGAGCAAAAATACTGGTTGAAAATATGGAACGTTTTGGTGCGACAAATGTAGTTGTAACTAATGAATCTGCCGATCGTTTGGCTAAAGTATTTAAAGGGTATTTTGACCTAATTGTTCTAGATGCGCCTTGCTCGGGTGAAGGGATGTTTCGTAAACAACCTGATGCCATGGATTACTGGAGTGTCGATTATCCTAGCCAGTGCGCTAGTTTACAACGTGAGATTTTAGCAGATGCGGTTACTATGTTGGCTGATGGTGGTCGTTTGGTTTATTCGACCTGTACTTGGGCGCCAGAAGAAAATGAAGAAATCATTAACTGGCTCATGGATAATTATGACTTTGAACTCATTCCAGTAGAACATATAAATGGTATGTCACAAGGAATCAACCAACCTGAGACAGCTAGAATGTACCCTCATCACTTTAAGGGAGAAGGTCAGTTCGTGGCCCATCTTCAGTTTAAAGGTCAAAACAAGGCTGGGAAGTTCAAATCTTCTAAATCAAACCTTTCTCGTGAACAGATTTCCTTATGGCAGGATTTTGAGAAGAAACATCTAAAAGAAAAACTGACTGGTGTTCTACAAGTTTTCGGTGACCAGCTTTATCTCTTGCCAGAAGTTCTACCAGACATTGGTAAACTCAAGATAGCTAGAAACGGACTCCATCTTGGAACCTTTAAGAAGAGACGTTTTGAACCAAGCTTTGCGCTTGGATTAGCTTTAAAACCAAGCCAAATCAAACAATCAATTGAAATTCGTCAAGAAGACTTTGTCAAATATGTGGCTGGTGAAACGGTCCAATTAGCTGAAATTCTTCCAAATGGTTGGTACCAAGTTTTGGTTGGTGGAAATGGTCTAGGTTTTGCAAAAGTGACCGGAAATACCTTGAAGAATTATTTCCCCAAGGGTTTGAGGTTTAAGGTAAATAACTAGTCAAAATCAGTATTTTATGTTATAGTGGAAGTATGGATTTTTCGTGAAAAACATTAGAAAATAAGGGCGAAAATCCGGGTTATTCATCATTATTTTCAAGGAGACAAATAGTGAAAAAATTTAAAAAACTCACCATCTCTCTTGCAACTCTTTTGCTTGCTGGGTCGCTAGCGGGATGTGCTAGTTGGATTGATCGTGGGGAGTCTATGACTGCTGTTGGATCAACAGCTCTCCAACCTCTAGTTGAAGCTGCCGCAGATGAGTTTGGCTCAAGGAATATCGGAAAAACAGTCAATGTCCAAGGTGGCGGATCTGGTACTGGACTATCTCAAGTTCAGTCAGGAGCAGTAGATGTTGGGAACTCTGATGTATTTGCTGAGGAGAAAGACGGGATTGATGCATCTGCCTTGGTGGATCATAAGGTTGCTGTTGCAGGCCTAGCTGTCATTATCAATAAAGAAGTAGATGTCGATAATCTAACGACGGATCAGCTCCGACAAATCTTCACAGGAGAAATTACCAACTGGAAAGAAGTCGGTGGGAAAGATTTAGCCATCTCTATAATCAACCGTGCGGCTAGTTCAGGTTCTCGTGCAACCTTTGATAGTGTGATCATGAATGGTCAATCAGCAATGCAAAGTCAGGAACAAGATTCAAACGGGATGGTCAAATCAATCGTTTCTCAAACCCCTGGAGCTATTTCCTACCTAGCATTTGCTTATGTTGATGATTCTGTTGGGACAATCAAACTCAATGGTTATGAACCAATTTCAGAGAATGTAACCACGAATAATTGGCCTTTGTGGTCTTATGAACATATGTATACACTTGGTGAGCCAAATGAATTGGTTGCCGAATTCTTAAACTTTGTCCTTTCAGACGAAGCTCAGAACGGAATCGTTAAAGGAATGGGCTATATTTCTATTAAGGAAATGAAGGTTGAAAAAGATGCTGCAGGAACTGTAACAGCGCTAGAAGGGAGTCAATAATGAACCAAGAAGAATTATCTAAAAAATTACTCTCTCCTTCAAAAAACTCTCGTCTTGAGAAATTAGGAAAAGGGCTAACCTTTGCCTGCCTATCTTTGATTGTTATTATTGTTGCAATGATTTTAATCTTTGTAGCCCAAAAAGGGTTATCTACCTTCTTTGTGAATGGTGTGAATATTTTTGATTTTCTCTTTGGTGCAACTTGGAACCCTTCAGGTAAGCAGTTTGGTGCTCTTCCAATGATTTTAGGTTCCTTTATCGTTACCATCCTATCAGCTCTGATTGCAACACCATTTGCAATTGGTGCTGCAGTCTTTATGACAGAAGTATCGCCAAAAGGAGCTAAGATTTTGCAACCTGCTATTGAACTTCTAGTTGGGATTCCTTCGGTAGTTTACGGATTTATCGGTTTGCAGGTCGTGGTACCATTTGTACGTAGTGTCTTTGGTGGAACAGGTTTTGGTATTTTATCAGGGATTTTTGTTCTCTTTGTAATGATCTTGCCGACTGTAACCTTTATGACAACTGATAGCTTACGGGCCGTTCCTCGTCACTATCGTGAAGCTAGTTTAGCCATGGGAGCGACTCGTTGGCAAACTATCTGGCGTGTAACCTTGAAGGCTGCTCGTTCAGGTATTTTTACGGCTGTAGTCTTTGGTATGGCGCGTGCTTTTGGTGAAGCCCTAGCGATTCAGATGGTTGTCGGTAACTCAGCAGTTGTTCCAACTTCATTGACGACACCAGCAGCGACTTTGACTTCTGTTTTGACCATGGGAATTGGTAATACCGTTATGGGAACTGTTGATAATAATGTTCTTTGGTCACTAGCCTTAGTATTGCTCTTGATGAGCTTGGCCTTTAACAGTGTGATTAAATTGATTACGAAAGAAAGAGGAAAGAAAAACTATGCACGCTAAGAAATTAGATAAACTTGCTACAGCTGTCCTCTATACCATCGCAGGAATCATTGTGACCATCCTTGCTTCCTTGATTCTCTATATCTTGGTTCGAGGCTTACCTCATGTTTCTTGGTCCTTCTTGACTGGAAAATCATCTTCTTACCAAGCAGGTGGTGGTATTGGAATCCAGCTTTATAATTCCTTCTTCCTTTTGGTCATTACCTTATTCATCTCTGTACCTCTATCAATGGGGGCTGGAATTTATTTGGCTGAATATGCAAAAAAAGGTCGTGTTACCAACTTCGTTCGTACCTGTATTGAAATTTTGTCTTCACTGCCATCAGTCGTAGTCGGTCTCTTTGGTTACCTCATCTTTGTAGTTCAGTTCGAGTATGGATTTTCCATTATTTCTGGTGCCTTGGCTTTGACTGTCTTTAACCTTCCACAGATGACGCGTAATGTTGAAGACAGTTTGAAACACGTTCACCATACGCAACGTGAGGCTGGTTTGGCGCTTGGGCTTTCTCGTTGGGAAACAGTTCTTCATGTCGTTATCCCCGAAGCCCTACCTGGTATTGTAACAGGTATTGTGCTTGCCTCAGGTCGTATTTTTGGTGAAGCTGCGGCTCTTATCTATACTGCAGGACAATCTGCGCCAGCTCTTGACTGGTCAAACTGGAATGTTCTCAGTGTAACCAGTCCAATCTCAATCTTCCGTCAAGCAGAAACCTTGGCTGTTCATATCTGGAAAGTCAACAGTGAAGGAACTATTCCTGATGGAACACTTGTTTCAGCAGGTTCTGCTGCGGTGCTCCTCATCTTTATCTTGATCTTTAACTTCGGAGCACGTAAACTCGGAAGCTATCTACATAAGAAATTAACCGCGGCCTAAAGGAGAAGCCATGTCAAAATATAATTGGGATGAAAGGCATATCATTACTTTTCCAGAAGAAAAAGTGGCCCTCTCTACGAAGGATTTACATGTTTACTACGGTAAGAATGAATCCATCAAGGGCGTGGATATGCAATTCGAAAAAAATAAAATTACGGCCTTGATCGGACCGTCAGGTTCTGGAAAATCAACCTACCTACGCAGTCTCAACCGTATGAATGATACCATTGATATTGCTAAGGTTACAGGACAAATTCTCTATCAGGGAATAGACGTCAACCGCCCTGAGATCAATGTTTATGAAATGCGTAAACATATCGGAATGGTATTTCAACGTCCAAACCCATTTGCTAAATCTATTTACCGCAACATCACCTTTGCACATGAACGTGCAGGAGTTAAGGACAAGAAGGTCCTTGATGAAATTGTAGAAACCTCTCTTCGTCAAGCCGCCCTCTGGGATCAGGTTAAAGACGACCTTCATAAGTCAGCCTTGACGCTTTCAGGTGGTCAGCAGCAACGTCTCTGTATCGCTCGCGCCATCTCTGTCAAGCCAGATATCCTTTTGATGGATGAGCCGGCGTCTGCCTTGGATCCGATTGCGACAGCCCAGCTTGAAGAAACCATGTTGGAGTTGAAGAAGGACTTTACCATTATCATCGTAACTCACAGTATGCAACAAGCTGCGCGTGCTAGTGATTATACAGGATTCTTCTATCTGGGTGACTTGATTGAGTATGATAAAACTGCAAATATTTTCCAAAATGCTAAGCTACAGTCAACAAATGACTATGTAACTGGACACTTTGGTTAGAGAGGAAATAGTATGACAGAACCGATTTTACAGGTTTCAGACCTGTCAGTCTATTACAATAAAAAGAAGGCCTTGAATAGTGTTTCCTTATCGTTCCAACCCAAGGAAATTACAGCCCTTATCGGTCCATCTGGATCTGGGAAATCAACACTTCTAAAGGCTATTAACCGAATGGGTGACCTTAATCCTGAAGTGACGACAACTGGATCAGTGGTTTATAACGGTCACAATATCTATAGTCCTCGTACGGATACAGTTGAATTACGTAAAGAAATTGGTATGGTCTTCCAACAACCCAATCCTTTTCCTATGTCTATCTATGAAAATGTCGTTTATGGTCTCCGTATAAATGGGGAAAAAGACAAGCAGGTTTTAGATGAAGCAGTGGAGAAGGCTTTACAACGTGCTTCAATCTGGGATGAAGTCAAGGACCGTTTGCATGACTCTGCTATTGGTCTTTCAGGTGGGCAACAACAACGTGTTTGTGTGGCACGTGTATTGGCGACTAGCCCTAAAATCATCCTCTTGGATGAACCAACTTCAGCCTTGGACCCTATTTCTGCTGGTAAGATTGAGGAAACCTTGTATGGTCTAAAAGACAAATACACCATGCTCTTGGTTACTCGTTCTATGCAGCAAGCATCTCGAATCTCCGATAAGACAGGCTTTTTCCTCAATGGAGATTTGATTGAATTTAACGATACCAAGGAAATGTTCCTCTATCCTCAACATAAGGAGACAGAGGACTACATTTCAGGTAAATTTGGATAAGGAGTGAGAAGATGTTACGATCTCAATTTGAAGAAGATTTAGAGAAATTGCATAATCAGTTTTATGCTATGGGACAAGAAGTTCTTTCCCAAATCAATCGTACCGTACGTGCTTTTGTAACGCATGACCGTGACATGGCTAAAGAAGTCATTGAGGAAGATGCAGAAGTAAACGAATACGAAGTTAAACTTGAAAAGAAATCATTTGAAATGATTGCCCTACAACAGCCAGTTTCACAAGACTTACGTACAGTTTTAACAGTTCTAAAAGCTGTGTCAGACTTAGAACGTATGGGGGACCATGCAGTATCCATTGCTGAAGCAACCATTCGTATGAAGGGTGAACAACGCATCCCAGCAGTCGAAGAAGAAATTAAAAAAATGGGTCGTGAAGTAAAAAACTTTGTTGAAGCCGCTTTAGAACTTTATTTGAATGGTTCTGTGGATCAAGCCTATGAAGTTGCAACCATGGATGAAAATATCAACCATTATTTTGATAATATTCGAGACCTAGCTACAGAAGAAATCAAAAAACATCCAGAAGCTATCGTCACAGGTCGTGATTATTTCCAAGTTATTTCTTACTTGGAACGCATCGGTGACTATGCAAAAAATATCTGTGAATGGGTTGTTTACTTTGAAACAGGTAAGATTGTTGAATTGTAAAGTATTCAAATGATAAAATTATTGTGAAAGCTTACTTTTTACTAGAGTAAGCTTTCATTGTATAGATAATTTACTTTGTCAGAGGTGAATAATGAACTACATACAGAATATAAGAAAAAAAGTTGGAAAAGATAAAATTATTTTAAATTTCACATGTGGAATATTAAGTCAATCAGGAAAAATATTATTACAAAAACGAGCAGATAAAGGAACTTGGGGATTACCAGGCGGAGCTATTGAATTAGGCGAATCGGCTGTAGAAGCGTTAGTTCGAGAGTTTTACGAAGAAACTGGACTGAAAGTGACAGTGAAAAAACTTTTAAATGTTTATACAAAATATTCAGATAGTTATCCAAATGGTGATGAGGCTCAAGTTCTTACAATTTTGTATTTAGTTGCATCTGAAACTTCTATCTCTAAAAATGTTTTTACGAGTGACGAAACTTTAGAATTAGGATTTTTTGAACATAGGGACATACAAAATATCACAATTGTAAACCAGCAACATCGAGATATGATAAATGATTTTTTTGAAAATAAGTTCCCAATAGATAGATAAACTAACCACTGAATTTCTATATTTTTTAATTATATTTTATGAAAATGCAAGAAAAACTTGACAAGTATTTCTGAATAAGTTATAATTATACAAAATTAATAGAGAGGTTGTTTATTTATGAATTTTAAAAAATGGATATTTGTCTTATGTAGTTTTCTTGCAAGCTTCTTATTGGTAGCTTGCCAATCGTCTAGCTCAAGCTCGCAGTCTGCAGTGGAGGCCATCAAGCAAAAAGGAAAATTAGTGGTCGCAACTAGTCCCGACTATGCTCCCTTTGAGTTTCAAGCACTTGTGGATGGTAAAAACCAAGTCGTAGGTGCGGATATTGACATGGCGCAAGCAATCGCTGATGAACTTGGAGTGAAATTGGAAATTTCAAGTATGAGTTTTGATAATGTCTTGACCAGTCTTCAAACAGGAAAAGCAGACCTAGCAATTGCGGGAATCAGTGCAACTGAAGAAAGACAAGAAGTCTTTGATTTCTCAATTCCTTACTATGAAAATAAAATTAGCTTCCTTATCAGAAAATCAGATCTTGAAAAATACAAGGATTTGGACTCTCTAGCAAGTGCTAATATTGCAGCTCAGAAAGGAACTGTTCCTGAATCTATGGTTAAAGAGCAACTTCCAAAGGCACAGTTGACTTCTTTGACAAACATGGGAGAAGCAGTCAACGAGCTCCAATCTGGTAAAGTTGATGCCGTTCATATGGATGAGCCAGTAGCACTAAGCTATGCTGCTAAGAACTCAGATTTGGCAGTGGCTACAGTAAGCTTGACTATGAAGGAAGGCGAAGCAAATGCTGTAGCTATCAAAAAAGGTAACTCAGATTTGAAGGAAGTAGTTGATAAGGTCATCCAAAAACTGAAAGATGACGGAACTTACCAAACTTATCTTGAAAAAGCTGCTAAGCTAACAGAAGTAGAGCAATAAAAAATAACAGAGGCTGGGACAAAAGTCCTAGCCTCTCAATTGTCTTTAGATTATCGAGCAAGACGCAGTGGTTGAGTGGGCTATACTACGCTGATTTCATCAGCTTTTACAGCCTTACTCAACTGTGCGGAGGTGGGACGACGAAATCGAATTCTAACGAATTACCGATTTCTGTCCCACTCTCTGTTTTTAAATAGCTTAATGTTGTTTCAATATTTTCGAGGGGAACTTTTGCAAAATGATAAGGACAAGTCCCTATGTAGGATGATTCGAAAAAGTCAAGATTTAATGAACTATGTTTGAGACTAGCAATCTTAGGATAGTTCCTGAGATCAAGCAAAAGACCATCATGAAGTGGATAGTTCGGTAGGGAAATGGGATACCTTTGTAAGAGCTGTTGGATGTGCTCCTGACTTTTTTCTTGCAGTGCCAGTCGTGCTAGTCTGTTTTTCTCAAAGAGTTGACTATCGATGTAGAGTGATAGAGCCTTTTGCATGATAAGGTTGTTATCGTAGTCGAGAATGTTTTTATAGGTCACAAAAGCTTCCTTGATAGTGTTTGGAAGAAGAAGGGCAGTGATTCGAAGGGCAGGAAAAAGACTGGTAGAAAAGGACTTGATATAGATGACCAAATCATGTTGGTCTAAATAATGAAAGGTTTGTCCCATTTTAGGATCCAAGTCCCCCAGATAGTCATCCTCAACGATATAAATCTGATATTTTGCAGCCAAGTCAAGGATGGCAAGTTTTTCCTCTTCAGAATATGAATGTCCCAGAGGATAGTGGAAACGGGGAATAGTATAGAAAAACTTAATCTTTCCGCTTTTAAAGTGTTCCTCAAGTTCGTTTAGGTCAATGCTGTCTACTCGACGGTCAATGGTTTGATAGGGAAGATTTTGAGCCAGTAGCAGCTGATTCATCCGATGATAGGTCGGTTGTTCGACCAGTATTTCCTGAGCTTGACCTGGAAAATCAATCTGAGAGAGAATAAAGAGTGCTTGTTGGGTTCCAGATGTCATGACTAATTGGTCTGCCTTACTATAAATCGCTTGATCAAAGAGTAATGTCTGAACGGACTGACGTAATTCTTCTAAACCCTCTTGGTGTTCATAGTAGTTGTAGAGATAATTTTCTCGCCCAATCAAGCTCTCATTAACGCACAGACGAAAATCATCATAGGCTGCTGCGTGTTCATCGTTAACTGAGATAATTAAGTCTTCATGACTGGTTTGTTGCTCCAATACATAATAACCACTTTGAGGTTTGGAGTAGATATATTTCTCGTATCGGAGTTCTAAGAGTGCGCGCTGTATGGTGTCTTTGCTACAGTGAAAATCTTGACTAAGTTTTCGGATAGATGGTAGGCGACTTCCAGTGGGAAATCTACCTGATTCTATCTCATTTTTTAGATAGTGAACGACTTGTTCATATTTGCTTTCTTGCTTCATCCCAGACCTCTCATGATTTTGTTACATTGTACCTTTTTTTTAGAAGTTTGGCAATGTTATACTCTTCGAAAATCTCTTCAAACCGCGTCAACGTCGCCTTGCCGTAGGTATGGTTACAGACTTCGTCAGTTCTATCCACAACCTCAAAACAGTGTTTTGAGCTGACTTCGTCAGTTCCATCTACAACCTCAAAACAGTGCTTTGAGCAACCTGCGGCTAGTTTCCTAGTTTGCTCTTTGATTTTCATTGAGTATTAAAAGGCAGTCTAGCATTCAATTCTAATCAGAAATGTGATATACTTAGTAAGTAAAATTTTCAAAGAAGAGTGAGATGATAAAGGTGCAAGAACCAGTTAAATTATTCCAATACAATACTTTGGGAGCCTTGATGGCGGGACTTTACGGTGGAACCATGACCGTTGGTGAATTGCTTGAACATGGTGATTTAGGATTAGGAACCCTGGATTCTATCGATGGAGAATTGATTGTCTTAGATGGGAAAGCATATCAGGCTAAGGGTTCAGGGGAGAAACCTGAAATTGTGGAAGTTTCACCAGATGCCTTGATCCCCTATGCAGCAGTTGTACCCCACCAGGCAGAAGTTATTTTCCGCCAGCGTTTTGAAATGACTGATCAGGAACTTGAAAAACGTATTGAGTCCTATTATGATGGAGAAAATCTTTTCCGTTCCATCAAGATTCATGGTGATTTTAAGCATATGCATGTTCGCATGATTCCAAAATCAACAAGCGAAACGAAGTTTGCTGAGGTTGCGACGCATCAGCCTGAATATAGCTGCGACAATGTTTCAGGAACTATCGTTGGTTTTTGGACACCTGAAATTTTCCATGGAGTTAGTGTTGCTGGTTATCATTTGCACTTCATTTCAGACGATCTAACCTTTGGTGGCCACGTTATGGACTTCGTTATCAAGGAAGGGATTGTAGAGGTGGGAGCTGTTGACCAGTTGGATCAACGTTTTCCTGTGCAAGATCGTCAGTATCTATTTGCTAAGTTTAATGTTGACGAGATGAAAAAAGATATCGAACAGGCAGAATAAAAGGAGTCAAATATGAAAATTCATGTAATAATAACGATGCTGGCCTTGTTTGCTATCCTTATAGCAGCTATTTGGTATGCAAGAAAGCAATACAAGATTAATTTTGCAGTTTTGGGCCTTGGGGCAGTTGCATTTTTTGCTTCTTCTCAAGTCTTGGAGAAAATCGTTCATCTCTTGGTTCTTCATCCACAAAAGGATGGGACAGTTCCACTCATGTCAGAAAATCCTCTTCTCTATGTGATTTATGGCATTTCTATGGCTGCTTTATTTGAAGAAACAGCTCGACTTATTTTCTTTAAATGGTTGGAGAAGAAAAGAACTTTGGAAGATTCAGATGCTCTTGCTTATGGATTGGGTCATGGTGGCTTGGAGTTGATCTATATCGGGATTGCAAGTTTACTCAATCTCTTCATCCTCTTTTCAGCCGTAGAATCTCAAAATCCAAACATTATGCAGCTCTTGCCTGAAAGTACGCTTGCTACGATTAACAATATAGCAGCATGGCAGATTTACCTTTTGGGACTAGAGAGAATCCTAGCCTTACTTCTTCAAGTCGGCTTGACCTTCTGGGTTTATCAAGCAGTTCGCCAAAAGAAATGGATTTACCTAGTAGCTGCTTATGGTTTACACGCCCTATTTGATTTGGCTCCGAGCCTATCTCAAGTTGGTTGGTTGTCAAATCCACTTCTCGTAGAAGGATTGTTAGCAGTGGAAGTTATTATTTTTATTTACTTTACAAAAACAATCTTTTATAAAAAGCAATAATACAAAAAAGAGGTTCATCCTCTTTTTAGTTTGAGCTTTTGAAAAGCTAACCAAATCATCGAAAAATAGAGCTAAAAATGGTATAATGGAATGAATTTTATAAAAGGATTAGAAAAATGACCGTATTAGATA
This sequence comes from Streptococcus infantis, assembly GCF_019929575.1. Taxonomy (GTDB): domain Bacteria; phylum Bacillota; class Bacilli; order Lactobacillales; family Streptococcaceae; genus Streptococcus; species Streptococcus infantis_L. The sequence continues at coordinate 12,864 of NZ_JAHZPU010000007.1, forward strand.
AATTAAATGAAACCTTAGAAGGAATCGATATTCGATTCGATGAACCGCTAAAAACTTATACCTATACCAAAGTTGGAGGGAAGGCAGATTATTTAGTTTTTCCTCGTAATCGTTATGAGATGGCTCGTGTGGTAAAATTTGCCAATCAGGAAAACATTCCTTGGATGGTTCTTGGAAATGCAAGTAACATTATCGTCCGTGAGGGTGGAGTACGTGGCTTTGTAATCATGTGTGACAAGCTCAATAATGTTTCTGTTGATGGTTACACTATTGAGGCTGAAGCTGGAGCTAACTTGATTGAAACCACTCGTATTGCCCTCCGTCATAGCTTGACAGGCTTTGAGTTTGCTTGTGGAATTCCAGGAAGCGTCGGAGGTGCAGTCTTTATGAATGCTGGCGCCTATGGTGGTGAGATTGCTCATGTTCTTCAGTCTTGTCAAATCTTGACTAAGGAAGGTGAAATCGAAACCTTGTCTGCTAAGGACTTAGCCTTTGGTTATCGTCATTCAGCCATTCAAGCATCAGGAGCAGTAGTCCTATCTGCTAAGTTTGCCTTAGCTCCAGGTAATCACCAAGTTATCAAGCAAGAAATGGACCGCTTGACTCACCTTCGTGAACTCAAGCAACCTTTAGAGTATCCTTCATGTGGATCAGTCTTTAAACGTCCAGTGGGACATTTTGCTGGACAATTGATTGCTGAAGCTGGTTTGAAAGGATATCGTATTGGTGGCGTAGAAGTTTCAGAAAAGCATGCAGGCTTTATGGTTAATATTGCTGATGGAACTGCCAGAGATTATGAAGACTTGATTGAGTCTGTCATTGAGAAGGTTAAAGAACACTCAGGTGTTACTCTCGAGCGAGAAGTTCGTATCTTGGGTGAACATGAGTAAATACTAGAAATAGCTTAGCTGCTACTAACTAGAATGTAGAGGGGGTGAAAGCCTATCGTTAGTGCAGAAGAATGTAGGCAGTTCAATCTCCTACAAGAGGTAGTAGCGGCCTGACAGAGCCCTGATCTGTTAATCTATGAAAAAGAAGGAATAAATGACAATTGAAAAAACCAATCATCGAATTCAGAAACGTTTCTAAAGTTTTTGAAGATAGCGACACCAAGGTTCTCAAGGATATTAACTTTGAGTTGGAAGAAGGAAAATTTTACACACTGCTAGGAGCGTCTGGTTCAGGGAAATCAACTATTCTCAATATCATCGCAGGTTTGCTGGATGCAACGACTGGTGATATTTTGTTGGACGGCGTGCGAATCAATGATATCCCGACCAATAAGCGTGATGTTCATACAGTCTTCCAGTCTTATGCCTTGTTCCCGCATATGAATGTCTTTGAAAATGTTGCCTTTCCATTACGTTTGCGTAAGGTCGATAAGAAAGAAATCGAACGACGTGTATTAGAAGTTCTCAAAATGGTACAGTTGGAAGGTTTCGAAAAACGTTCTATTCGTAAGCTTTCTGGAGGACAACGCCAGCGTGTAGCTATTGCGCGTGCGATTATCAACCAGCCTCGTGTTGTTCTCTTGGATGAACCTTTGTCAGCCTTGGACTTGAAGTTGCGAACAGATATGCAGTACGAACTGCGTGAACTGCAACAGCGATTGGGCATTACCTTTGTTTTTGTTACACATGATCAAGAAGAAGCCTTGGCTATGAGTGACTGGATTTTCGTTATGAATGACGGTGAAATTGTTCAGTCAGGAACACCAGTTGACATCTACGACGAGCCAATCAACCACTTTGTTGCAACCTTTATCGGTGAATCAAACATCTTGCCAGGAACCATGATTGAGGACTACTTGGTCGAATTTAACGGCAAACGCTTTGAAGCGGTCGATGGTGGTATGAAGCCAAATGAACCGGTTGAAGTCGTGATTCGTCCAGAAGACTTGCGCATAACACTTCCAGAAGAAGGCAAGCTCCAAGTTAAGGTCGATACTCAGCTTTTCCGTGGGGTTCACTATGAGATTATCGCTTATGATGAACTCGGCAATGAATGGATGATTCACTCAACTCGTAAGGCCATCGTTGGTGAGGAAATTGGTCTGGACTTTGAACCAGAAGACATCCACATCATGCGTCTCAATGAAACAGAAGAAGAGTTCGATGCTCGTATCGAAGAGTACGTAGAAATCGAAGAGCATGAAGCAGGTCTGATTAACGCTATTGAGGAGGAAAGAGATGAAGAAAACAACCTCTAAACTCTTTGTAGTGCCCTACATGCTTTGGATTGCACTCTTTGTATTGGCACCCTTGATCTTGATTTTTGGGCAATCCTTTTTCAACATCGAAGGCCAGTTCAGTTTAGAAAACTATAAATCCTATTTTGCGTCGCAAAACTTAACCTATCTTAAAATGAGCTTTAACTCGGTTCTCTATGCAGGGATTGTAACTCTAGTGACGCTTCTTATCAGTTATCCAACAGCCCTCTTTTTGACTCGTCTTAAACACCGTCAACTCTGGCTCATGCTAATCATCTTGCCAACCTGGATCAACCTTCTCCTTAAGGCCTATGCCTTTATCGGGATTTTTGGTCAAAATGGTTCTATCAACCAATTCCTAGAATTTATCGGAATCGGTTCGCAGCAGTTGCTATTTACGGATTTCTCATTTATCTTTGTCGCAAGCTATATCGAGCTTCCATTTATGATTTTACCTATCTTTAACGTTTTGGACGATATGGATAACAATCTCATCAATGCCAGCTATGACCTTGGTGCAACCAAGTGGGAAACCTTCCGTCATGTCATCTTCCCTCTGTCTATGAACGGGGTGCGAAGCGGAGTTCAATCTGTCTTTATCCCAAGTTTGAGTCTCTTCATGTTGACTCGTTTGATTGGGGGGAACCGAGTGATTACTTTGGGGACTGCCATCGAGCAGAACTTCTTGACCAATGACAACTATGGTATGGGTTCAACTATCGGTGTTGTTCTTATCCTGACTATGTTTATCACTATGTGGGTGACTAAGGAAAGGAGAGAACGATGAAAAAATTATCGAATCTTTACCTAGCCTTTGTCTTTATCGTCCTTTATTTGCCAATTTTTTACCTGATCGGCTATGCCTTTAATGCTGGCGATGATATGAATAGTTTTACAGGCTTTAGTTTGTCTCACTTTGAAACCATGTTTGGAGATGGAAGACTCATGCTCATCTTGGTTCAGACCTTTTTACTAGCCTTCCTATCAGCCTTGATTGCGACTGTTATTGGGACTTTCGGTGCTATCTACATCTACCAATCACGCAAAAAATATCAAGAAGCCTTCTTATCACTCAATAACATTTTGATGGTTGCACCAGACGTTATGATTGGTGCCAGCTTCTTGATTCTCTTTACACAACTCAAGTTTTCACTTGGATTTTTGACAGTTCTGTCTAGTCATGTGGCCTTCTCCATTCCAATCGTAGTGCTGATGGTTTTGCCTCGCCTTAAGGAAATGAACGGTGACATGATTCATGCAGCCTATGACCTTGGTGCCAGCCAGTTCCAGATGTTTAAGGAAATTATGCTTCCTTACCTAACGCCGTCTATTATTGCAGGATACTTCATGGCATTCACCTATTCTCTAGATGACTTTGCTGTAACTTTTTTCGTAACGGGAAATGGTTTCTCAACCTTGTCAGTTGAGATCTACTCTCGAGCTCGTAAGGGAATTTCGCTAGAAATCAATGCTCTTTCAGCCTTGGTCTTTCTCTTTAGTATTATCCTAGTTGTCGGATATTACTTCATTTCACGTGAGAAGGAGGAGCAAGCATGAAACGACTCTATTCATTTTTAGCAGGAATTCTAGCGATTATCCTTGTCTTGTGGGGAATTTCTTACCATCTTGACAGTAAAATCAATAGTCGCGATAGTCAAAAATTGGTTATCTACAACTGGGGAGACTATATCGATCCTGAACTTCTGGAGAAATTTACAGAAGAAACAGGAATCCAAGTCCAGTACGAAACCTTTGACTCCAACGAAGCTATGTACACGAAAATCAAGCAGGGTGGAACGACTTATGATATTGCCATCCCAAGTGAGTACATGATTAACAAAATGAAGGACGAAGACCTTCTAGTTCCACTGGATTATAGTAAGATTGAGGGCATTGAGAATATCGGTCCAGAGTTTCTCAACCAGTCTTTTGACCCAAACAACCAGTACTCTATCCCATACTTCTGGGGGACCTTGGGAATCGTCTACAATGAAACTATGGTGGAAGAAGCGCCTGAACATTGGGACGACCTTTGGAAGCCAGAGTATAAAAACTCTATTATGCTTTTTGATGGGGCGCGTGAAGTACTTGGTTTAGGTCTTAACTCGCTAGGTTATAGCCTCAACTCTAAAGATCCACAGCAGTTGGAGGAAACGGTAGATAAGCTCTATAAGCTAACACCGAATATCAAGGCTATTGTAGCCGATGAGATGAAGGGTTACATGATTCAGAACAACGCTGCTATCGGTGTGACCTTCTCTGGTGAAGCCAGCCAGATGCTTGAGAAAAATGAAAATCTCCGCTATGTCGTACCGACAGAAGCAAGTAACCTCTGGTTTGACAATATGGTCATTCCCAAAACAGTCAAAAACCAAGACGCAGCATACGCCTTTATCAACTTTATGTTGAAACCTGACAATGCTCTTAAGAACGCAGAGTATGTCGGCTATTCAACACCAAACAATGCTGCTAAGGAAATGCTCCCTGAGGAGACAAAAGAGGACAAGTCTTTCTATCCAGACGCAGACACTATGAAACACCTAGAAGTTTATGAGAAGTTTGACCATAAATGGACAGGAATTTACAGCGACCTCTTCCTACAATTTAAGATGTATCGGAAGTAGGAGTATATAAAACAAAACGAACCAGTCAAGCTGGTTCGTTTTTTGAATAGTTGTATAACTGTATATTTTTACTATCCTATTTGCTTATTTTATAGCCTAGTAGTATACTAAGTTTATAATAATAGAAAGCGGTAACAAATCATGAAAATGTCTACTTTTTTCAAAAAAAGTTACTGGCCAACCTTTTTAATTGTTAACGAAACAATTATACTATTTCATTTAAAGGATGGCTTGGATCGGCAATATCTAACAACGGATTCCATACATTTGGTAATAGGGTTCTTTATATTTGCAAATATTTTCGTATTTATGTATAGCAATTCGAAAACTTGGAATAAAAGTTGGGATAAAAAGAAAAATGGCAGTAAGAAAAAATATATCCTGAAAAAGTAATCAGGGATGTAGGGAGTTGGTTATTTAAATGAGGATTATTTCCAGTTGACGCAGGCTTAAAAAAACGATATAATAAGAAAGTTGAGAATTGATTTTCTCTCCATCTTAGTTCAGAGAATTGGCGGTGCTGCGAGCCATCTAAGATAGAAAATCATGCTACTCAATCCAACAATTGCATAAGAATCAAAGAATGACAAGTTCATTGAATGAAGGTGGTACCGCGGTTTTTCGCCCTTCGTGATATGGATTTGTCTTTTATTTTTGGAGGTGCTTATGAGAAGATTTCTTGTCAAACAAAAATTTCGCCTAGGTGGTGAACGCTTTGATATCAAGGATGAAATGGGCAATGTCGCCTATCAGGTTGAAGGTTCTTTCTTTAAGATTCCAAAGACCTTTACTATCTATGATGCAGTGGGTGAGCAGGTTAGTGAGATTAGCAAAGAAGTCTTAACTTTCCTACCACGTTTTGAAATTCAACTGAGTAACGGCGATCATTTTTATATTCGGAAGAAGTTGACGTTCTTTAGAGATAAGTATGAATTTGACAATCTCGGTCTTCGTATCGAAGGAAATGTCTGGGATTTGAATTTTAAATTGCTGGACGATCGTGACCAAGTGATTGCTGAGATTGCCAAGGAACTTTTCCATTTAACCTCTACCTACACCGTAACCGTCTATGACGAATCTTATGCAGACCTAGTCATTTCCCTCTGTGTCGCTATCGACTATGTGGAAATGCTAGAAAGCCAATCAAATTAGTAAAAAGGAGATACATATGAAACAATTATCTAGTGCACAAGTCCGCCAAATGTGGCTTGATTTCTGGGCTACAAAAGGCCACTCAGTAGAACCATCTGTTAGCTTGGTTCCAGTAAACGATCCAACACTTTTGTGGATCAACTCAGGGGTTGCCACTCTTAAAAAATACTTTGACGGAACCATCATTCCTGAAAACCCACGGATTACCAATGCGCAAAAAGCCATCCGTACCAACGATATTGAAAACGTAGGTAAGACTGCCCGTCACCATACTATGTTTGAAATGTTGGGGAACTTCTCAATCGGGGATTACTTCCGTGACGAAGCAATTACATGGGCTTATGAGCTTTTGACAAGTCCTGAGTGGTTTGACTTCCCTAAAGACAAACTATACATGACTTATTATCCAGATGACAAGGATTCATACAACCGCTGGATTGAAGTGGGAGTGGATCCAAGTCATTTGATTCCAATTGAAGACAACTTCTGGGAAATCGGTGCAGGACCTTCTGGACCTGATACAGAAATCTTCTTTGACCGTGGGGAAGCCTTTGACCCAGAAAATATCGGTCTTCGTCTTCTTGCAGAAGATATCGAAAACGACCGTTATATCGAAATCTGGAACATCGTATTGTCACAATTTAACGCAGACCCTGCGGTTCCTCGTAGCGAGTACAAAGAATTGCCACACAAGAACATTGATACGGGCGCTGGTTTGGAGCGTTTGGTGGCGGTTATCCAAGGGGCTAAGACAAACTTTGAAACAGACCTCTTCATGCCGATCATTCGCGAAGTGGAGAAATTGTCTGGTAAGGTTTATGACCAAGATGGCGACAACATGAGCTTCAAGGTCATTGCAGACCACATCCGTTCTCTTTCATTTGCTATCGGTGATGGTGCCCTTCCTGGAAATGAAGGTCGTGGTTATGTCCTCCGTCGTCTTCTCCGCCGTGCCTCTATGCATGGTCAAAAATTGGGTATCAATGAGCCTTTCCTTTACAAACTCGTTCCAACTGTTGGAAAAATCATGGAAAGCTACTACCCAGAAGTTCTTGAAAAACGTGACTTTATTGAGAAAATCGTTAAGAGCGAAGAAGAGTCATTTGCTCGTACCCTTCACTCAGGTCAACACTTTGCCCAAGGCATCGTAACAGACTTGAAAGAAAAAGGACAATCTGTCATTGCTGGTCAAGATGTCTTTAAACTTTATGATACATACGGATTCCCAGTAGAGTTGACAGAAGAAATCGCTGAAGAAGCAGGAATGACTGTAGACCGTGAAGGCTTCGAAGCGGCCATGAAGGAACAACAAGAACGTGCGCGTGCGTCTGCTGTCAAAGGCGGATCTATGGGTATGCAAAATGAAACCCTTCAAAACATCACTGTAGAAAGTGTCTTCAACTACAATGCTAGCCAATTGTCTTCTAAGTTAGTGGCTATCGTAGCGGACAATGCTGAAGTAGAAAGTGTATCAGAAGGAACTGCTTCACTTATCTTTGCAGAAACACCATTCTACGCTGAAATGGGTGGACAAGTTGCGGACCACGGTCAAATCTTGGATGCTGCAGGAAATGTCGTAGCGACTGTGACGGATGTTCAAAAAGCACCAAACGGACAAGCATTGCACACCGTTGAAGTTCTTGCTCCTCTTGCTTTGAACCAAGAATACACTTTGGCCATCGATAGCAATCGTCGTCATCGTGTCATGAAGAACCACACAGCCACTCACTTGCTCCATGCAGCTCTTCATAATATCCTTGGCCACCATGCTACTCAAGCAGGTTCACTTAATGAAGTAGAATTCCTTCGCTTTGACTTCACTCACTTCCAAGCCGTGACTCCTGAAGAATTGCGTGCTATTGAGCAACAAGTCAATGAGAAGATTTGGGAAGCCATTGCAGTGGAAACAGTTGAGACTGATATTGACACAGCTAAAGAAATGGGAGCTATGGCCCTCTTTGGTGAGAAATACGGTAAGGAAGTTCGCGTAGTCACTATCGGGGACTATTCAGTAGAGCTTTGTGGTGGTACTCACGTTGGCAATACTTCTGAAATCGGTCTCTTCAAGATTGTCAAAGAAGAAGGGATCGGATCAGGAACTCGTCGTATCTTGGCAGTGACTGGTAAAGAGGCCTTTGAAGCTTATCGTGACCAAGAAGATGCACTGAAAGCAGTCGCAGCAACCTTGAAAGCTCCTCAACTCAAAGAAGTACCTCACAAGGTGGAAGGACTTCAAGAGCAACTCCGTCAATTGCAAAAAGAAAATGCAGAATTGAAGGAAAAAGCAGCAGAGGCGGCAGCAGGTGATGTCTTCAAGAATGTTCAAGAAGCAAACGGACACCGTTACATTGCCAGCCAAGTATCTGTATCAGACGCAGGTGCCCTTCGTACCTTTGCGGATAACTGGAAACAAAAAGATTACTCTGATGTCCTTGTTCTTGTCGCAGCTATCGGTGACAAGGTCAATGTCCTTGTAGCCAGCAAGACAAAAGAGGTACACGCAGGTAATGTGATCAAAGAATTAGCTCCAATCGTCGATGGACGTGGTGGTGGTAAACCAGACATGGCCATGGCAGGAGGAAGCAATCAAGCGAAAATCCAAGAATTGTTGGATGCAGTAGCAGGTAAATTGTAAGATAACAAAGATCTATCCATTCGGATAGGTCTTTTTGTTTAAAAATCATAGAGCAGTTGATTTCTTTGAAGAATAAGCGTATAATATATAAAAATTAATTGAGTACTCACTCAATTCGTTAGGGATTAGGAGAATTAGATAATGGTTATTAAAGCAATACAGTATAATCATTTTGGTGATGAGAAAGTTCTAGATTTAGTAAATATTACATCTGAACCATTAAAAATGAACCAAGTTAGGGTAGCAGTATTTGCTGTTGGTTTAAATCCTATTGATTATAAAACTTTCGAGGGGGCAAAGCCACTTCGTTTTTTGACTTTCTTAACAAAATTAAAACAACCAAGTCGTTGGTTTGAATCAAAATCATCTTTATTTCCAAGAGGTGTCGCTAGGGATTTTGCTGGTGTTATAACAGAGATTGGTGAAGGAGTGAGCCGTTTTTCAGTAGGTGACAAGGTTTTTGGAACAATAATAAGTGATCCTGGACTTGGTACTAAGAGGGGTGCGTTAGCAACAGAAATTTGTGTTTATGAATCAGAAATTGCATTGAAACCAGACAATATTGATATGTATCATGCTGCTACTATGGGGGTGGCCTCTTTAACAGTCGGTGGTGCTTTTAGAAGAATTCATTTAAATTCAAAAGATGTTGTAGTTATTTCGTCTGCTTCAGGTGGTATTGGAAGTATTGCAGTTCAGTATGCGGTTGCTAAGGGCGCAACTGTTATTGGTATTGCTAGCAAGAATAATGCAGAATATTTAGAGTCTTTAGGTGCTATACCAGTATCTTATGAAGAGGATGTCCCAAAGTCTCTTTTATCAGTAGCTCCAAAACCTATTACAAAATTCTTGGATTGCTATGGTGGTGATTACGTTAAGTTAGCTTTCCATCTTGGATTGAACGGAACTGATATTGGAACTTTAGTACCTTCACCATTTGTTATGATAAAAGGGGCTCAGTTCACTGGGCCAAGACATTCTACATATGATGATTTAAAAATTCTAGAGGAGATGGTCACAGATGGAAAAGTTCAGCTAAATATTGAGAAAGAGTATAGTTTTTCTCTGGAGTCTGTTAGAGAGGCTTATCATAGTCTGAAATTAGGGCATACTCGTGGTAAAAGAATTATCAAGATAAAAGAATAGATAGGGAGGAGTTAGCAATGGAAACTATAGAATATAAGTTCGCAGAGACATTAAAATCCAGTAGCTTAAGTTTAAAACAACGTCAAGTATTAATGTCAAGTTTAAAATTATTTTCAGAGATTGGTTTTGAAAATACAACTTCTCATCTTATTGCTGAACACGCTGGAGTCTCAGAAGGAACCGTTTTTAGTTATTTTAAAACCAAGGAAGGTATCCTAGATGCTATTTTATCTACATTTCTAGAGCAAATTATTCCAGAAGTGATTGCTGATTTTTCGGATAAGAGATTTACAATAGAGCAAAAATCTTTTTCACTTTTTCTAAGAAGCATCGTTCGGGATAGGTTAGTTTTTATTAGGAACAATAAAATGCAAGTTAAAATACTTTTGAATCGTTCACTTATTGATAAAGCTATTTCTGAAGAGTTAGGAAATATTATTGTACACTCTATCATTAATCCGATTAGTCCTGTTTTGAATCAATTTAAAGAAAATGGTGTTATCCGAGATTGGTCAAATGAAAGGATCGTTCGCTATATTTTAGCTTTAAGTCTTTCTTATATTGTTCCTATGATTATAAATGACAAAGAAGATATAAACTTTGATAAAGTAACAAATGAAATTGTCGAATGTCTTTCTTTTTCCTTAGTTATCGTAAAATAACTCTTAATTTTAAGTTCACTAAAAAATTAAGAGAGCTCTTTTTAAAACCAAAATAAAAATCCCCAATCGAAGTGATTGAGGATTTTTGTGTTGATTTATCTTACACAATCCCTTGAGCAATCATAGCATTTGCTACATTTTCAAAGGCTGCGATATTAGCACCTGCAAGGTAGTCAGTGCCTAAACCATATGTTTCTGCAGTTGTTTTAGCAGTGTTGAAGATGTTTGTCATGATGTCTTTCAAACGACCATCAACTTCTTCACGAGTCCATGAGAGGCGAAGGCTGTTTTGGCTCATTTCAAGCGCTGATACAGCTACACCACCAGCATTGGCAGCTTTTGCAGGTCCGTAAAGGATTCCATTTTCCTTGTAGACTTTGATAGCTTCAAGGTCGCTTGGCATATTGGCACCTTCAGATACACAGATAACTCCTTGAGCAACCAAGCGTTTCGCAGCTTCACCGTTGATTTCATTTTGAGTAGCACATGGAAGAGCGATGTCATAGTTACCAGTGTAAGTCCATACAGAACCTTCATGATAAGTAGCAGTTGGTTTTTCTGCAGCATACTCAGTCAAACGAGCACGGCGTTTCTCTTTAACATCTGTAAGAAGGTCAAAGTCGATACCATTTTCATCAATGACATAACCATTTGAGTCAGATACAGAGATAACGGTTGCACCAAGTTCAGTTGCTTTTTGAAGAGCGTATTGAGCTACGTTACCAGAACCTGAAATCACAACTTTCTTACCAGCAAAGCTGTTACCGTTAGCTTTGAGCATTTCTTCAGTGTAGTAAATCAAACCGTAACCAGTTGCTTCTGGACGAATCAAGCTACCACCAAATCCAAGAGGTTTACCAGTCAAGACACCAGCATCAAATTGGTTAAGGCGTTTGTATTGTCCGTAAAGGTAACCAATCTCACGTCCACCGACACCGATATCACCAGCAGGTACGTCAAGAGATGGTCCGATATATTTTTGCAATTCAGTCATGAAGCTTTGGCAGAAGCGCATCACTTCAGCATCTGTTTTACCTTTAGGATCGAAGTCTGATCCACCTTTACCTCCACCGATAGGAAGTCCAGTCAAGACGTTTTTAAAGATTTGTTCGAATCCGAGGAATTTCAAAATCCCTTGGTTTACAGTTGGGTGGAAACGAAGTCCGCCTTTATATGGTCCAACAGCAGAGTTAAATTGAACACGGTAACCACGGTTAACTTGAACTTTTCCATTACGGTCAACCCAAGGAACACGGAAAGAGATTACGCGCTCAGGTTCAGTGATACGTGCCAAGATGTTTTCTTCAATATACTCAGGGTGTTTTTCAAAAACAGGTTCCAAAGTGCTGAAGAATTCTTCAACCGCCTGGAGAAATTCAGCCTCATGCCCGTTACGAGCTTTTACAGTTTCAAACACGCTTTGGATATATTCTTTAGCAGATGTCATATCGTTCTCCTTTTTTTGTTGTCATATTTTATTACATGAGACATTATAGCAGAAAATTTTTTCAGTGTAAAGAAAAAAACATAAATTTTCTAAAAATTCTTTCAATTTAAAACGACTGATTCAGAACATGCTAAAAAACGAACCTTTTCTATGGAAATGGTTTTATTGAAAAGCAAAAGTCAAAGTATGGTATAATAATAGACATAAAAAGGAATCTGGAGGAACAGAATCATGGTATCAACTAAAACACAGATTGCTGGTTTTGAGTTTGACAATTGCTTGATGAATGCAGCAGGAGTTGCTTGTATGACAGTTGAGGAGTTGGAAGGTGTCAAAAACTCAGCAGCAGGAACCTTTGTCACTAAAACAGCAACCTTGGAATTTCGTCAGGGAAATCCGGAACCACGTTATCAAGATGTTCCACTCGGTTCTATCAACTCTATGGGGCTACCAAATAATGGTTTAGATTATTACTTAAACTATCTTTTAGAGTTACAAGAAAAGGAAGCAAATCGTACCTTCTTTTTATCATTAGTTGGGATGTCTCCAGAGGAAACTCATACCATTTTGAAAAAGGTTCAAGAAAGTGATTTCCGCGGTCTGACAGAACTGAATCTTTCATGCCCAAATGTTCCAGGTAAACCTCAGATTGCCTATGATTTTGAAACAACAGACCGTATCTTGTCAGAAGTCTTTGCCTACTTTACAAAACCTCTTGGGATTAAGCTTCCACCTTATTTTGATATTGTACATTTTGATCAAGCGGCAGCTATTTTTAACAAATACCCACTCAAATTCGTCAACTGTGTCAACTCTATTGGAAATGGTCTTTATATAGAAGACGAGTCTGTCGTGATTCGTCCAAAGAATGGCTTTGGTGGAATTGGTGGAGAATACATTAAACCAACTGCACTTGCCAATGTCCATGCCTTTTATCAACGCTTAAATCCTCAAATTCAAATCATCGGAACTGGTGGAGTGCTCACAGGGCGTGATGCCTTTGAACATATCCTATGTGGTGCCAGCATGGTACAAGTAGGAACTACTCTTCATAAAGAAGGTGTAGGTGCTTTTGAACGTATTACAAAGGAACTCAAAGAAATTATGACGGAAAAAGGATACCAAAGCCTAGAGGATTTCCGTGGAAAATTGAATTATATGGATTAAACAGAAGCTAAATTAAAAAGAAAGGAGAATAAATGCTAGCCATTGAAGAGAGTCAAGGCTTGACCATGAAGAACTTACCAGTCTTAACGGTATTTACTGGGGATGATTTGGGACAATTTGAAGTCATGAAGAGTCAAGTATTGAAACAAATTGGCTATGATTCAGCTGATTTGAATTTTGCTCACTTTGACATGAAAGAAGCGATCTACAAGGATATTGAGCTGGAACTCCTTAGTCTTCCTTTCTTTGCAGATGAAAAGATTGTAATTCTGGATCATTTTGTGGATATAAGCACGGCAAAAAAACGCTATCTGTCAGATGATGAACTCAAATCTTTTGAAGAATACTTGGAAAATCCATCGCCTACTAGCAAATTAGTGATTTTTGCAGAAGGTAAGTTAGACAGTAAGAGACGGTTGGTTAAACTTTTGAAGAGGGATGCCAAAGTTTTTGAAGCGATTGAGCCAAAAGAGCAGGAATTACGAGCATATTTTCAAAAGTGGAGTCAAAAACAAGGGCTTACTTTCGCTGAGAAATCTTTTGACCATCTACTCATCAAGTCAGGTTTTCAATTTAGCGAAATCCAAAAAAACCTTATCTTTTTGCTGTCATACAAGGCTGACAGTAACATCACTGAAGAGGATATTGTTCAAGCTATCCCTAAAACCTTGCAAGATAATATCTTTGACTTAACCCAGCTTATCCTCGCTAAAAAGATTGATCAGGCGCGAGATTTGGTAAAAGATTTGACCTTGCAGGGAGAAGATGAGATTAAACTGATTGCCATTATGCTGGGGCAGTTCAGACTCTATACACAAGTTAAGATTTTGGCAGAGTTAGGTCAGACAGAGTCCCAGATGGTCAGCAGTTTAGGGAACTACCTTGGTCGTAATCCCAATCCTTACCAAATCAAGTTTGCCCTTCGAGATTCTCGAAGACTATCCCTGGATTTTCTACAGAATTCTATTCGTTATCTTATCCAAGCTGATTATCAAATTAAGACAGGTGTTTACGAGAAAGGTTACCTGTTTGAGAGGGCCTTATTACAGATTGCAAGTCAGTCAGATTGAGCAAATAACTTGAAAAAATAGGATGATTGCGTTATCATCTTTATATAGAAAGAAAAAGAGGTATTACAGATGGCCATTATCTTACCAGAACTTCCATACGCTTACGATGCATTAGAACCATACATCGATGCGGAAACAATGCACTTGCACCATGACAAACACCACCAAACTTACGTTAACAATGCAAATGCAGCTCTTGAAAAACATCCTGAAATCGGTGAAGACCTTGAAGCTTTGCTTGCTGATGTAGAATCTATCCCAGCTGATATCCGTCAAGCGCTTATCAACAACGGTGGTGGACACTTGAACCACGCTCTTTTCTGGGAATTGATGACTCCTGAAAAAACAGCTCCTTCAGCAGAACTTGCAGCAGCAATCGATGAAACTTTCGGTTCATTTGAAGAATTCCAAGCAGCCTTTACAGCAGCAGCAACAACTCGTTTTGGTTCTGGATGGGCTTGGTTGGTTGTGAACAAAGAAGGTAAGCTTGAAGTAACTTCAACAGCAAACCAAGACACACCAATCTCAGAAGGTAAAAAACCAATCTTGGGCTTGGACGTTTGGGAACATGCATACTATGTGAAATACCGTAACGTTCGTCCTGACTACATCAAAGCTTTCTTCTCAGTTATTAACTGGAATAAAGTAGACGAACTCTACGCAGCAGCTAAATAATCTTAATAACGACACCTTGGGGTTAGAATTTCATCTAACTTGAAAGGTGTTTTTTGTTTGCTTTTCTTAGAAGTAATACTCAATGAAAATCAAAGAGCAAACTAGGAAACTAGGCGCAGGCTGTACTTGAGTACGGCAAGGCGACGTTGACGCGGTTTGAATTTGATTTTCGAAGAGTATAACTGTCTTATGATTTTCCTTTGTTAGATAGGCTTGATTTATGGTATAATGATAAGATAGAAATCGAAGGAGAAATCATGAATATTCAACAATTACGCTACGTTGTAGCTATTGCTAATAGTGGTACTTTTCGTGAAGCGGCTGAGAAAATGTACGTTAGCCAACCCAGTCTATCTATTTCTGTAAGAGACTTGGAAAAAGAGCTTGGCTTCAAGATTTTTCGTAGAACCAGTTCAGGAACTTTTCTTACACGTCGTGGGATGGAATTTTATGAAAAGGCACAAGATCTGGTTAAAGGATTTGATGTTTTCCAAAATCAGTATGCCAATCCTGAAGAGGAGAAAGATGAGTTTTCAATAGCCAGCCAGCACTATGATTTCTTGCCACCAACCATTACAGCTTTTTCGCAACAATATCCTGATTATAAGAATTTTCGTATTTTTGAATCTACAACTGTTCAGATTTTGGATGAAGTAGCCCAAGGACATAGTGAGATTGGAATTATCTACCTCAACAATCAAAACCAAAAAGGAATCATGCAACGGGTTGAAAAGTTAGGACTTGAAGTGATTGAGTTGATTCCTTTCCAGACGCATATCTATCTGCGTGAAAGACATCCGTTAGCCAAGAAAAAAGAGTTGGTTATGGAGGATTTGGCAGATTTACCAACAGTTCGATTCACGCAAGAAAAGGATGAGTATCTTTATTACTCAGAGAACTTTGTAGATACAAGTGCTAGCTCTCAAATGTTTAATGTAACTGACCGCGCTACCTTAAATGGGATTCTTGAAAGAACAAATGCTTATGCGACTGGATCTGGATTTTTAGATAGCGATAGTGTGAACGGGATCACGGTTATTCCGCTAAATGATAATCTCAATAATCGCATGGTTTATGTCAAGCGTGAAGAAGTAGAATTGAGCCAAGCAGGAACTTTATTTGTAGAGGTCATGCAAGAGTATTTTAGTCAGAAGAGGAAGTCATGAAAAAAAGAGGAATAGTAGCAGGAATCATAGCAGCCTTAATCGTGTTAGATCAATTGGTAAAAGCTTATGTCGTTCAGAATATTGCTCTAGGTGAAGTTAAATCATGGATCCCAAATCTAGTTAGTTTAACCTATCTGCAAAATAGGGGGGCAGCCTTTTCTATGCTTCAAGATCAACAGTGGTTTTTTGCGGTGATAACTATGGTAGTTATGGCAGGGGCTATTTGGTATTTACACAAGCATATGGAAGATTCTACCTGGACAGTCTTTGGCTTAGTTTTAATCATTGCAGGTGGTCTGGGAAACTTTATCGATCGTATTAGCCAAGGATTTGTTGTGGATATGTTCCACTTGGACTTTGTCAATTTTGCCATATTCAATGTGGCAGATAGTTATCTGACAGTAGGAGTGCTTGTTTTATTGCTTGCAATGCTAAAAGAGGAAATGAATGGAAATTAAAATTGAAACAGGTGGACTACGCTTAGACAAGGCTCTATCAGATCTAACAGAATTGTCTCGTAGTCTTGCCAACGAACAAATCAAGTCAGGTCAAGTCCTGGTCAACGGCCAGGTTAAGAAAGCCAAGTATACGGTCCAAGAAGGAGATGTTGTCACTTATCAAGTTCCTGAACCAGAAGTTTTAGAGTATGTGGCTGAAGATATTCCGTTAGAAATTATTTACCAAGATGAGGATGTAGCAGTAGTTAACAAACCTCAGGGTATGGTTGTTCATCCAAGCGCTGGTCACACCAGTGGTACCTTGGTTAATGCTCTGATGTATCACATCAAAGACCTATCTGGTATTAATGGTGTATTGCGTCCAGGGATTGTCCACCGTATCGATAAGGATACATCTGGTCTCTTGATGATTGCAAAAAACGATAATGCTCACATGGCGCTCGCTCAAGAATTGAAAGACAAGAAATCACTTCGGAAATATTGGGCCATTGTTCATGGGAATCTTCCCAACGACCGTGGAGTTATTGAGGCGCCAATTGGACGTAGCGAAAAAGACCGCAAGAAACAAGCAGTGACTGCTAAAGGGAAACCAGCAGTGACACGCTTCCAAGTTTTAGAACGTTTCGGTGACTATACCGTATTGGAATTGCAGCTGGAAACAGGACGAACTCACCAAATCCGTGTACACATGGCTTATATTGGCCATCCTGTAGCTGGTGATGAAGTTTATGGACCTCGTAAAACCCTAAAGGGACATGGACAATTTCTCCATGCCAAGACTCTTGGATTTACCCATCCTAAAACAGGGGAAACTATGGAATTTACTGCTGATATCCCAGATATCTTCAAGCAAACCTTGGAGAAACTTAGAAAAGAACAATAAAAAAGGACTCAAGCGAGTCCCTTTTATTTACGTTTTTTCTTAGCTTTTTTCATTTTATTGGCCATGCGTTTCATGGATTGCTTCATAGCAAATTCACCGATTTTACCCTTGAGACCTCCACCAAACATCTGGCTCATATCAGGCATTCCTGCTCCACCAAGAGCTGAAAGGTCAGGCATACCACCTTGTCCCATCATACCTTCAAGGGCAGACATATCCATACCCCCAGGCATATTTTTAGGAAGGTTGTTAGGGTTGATGCCCATCTGTTTCATCATCTTGTTCATGTCACCAGACATGACACCTTGCATGAGTTGTTTAGCTTGGTTGAAGTCCTTGATGAACTTGTTGACTTCGATAAAAGTATTACCAGAACCAGCAGCGATACGACGACGACGGCTTGGTGTGAGCAAATCTGGGTTTTCACGTTCTTCAGGAGTCATAGAAGAGACGATGGCACGTTTGCGAGCAATTTGTTTTTCGTCCACCTTCATATTTTGGACGGCAGGATTGTTGGCCATACCTGGAATCATCTTGAGCAAATCTTCCATTGGTCCCATATTTTGCACCTGATCCAACTGATCGATGAAATCGTTGAAATCAAAGGTGTTTTCTCGCATCTTTTCAGCCATTTCAATGGCTTTTTGCTCGTCGTATTCTTGAGAAGCTTTCTCAATCAGAGTCAGCATATCCCCCATACCGAGAATACGGCTAGCCATACGGTCAGGGTGGAAGGTTTCAATGTCGGTAATTTTTTCACCAGTACCAGTGAATTTGATTGGTTTTCCTGTGATGTGACGAACAGAGAGGGCAGCACCACCACGAGTGTCCCCGTCAATCTTGGTAAGGATGACACCGGTAACTTCTAATTGAGCGTTAAATTCACGCGCAACGTTTGCAGCTTCCTGACCAATCATGGCATCTATGACGAGAAGGATTTCATTTGGTTGAGCAAGAGCTTTAACATCACGGAGCTCGTTCATGAGAAGCTCGTCAATTTGCAGACGACCAGCCGTATCAATCAAGACATAGTCATTATGGTTGGCTTTGGCTTGCTCCAAACCTTGGCGAACAATCTCAACTGCAGGAACTTCAGTACCAAGAGCAAAGACAGGTACATCAATTTGTTGTCCGAGTGTCTTGAGCTGGTCAATAGCAGCAGGACGATAGATATCGGCCGCAATCATCAAAGGACGAGCATCCTCTTCCTTTTTAAGTTTGTTAGCAAGTTTACCTGCAAAAGTTGTTTTACCAGCCCCCTGCAAACCGACCATCATGATAATGGTTGGGATTTTTGGAGACTTGATAATCTCAGCTGTATCTGAACCAAGGACTTCTGTCAATTCTTCGTTAACAATCTTGATGATTTGTTGGGCTGGATTGAGGGTATCAATCACTTCATGTCCGACGGCACGTTCACGAACCTTCTTGATAAAATCCTTGACAACTGGTAGAGCAACGTCGGCTTCTAAAAGAGCTAGACGAATTTCCTTGGTTGCTTCTTGGATATCGCTCTCTGTAATTTTTCCTTTTTTACGTAGGTTTTTAAAGACGTTCTGCAAACGTTCTGTTAAATTTTCAAATGCCATTATTTTCTCCTATTTTTTCAATTCAGTGGAAATCGTCCGAAATGTTGCAAACTCTCTAGTTCTTCGGTTGTGACTTCTTTCATGATTTCATTTGGATATCCCCAACAGCTAAATCCTTCTTTAAGGGCTTGAGGAACAGAATCAGGTGAGAGAATTTGTAGTCTTGTAGGAAATGGTTCCTCTGCAGCTAATAGTTTGCAAGGTATTCCTTTATAGACAACAAGATTTTCCATGATTACTCCCTATTATCAATACTGGTCAAAATCTCAATTTGCTCTTGCAGAAAAGCATCCTCTGGATAACGCTCCAAAATCTGATCAAAAATTTGACTGCGAACAATGTAGTCAGAGTACATATGGAGTTTCATCTCATAGTCTTCCAATATCTTTTCAGTTCGTTTGATATTATCATAAACGGCCTGGCGACTGACACCGAATTCTTCAGCGATTTCAGCTAAACTATAGTCGTCTGCATAGTAGAGTTCGATATAGTTCATCTGCTTATCAGTTAAAAGGGCTGCATAAAATTCAAACAGAGCATTCATTCGATTGGTTTTTTCAATTTCCATAAGATTTATTATACCAAAAAAAAGCCCAATTCGCTAGCTGGGGGCTGATTTTAGCTAGAAGTTAGAAAATGAGCTTTTCACTGTTCTTTTCTGACTATGAAGCCTTTTTTTGATATAATGGATAGGATTATAATGATTTAGAAAGAGGTAGTCATGAAAGAATTAGAATCAGTGTTACAAGACCGTTTTGAGCTTGTTTTTACAGATAAAAGCTTACTTGAAACAGCTTTTACCCATACCAGTTATGCCAATGAGCACCGCCTCTTAAAAATTTCACACAACGAACGCTTGGAATTTTTAGGAGACGCTGTTCTGCAATTATTAATTTCAGAATATCTGTTTAAAAAATACCCTAAAAAACCAGAAGGGGACTTGTCAAAACTCCGTGCTATGATTGTCCGTGAGGAGAGTTTGGCTGGTTTTGCCCGTGATTGTCAGTTTGACCAGTTTATCAAGCTTGGTAAGGGGGAGGAAAAGTCTGGTGGTCGTAACCGAGACACGATCTTGGGCGACGCTTTTGAAGCCTTTTTGGGTGCTCTGCTTTTAGATAAGGATATAAAGACTGTAAAAACCTTTATCTACCAAGTCATGATTCCTAAGGTTGAAGCTGGCGATTTTGAGATGATCAAGGATTATAAGACTCACCTTCAAGAATTGCTCCAAGTTAATGGAGATGTTGATATTCGTTATCAGGTGATTTCAGAGATTGGGCCAGCCCATGATAAGATGTTTGAGGTTGAAGTCCTTGTTGAGGGGGAAAGTCTAGGTTCAGGTAAAGGACGCTCTAAAAAATTGGCCGAGCAGGAAGCCGCTAAAAATGCAGTTGAGAAAGGGCTGGATTCATGTATTTAAAGGAAATTGAGATCCAAGGGTTTAAGTCCTTTGCTGACAAGACCAAGGTTGTTTTTGACCAAGGGGTGACGGCGGTTGTAGGACCAAATGGCTCTGGGAAATCAAATATCACTGAAAGCCTCCGTTGGGCACTTGGTGAATCTAGTGTCAAGAGTCTGCGTGGTGGGAAGATGCCTGATGTCATCTTTGCAGGAACAGAAAGTCGGAAGCCTCTAAACTACGCTTCTGTTATTGTTACTTTGGATAACCAAGATGGCTTTATCAAGGATGCAGGCCAGGAAATCAAAGTTGAACGTCATATCTATCGGAGTGGAGATAGTGAGTACAAGATTGACGGCAAAAAAGTTCGTCTCCGTGATATCCATGACCTCTTCTTAGATACTGGACTCGGACGTGATTCTTTCTCCATCATTTCCCAAGGGAAGGTTGAAGAAATCTTTAACTCTAAACCTGAGGAACGTCGCGCTATCTTTGAAGAAGCGGCGGGAGTTTTGAAGTATAAAACCCGTCGTAAAGAGACAGAAAGTAAGCTGCAACAAACTCAGGACAACTTGGATCGTTTGGAAGATATCATCTATGAGTTAGACAATCAAATCAAGCCCTTGGAAAAACAAGCAGCAACAGCCCGTAAATTTATAGAACTAGACGGGCAACGTAAAGCCATCTACTTGGATGTTTTGGTCGCACAAATTCAAGCCAATAAGACTGAATTGGATGTAACAGAGGAAGAATTAAATCAAGTCCAAGAACTTTTGACCAGCTATTATCAAAAACGTCAAGACTTAGAAGAAGAAAACCAAACTCTCAAAAAGAAACGTCATGATTTACAAGCAGAGATGGCTAAAGATCAAACTAGTTTGATGGATTTGACTGCTCTAATCAGTGATTTAGAACGGAAATTGGCCTTGTCTAAACTGGAGACAGAGCAGGTTGCTCTCAATCAACAAGAGGCACAGGCTCGTTTGGCTAGTTTGGACGAAAAGAGAAATGTTCTCATTCAAGAGAAGGAAGAAAAAGAAACAAATCTCAGTCAGTTAGAAGAAAATCTAGCTGTCAATACTAAGGAAGTCAATCGTTTAGAAGCTGAGTTGTTAGCTTTTTCTGATGATCCAGACCAAATGATTGAGCAATTGCGTGAACGTTTCGTTGCCTTTTTACAAGAAGAAGCAGATGTTTCTAACCAGCTGACACGGATTGAAAATGACCTTGAAAATAGTCGCCAACAGACTCAAAAGCAAGAAGAACAATTAGTATCCTTGAAGGAACAATTGGCTACTGCCAAGTCTAAGGCTGCTGACCAAGAGCTTGCCCTAAAATCTGCTAAAGAAGAAGTACAGAACTTACTCGCTGACTATCAGACGAATGCTAAACAGGAAGAAGAACAAAAACAGGTTTACCAAAGTCAACAAAATCAACTCTTTGATCGTTTAGATAGTTTGAAAAACAAGCAGGCCAAGGCACAAAGTTTGGAAAACATTCTTAAAAACCATAGTAATTTTTATGCGGGTGTTAAGAGTGTTCTACAAGAGAAAAATCGCCTAGGAGGTATTGTTGGAGCTGTTAGTGAACATTTGACCTTTGATGTTCGTTATCAGACAGCACTTGAAATTGCTCTTGGTGCAAGTAGCCAACACATTATCGTTGAAGATGAACAGGCAGCAACAAAGGCCATCGATTTTCTTAAGAGAAACCGAGCTGGTCGCGCGACCTTCCTACCTTTAACAACTATTAAGGCACGTAGCATTTCTGGGCAGAATCAAGATGTGATTGCCTCAAGTCCAGGTTTTCTTGGAATGGCAGATGAATTGGTTACTTTTGATGCCAAGCATGAAGCTATATTTAAAAACTTGCTTGCTACAACAGCAATCTTTGATACGGTAGAGCATGCTCGTGATGCAGCTCGCAAGGTACGTTATCAAGTTCGGATGGTAACGCTAGACGGTACAGAATTGCGAACAGGTGGTTCTTATGCTGGTGGTGCCAATCGTCAAAATAACAGTATTTTCATCAAGCCTGAATTGGAGCAATTGCAAAAAGAAATTGCTCAAGAAGAAAAGCTTCTTCGTCAAGAGGAGGAAAATCTGAAATCAGTTCAAGAAGCCTTGACTGCCCTCACTCAGACTTTGGAGACCATTAAGTCCCAGGGAGAGCAAGCTCGTATAGAGGAGCAGGGCTTGTATCTTGCTTATCAACAAACTTGCCAGCAAGTCGAAGAACTCGAAACACTCTTAAAACTTCAGGAGCAAGAATTAACTAATCTCAGAGGTGGAGATTGGCAAGCTGAAAAAGAAAAATGCCAAGAACGTCTCGCAGTTATTGCAACTGAAAAGCAAAAGCTGGAATCTGAGATTGAAGAAATCAAGTCCAATAAAAATGCTATTCAGGAACGCTATCAAAACTTACAGGAAAAACTTTCTCAAGAGCGTCTTCGTAAAACAGAAATGTTAGGTCAAAAGCGTTATGAAGTTGCAGATATTGAACGGATCAATAAAGAACTTGAGAACCTCAATATTGAGCAAGATGAAATCGAACGTCTTCTCCAAGAAAAGGTAGACAATCTTGAAAAAGTTGATACGGAACTTTTGGCCAAGCAGGAAGCAGAAGCCAAGAGTCAGAAGGAAGAAATTCAACAAGGGCTTATTCGTAAGCAGTTTGAGCTGGATGATATTGAAGGTCAATTAGATGATATTGCTAGTCATTTAGAACAAGCTCGTCAGCAAAATGAAGAATGGATTCGTAAGCAAACACGTGCAGAAGCAACCAAAGAGAAGATTACGGACCGCCTTCGCTATCTTCAAGGTCAACTGACTGAAGAATATCAGATTAGCTATACAGAAGCTTTAGAACAAGCCAACCAATTGGAAGACTTGGCTGTCGCTGAACAAAAGGTCAAGGATTTGGAAAAATCCATTCGTTCACTTGGTCCGGTTAACTTGGATGCTATTGAACAGTTTGACGAAGTTCACGAACGCTTGGAATTCTTGAATAGTCAGCGTGATGACATTCTTTCTGCTAAAAACTTACTTCTTGAAACCATTACAGAGATGAATGATGAAGTGAAAGAACGCTTTAAGTCAACATTCGAAGCTATTCGTGAGTCCTTTAAGGTGACCTTTAAGCAGATGTTTGGTGGTGGGCAAGCAGACCTAATTCTGACAGAAGGTGATTTATTGACAGCAGGTGTCGAAATCTCTGTGCAACCACCGGGCAAGAAAATCCAATCACTCAATCTCATGAGTGGTGGAGAGAAGGCCTTGTCAGCTCTGGCTTTGCTCTTCTCAATCATTCGGGTCAAGACTATTCCATTTGTTATCTTGGATGAAGTAGAAGCTGCACTTGATGAAGCAAACGTTAAACGCTTTGGGGATTATCTCAATCGATTTGACAAGGATAGCCAGTTTATCGTCGTTACCCACCGTAAGGGTACAATGGCGGCCGCAGACTCTATTTATGGGGTGACCATGCAAGAATCTGGTGTTTCTAAGATTGTGTCTGTTAAACTAAAAGACTTAGAAAATATGGATGCTTAGTTTGTTTTCGATACAACATTTCAAGCTAAAGTATTTAGAATAACCTTCAAGAAGTCGGAAAGGTTACAAAAATAAATTGAGGAGCTTATATGGATTTTGACCTATTCCTAATGATCTGTAATTATATTGGGACTATAGCCTTCGCGGCTTCAGGAGCCATCAAAGGATTTGGTAAACGATTAGATATTTTTGGAATTAGTTTATTGGCAATTGTAACGGCAGTAGGTGGAGGGATTTTGAGAGATTCTATTATCAGTCGTTTTCCTTCCTCTCTTGCTGATCCCAGCCCGATTTATGTCTCTATCCTTGTAGCGGTTATCATGTATGTCTTTGTAACTTCAAAACAAGCCAATGCTAGTCAAGAAAAAAAATTCTATAAGTGGTTGAGAGAAGCCTATCTCATCTTTGACTCCATTGGGCTAATTATCTTTTCCTTGATTGGAGCGACAGCCTTAGTGGATAGTAAGCTAAATTTGATGTCTGCAGGTCTTTTAGCCTGCTTAACGGGTGCAGGTGGTGGAATTATCCGAGACCTCCTGATCAATGAAGTCCCAAGTGTTCTAAAAGAAGATATTTATGCCCTTCTATCTTTCGTAATTGGAGTTATTTATTATTGGTTGGCCTTTGTCCTTCACTTTCCAAGAATCACTGTCTTTATCATTGTTTCTATTGTTGGTTTTGTGATTCGACTCTGCATCATTAAATTCCGACTCTCTTTGCCAAATATGGATAAGAGAACCTTGAATTGATGAATGGCTGAAAGTTTAATTCTAAACCCGTAAATAAGTTTAAAATAGTCATTTTATCAGCGTCTAATCTCATGTGGATTAGGCGTTATTTTTTTGCAAATACGGGAAATTAATGATGTAAAGATTAATTTTTGCTATTATATTTGTAATTTAGAATAAAGTAGGAATAGCAATGAGTAATTTGAAACATTCTGTTGATTTTATTAAAGAAATAGAGAAATTAAAGTCAGTGACAAGATTTAATAGAACTCTTGATGGCAGATTTGAAAATAGTGCCGAGCATTCCTGGCAGGGTGCCATAGCTGCAATGGTTCTTCAAGATTATTATCCTGAAAAATTGGATATGGAAAAAGTCACTTCTATGTTATTGATTCATGATTTAGGTGAGATTTATGCCGGAGATACTTGGGTTTTTGATGATGAAAAAAAGCTTCATTCTCATGATAGAGAACTAGCATCTATAGAAAAAACAATGAGCCTCCTTCCAGAAGAGAAATATTTGAATATGAAAAATTTGTGGTTGGAATTTGAAAAAGGGCAGAGTGCTGAAGCAAGATATGCAAGAGTGATCGACTCCTTGGTACCACTGATAAATCACTTAGAAGTGTCAGAATTCAATTATAATCCTGATAATATTAGTGCAGACATGGTATTAGAAAAGAAAAAGTTCATAAAAAGTGAATCAGAAGAATTATGGAAACTGACGGAAGACTTGATTCAGGAAAGTGTGGAAAAGGGCTTATATTTTTAATAACAATTGACCCAATTGATGCAATAGAATATATAGAGAAAGCCTTGGAATAAGCTGTTTCCAAGGCTTTGTAGCTATCTATAGATATAAGGAAAAAATTGTTAGAGTAGATGATTTTTATTAGATACCCTTGTTTTGTAAAACGTTAAATTATATGTTATTAAAGACGGATTGTGTTGAGTATTGAATTATACAAAAATTACTAATGGTTTAAGACTTTTACATTTAATTATACTGTAGAGAATATTAGTCAAATAAAATTGTTTTGTTTTCACTAATGCATTTCTTATTATCATCCCAATAGTTAATACTTTCAAAGCTTCCTTTTCTTAAATAAAGTGGTAGCCTTTTTCTTATTTCATCTTGCATTGGTATTTTATCAATATCTTTTAGATTCCACCATTTTGGCTCACCTTCAGCAGATGTGCTTAGTTCACCAGTAAACTGAGTACATAAAAAGTCATAGAAGACAAATCTCTCATTACCAATTGAATTAGTAAAGCCTGAAATTCCCTTTAATTCAAGATTTAATGCAGTGAGTCCAGTCTCTTCCTTAAGTTCGCGTAATGCAGCTTCAAAAAAACTTTCAGGGAATTCAACTTTTCCCCCCGGTGGAATCCAGCCAGGAAAATTATCGTGCTGTCTATTAAGTAATAAAATTTCTTGATTTTTCAAAACGCAAATATTGACCCAGTTTTTGATTTTTTCAGTCATATTATCAACCTCCAACAAGTATTTTTTCATATGCAAGATTATATGTCAAGAACTATATGCTATTTATGATTGTGACAAATGTATCTCAACCAAAGATTGATAATTTTTACGCAATAGTTGATTAACTCTCAGAATAGACTTTAATCAAGAACTTTGGCAGAAAAGAGTTGAGAGGCTGGATATAAAAGAAAGTAAGAAAATCAGCCTGGCCTTCAAAATGGCATATGGATTGATTTATAGAAGACAAGGACGTGTCAATTCAGCACGTCTTTTTTTGCTTTTTCTATGGTATAATAGAAGGTAGATTTATTAATTGGAGTATGAAGAATTTTATGATTAAATTAGTAGCAACGGATATGGACGGTACTTTTTTAGATGGTGCCGGTCAATTTGATATGGAGCGTCTGAAAAAGTTGCTCCATTCTTATCAAGAAAAAGGAATCTACTTTGCTGTTGCCTCTGGTCGTGGGCTTTTGTCACTTGAAAAGCATTTTGCAGATGTTAAAGATGAGATTATTTTCATTGCTGAAAATGGGAGTCTCGTTCGTTTCCATGGAGAGGACCTCTATGAAGCAACCATGCCTCGAGATTTTTACCTATCAACATTTGAAAAACTAAAGACTTCACCTTATTTTGATGAGAAAAAGATGCTCTTGACTGGTAAAGAGGCTTGCTATGTATTAGACACAGTAGATGAAACCTATCTTATGTTTAGTCATCATTACAATGAAAATATCAAAAAAGTAGCCAGTCTTGAAGAGATTACCGATGAGATTTTCAAATTCACAACTAACTTTACTGAAGAGACAGTAGAAGCCGGAGAAGCTTGGGTCAATGAACATGTTCCTGGGGTCAAGGCTATGACGACAGGATTTGAATCCATTGACATCGTTTTAGACCATGTTGACAAGGGAGTTGCTATTGTCGAATTGGTCAAGAAGTTAAATCTAGATATGGACCAGGTGATGGCCTTTGGTGATAATCTTAATGACCTGCACATGATGCAAGTTGTAGGGCACCCAGTCGCACCTGAAAATGCTCGTCCAGAGATTTTAGAACTAGCTGAAACAGTTATCGGACATCACAAAGACCAATCAGTTATTGCTTATATGGAGGGATTGTAATGGCAGATATTAAATTAATTGCCCTAGACTTAGATGGGACTTTGCTGACGACAGACAAGAAATTGACTGATCGTACTAAGGCAACTTTAAAGGCTGCGCGTGAGCAGGGAGTAAAAGTGGTACTGACAACGGGACGTCCTCTCAAGGCTATGGATTTCTTCCTTAAAGAGCTTGGAACAGACGGCCATGATGACGAGTATACTATCACCTTTAATGGTGGATTGGTTCAGAAAAATACAGGTGAGATTCTTGATAAGACAGTCTTTTCAATTGATGATGTGACACGTATTTATGAAGAAACTGAAAAATTAGGAATCCCCTTAGATGCCATTTCAGAAGGAACAGTTTATCAGATTCAGTCTGACCAAGAAAGTTTATATGCTCAGTTTAACCCGGCTCTAACTTTTGTTCCAACTGCTTTTGAAGATTTGTCTAGTCAAATGACCTACAACAAATGTGTGACCGCTTTTGCCCAAGAACCACTGGATGCCGCAATTGCTATTATTTCTCCAGACTTGTTTAACAATTATGAAATTTTTAAATCTCGCGACATGCTTTTGGAATGGTCACCAAAGAACGTTCATAAGGCTACTGGACTAGCTAAATTGATCGACCATCTAGGAATTGACCAAAGTCAAGTGATGGCTTGTGGAGATGAGGCCAATGACCTTTCCATGATTGAATGGGCAGGACTCGGAGTTGCTATGCAAAATGCTGTGCCTGAGGTCAAGGAAGTTGCAAATGTAGTAACCCCTATGACCAATGACGAGGAAGCTGTTGCCTGGGCCATTGATAAATATGTACTGAAGGAGAACTAAAGAATGGGATTATTTGACCGTTTATTTGGGAGAAAAGAAGAACCAATAATCGAAGAAGTCGTTAAAGAAGCTTTGGAAAACTTGGATCTGACAGAACCTAGCGAGGAAGTTGAAGCACTTGGAACTGAAGAAGTTGAAATGAAAAATACTGAGGAAATCGATCATAGTTCAGAAGTTGAGGAAACTTATTCTAAAGAAGCTAGTGAGTCTGCAGAACCAGAGGCAGAAGCTACACTAGAAACAGTTGAACCGAAAGCAACTCAGTTTGAAGAGAAAACTGAGTGCCATTGTTGTCAGGAAGAGTCAACAGAAGTTGAAGAAACTGAAGAAAGAGCTCACGAGGTAGCAGAGTTTGTTGCAGAAGAATCTGAGTCACCAGTCGAAGAAGTACCTTCAAGTGATAGCGACGATGAAGAAGCTGATCAAGTTCAACCAGACGAGACGGAGTCAGATACCTCTGAAGAAGAGGAAGAAGATCTAGTAATCGAAGAAATTCCTCAAGTTCAAGAGACTGTACAGGAAAAATATGACCGTAGTCTCAAGAAAACTCGTACGGGCTTTGGAGCTCGTTTGAATGCTTTCTTTGCTAACTTCCGCTCTGTTGATGAAGAATTCTTCGAAGAACTAGAAGAACTCTTAATCATGAGTGACGTTGGTGTACAGGTAGCTTCAAATCTCACTGAAGAATTGCGCTATGAAGCAAAACTTGAAAATGCCAAGAAACCAGATGTCCTCCGTCGTGTCATCATAGAAAAATTAGTAGAGCTTTACGAAAAAGATGGACAATACAATGAAAGCATTAACTTCCAAGATGGTTTGACAGTCATGCTCTTTGTAGGTGTTAATGGTGTCGGGAAAACAACTTCAATCGGTAAATTAGCGCATCGCTACAAGCAAGCAGGCAAGAAAGTCATGCTTGTTGCTGCTGATACCTTCCGTGCTGGTGCGGTAGCTCAGCTAGCAGAATGGGGTCGTCGTGTAGATGTTCCTGTGGTTACTGGACCTGAAAAAGCAGATCCAGCGAGTGTGGTTTTTGATGGGATGGAACGTGCGGTGGCTGAAGGTGTTGACATTCTCATGATTGATACAGCTGGCCGTTTACAAAATAAGGAAAACTTGATGGCAGAGTTGGAAAAAATTGGTCGTATCATTAAACGTGTTGTGCCAGAAGCTCCGCATGAAACCTTCCTAGCTCTGGATGCCTCGACAGGTCAAAACGCTCTTGTACAAGCCAAAGAGTTTTCAAAAATTACTCCTGTTACAGGAATTGTCTTAACCAAGATTGATGGAACTGCCCGAGGTGGTGTTGTTCTTGCTATCCGTGAGGAACTCAATATTCCTGTTAAGTTGATTGGTTTTGGTGAAAAGATTGACGATATTGGTGAGTTCAACTCTGAGAACTTTATGAAAGGCCTTCTAGAAGGGCTACTATAAAAAAGAATATCCTGCAAGAATTCTTGCAGGATATTTTTTCTATTCGAGTCGACCATCTTTACGATAGGCGATATCTGGTTGCCAAGTCCACTCAGCACTGTATTTTTCAAGGAGATCAAAGCTAGCTTGAGGTCCCATGCTACCAGCCTTGTAGTCATGGAGTGGGGCACCGTTTTCAGCCCAAAGTTTTTCAATGCGGTCAATCAACTCCCAAGAAGCGCTAACTTCTTCCCAGTGGCTAAAGTTGGTTGAGTTGTTATTTAAAACGTCGTAGATGAGCTTTTCATATGGATCTGGTGAAGCACCTGTTTCAGTTGCATCTGTTCTGTAATCAAGTGAATTAGGTGCAAGTTTAAACTCTTCTCCAACCTCTTTCCCATTAAGGCTAAGTGAAAATCCTTCTGTTGGTTGGATGTAGATTGTCAAAATATTCGGTGCTAGGGGTTCTCCAAAAATGGAATCCATTTGTTTGAAGACAATATTCACGTGTGTTCCTTTTTCAGTGAGACGTTTACCTGTCCGGAAGAAGAAAGGTACATCACGGAAACGATCAGTATCTACAAAGAAGGCACCTGAAGCAAATGTTTCTGTCATAGATTCAGGGTTAACATTTGGTTCGCTACGGTAAGAAATGTATTTCATGCCATCGACTTTACCAGAACGGTATTGACCTCGGATAAAGTGTTCTTTTAGTTCTTCATCTGAAGGATGGTAAAGGTTTTTAAAGACCTTGATTTTCTCCGCACGAATGTCATCCTTTGTAAAGCTTGCAGGCTTGTCCATAGCTAGGAGTGACAGAAGTTGGAGGGTATGGTTTTGAACCATGTCACGAAGGGCACCAGATTCATCATAGTAGCCACCACGCTCTTCAACACCTAGACGTTCTGCAAAGGTGATCTGAACATTATCGATGTGCTCACGATTCCAAACATTTTCAAAAATCATATTGGCAAAGCGGACTGCAAAGATACTCTGAATCATCTCTTTACCAAGATAGTGGTCAATGCGGTAAATTTGCTCCTCGTCAAAGGTAGCAAGAAGTTCCTCATTGAGTTGTTTAGCAGTAGCGTAGTCTGTACCAAAAGGTTTCTCAACAATCAAACGTTCAAAGCCTTTACCATCAACGATTTGTTCTGACTTGAGGTGTTTGGCAATGGTACCAAAGAACTGAGGTGCCATTGAAAGGAAGAAGAGCTTGTTGTGGTCAGTTTGGTATTTTTCGTTTAACTCAGCTTGAAGCTTGCGTAATTCGATATAATGTTCGGTGTCATTAACATCGTGACTTTGATAGTAAAAATGACTAGCAAACGCTTGAGCCTCTTCAACGCTATCTGCCAAATCAAGAATGGATTCGACTACAACAGACTCAAAATATTCCTTACTCCAAGGTCTACGAGCAGTTCCAATAACAGCAAAATGATCAGACAAATTACCTGATTTGTAAAGTCTAAAAAGTGAAGGATAGAGTTTACGTTTGGCCAAATCCCCACTTGCACCGAAAATTGTAACAATAACTTTTGATGACATCTAGCTACCTAATTTCTATTTTGTTTCCTAGTCAAACTAGGCATGAGGAATCCCCATTTTTCATATCCTTTATTTTATCATAATTTTCTAAAAAATCCAAAAATCCAATACATCTATACTAAAAAGAGGCTGGAACAAAAGTCCTAGCCTCTCAATTGTCTTTGGATTGTCGAGCAAGACGTAGTAGAGCCCTACTCAACTGTGCGGAGGTGGGACGACGAAATAGAATTCTAAAGAATTACCGATTTCTGTCCCACTCTCTTTTCTAGACGTTTAGAACCTTGTCCAAAAATTCTTTTAGACGGGGATGTTGTGGGTTATCAAAGATTTGATCTGGTGTACCGTCCTCAAGGAATTCACCGTCAGCAGTAAAGATGACACGATTGGCAACCTTGCGGGCAAATCCCATTTCGTGAGTTACGATGATCATAGTCATGCCTTGATCAGCCAATTCCTTCATAACGTTAAGAACGTCACCGACCATCTCAGGGTCGAGGGCAGAAGTTGGTTCGTCAAAAAGCATGATATCGGGGTTCATTGCTAAACCGCGAGCGATAGCCACACGTTGTTTTTGCCCCCCTGATAGACTTTCAGGATTTGCATTCGCTTTATCAGCCAATCCAACTTTTTCAAGGAGTTCCATTCCCAATTTTTCAGCTTCGGCCTTAGTCATCAACTTATGCTCTACTGGCGCGAAAGTGATATTTTCCAATACTGTCATGTGAGGGAAAAGATTGAAGTGCTGGAAAACCATTCCGATATTTTCACGAACGTGGTCCACGTTTGTTGCTTTATCTGTCAAATCATAACCATTAACTGTGATGTGACCTTTTGTACCTTCCTCAAGGAGATTCAAGCTACGCAAGAAAGTTGATTTACCTGAACCAGAAGGTCCAATGATACAAACAACATCCCCTTCGTAGAATTTTGCTGAGATTCCTTTAAGGACTTTGTTTTTACCATATTGCTTATGTAAATTATCGACATCGATTTTTAATTTAGCCATTATTGAATCCTCTTTTCTAAGCGTTTCGCTAATCTAGTTAGAAGAGTAATAATCACAAGGTAGAAGATTGCGAGAATTGCATACATTTTGAAACTTTGGTAGTTACGAGCAATGATAATCTTACCCGTCTGGAAGAGTTCTACCAAACCGATTGCAGATACGATCGTTGTATCTTTCAAAGCGATAACAAATTGGTTGACGAAGTTTGGAAGCATAAGTTTGGTTGCTTGTGGCAAGACAATCTTACGCATGGTTTTACTGTAAGAGATACCAAGACTTCGACTGGCTTCCATTTGTCCAACAGGAACAGCCTTGATACCACCACGAACAATTTCAGCGATGTAGGCAGCTGAGTTTAGAGACAGTGCAATTGTTCCAGCGACAAAGTCATTGATTGGACTCTGTTGGCCTGTAAGGGATTCGATAAAGTTAGGAACTCCCCAGAAGATAAAGGCAGCAAGAATCATCAATGGAATACCACGAATCACATCGACAAAGATTTCTGAAATGAGACGAAGTGATTTATAAGGACTAACGCTGAACATACCAAAGATAATTCCGATAACAATCGCAATTGCAAAAGAGATCAAAGCTAGAGAAAGGGTAATTCCAAGTCCACTTAGAAGTTGTTTGTAGTTGTTTTTCAACAAGCCCCAGATAGTAGTTTCGTCAACAGTTGATGATTCACTTGTTGAATCAGTTGCAAGGTATTTATCAAGAATCTTTTGGAATTCACCACTTGCTTTAAGATTTGCAAGGCCGTTGTTGAACATTTCAATCAATTCAGGATTACTTCCCTTTTTAACTGCAAAAGCAGTTTCACCGATTGGAGTACCTTCGATTGGTGTTTTTAATTTTTGACCTTGACTGATAGAGTATTTAAGAACTGGTTCGTCATCCATCACAGCATCAACTGCACCAGTGTTCAAGCTGTCATACATAGATGAACCGTCTGCAAAGGTTTTAATTTTATAACCATATTTGCTTTGATTTTCAGTTAAGAAGGTTTGAGAAGCAGTACCGTTTTTAGCACCAACGGTTTTACCATTCAAATCTTCATAAGAAGAAATGGTACTTGATTCCTTAACTCCAAGAATCGTATTAGCTGTATAGTAAGAATCAGAGAAATCAAAGGTTTCTTTACGAGCATCTGTAACAGACATACCAGCAATCATACCATCAGCTTGACCAGATTGAACCGCGTTAATAGCAGCGTCAAATCCTGGGTTGGTGATTTCAATCTCGAAACATTGATCTTTGGCAATAGCCTTGATTAGATCCATATCAATACCAGTGTACTGGTTGCTTGAGTTCTGGAAAACAAATGGTGCAAATGAAGAATCACTCGCGATAACGTATTTTGATTTGAGTGGAGTTGCTTTTTGACCAGCGCTTGTAGTAGAAGTGAGAGAAGTCACTTGTGAACTAGTTTTAGAGGAACTTGTCCATTTGTTGATAATCTTGTCCAAGCTACCATCTTTTTTCATTTGTGCTAAAGCCTCGTTAAATTCTGTAACTAGGTATTCGTATTTGCTACCTTTTTTAACTCCGAAAGCAAAGCTTCCAACGGCTTCTCCGTCCATGTTGATACTGAGATCTTGCCCTTGGTTAATAGCGTACTCGATAACTGGTTTGTCGTCCATGATGGCATTTACAGCACCAGTACTTAAACTATTATTCATCAAATCACCAGTATCAAAGGTTTTGATAGTGAAACCATATTTATCTTTGATACTTTCTAGGAAACGTTGTGCAGCAGTACCGTTTTTAACACCAACAGTTTTACCACTGAGTTCTTCATACTTAGTGATTTTGTTAGACTTAGTTGTTGCGATGACAACTTTTGTATCATAGTATGTATCAGACATGGTAAAGACGTTTTCACGTTCTTTGGTTTTTGTCATACCAGCCATGATTGCATCTGCTTGCCCTGCTTGGACCGCATTGACAGCAGCATCAAAGCCTGGATAAGACATTTGGATATTCCATCCTTTTATCTCAGCGACTTTATTGATGATGTCGACATCAATTCCTTTATAAGTCTGGTCTGTATCTTTAAACTCAAAGGGTGCATAAGCTGTATCACTAACAATCTTGATAGTGTCCGCATTAACATAGCCTAAAGAGAATAAGGGAAATAAAAATAATAAAAATGCAAGGATTTTTTTCTTCATGTTTAGTCTCCTTTTTAGAATATTTACCCATTATAGCAGAAAATAAAAAAGTTGGCAAATATTTAGTGTTTTGATGTAAGAAGATGTGACATACGATGCTAAGCGGCAAGAAGTTGAGAATCAGTAAGTCGATCCTTTTTATGGTAAAATAGAAGGATAGAAAATGTGTATGAGGCAATTATGATCAATAGAATTACAGACAACAAATTTAAACTTGTATCCAAATACCAACCATCTGGCGACCAACCGCAGGCCATTGAACAGTTGGTGGATAACATTGAGGGTGGAGAAAAGGCTCAAATCCTGATGGGGGCGACTGGCACAGGAAAGACCTATACCATGAGTCAGGTGATTTCCAAAGTTAATAAACCAACCCTAGTCATCGCCCACAATAAGACCCTAGCAGGCCAGCTCTACGGGGAGTTTAAGGAATTTTTCCCTGAGAATGCGGTCGAGTACTTCGTGTCCTATTATGATTACTACCAGCCAGAAGCCTATGTTCCCTCTAGTGATACTTATATCGAAAAAGATAGTTCAGTTAACGATGAGATTGATAAACTTCGTCACTCCGCTACATCAGCGCTCTTGGAGCGTAACGATGTCATCGTTGTAGCATCTGTATCTTGTATTTATGGTTTGGGTTCTCCTAAGGAATATGCTGACAGCGTGGTAAGTTTACGCCCAGGACTTGAAATTTCTCGTGATAAACTCCTGAATGAATTGGTCGATATTCAATTTGAACGTAACGACATTGATTTCCAACGGGGAAGATTCCGTGTACGTGGGGATGTGGTGGAGATTTTCCCAGCATCTCGTGACGAGCATGCCTTTCGTGTTGAGTTCTTCGGAGATGAGATTGATCGCATCCGGGAGGTTGAAGCTTTAACTGGTCAAGTCCTCGGTGAAGTGGACCATTTGGCGATTTTCCCAGCCACTCACTTTGTGACCAATGACGACCATATGGAAGTAGCCATTGCTAAGATTCAGGCTGAGTTGGAGGAGCAGTTAGCTATCTTTGAAAAAGAAGGCAAACTCCTCGAAGCGCAACGCTTGAAACAACGGACAGAGTACGATATCGAGATGCTACGTGAGATGGGTTATACCAATGGTGTCGAAAACTACTCACGTCACATGGATGGACGAAGCGAAGGAGAGCCTCCTTATACACTTCTTGATTTCTTCCCAGATGATTTCCTGATTATGATTGACGAGAGTCATATGACTATGGGGCAAATCAAAGGAATGTATAATGGTGACCGTTCACGTAAGGAAATGTTGGTTAACTACGGGTTCCGTTTGCCGTCTGCTTTGGACAACCGTCCCCTTCGTCGTGAAGAGTTTGAAAGTCATGTCCACCAGATTGTCTACGTTTCAGCGACACCTGGTGATTACGAGATGGAACAAACTGACACCGTGATTGAACAAATCATCCGTCCAACAGGTCTTTTGGATCCTGAGGTAGAAGTGCGTCCAACCATGGGACAGATTGATGACCTCTTGGGGGAAATCAATGCTCGTGTTGAAAAGAACGAGCGTACCTTTATTACAACCTTGACCAAGAAAATGGCAGAAGACTTGACAGACTACTTCAAGGAAATGGGGATCAAGGTCAAGTACATGCACTCGGATATCAAGACTTTAGAGCGGACAGAGATTATCCGAGATTTACGATTAGGAGTTTTTGATGTCTTAGTCGGGATTAACCTCCTTCGTGAAGGGATTGACGTACCTGAAGTAAGTTTGGTTGCCATTCTTGATGCTGATAAGGAAGGCTTTCTCCGTAACGAACGTGGTCTTATCCAAACCATCGGTCGTGCAGCCCGTAATAGTGAAGGGCATGTCATCATGTATGCTGATACTATGACTCAGTCTATGCAAAAAGCCATCGATGAAACAGCTCGTCGTCGTAAGATTCAGATGGCCTATAATGAAGAACACGGCATCGTCCCACAAACTATTAAGAAGGAAATCCGTGACCTTATCTCTGTCACAAAAACTGTGGCTAAAGAAGAGGACAAGGAAGTTGATATCAATAGCCTCAATAAACAAGAACGCAAAGAACTAGTCAAGAAACTGGAAAAACAAATGCAAGAAGCCGTCGAAGTGCTTGATTTCGAGTTAGCTGCTCAAATCCGTGACATGATGTTGGAAGTCAAGGCTTTGGATTAGATGGGATAAAGCGAATGAAGATTATCATTAAAATAATGGAAACTCCTGAAGAGATAGAAGGTAAGTCCCTCGTTCACTGGCAAACGTGGAGAGAGGCTTATGACGATCTTTTACCCGCTGAATTTCAGGAGACGATGACATTAGAAAGATGTCGATTCTTTAGCCAAAAATATCCAGAAAATACCTTGATTGCGATGGATGGAAAGAAGGTCGTTGGATTTATCAACTATGGAAATTTTCGTGATGAGGCCATTCAAGCTGGTGAAATCATTGCCTTATATGTTTTAAAAGATTACTATGGAAAAGGTGTGAGTGAACAGTTAATGCATGCTGCATTTGTTGCTCTTGATCATTTCTCTGAAATTTATTTATGGGTATTGAAAGATAATAAGAGAGCCATTGCTTTCTATCAAAAAATGGGTTTTACTTTTGATGGCCAAGAAAAAATACTTGACCTTGGAAAACCTGTTAAGGAATTGAGGATGATGTGTTCTGCAAATAAAAGTTCCTAAAGGACGTATCTACAATCTTTGAACCATTATCAACTAATCAAGTATAAAAAGTGAAATAGATAGAATGAAACAAAGAGATGAAGGAGAAGACGAATGAAAATTCTAGTCATCAATGGACACCCGGATAAGGAAAGTTATTGTCAGGCTATTTTTCAAACCATTGTAGAAAATATTGACTCAAGGCATCATGAGCTTGAAGTCATCAATCTTAATGAAGAAGATTTTGATCCTGTTTTACGTTATGGTTATCGAAAACGTATGGAAGAAGATTCTTTTATCCTTCATTCTCAGGAATTAATCCAATGGGCAGATCATTTCATCTTTATTTATCCTATCTGGTGGAGTAGTATGCCTAGCCTCATGAAAGGCTGGATTGATCGCGTCTTCACACCTGGAATTGCCTACTCTGCCAATGACCAGGGAAGTTTTATCTGGAATTATCTAAGAGGCAAGCAGTTTAAAAAGTTATTAAAAGGGAAAACAGCCAGTATTTACGCAACCTCCATGGCGCCCACTTGGTGGTACAAAATCTTTTCGGGTCCTATCAACATTCCAGATAGCTATGGCATCTCCGTTTTGAAAAATGCGGTCTTGAATCACTGTGGAATTAAAACCAAGCGCGTGTGCGTACTAGGTGAAGTTGGACGGGATGTGAATACAGCAAGTATGCGTGAAGAGCATCTCCAAAAAGTAGCGGAAGAAGTTAAAAAACTATCATGAAACAAAAAAGTAAGAGACAGAAAACATTAAAAAAACACCAGAAATCAAAGCGAAAGATTGGTCTACTAGACCGCATGAATCTGTGGTTTGTGCAACATTCAACAATTGCCTGGATCCTTGATGCAAGCGTTCTGTTCTTTTCTGCTCTAGGAATATTATGTCTATTGTACGGAACAACCCTTATTCCAAGTCCCTATCGGGAACTGCATTATAGTTTTCCACTTTATTTAAATATCGTTCTTTTGGTGAATGCATCTTATCATACTTTCCTTCGTAACTTTAGGAAAGACTGGATTTCCTTGCAAAATTTTGCAGAAGTGTTTTTATATCTTAACGGAATTGCTTGTGTATTACAGTTAACGATTGGGATGACCTCTAAAAGAGGAAGAAGATTACTTCCGATGTGGGCATTAGACTATCGCTATATCTGGTTTCCCCTCGTTACTTATTTCATTTTCTTTCTAGTGCCTATTGTGATAATTATAATTTCCAAGTATATTGAAAAGAGAAAAGAAGAAAATGGGAAAAATACAATCAAATAAAAGTAACAAAAGAAAGTCAAATACAAAAAAGATTCTTTCAAGGAAAGAAAGTTTTCATCTTTGGCTAGATTCTCATAAATTTTTAGGATTCTTCTTGATCCTCGGTCTTATCCTAGCAATAGGACTAAGTTTGAATCTAATTTTTGAAAGTCTTCCTATTCCTTCACCATACAGAGATATCAACTATAGTTTTCCAATATATATAAATCTTTTTTGTCTAGTGTATCGATTATTTGACTATTGGTTCCTAGACTTGACTAGGACAAGAATGACGATAAAAAGATATGCAGATTTATTTATCTATCTTAATAGTATCGGTCTAGTGGTTCATCTCTTTATTGGTATTGGCGGGAAAAATAGTAAAGGGATTTTGCCTTCTCTCTTATCCCTAGATCACCGCCACATCTGGTTTCCTATTGCAACTTATCTGATCTTTTTCAGTTTGGCATCTATTATAACTCTAATAATAAAATATATTGAAAAGAAAAGGAGTCAATCATGATGAAACATCTAACTGTATTTAGGTTTATTTATCTTTTGTGCCTAGTATTTGTACTGATTCATTTTATCTTAGGCCTCTTTGGTTTAGCCTTTACACCAGTCTTGTGGAATCTCTGGTTCTTTGGTCTTTGCTTGACCTTATTTATCCAACCATGGACCATCTTTTATAAAACGAGAATTTTTCAGTGGCATCATCTAATTTTTCAGACTCTTAGCGGTTTCATTGCTCTCTTGATCTGGTTCATGATATTTTTCTTCTTTTCCACGGTTCCAGATTCATCTATGCCAATCAATATAGACTACTACGTTAATAAAGAAAATAATGAAATCAGAATCATTAGAGGATCCTTGCTCCATGAAATTCATGAATATCATGACTTGATTAATCCATTGATTATGAAGTCTAAAGTTAAGTATGTAGAAAATTAAACATTAGAAAGTGAGTCTATGTATGTCTCGTGCACAATTAACCATTCTAACCAATATTTGCCTAATTGAAGATCTTGAAAAGCAGCGCGTGGTTATGCAGTATCGATCGCCTGAAACCAACCGCTGGTCTGGCTATGCTTTTCCAGGAGGTCATGTGGAAGATGGTGAGGCCTTTGCAGAATCTGTCATTCGTGAGATATACGAGGAGACAGGTCTGACGATAAAAAATCCTCAACTGGTCGGTATAAAAAATTGGCCTTTAGATTCGGGTGAGCGCTACATTGTCTTTTGTTACAAGGCGACTGAATTTACGGGTACTCTCCAGTCCTCTGAAGAAGGAGAAGTGTCCTGGGTGCAAAAAGACCAGATTCCTAACTTGGATCTGGCCTATGATATGTTACCTTTAATGGAGATGATGGAAGCTCCTGATAAATCAGAATTTTTCTATCGTCACCGTACAGAAGATGGATGGGAAAAGAAGACTTTCTAATCTTTAATTAAATAACCTAGCTGGTCCAAGGCCTTCTCGATATAGAGGAGGTCTTGTTCATTTTCAGCTTCGACTAGGTGATAATGGACGCCATCTGTTAATTCAGAAAGTGGTCTAAAGTCAGACCGTTCGACTTGCTCTAAAAAATGCTGAACGTCCCGGCGACAAGAGAGTTTGAGCAAGGTTTCAATTTCTCCGTAGACAGGATGATCAATCAAGGTATTCTGAACACGTCCCCCATTATCGACGATAGCTAGAAGTTCTTGACCGATTTCTTCCATTTCGTGCTTGACTTTAAACAGTTTGTGAACATAAGGATTGGTTTTATTTTCTTTATAAATATAGCCACGATTGCTTGATAGGATCGGAGCACCATCAGCACGTAGAACAGCAATGTCCTGAACGATAATCTGACGGGTTACATGAAAACGATCTGCTAAAGTTTGACCATTTAGAGGTTTTTGAGACTCCTTTAACAGTTGTAAAAGTGCTTCTTTTCGATTTTTTGTCATATTCTTCTCTCTAAACGCTTAACGGCGTTTTCTCAATGCTTTATAAACAGCCAAGGCTAGGTAATAGTCTACCATACTATGGATAATAGTACCAAATCCAACTAATACAAACAAGACATAGAACATATTTTTTAAGTCAGTTCCAGTACTAGCATAAAAGATCATACAAGCCAAAACTTCAGCAATAGCATGAACCAAGCCAAGTACAAAGTTAAAAATCAATGAAGATTTCTTATTGTCCAAGGTTTGAGGATGTTTTTGAAGATAGAAAGCACCCAGACTTCCAAAGAATATGTGGGAAAAGGCGCGAAGTACAATGACAATCGGATACCCAGCCATGAGAAATCCTAAACTAGAAGCTATAATAACAAAGATAGCCATCCATGGCGAGAGGAACATAGCGATAAAAATAGCAACGTGACTTCCTAAAGTGTAGGAAGCGGGAGGAATGACAATTTTAAAGGGCATCACCAAAGGAATCAAAATAGCGATAGCTGTTAGCAATGCGGTCAAGGTCATGAATTGTGTTTTCTTTTGTGTATTCATAATAACTCCTTTTTATCTGTATATACAGTTGTATAGTACAATAAAAAATCAAACAAGTCAAGAACTAAAATTGATTTTTGATGAGATTATCTGGAAATAAGGTTAAAAAATAAATAAAATTTTTAAAAAATAAGCAAAAAACTCTTGCACTAATCAAAGTAGTATGTTATACTTAATAACGGTTTGAAAAAACTGCCTAAGACAGTAGGGGAGCTCGACTCATAAATATCCTACCGAGGACAAAACGTATCATGTAAAAAGAAGCGTATTGTACTTTCGTGTCTAGGTTTGGGCGCGTTTTTCTTTTGGAAAAATTCCCCAAGCAAAATAATTACGGAGGTGAACACACTAATGAGTGAAGCAATTATTGCTAAAAAAGCGGAACTAGTTGACGTAGTAGCTGAAAAAATGAAAGCTGCTGCATCAATCGTCGTTGTAGACGCTCGTGGTTTGACAGTTGAACAAGATACAGTTCTTCGTCGTGAGCTTCGTGGAAGCGAAGTTGAGTATAAAGTTATTAAAAACTCAATCTTACGTCGTGCAGCTGAAAAAGCTGGACTTGCAGAACTTGCATCTGTATTTGTTGGACCATCTGCTGTAGCATTTTCTA
Organism: Streptococcus infantis; assembly: GCF_019929575.1. Lineage (GTDB taxonomy): Bacteria > Bacillota > Bacilli > Lactobacillales > Streptococcaceae > Streptococcus > Streptococcus infantis_L. Next base: position 54,025 of record NZ_JAHZPU010000007.1, read on the forward strand.
ACGAAGATGTTATCGCTCCAGCGAAAATCTTGAACGACTTTGCTAAAAACGCTGACGCACTTGAAATCAAAGGTGGTGCAATCGAAGGCGCTGTCGCATCAAAAGAAGAAATCGTTGCTCTTGCAACTCTTCCAAACCGCGAAGGACTTCTTTCTATGCTCCTTTCTGTACTTCAAGCGCCAGTGCGCAACGTTGCTCTTGCAGTCAAAGCGGTTGCAGACAACAAAGAAGACGCAGCTTAATCTTAAGCTACGCAGCGTAGCCTAGCTACAAAAATATAAACATAAAATATAAACTTATTTGGAGGAAATAACAATGGCATTGAACATTGAAAACATTATTGCTGAAATTAAAGAAGCTTCAATCCTTGAATTGAACGACCTTGTAAAAGCTATCGAAGAAGAATTTGGTGTAACTGCAGCTGCTCCTGTAGCTGTAGCTGCTGCTGGTGGTGCTGAAGAAGCTGCTAAAGATTCATTTGACGTTGAATTGACAGCTGCAGGCGACAAGAAAGTCGGCGTTATCAAAGTTGTACGTGAAATCACAGGTCTTGGTCTTAAAGAAGCTAAAGAACTTGTTGATGGTGCACCAGGTGTCATCAAAGAAGGCGTTGCAGCTGCAGAAGCTGAAGAAATCAAAGCTAAATTGGAAGAAGCAGGAGCTTCAGTTACTCTTAAATAATAGAGCAACTACATTTGTAGCTTAAAAACATGATTAAACCGCTATTCTTAGGAGTAGCGGTTTTTCTTTTTGTTCAAAAAGGGGCAAAAAAGGAGGCAGTTAAATTAATTTGGCTAAGAAATATATAGGACTAGTGATAAAATAATTTTACTTTTTCATTCCTTTTTGTTATAATAGACAACAAGAAAGAATATCTTATCAGTAAATCCCAAGCGAGCCTGTGGTAGTGAGAGTCAGGTGATTGAGAGATGAGTGTGGCGCTTTTGGTAAATTTTAAAAATAATGAAGTAATAAATTAGGGTGGAACCGCGTTTCTGACGCCCCTAGGTCACTTGACTTAGGAGCAAAGACACGGTTCTTTTTGTATTCTAGGTCGCAAGAATTTATAATAAAGGAGTAAATAATGTCTAAAAAATTGACTTTCCACTGCGTCAGTGGCAGAGACCTCCTTACAGTCGGACTGCCCCACGCTCAGCACTAGGGTGCCTGAGCTAGACGCAGTACTAACTCGTCTTGCCTCGTATAATCGACGAGGCAGACTCATGTCGCAATAATTTATAATAAAGGAGTAAATAATGTCTAAAAAACTAACCTTTCAAGAGATTATCTTGACTTTGCAACAATACTGGAATGATCAGGGTTGTATGCTTATGCAGGCTTATGATAATGAAAAGGGTGCGGGAACTATGAGCCCTTATACTTTCCTTCGTGCTATTGGTCCTGAGCCATGGAATGCGGCTTATGTAGAGCCATCACGTCGTCCAGCAGACGGTCGTTACGGGGAAAATCCAAACCGTCTTTACCAACACCATCAATTCCAAGTGGTCATGAAACCATCACCTTCAAACATCCAAGAGCTCTACCTTGAGTCATTGGAAAAATTGGGAATCAATCCTTTGGAACACGATATTCGTTTCGTTGAAGATAACTGGGAAAACCCATCAACTGGTTCAGCTGGTCTTGGATGGGAAGTGTGGCTTGATGGTATGGAAATCACTCAATTCACTTACTTCCAACAAGTCGGTGGCTTGGCAACTGGTCCTGTTACAGCTGAGGTTACTTACGGATTGGAACGTTTGGCTTCTTACATCCAAGAAGTAGACTCAGTTTATGATATTGAGTGGGCTCCAGGTGTTAAATACGGAGAAATCTTCCTTCAACCAGAATACGAGCATTCAAAATACAGCTTTGAAGTTTCTGACCAAGATATGCTTCTTGAAAACTTTGAGAAATTTGAAAAAGAAGCAGGACGTGCTTTGGAATTGGGCCTAGTTCACCCTGCCTATGACTACGTTTTGAAATGTTCACACACTTTCAACTTGCTTGATGCTCGTGGAGCTGTATCCGTTACAGAACGTGCTGGTTATATCGCTCGTATTCGTAACTTAGCCCGTGTTGTAGCTAAAACATTCGTAGCCGAACGCAAGAAACTTGGTTACCCACTTCTTGACGAAGCCACACGCGCCAAACTCCTAGCAGAAGAGGAAGAATAAAAACAGTTATAAGAATAGAAAAAGGGCGAACAAAGTGAGCCCGTATGGCACCCAGAGGCAAGTCGAAGACTTGCTAAAGGGGTAGGCACCGCCGTACTGCTATTTGGGGATTTTTGAAACTTTGGGTTCAAAAATCAGTTGCCTAAATCCACTTTGATGAGACTGTTGGAAATCTTTGTCAAGAAGACAGAAGATTTCCCCACAGACTTACAAAGTTAGTTAGCAACGTCCCCAGTACCTAAGGTGCCTATCAAAAAGAAGAAATTTTGTAAAGGAAAAAACATGGCAAAAAACTTATTAGTAGAACTAGGACTTGAAGAGTTACCGGCCTACGTTGTTACACCAAGTGAAAAACAACTAGGTGAAAAAATGGCAGCCTTTTTGGATAATAACCGCCTTTCATACGAAGGAATTCAAACTTTTTCAACTCCACGTCGTTTGGCTGTTCGCGTACTTGGATTGGCAGACCAACAAACGGATTTGACTGAAGATTTTAAAGGACCTTCTAAAAAAATTGCTTTGGATGCAGAAGGAAATTTCTCTAAAGCAGCGCAAGGGTTTGTCCGTGGTAAAGGCTTGACTGTAGATGATATCGAATTCCGTGAAATTAAGGGTGAAGAATATGTCTACGTAACTAAGCATGAGGCTGGAAAACCAGCTGAGGAAGTTTTGGCTGGAATTCCAGAAGTATTGGCTAGCTTAAGCTTCCCAGTAAGTATGCACTGGGCAAACAATACCTTTGAATATATCCGTCCAGTCCATACGTTGACAGTTCTTTTGGATGATGTGGCACTCGATATGGATTTCTTAGATATTCATTCAGGAAGAGTTAGCCGTGGACATCGTTTCCTTGGTCACGAAGTAGAAATTCAGCATGCTGACAGCTATGAAGAAGACCTGCGCAAAGTTTATGTTATTGCAGATAGCATTGAACGCGAAAATATGATTCGTGAGCAAATTAAGGCTATCGAAGCTGCAGAAGGTGTTCAGGTACAAATTGATGAAGGACTCTTGAATGAAGTTCTGAATTTGGTTGAATACCCAACTGCCTTTATGGGGAATTTTGATCCTAAGTACCTAGAGGTTCCAGAAGAAGTTTTAGTCACTTCAATGGAAACTCATCAACGCTATTTTGTAGTTCGTGACCTTGATGGAAATCTAAAACCAAACTTTATTTCTGTTCGTAACGGAAATGCAGAATATTTGGATAATGTTATCCGAGGAAATGAGAAAGTCTTGGTGGCACGTCTGGAAGATGGTGAATTCTTCTGGCGTGAAGACCAAAAACTCAAGATTGAAGATCTTGTAGCTAAATTATCACACGTAACCTTCCATGAAAAGATTGGTTCACTTCGTGAGCACATGATTCGTACTGGGCAAATTGCTATCCTTTTGGCAGAAAAAGCAGGTTTATCAGTTGATGAAACTGTTGACCTTGCTCGTGCTGCAGCCATTTATAAGTTTGACCTCTTGACTGGTATGGTTGGTGAATTTGATGAGCTTCAAGGGATCATGGGTGAGAAATATGCTCTTCTCGCTGGTGAAAATGCGGCAGTAGCACAAGCTATCCGTGAACACTACCTTCCAGATTCTGCAGATGGTGCTCTTCCTGAGTCTAAAGTTGGAGCAATCCTTGCACTAGCTGATAAATTAGATACTCTCTTGTCCTTCTTCTCTGTTGGTTTGATTCCATCTGGTTCAAATGACCCTTATGCTCTTCGTCGAGCAACACAAGGGATTGTCCGTATCTTGGAAGACTTTGGCTGGAATATTCCAATGGACGAATTGATTGCTAGCCTTTATGCTTTATCATTTGATAGCCTAACTTACGATAATCAAGAAGAAGTGCTTAACTTCATCAAAGCTCGTGTTGATAAGATGATGGGGTCTACTGCAAAAGATATTAAGGAAGCTGTTCTAGCAAGCTCAAACTTTGTTGTTGCAGATATGATTGAAGCAGCAGAAGCCTTAACTGAAGTTGCAAAAACTGAAAACTACAAATCATCAGTTGAATCATTATCTCGTGCCTTTAACCTAGCAGAAAAGGCAGAAGGATCAGTCAAAGTTGATACTAGCCTCTTTGAAAATGAACAAGAAAAAGAACTAGCTCAAGCAGTCGAAAATCTAGAATTGAAGGGTTCAGCTAACGATAAATTGACACAACTATTTGCTCTTAGTCCAGTGATTGATGCTTTCTTTGACAATACTATGGTTATGGCAGAGGATGTTGATGTTAAGAATAATCGTCTAGCTATCCTAGCTGAACTTGTGAATAAAGCAAAAACTGTCGCTGCTTTTAATCTTCTTAATACAAAATAGAAATTAAAAAGTAGATTGGAGGTTCAAATATGACACCAGAAAAAATCGCTCGTATTAATGAGCTTGCGAAAAAGAAAAAAACTGAAGGCTTGACTGCAGAAGAAAAAATAGAACAAGCTAAACTTCGTGAGGAATATATCGAAGGCTATCGTCGTTCTGTTCGTCATCACATTGAAGGAATCAAAATCGTAGATGAAGATGGAAATGATGTGACTCCTGAAAAACTTCGTCAGGTACAACGTGAAAAAGGCTTACATGGTCGTAGTCTTGACGATCCAAATTCATAATTTTGAGATATAGAAAACTCGGTTAGGGAAATCTAACCGAGTTTTTGTTTTAAAAAGAGAGTGGGACAGAAATCGGTAATTCGTTAGAATTCGATTTCGTCGTCCCACCTCCGCACAGTTGAGTAGGGCTATAAAAGCTGATGAAATCAGCGTAGTAGAGCCCACTCAACCACTGCGTCTTGCTCGACAATCCAAAGACAATTTAGAGGCTAGGACTTTTGTCCCAGCCTCTTAAAAACTAGTTACTTGCCCCAGATGTAGCATCCGCATCTCCATGGCCGCCGTCAGCTGAGTCAGAAGCTCCAGAAGTAGCATCTGCGTCGCCATGACCTCCAGCAGCAGGAGCAAAAGGTCCGCTACCACCTACCAAGCGTTGGCCAGTTTCTTTCAAGTACCAATCAAGCCATGGTTGGAAGTTAAAGACAATTTCATTGATACCAGCATATGATCCGTCAGGATAGTACATTGCTTGGTAGTTGTGAGTGTTGATAACACCAGCAGGCGAACCAGGAACGATTGTACGTACGTATTCTTGGTTACCATTGCGAAGTGTTCCGATAACCCACTCAACATTTTTCATACGTGCTGGTGGAAGTGAACCGTGAACGGTTGACATACGGCTACCAGATTGAGATGGTACACGTTTTGCAAACATTGTATCAGGATCTTGGTGAGCGTTGTTGTAGTAGAGGAATTGGTTGTTATCGTCAGCATATGTCAATTCAAAAGGCATAGCTTTCAAGAACATATCAATTTGGTTAACAGTCAAGATACCATGGTCAAGTTTAACATATGTATCACCTGAAACAGCACCTGTAATTTCAGCGACTTTTTCTACCCAGTTTGGATCGTCAGGATCAACTTCTGTAATAGTTGTAGCGATTGGTTTTCCACAATCCAAGTCTTCTGGTTCAATTGGTTTTGGTTTTTTCAATTTAGAAACGACTCCTACGTATTTGACAAAGTTATCTAAGCAAGTTTCAAGGAATTTAACAGTTCCTTCGTTGATGATGTTTCCATCAGCATCAAAAGCTTCTTTAGCTTTTCCAAGAAGGAATTCATTACCTGGAAGAGTATAGGCATTTACACCTGGAGCATCAAGAATCTTACGAAGGTGAACTTGCGCACGAGAAGTTCCTTGGTCGTAGTATGAAGCGCCCACGATCATCACTGGTTTGTTTTCGAATGGATGTACTTCATATGAAAGCCATTCAAGAACTGACTTGAGCGAAGCAGAAATTGTATGGTTGTGCTCAGGAGTAGCAATAATCACACCATCAGCACGAGTAATTTTATTGTAAAGAAGGCGCAATTGGAAGCTTTCGTCCCATTTTTCGTCTTGGTTAAACATTGGAACTTCATCGATTTCAAGAACTTCTAATTCAAATTTTAGTTTGAAGTTACGACGGATGAATTCCAAGAGTTTGCGGTTATATGATTGGTCGTAGTTTGATCCAACAAGTCCAACAAATTTCATTCTTTCGATCTCCTATCTTACAAATTTTCCCAGTCAAATTCTTCTGCATCTTTACGAAGAAGTTCTTGTGCATTACGCAATTTTTCAGTAATCTTGACAAAGATACGGAAGTCATCAAAGATGGCATCCAATTTCTTGATGACATCAAGATCTACCAAGTCACCATTCTTATCGAATGCTTGAAGAGAATGAGAGAGCAAGAACTCATCTGGGAGAACATTTGCTTTAATTTCTGGTGCATTCAAGATTTGACGGAGTTGCAATTGAGCACGTGATGAACCGAGTGTACCGTATGAAGCACCTGTGATCATCACTGGTTTGTTAAGGAGTGGAAATACTCCATAAGAAATCCAAGCAAGAGCGCTCATAAGAACAGCAGGAATTGAGTGATCATATTCAGGAGTACCGATAATCACACCATCAGCTGCTTCAATTTTTGCAACAATTTCTAAGGCTTCTGCAGGAATAAGTTTATCTGCAGGTTTGTTGAAGACTGGTAGGTCTTTAATTTCTACCAATTCGATTTCTGCTTTATCAGCAAAGTGTTTTTGCATATATTGAAGCAGTTGGCGGTTTGTGGAACGTTTAGAGTTAGTTCCTACAATAGCAATAAGTTTTAGCATGAGCTTTCCTTTCTCTTTTTGCATTATTTATTATTTATCTTTGGATACCGGATGAACAAGCGATATGTCCATCTTTATCAATAAGGATGGCTTCGATTCCATCGATATTTTCGATTTGCCACATGATAGAAGCGCTACGTTCACCAAACAATCGTGTGGTCCATATCTCACCATCAACTGAGCGGTCAGATATAATCGTTAAACTAGCCAAATCCGTCTCAATAGGATAGCCAGTTTCACTATCGAAAATGTGATGATAATCCTTTCCATCGATTTCAAGATGCCGTTCATAAATTCCAGAAGTAACAACAGATTTTCCAGTAATAGATAAGGTCATCAGGTGATTCCCACGTGGATGATTAGGGTCTTGAATACCAATTTGCCAAGGTTGTCCATTTCTGGCTTGGTTATTACCAATGGTAAGGATATTTCCCCCGAGATTGATAAGAGCAGAAGTGACACCATTTTCTTTTAAGAAAGTAGCAACCTTATCTGCGCTATAGCCCTTGGCTAAACAACCTAAATCAATTTTCATTCCTTTCTTTTCTAAGAAAACAGTAGAAGCAATTGAATCAAGTTTGATAAAACGGGGATCTATCAATGGTAAAACCGAAGAAATTTCTTCCGGACTAGCAACTTTTGCATCGGAAAAACCAATACGCCAGGTTTGTACCAAGGGACCAATGCTGATATTGAGATGACTTCCAGGAGCTAGACTGTGTTCTAATCCTAAAGAAATCAGTTCAAACAGATCAGGGTGGACCTTAACTGGGGCAATTCCTGCCTGATAGTTAACTTCCATCAATTCCGATTCGATACTATTCGCATTAAATCGAAATTCAAGTTCCTTGAGCAAATCAAAAGCTTGACGGAGAAGATTGTCCGCTTGTTCATGTACCAAGGAAATAGTAATCGTAGTTCCCATTAACCGTTCAGATAATGAACTGAGAGGCAAAAAATCAACCCCCTTCAAATCAATTGGAAATAGTTGTAAATCCAGATATGAAAGCAATCTGAAGATTTATATTTCATTTCCATATAAATAGAATATCACAAAGTCAGCGTTTTCACAAATTATTTTTTACAAAAAGTCAAGAAATATGCTTGGATAAATAAAAAATGTGCAAAAAACTTTGAAAAAGTTGAAAATAAATTAATATATATTTCGAAAAAATTTCAAAAAAACAGCAAACTAGTCAAAAAGCTTGTAAACGCTCACAGATAATGATATACTAGAAAGGTAAATAAAAAATTAAAGGTAGGAATTATCTTATGAGTAAAATCGTAGTCGTGGGTGCTAACCACGCTGGAACTGCTTGTATCAACACTATGTTGGACAATTTTGGAAGTGAAAATGAAATCGTTGTCTTTGACCAAAACTCAAACATTTCATTCCTAGGATGTGGAATGGCTCTTTGGATTGGTGAGCAAATCGATGGTCCAGAAGGTCTCTTCTACTCAGATAAAGAAAAATTGGAAGCAAAAGGTGCTAAAGTTTATATGAACTCACCAGTTCTTTCAATTGACTATGATAACAAAGTTGTAACTGCTGAAGTTGATGGAAAAGAACACAAAGAATCATACGAAAAATTGATTTTTGCTACAGGTTCAACTCCAATCTTGCCACCAATCGAAGGTGTTGAAATTGTTAAGGGTAACCGCGAATTCAAAGCAACTCTTGAAAATGTACAATTCGTTAAATTGTACCAAAACGCAGAAGAGGTTATCAACAAACTTGCTGACAAGAGCAAACATCTTGAGCGTATCGCTGTTGTCGGTGGTGGATACATCGGTGTTGAGCTTGCTGAAGCATTCGAACGACTTGGAAAAGAAGTTGTCCTTGTAGACATCGTAGACACAGTCTTGAACGGTTACTACGACAAAGACTTCACTCAATTGATGGCTAAGAACTTGGAAGACCACAACATCCGTTTGGCACTTGGTCAAACTGTAAAAGCTATCGAAGGTGACGGTAAAGTTGAACGCTTGATCACTGACAAAGAAACATTCGATGTTGACATGGTTGTTCTTGCAGTTGGTTTCCGTCCTAATACAGCTCTTGCTGATGGCAAGATTGAACTCTTCCGCAACGGTGCCTTCCTTGTAGACAAGAAACAAGAAACATCACTTCCAGGAGTATTTGCTGTGGGTGACTGTGCGACTGTTTATGACAACGCTCGTAAAGACACTAGCTACATCGCTCTTGCATCAAATGCTGTACGTACTGGTATCGTAGGTGCTTACAATGCTTGTGGACATGAACTTGAAGGAATCGGTGTTCAAGGATCAAACGGTATCTCAATCTATGGTCTTCACATGGTTTCAACTGGCTTGACTCTTGAAAAAGCTAAAGCTGCAGGATACAATGCTGCCGAAACAGGCTTCAACGATCTTCAAAAACCAGAATTTATGAAACATGACAACTATGAAGTAGCAATCAAGATTGTCTTTGATAAAGACAGCCGTGAAATCCTTGGTGCTCAAATGGTATCTCGTGATTCAGCAATCAGCATGGGAATTCACATGTTCTCATTGGCTATCCAAGAACATGTTACAATTGAAAAATTGGCATTGACAGACCTATTCTTCTTGCCACACTTCAACAAACCATACAATTACATCACAATGGCTGCACTTACAGCTGAAAAATAATAATTTGTAAAACGGAAGATTTGTTTCTTCCGTTTTTATCATCAAAAAATAGTAACTTCAAATTCGAAGTTACTATTTTTGTTGTCTATGTGTTAGGAAGTTTCTTCTTTTACAAAGGTGAAGCCTTCTCCTAGAATTTCATGAGCTTCAGTGATGGTAATAAAGGCTCTAGGATCGATCGTATGAATCAGTTCTTTCATCTTAATCATTTCATTTCTTGCTACGATACAGTAGATAATTTTTAAATCTTTTTGACTGTAGTAACCTTGCCCAGATATGAAGGTGACACCTCGACCTAATTCTTCATTGATTTTATCTGCCACTTCCATAGGCTTTTGAGTGATAATCATAAAACCTTTGCCCGCATATCCGCCTTCACCAATCAAGTCAATAACTCTTGAGACGATGAAGTCAAATAGAAGTGTATAAGTAACGAGACGAAGGTCTTGGAAGATAATTAAAATGAGCATTAAGATGAGGAAGTCTAGTGCAAAGAGTAATTTCCCCACGGAGATATTGGTATACTTGTTCAGAATTCGAGCCACGATATCTGTTCCACCAGTCGTACCACCAGCATTGAAGATAACGCCTAGACCAAGTCCCAAAAGAACACCCGCAACCAAGGCAACGATAACTAGATCTCCCTCAAGATTAAAGCTGAGAGGAATCTTTTCAAAGATTGCTAGCCAAATGGATAAGGAAATAGTACCAAGCAGGCTGCTGTATAGGGTCTTTGCACCAAATATTTTCCAGGCTAAAATGAATAATGGGATATTGATGATGAGGTTCATCACGGAGATAGGGATGTTAAAGAGATAATAGGTAATCAAGGTGATTCCCGTTGCTCCACCCTCGAATAAGTGGTGGGGCACAACAAAATATGTGAGTCCGAAGGCATAAATGGCTGCTCCGAATATTATGGTTAAAATAGATTTGATATGCCGTAGCATTGAACGCACCTCCCATTTTTATTTGAGTCTATAGCAGTAACAGCCCACCAGTATACAAGACTTTATTTGATTTTCATGGACTGAATTTTTTCAGGGTCTGGTGTGACACGGAGGGTCTTTTGCCCAGTATAGGTGACAAAACCAGGTTTTCCACCAGTTGGTTTGTTGAGTTTTTTAACTTCAATCATATCTACCCGAACGAGATTTGAGAGACGTCCCTTAGAGAAGTAGGCTGCAAGTTCTGCTGCGTCTGTTTTAACCTCATCAGTAGGATTGAGATTGCCTGAGATAACAACATGACTTCCAGGGATATCCTTAGCGTGGAACCAGAGTTCTTCTTTACGGGCCATTTTAAAGGTCAATTCCTCGTTTTGTAGGTTATTGCGCCCCACGTAGATGATCGTTTTTCCATCACTAGCTAGATACTGCTCTGGTTTCTGTCGTTTCTGGATTTTTTCCCTTTGTCTTCTGCGGATAAATCCTGTTTGGATCAATTCTTCACGAATTTCAGCAATTTCATCGAGTCCGGCTTGATTGAGTACCGTTTCGACACTTTCTAGATAGAGAATGGTTGCCTTGGTTTCTTCAATCAGGTCAGTCAAGTATTTAACAGCTTCTTTTAATTTCTGATAGCGTTTGAAGTAGCGTTGAGCATTTTGGTTTGGAGTTAAAGCCTTATCAAGTGCAATCGTGATAGGCTGGTTGGTGTAGTAGTTTTCTAAAATGACCTGATCTTGGTCATTGGGAACTTGATGAAGGAAAGTGGTTAGTAACTCACCTTTTTGACGAAATTCTTCAGCATTTTCGGTAGCCTGCAGTTCTTTTTCTTGCTTTTTCAGTTTTTGACGATTCTTTTGTAGTTCGTTTTCGACGCGACGTATGAGTTCGCTAGCCTGTTGTTTCACACGGTCACGTTCGGCTTTATCCTTATAATAGATATCAAGTAATTGTGAAAGACTGTCAAAATTTTCCGCTGTTTTACTAGAAAAAGGCACACAAGAAAAGGATTTATCTGTTAGGCAAGGGTTGGTTTCTTGTCCAAAGAAGTTCCGGAAAGTGGCTAGTTTATCATTAAGCAGTTGTCTTTCTAACTCGGTTGCTGTATCTCTTCCCAAACCTTGAAAGAGGTTTTGAAGATTTTTAGCAGTTAACTCTTGGGTTTGTAGAATCTCAAAGAGTTTTTCGTCCTTGACCCTAAAAGGATTGAGAGCTTCTGTACTTGGAGGAGCGATATAAGTAGCACCTGGTAATAAGGTACGATAGCTATTTTGAGAGAAACCGATGTGCTTGATAACTTCAAGAATTTTGTGACTGCTCTTATCTACAAGGAGAATATTGCTGTGTTTGCCCATAATCTCGATAATAAGCGTGGCCTGGATATGGTCCCCAATCTCGTTTTTATTGGAAACCGTGATTTCCACGATACGATCGTTTTCGATCTGCTCGATTGATTCAATAACTGCTCCTTGAAGATACTTTCTCAATACCATAATAAAAGTAGATGGCTGAGCAGGGTTTTCAAAGGTGGACTCTGTTAACTGAATGCGTCCAAAAACTGGATGGGCAGACAGGAGCAAACGATGACTTTTACGATTGCTACGGATTTGCAAGACCAGTTCTTGGTCAAAGGGTTGATTAATCTTTTGGATGCGACCATTTAGTAGTTCGGTTCGCAATTCCTCAACCATGTGGTGTAAAAAAAATCCATCAAATGACATGGTTCTCTCCTCGTGAATGTATTCCATAGTATTATATCAAAAAGGTAGAATAAAATCATAGAAATGTGATATAATAAAGCCAAGTAAAGAGAATCGAGAAGCACATGTATATTGAAATGGTAGATGAAACTGGACAAGTTTCAAAAGAAATTTTAGAACAAACACAGGAAATTTTAGAATTTGCTGCAAAAAAAATTGGAAAAGAAGACAAGGAAATGGCGGTCACATTTGTGACCAACGAACGAAGCCATGAACTCAATCTAGAGTTTCGTGATACCGATCGTCCAACAGATGTTATCAGTCTTGAATATAAGCCTGAGTTAGAGATTGCCTTTGATGAGGAAGATCTGGAAAATGATCCCGACTTGGCAGATATGATGTCAGAATTTGATGCTTATATTGGTGAGCTTTTCATTTCCATTGATAAGGCACATGAACAAGCTGAGGAGTACGGTCATAGTTTTGAACGTGAAATGGGCTTCTTGGCAGTGCACGGCTTTTTACACATTAACGGCTATGATCACTACACTCCCGAGGAAGAAGCGGAGATGTTCGGTTTACAAGAAGAAATTTTGACAGCCTATGGACTCACAAGACAATAAACGAAAATGGAAAAATCGTGACCTAATCTCCAGTTTAGAATTTGCCATTACAGGGATTTTTACTGCGATTAAGGAAGAACGTAACATGAGAAAGCATGCAGTGACGGCTCTAATAGTTGTCCTTGCAGGTTTTGTTTTTCAGGTGTCACGAATCGAATGGTTATTTCTACTTTTGAGCATTTTCATGGTAGTAGCTTTTGAGATTATTAATTCAGCTATTGAAAATGTAGTAGATTTGGCTAGTCACTATCACTTTTCTATGTTGGCAAAAAAAGCTAAAGACATGGCAGCTGGTGCTGTGCTTGTAGTTTCTCTTTTTGCCGCTTTGACAGGTGCACTCATCTTTCTCCCACGGATTTGGGATTTATTATTTTAAACAGTAAGAGGAAATTATGACATTTAAATCAGGCTTTGTAGCCATTTTAGGACGTCCAAATGTAGGGAAGTCAACTTTTTTGAATCACGTTATGGGGCAAAAAATCGCCATCATGAGTGATAAGGCGCAGACAACGCGCAATAAAATCATGGGGATTTACACCACTGATAAGGAACAAATTGTCTTTATTGATACGCCGGGAATTCACAAACCAAAAACGGCTCTTGGAGACTTCATGGTGGAGTCTGCCTATAGCACTCTTCGTGAAGTGGATACCGTACTTTTCATGGTGCCTGCAGATGAGGCGCGTGGTAAGGGCGACGATATGATTATCGAGCGTCTTAAGGCTGCTAAAGTTCCTGTAATTTTGGTGGTCAATAAGATTGACAAGGTTCATCCAGACCAGCTCTTGGCTCAAATTGATGATTTCCGTAATCAGATGGATTTCAAGGAAATTGTTCCTATTTCAGCCCTTCAGGGAAATAACGTTTCTCGTCTAGTCGATATTCTCAGTGAAAATCTTGAGGAAGGTTTCCAATATTTCCCTGCGGATCAAATTACTGATCATCCAGAACGATTCTTGGTTTCTGAGATGATTCGTGAAAAGGTCTTACACTTAACTCGTGAAGAAATTCCACACTCAGTTGCTGTAGTGGTTGATTCTATGAAACGAGATGAGGAAACCGATAAAGTTCATATCCGAGCAACCATCATGGTCGAACGTGATAGCCAAAAAGGGATTGTCATCGGTAAAGGTGGTGCCATGCTCAAGAAAATTGGGACTATGGCCCGTCGTGATATCGAGCTCATGTTAGGAGACAAGGTCTTCCTAGAAACTTGGGTCAAGGTTAAGAAAAACTGGCGAGATAAGAAGCTAGATTTGGCTGACTTTGGCTATAACGAAAAAGAATATTAAGAAGAGGTGGGCAGTAGCCTGCTTCTTGTTTTTAGAGAAGGAGGAGTTATGCCTGAATTACCTGAAGTCGAAACGGTTCGACGAGGCTTGGAAAAATTGATTCTGGGTAAGAAGATTTCGAGTATAGAAATTCGCTATCCCAAGATGATTAAGACAGATTTGGACGAGTTTCAAAATGAAGTGCCTGGTCAAGAAATTCAATCGATGGGGCGCCGTGGCAAGTATTTACTTTTCTTCCTGACAGATAAGGTCTTGATTTCTCATCTACGGATGGAAGGCAAGTATTTTTATTATCCAACCAATGTTCCTGAACGTAAGCATGCTCATATTTTCATCCAGTTTGAAGATGGTGGTACTTTAGTTTATGAGGATGTCCGCAAATTTGGGACTATGGAACTGTTGGCGCCTGAACTCTTAGATGCTTACTTTGTATCTAAAAAGCTTGGACCAGAACCTACTGAACAGGATTTTGACTTAGAGATTTTTATAGGTGCCTTGAAGAAATCTAAAAAACCTATCAAATCGCATCTTCTCGACCAGACTTTGGTTGCTGGATTAGGAAATATCTACGTGGATGAAGTTCTCTGGAGGGCCAAGGTTCACCCTTCTAGACTTTCTAACAGTTTAACTGCTCAAGAGGCCAGAAAAGTCCATGATGAAACGATTAAGGTTTTAGGAAAGGCTGTTGAAAAGGGTGGTTCAACGATTCGTAGCTATACCAATGCTTTTGGTGAAGATGGAACCATGCAGGACTTTCATCAGGTCTATGATAAAGCTGGACAAGCTTGTTCACGTTGTGGATCCATTATCGAAAAAATTCAACTCGGTGGTCGTGGAACCCATTTTTGCCCAAAATGTCAAAGGAGAAAGTGATGGGAAAAATTATTGGAATCACTGGTGGTATTGCATCCGGGAAGTCCACCGTCACAAATTTTCTAAGACAAAAAGGTTTTGAAGTGGTAGATGCGGATGCGCTTGTTCACCAACTTCAAAAACCTGGTGGTCGCCTTTATCAGATTTTAGTAGAGCATTTCGGTGAAAAAGTCCTTCTAGAAGATGGGGAATTGAATCGACCATTACTTGCCAGTCTGATCTTTTCTAACTCTGATGAGAAAGAATGGTCTAAAGAAACTCAAGGACAAATCATCCGTGAAGAATTGGGATCTTTGAGAGACAAGTTCAGTGAAACAGAAGAACTATTTTTTATGGATATTCCATTACTTTTTGAACAGGACTATGCTTCATGGTTCGATGAAACTTGGCTAGTTTATGTAAGGCGAGATACCCAGCTGGATCGCTTAATGAACCGTGATCAGTTATCCAAAGAGTCAGCTGAAACTCGTTTAGCTTCACAGTGGCCTTTAGAAGAAAAGAAGAAATTTGCTACTTATATATTAGACAATAACGGCAGTCGAGAGCAGCTTTTGAGTCAAGTAGTGACCTTACTTGAAGGAGGCGATGCCCATGCAAGAGATTAGTTGGAAGGATAATCTTCGTATTGCTTGGTTTGGTTGTTTTTTAACAGGAGCCAGCATTTCTCTCGTTGTTCCTTTCATGCCTATTTTTGTCGAACAGTTAGGAATTGAAGGAGATCAAGTTGCCTTTTATTCAGGTTTAGCTATATCAGTCTCAGCCATTTCTGCAGCCTTTGTATCACCAATTTGGGGAATATTAGCAGATAAGTATGGTCGAAAACCCATGATGATTCGTGCAGGGCTAGCCATGACTATTACTATGGGAGGTCTGGCCTTTGTTCCAAATGTTTTCTGGCTCTTGTTCTTACGCTTTCTTAATGGAGTTTTCACAGGATTTGTACCCAATGCGACAGCTTTAATTGCAAGTCAAGTTCCCAAAGATAGGTCAGGATACGCTCTAGGGACTTTATCAACTGGTGTTGTCGCTGGAACTTTGACTGGTCCCTTTGTCGGTGGTTTCATTGCCGAAATTTTTGGAATTCGAAATGTCTTTTTATTGGTTGGTGGTTTCCTGTTCTTGGCAGCTATCTTAACCATTCTTTTTATCAAAGAAAACTTTCAACCAGTGCCAAAAGAAAAAGCACTCCCTACCAAAGAGCTCTTTACTTCTGTTAAATATCCTTTTCTCTTGATAAATCTATTTCTAACCAGTTTTATAATTCAGTTTGCTGCTCAATCTATCGGTCCCATCCTTGCCCTGTATGTACGAGATCTGGGACAGAAAGAGAACCTTCTTTTTGTCTCTGGTTTGATTGTATCCAGCATGGGATTTTCAAGTATGATGAGTGCAGGTATCATGGGGAAACTAGGTGATAAAGTGGGGAATCATCGACTCCTTGTCGTAGCTCAGGTATATTCAGTTTTCATATATCTATTATGTGCAAATGCGACTAGCCCATTCCAATTAGGCTTCTATCGCTTTCTATTTGGTTTGGGGACAGGAGCTCTGATCCCTGGTGTCAATGCTCTCCTAAGCAAAATGACTCCTAAAGTTGGCATTTCAAGGGTATTTGCCTTTAATCAAGTCTTCTTTTATCTAGGAGGAGTGATAGGTCCCTTAGCAGGTTCAGCAGTAGCGGGACAATTTGGCTATCACTCAGTATTTTATGCAACAGCTCTTTGTGTAGCTCTCAGTTGTTTATTTAACCTTATCCAATTTAGAACATTATTAAAAGTGAAGGAAATCTAGTGCGAGTAAAAATCAATCTCAAATGCTCCTCTTGTGGCAGCATCAATTATCTAACCAGTAAGAACTCCAAAACCCATCCAGACAAGATTGAGGTCTTAAAGTATTGCCCTAAAGAAAGAAAAGTGACTCTACATCTTGAATCTAAGTAGAAATTATGGTAGAATAATAGGGATTTTAAGGAGTTTGATATGTATAACCTATTATTAACCATTCTATTAGTATTATCTGTTGTGATTGTGATTGCAATTTTCATGCAACCAACTAAAAACCAATCTAGCAATGTATTTGATGCCAGTGCAGGTGATTTGTTTGAACGTAGCAAAGCGCGCGGTTTTGAAGCTGTGATGCAACGTTTGACAGGAATTTTAGTCTTTTTCTGGCTAGCCATTGCCTTAGCATTGACGGTATTATCAAGTAGATAAGAAAATAATGGGCGGGACTAGGTCTTTGCCTATTTTTATTTTTAAAAGAAATAAGGTTTTACACCAAAAAGAAAATATTATAAATCTAGAAAGTAAACATGAAAGATAGAATAAAAGAATATTTACAAGAGAAGGGGAGTGTCACAGTTAATGACTTGGCCAGTGCTCTCGGGAAGGATGGTTCAAAGGACTTCCGTGAGTTAATCAAAACTCTTTCCTTGATGGAACGTAAGCACCAGATTCGCTTTGAAGAGGATGGTAGTTTAACCCTAGAACAGAAGAAAAAACATGAGATTACCCTAAAAGGAATTTTCCATGCCCATAAAAATGGGTTCGGTTTTGTAAGTCTTGAAGGCGAAGAAGACGATCTTTTTGTTGGAAAAAGTGATGTTAACTATGCCATAGATGGTGATACTGTTGAAGTTGTCATTAAGAAAGTTGCTGACCGTAACAAAGGAACTGCAGCAGAAGCAAAGATTGTCGACATCCTAGAGCACAGTCTAACGACAGTTGTTGGGCAAATTATTCTCGATGAGGAAAAGCCTAAGTATGCAGGTTATATCCGTTCTAAAAACCAAAAAATAAGTCAACCGATTTATGTGAAAAAGCCATCTCTCAAACTAGAAGGGACAGAAGTACTCAAGGTCTTTATTGACAAGTACCCAAGTAAGAAACATGACTTCTTTGTGGCGAGTGTCCTAGATGTGGTTGGACATTCAACAGATGCAGGAATTGACGTTCTTGAGGTCTTGGAATCAATGGATATTGTCTCAGAGTTTCCGGAGGCAGTTCTCAATGAAGCTGAAAGTGTACCTGATGCTCCATCCGAAAAAGACATGGAAGGCCGTCTGGACCTGAGAGATGAAATTACATTTACCATAGATGGAGCCGATGCCAAGGACTTAGACGATGCAGTTCACATCAAGCTATTGAAGAATGGAAATTTTGAACTTGGAGTTCATATCGCTGATGTTTCATACTATGTAACAGAGGGTTCTGCCCTCGACAAGGAAGCCCTCAATCGTGCGACCTCTGTCTATGTGACAGACCGTGTAGTTCCAATGCTACCAGAACGCCTTTCAAATGGTATCTGTTCTCTTAATCCTCAAGTAGATCGTTTGACCCAATCGGCTATTATGGAAATTGATAAACATGGTCGGGTTCGTAATTATACTATTACGCAGACAGTTATCAAAACAAGTTTCCGTATGACCTATAGTGCTGTCAATGACATCCTAGCAGGTGATGAGGAGAAGAGACAAGAGTATAAGAAAATTGTTCCTAGCATCGAACTCATGGCCAAGCTTCATGAAATTCTTGAAGGTATGCGGATTAAGCGTGGAGCTCTCAATTTTGATACCAATGAAGCTAAAATCTTGGTTGACAAGCAAGGGAAACCAGTAGATATTGTTCTTCGTCATCGTGGTGTTGCTGAACGTATGATTGAGTCCTTTATGCTGATTGCAAACGAAACAGTTGCCGAGCACTTTAGCAAGCTGGACCTACCTTTTATCTATCGTATCCATGAGGAACCTAAAGCTGAAAAAGTTCAGAAATTTATTGATTACGCTTCAAGTTTTGGATTACGTATCTATGGAACTGCCAGTGAGATTAGTCAGGAAGCACTTCAAGACATCATGCGTGCTGTTGAAGGTGAGCCATATGCGGATGTATTATCCATGATGCTTCTGCGTTCCATGCAGCAGGCTCGTTATTCTGAGCATAATCACGGTCACTATGGATTAGCTGCAGACTACTACACTCACTTTACCAGCCCAATTCGTCGTTATCCTGACCTTCTTGTTCATCGGATGATTCGTGACTATGGACGTTCTAAAGAAGTAGCAGCTCATTTTGAACAGGTCATTCCTGAGATTGCCACCCAGTCTTCCAACCGTGAGCGCCGTGCTATCGAAGCAGAGCGTGAAGTCGAAGCCATGAAAAAAGCTGAATACATGGAAGAATATGTTGGTGAAGAGTATGATGCAGTTATTTCAAGTATTGTTAAATTTGGTCTTTTTGTTGAATTGCCAAATACAGTCGAAGGCTTGATCCACATCACAAGTCTACCTGAGTTTTATCATTTTAACGAACGTGACTTGACGCTTCGTGGTGAGAAATCAGGGACAACTTTCCGTGTGGGACAGCAGATTCGCATTCGAGTTGAAAGAGCGGATAAGATGACAGGAGAGATTGATTTCTCCTTTATTCCAAGTGAATTTGATGTCATTGAGAAAGGTTTGAAAGACTCTGGTCGTAAGGATAGAGGGCGTCGTTCAGATAAGAAAGAAGACAAGAGAAAATCTGGTCGCTTAGGTGAAAAGCGCAAACATTCTCCAAAAGACAAGAAGAAAAAAAGCAAGAAACCTTTTTACAAGGAAGTAGCAAAGAAAGGAGCCAAGCATGTCAAAGGGCGAGGGAAAGGTCGTCGCGCAAAATAAAAAGGCGCACCACGACTATATAATCGTAGATACGCTAGAAGCAGGAATGGTCCTGACAGGAACTGAGATCAAGAGTGTTCGAGCAGCTCGTATCAATTTGAAAGATGGGTTTGCTCAAGTGAAAAACGGCGAAGTTTGGTTGAGTAATGTTCATATCGCTCCGTATGAAGAGGGCAATATCTGGAATCAGGAACCCGAACGTCGTCGTAAACTTCTCCTTCATAAAAAACAAATCCAGAAATTAGAACAAGAAACCAAAGGGACAGGGATGACCTTGGTTCCTCTTAAAGTTTATATCAAAGATGGCTATGCCAAGTTACTTTTAGGACTTGCAAAAGGGAAGCACGATTACGATAAACGTGAGTCAATTAAACGTCGTGAGCAAGATCGTGATATTGCGCGTGTCATGAAAGCTGTCAATCATCGATAGAAGGAATATATAAAATGGAAAAACTAGTTGCATACAAACGCATGCCAGTCTGGAATAAAGACACCATGCCAGAAGCTGTTCAAAGAAAACACAATACTAAGGTCGGAACCTGGGGCAAGATTACTGTATTAAAAGGGACTCTTAAGTTTATTGAGTTGACCGAGGAGGGAGAAATTATAGCTGAGCATCTCTTTGAAGCAGGTGCTGATAATCCTATGGCGCAACCTCAAGCCTGGCACAGAGTAGAAGCAGCTACAGATGATGTGGAATGGTACTTGGAATTCTATTGTAAACCGGAGGATTATTTCCCTAAGAAATACAATAGCAATCCAGTTCATTCGGAAGTTTTAGAAGCTATGCAGACGGTCCAACCATGTAAGGCACTAGACCTAGGTTGTGGCCAAGGAAGAAATGCGCTTTTTCTAGCTCAACATGGATTTGATGTCACAGCTGTAGATCAAAATGAGCTATCTCTTGAAATCTTGCAAAGCATTGTGGAGCAAGAAGATTTAGAAATGCCTGTCGGTATCTACGATATCAATTCAGCTAGCATTGGGCAAACTTACGATTTTATCGTATCGACTGTTGTTCTCATGTTTTTACAAGCAGATCGCATTCCAGCTATTATCCGAAACATGCAGGAACAAACCTCAATTGGAGGTTACAATTTGATTGTGTGTGCTATGGATACAGAGGATTATCCTTGCTCAGTCAACTTCCCATTTACCTTCAAAGAGGGTGAGTTGGCCAATTACTACCAGGACTGGGAATTGATCAAGTACAATGAAAATCCTGGTCATCTCCACCGTCGTGACGAAAATGGCAATCGTATCCAACTACGCTTTGCAACTATGTTAGCAAGAAAAGTAAAATAAAAATCTTAAAACGAATAGCTATCCATTTCTATTCGTTTTTTCATATAAAGACTTGAGGGTCAATCAACTGAATTATGCTATACTAGATGTGTAGACGATGCTAAAGACAATTTCTTAACCCGTATTTCTATGAAGTTTATAATAAGAAATTTTAAATTTTGCCCTGTTGTAAAATGAAGTGCAACACAAAAGACATGTTCATCTGATATACTAGAGTTGCAAAAAACAGTATA
>NZ_JAHZPU010000069.1 GCF_019929575.1 Streptococcus infantis
TAGATCCACCTTGAGAAATTGGATTAAAGTCATTCATTACTTATCCCTCAAGAAATTAATACTAATCCATCTCGACTCAGAATTAAAAAGATTTTTTCTAAAATTAAAATAATGCTTTTTATTATTTTTTGTAAAGATAAACTGAGGCTCTGAAGCCAATCCTTCTTCTCTTGGACTATACATTTTGAAATTATAACAAGAGATTGTCATCCCCAATCCATCATCATCGACTGTAGATTTAACAAGCCTATTGCCATTATCACCTGTATCTTCAGAAATAAAAACAACTGTAATTCTTGCTTCATTATCAAAATTAAAAACCAATTTTCCATTAGGATTCATAGTCAGAGAACTAGAATATACCAGCACTTTTCCATCAACTTCAGCTTCAATTTTCATATTATCTCATCTTATAAACAATAATAACCAACACAGAAAAAACCAAAACAATAAACCCAGGCATTACAACAACCCGATGAAGTTTATGTAAAAACATTGACTTAATTAGACCATGCATAACATGCTTTAAAAGCAGAAATAAGATCACAAGAAGTATAATTATTATCAATGTTAAAAAAACCACCGAATAATTCACTTATCCCCCCACTCTCCTTTGCCTCATCAATAAAAAACAGAACAATTATACATCAAAACAAACAGTTACATCCCCTTCACTCCAATACTTTTAACATAATCCCTTAATTGTACGCACCACTGAAACGCGCTGAACGCGATTCTGACGCAGACACCGCAAAAAGAGATGTTTTACCCCGGAAAAACAGGAAGGATGCGTCAGGATCGTTTTCAGCTCGCTGCATAGCTATGCATGAAAGCGAATGGTGATCACTTTGGGAGCTTACGGTGTTCATACCGTCTGTCTTCGACAGTTTTCTCT
>NZ_JAHZPU010000070.1 GCF_019929575.1 Streptococcus infantis
AAGTCAGCACCCCTTCTCCCGAAGTTACGGGGTCATTTTGCCGAGTTCCTTAACGAGAGTTCTCTCGCTCACCTGAGGCTACTCGCCTCGACTACCTGTGTCGGTTTGCGGTACGGGTAGAGTATGTTTAACGCTAGAAGCTTTTCTTGGCAGTGTGACATCACTAACTTCGCTACTAAACTTCGCTCCCCATCACAGCTCAATGTTATAGAACTAAGCATTTAACTCAATTCACACCTCACTGCTTAGACGTGCACTTCCAATCGCACGCTTTAGTTAGCCTACTGCGTCCCTCCATCACTACATACTCTAGTACAGGAATATCAACCTGTTGTCCATCGGATACACCTTTCGGTCTCTCCTTAGGTCCCGACTAACCCAGGGCGGACGAGCCTTCCCCTGGAAACCTTAGTCTTACGGTGGACAGGATTCTCACCTGTCTTTCGCTACTCATACCGGCATTCTCACTTCTATGCGTTCCAGCACTCCTCACGGTATACCTTCTTCACACATAGAACGCTCTCCTACCATACCTATAATAGGTATCCACAGCTTCGGTAAATTGTTTTAGCCCCGGTACATTTTCGGCGCAGGGTCACTCGACTAGTGAGCTATTACGCACTCTTTGAATGAATAGCTGCTTCTAAGCTAACATCCTAGTTGTCTGTGCAACCCCACATCCTTTTCCACTTAACAATTATTTTGGGACCTTAGCTGGTGGTCTGGGCTGTTTCCCTTTCGACTACGGATCTTAGCACTCGCAGTCTGACTGCCGACCATAATTCATTGGCATTCGGAGTTTATCTGAGATTGGTAATCCGGGATGGACCCCTCACCCAAACAGTGCTCTACCTCCAAGAATCT
>NZ_JAHZPU010000071.1 GCF_019929575.1 Streptococcus infantis
TAAAAGGACTTAGTCCTGTGCAGTACAGAACTAAATCCTTTCAATAATTATTTGTCTAACTTTTTGGGGTCAGTACAGAGAAGTGTTAGGGTTTTTTTATATATTTAGTTTGAGAAGTATTTTGGAACTATTCGAAACAAGACAGCTCTAAAACTAGGAAACATTGGTACTATCAATTCCACACATCCTATATAGACAGTTTCCCTTATGTTCTTTAATATTCTTCAAAACTATATCTTATACAAATGATTTAATTTTTCTAACTCTACTACATTCATACATACTTCTACTCCAGTAACTACCCCCTTACTATAAATAATTCCACAAGAAAACACAATCCTATCCTCACTCAAAATATTTGACAATATTACAAATGATTCCAAAACATAATCCTCTATAGTAATAAAACAATTATTTTCATCTTTGAAAAACTCTATAAATCCAATATCCTTACACCTATCGTCAAAATAAAACCTAAGTGATTTTAAATAATAATCAAAAAACACATCATTTTCCATAGAAATCCCTTTCATTTTTAAAATATTCTGATATAATCATACAAAAAATAAGTTTTGGAACTATTCGAAACAATACAGCAAGTTAAAATAAGACTTTGTCCGTACCCAACTTAAAAAAGTGCGTACCGATTCGGTTGCTAGAAAACCATCTGTAAAGAATGGCTTTTTCGTTTTGTAAAAGGAATGAGGCAAACTGTCTTTAAAATCATAAAACGCATAATGTCAGGAATTCAAAAAGATTGATATTATGGCCCTGTTGTAAAATGAAGTGCAACACAAAAGACATGTTCATCTGATATACTAGAGTTGCAAAAAACAGTATAGA
>NZ_JAHZPU010000072.1 GCF_019929575.1 Streptococcus infantis
GCATCACACCCTGACATTATTAAAAGACTTAAGCGTGCCGCCGGGCACCTGAAAAGTACCATCCAGATGCTCGAAGATGAAAAAGCGTGTCTGGATATCGCCCAACAGCTGCATGCGGTTGAAAAAGCGATAACGAATGCAAAGCGTACCTTAATTCATGACCATCTTGATCACTGCCTGGAGGATGCGCTTCATGCCGACCATGCCGGAACTGAAACAACGCTAAGCGAATTTAAAGAGATCACCAAATATCTTTAAGGCAAGCGAAACATGACTGATTTTTCTGCTCTTCTGCAGCAAGGCGTAGCCAATGCCTGGCTGTTTATTCCCAGCGCTATCCTGCTGGGTGCGCTGCACGGACTGGAGCCAGGACACTCCAAAACGATGATGGCGGCGTTTATTGTGGCTATTCGTGGAACGGTGAAACAAGCGGTTCTGCTGGGACTGGCGGCGACCATTTCGCACACCTCTGTGGTCTGGCTCATTGCCATGGGTGGGATGTATGTCAGTCAGAAATTCACCGCTGAATCTGCGGAGCCCTGGTTCCAGTTAATTTCGGCCATCATCATTCTTGCCACGGCAGCATGGATGTTCTGGCGTACCTGGCGCGGTGAGAAGCTATGGAAAATGGAGCAGGAAGAGGAGCATTCCCACGGTCATCACGAACATGATGAAACCCGGATTATAGATACCGGCCACGGCAGCGTTGAACTCTCTATTTTCGAGGAAGGACAGCCACCTCACTGGCGTTTACGTACGCTCAGCG
>NZ_JAHZPU010000073.1 GCF_019929575.1 Streptococcus infantis
ACGCGGGATGGAGCAGCTCGGTAGCTCGTCGGGCTCATAACCCGAAGGTCGTAGGTTCAAATCCTGCTCCCGCAATAAGGCTCGGTAGCTCAGTTGGTAGAGCAATGGATTGAAGCTCCATGTGTCGGCGGTTCGATTCCGTCTCGCGCCATTTAAATATTTTGGAAGGGTAGCGAAGAGGCTAAACGCGGCGGACTGTAAATCCGCTCCTTCGGGTTCGGGGGTTCGAATCCCTCCCCTTCCATAACCTTAACTACGGGCATAGTTTAAAGGTAGAACTAAGGTCTCCAAAACCTTCAGTGTGGGTTCAATTCCTACTGCCCGTGTTTTAAAATTATGGCGGGTGTGGTGAAGTGGTTAACACACCAGATTGTGGCTCTGGCATGCGTGGGTTCGATCCCCATCACTCGCCTATTTTATATTATTGGGGTATAGCCAAGCGGTAAGGCAAGGGACTTTGACTCCCTCATGCGTTGGTTCGAATCCAGCTACCCCAGTTACTATTTGCCGGCGTGGCGGAATTGGCAGACGCGCTGGACTCAAAATCCAGTGTCCGCAAGGACGTGCCGGTTCGACCCCGGCCGCCGGTATAGTAATAACGACAAGGTTTTCGAGCCTTGTCTTTTTATTTTATCTTCCAATTTTTTCTTTCAGAGTTACTTAAAATTACTTAAAAAATTTTTTCCCCAATTGTCAAGTCAAGTGCAACAAAGTTGTTCCTCTGATTAAGCGAGTATCTTTCAAGCTGTTTGAGCT
>NZ_JAHZPU010000074.1 GCF_019929575.1 Streptococcus infantis
CTCTATACTGTTTTTTGCAACTCTAGTATATCAGATGAACATGTCTTTTGTGTTGCACTTCATTTTACAACAGGGCTTTAATTTCGATTGACTATACAGAAGATTTTGTAGCGGATTATGGAAAATTGACAGCTGGAGCTCCTGCTCAAGCAATATCAGAAGCGATCAATCAGGTGACTAGATTAGCATTTGACCGTGGAGATTATATTTTCTTTACCATTGATGCTCATGAGGAAAATGATGTCTTTCATCCAGAAAGTAAACTATTTCCCCCTCATAATCTGATTGGGACTAGAGGGCGTAATCTATATGGTAAGTTAGCCGAGTTCTATCAGGAATATGCTGGCGATAGTCGTGTTTTCTGGATGGACAAACGTCACTATTCGGCTTTTTCTGGCACAGATTTGGATATCCGTCTGAGAGAGCGTCGCGTGGATACAGTCATTTTAACAGGTGTTCTTACAGATATCTGTGTATTGCATACGGCTATTGATGCCTATAATCTTGGGTATCAGATAGAAGTTGTTAAGCCAGCAGTCGCATCAATCTGGCCTGAAAATCACCAGTTTGCACTTGGACATTTTAAGAATACATTAGGAGCGAAACTCCTTGATGAAAATCTAGTTGAAATCAAAGAATAATGTATGCCCTGTTGTAAAATGAAGTGCAACACAAAAGACATGTTCATCTGATATACTAGAGTTGCAAAAAACAGTATAG
>NZ_JAHZPU010000075.1 GCF_019929575.1 Streptococcus infantis
ATTGAAACGACACACAGTCAATGTGTGTTCGAGTCTCTCAAATTTTCGCAATCAGAAGTGAAACATCTTCGGGTTGTGAGGTTAAGCGACTAAGCGTACACGGTGGATGCCCTGGCAGTCAGAGGCGATGAAGGACGTGCTAATCTGCGAAAAGCGTCGGTAAGGTGATATGAACCGTTATAACCGGCGATGTCCGAATGGGGAAACCCAGTGCAATTCGTTGCACTATCGTTAACTGAATACATAGGTTAACGAGGCGAACCGGGGGAACTGAAACATCTAAGTACCCCGAGGAAAAGAAATCAACCGAGATTCCCCCAGTAGCGGCGAGCGAACGGGGAGCAGCCCAGAGTCTGAATCAGCTTGTGTGTTAGTGGAACGGTCTGGAAAGTCCGACGGTACAGGGTGATAGTCCCGTACACCAAAATGCACAGGCTGTGAACTCGAAGAGTAGGGCGGGACACGTGGTATCCTGTCTGAATATGGGGGGACCATCCTCCAAGGCTAAATACTCCTGACTGACCGATAGTGAACCAGTACCGTGAGGGAAAGGCGAAAAGAACCCCGGCGAGGGGAGTGAAAAAGAACCTGAAACCGTGTACGTACAAGCAGTGGGAGCACCTTCGGGTGTGACTGCGTACCTTTTGTATAATGG
>NZ_JAHZPU010000076.1 GCF_019929575.1 Streptococcus infantis
TCTCGTTCCATGCGGCTTCTTTCGCCTGGCCGGCTTCTTTGGCATCCCACTGGGCATAGATGTCAGACGGGATGTCAAACGGCGCGTGTTTCCAGCCCAGCGCTTCGCGGGTCAGGGCGATTTCGGCGTCGCCCAGCGGCGCGCCGTGGGAGTCGTGGGTACCGGCTTTGTTCGGCGAACCGAAACCGATGATGGTTTTGCACATCAGCAGGGACGGTTTGTCGGTGACCGCCCGCGCTTCTTCTACCGCGCGTTTGATGGCGTCAGCGTCGTGACCGTCCACGCCGCGCACCACGTGCCAGCCGTAGGCTTCAAAGCGTTTGGCGGTGTCGTCGGTGAACCAGCCTTCAACGTGGCCGTCGATGGAGATGCCGTTGTGATCGTAAAAACCGATCAGCTTGCCCAGTCCGAGCGTGCCGGCCAGCGAACAGGCCTCATGGGAGATCCCCTCCATCAAACAGCCATCGCCCATGAACACCCAGGTGTGATGGTCAATGATCTCATGGCCGGGGCGATTAAACTGCGCCGCCAGCGTCCGTTCGGCGATGGCCATCCCAACGGCGTTCGCCAGCCCCTGGCCCAGCGGGCCGGTGGTGGTTTCCACCCCAGGGGTATAGCCATGCTCCGGGTGGCCGGGCGTTTTAGAG
>NZ_JAHZPU010000077.1 GCF_019929575.1 Streptococcus infantis
CGAGACATTCGCTCGAGTGAAAAAGTCTTTTACCGTCAAGTTTTAGATCTTTTCGCAACATCTAGTGACTACAATGCAAATTCAACAGAGGCAAAGAAATTCTTTGCGACAGTTCAAAACAAGATGCATTATGCCATTCACCACAATACTGCCAGTGAACTCATCTACAATCGTGTTGATAGCGAAAAGGAGTTTATGGGCTTGACCACTTTTAAGGGAGACCTCCCTACTCTATCTGAAGCAAAAGTTGCCAAGAACTATCTGACAGAAAAGGAACTCCGTGGACTCAATCAGCTTGTATCAGGATATCTAGACTTTGCGGAAAGACAGGCAGAACGTGAAGAAGTCATGACCATGGCAGACTGGGTGACACACGTAGATCGTATCCTTCAGGCTACTGGCGAAGATTTGCTAGATAACAGTGGCTCTGTCTCTCGTGAACAGATGAAGCAGAAGGTAGATAAGGAGTATAAGAGCTACCAAGCCAAGACCTTTAGTCAAGTTGAAAAAGATTACCTCAAGGAAATTAAAAACATTGAAAATCTAGCCAAGGAAGGAGGTAACTAATGAACATCCTAGAAGAAATCCAAAACTGTCCTGTTGAATGGAAAGAGTTGGGGGAAGTTTGTTCTGTTAAGAAAGGT
>NZ_JAHZPU010000078.1 GCF_019929575.1 Streptococcus infantis
CAGGGTGCCGGGCTGGAAAGATAATGAGCTGGAAGTAGAAACCGTAGGGGGGAATCTGCATAGTTCCGGGGAAGGCCAGGAAACCGATGCCTCGACAGACAGCGGTGAACGCTGGATTTATAAAGGTATCCGCCGCGCTAATTTCCAGCTCAGTTTCTCTCTTCCTGAACACGCCCAAATTAATCAGGCGCAGCTGGATAGCGGCATCTTAAAAATAGCCATCCACCAGGAGATCCCGGAGAGCGAAAAACCGCGTAAAATTGCGATCGAGAATCAGGGGCGCGTGATAGAACATAAAGTTTGATTCACCGTTGTTCCGAGGATGTTACCTTAAAGGCCCGCCCTGCGGGCCTTGATCCTTTCTTCCTGAAAATAAAAATGGCCCCCCGACGACAAAGAAATCGATATGCTATTCTGTTAACAGACGCAGTGAGTCTGCTATTTCTTTCAATTTCGGCGAGGAGGAAGAATGACTGACGAGATCGATAGCGACGCAAACAATACGCATGAACTAACCGCTGAAGTGGCTCGGGCGCTGATCGCGCGCGGTTGGCGACTGACCACGGCGGAGTCCTGCACCGGAGGGAATCTGGCGGCAGCGCTCTGTGCCCAGGCGGATACCGCGGCATTTTATG
>NZ_JAHZPU010000008.1 GCF_019929575.1 Streptococcus infantis
GAGTCAGCTCAAACAGCTTGAAAGATACTCGCTTAATCAGAGGAACAACTTTGTTGCACTTGACTTGACAATTGGGGGGAGATTTTTTTGGCTAAAACCTGTGATTTTCTCTGATAGAATCTAGCTATCAGGCATTATTTGTGGTACAATAGTGGGTAATGATGTCTTTGGACAAGTTAAACGAAAAAAGGAAGATAAACGATGACAAAACGTGTAACAATTATCGAAGTAAAAGACTATGTTGGTCAAGAAGTCACTATTGGTGCTTGGGTTGCTAACAAGTCAGGAAAAGGAAAAATTGCCTTCTTGCAATTGCGTGACGGAACTGCCTTCTTCCAAGGCGTGGCTTTCAAACCAAACTTTATCGAAAAATTCGGTGAAGAAGTAGGACTTGAAAAATTTGATACCATCAAACGTCTAAGCCAAGAAACGTCTGTCTTTGTAACAGGGATTGTTAAAGAAGACGAGCGCTCAAAATTTGGTTATGAGTTGGATATTACAGACATTGAAGTCATCGGTGAATCTCAAGATTACCCAATCACGCCAAAAGAACACGGAACAGACTTCTTGATGGACAACCGCCACTTGTGGTTGCGTTCACGCAAACAAGTAGCAGTCATGCAAATCCGTAACGCTATTATCTATGCAACTTATGAATTCTTTGATAAGAATGGCTTCATGAAATTTGATAGCCCAATCCTTTCAGGAAATGCGGCAGAAGACTCTACAGAACTTTTTGAAACAGACTACTTTGGAACACCAGCCTACTTGAGCCAATCAGGACAGCTTTATCTTGAAGCAGGTGCTATGGCTTTAGGTCGCGTCTTTGACTTTGGTCCAGTATTCCGTGCAGAGAAATCTAAGACTCGTCGTCACTTGACTGAGTTCTGGATGATGGATGCTGAGTACTCATACTTGACACATGATGAGTCACTTGACTTGCAAGAAGCTTATGTAAAAGCATTGCTTCAAGGAGTTCTAGATCGTGCTCCACAAGCCTTGGAAACATTGGAGCGTGATACAGAGCTCTTGAAACGATACATTGCAGAGCCGTTCAAACGCATCACTTACGATGAAGCCATTGACCTCTTGCAAGAGCATGAAAATGATGCAGACGCTGACTACGAGCATCTTGAACATGGTGATGACTTTGGTTCACCACACGAAACGTGGATTTCAAACCACTTTGGTGTACCAACCTTTGTGATTAACTATCCAGCTGACATCAAGGCTTTCTACATGAAACCAGTTCCTGGGAACCCAGACCGCGTACTTTGTGCAGACTTGCTTGCGCCAGAAGGTTACGGAGAAATCATCGGTGGCTCCATGCGTGAGGAAGACTACGATGCCCTTGTCGCTAAGATGGAATCACTTGGAATGGATCGTACAGAATACGAATTCTACCTTGACCTTCGTAAATATGGTACAGTACCACACGGTGGATTTGGTATCGGTATTGAGCGTATGGTAACCTTCGCAGCTGGAACTAAACACATCCGTGAAGCTATTCCATTCCCACGTATGTTGCACCGTATCAAACCTTAATAGCCATAAAAACGCCGTCTGGCGTTTTTACTTTAAATGAAAGAGGTGGAGAAAATGTAGGCAAATCTCAGTAAGTCTTTTAGAAACAATTATATTACATATAGAAAGAGAGAAAACAATGTTTAAAAGAACTTACAAACGCAATATTCCACTCCTAGCAGGTCTGGAATTCACATCTTATTTTGGAATTACCAGTTTTTGGATTTTATTTTTCATTCAAAATGGTCTTTCATTACTTCAAATCGGTTTACTAGAAAGTATCTTTCATGGGACAAGTCTCTTATGTGAGATCCCGTCAGGTATGTTGGCCGATCGGTTTAGCTACAAGACCAATCTCTATTTGGCTCGATTGGCCAGCATTGTGTCCTCTATCTTGATTTTGTTTGGTCAGGGGAATTTTTGGATTTATGCGATTGCCATGATGGTTAATGCTTGGTCTTACAATTTTGATTCGGGGACCAGTACGGCTTTCTTATATGATTCAGCTGTTGAAGCAGGTCAGAAGGACCGTTATCTTCAGATTTCTAGCTTTTTGTCTGGTGTGGCAGAAGTCACTCGAACTCTAGGTACAGTTGTGGCAGGCTTCTTTATTCACGGAACATTGGCCTGGACCTATCTGATAGCTATTGGATTTTCATTTATTTCTATCATTTTGATTTATTTCATGAAAGAACCAATGGCCAAGAGAGAGAAAAATGAATCCTTAACCTTTAAAAGGATTGTCCTGCAAGTCAGAAAAGAATGGCAGGAAAAACCAGTACTCTTTTACTGGATGATGATATACCAGCTAGTCGGGACACTCATGTGCATGTTTTACTTTTACTATCAGCAGAAAATAAGTGACTTAGCAGGGTGGCAGGTTTCACTGGTTATGCTGATTGGTAGTTTGCTAAACCTATTGGCGGTTTATTTAGCTAGTCAAATCGGGAAAAAATGGAATAGCAATCAAGTTTTTCCGATGCTTGTTGCACTGACAGGCCTCGCAATGCTATTGGTATTTTCTGGGACACCCTTTGCCTTTCTTCTCGTATATCTTTTAACTGATACACTTTATGCAGTTTATCAGCCGATCTACTTCAATGATTTACAAGGCTATTTACCCTCAAGTGTAAGAGCAACCATGCTTAGTATCAATTCTATGCTCTTTAGTTTATCTATGATTGTCATTTTCCCGCTGACAGGCTGGATGATTGATCGTTGGGATCTTGTAGCTGTCTTTTTAGTTCTAGGTCTTATCTTGCTTTTAACCTCCCCTATCCTAATAATCGGTCTAAAAAGGATGGGCAAGGTATTGGATAAGGACTTAAAAACTGAGTAAAGCACGAAAACCTATTTGCCCAAAGTATCATCCTGTGGTACAATAGCATGAGGAAAAGGAGAAGAGTATGATCGATGTAGAAGAAATTCTAAGTAAGATGAATCCCAATCAAAAGATCAACTATGACCGTGTCATGCAAAAGATGGTCCAAGTGTGGGAAAAAAATGAAGAGAGACCAACTATTCTCATGCACGTCTGTTGTGCTCCCTGTAGCACCTATACTTTAGAGTATTTGACCAAGTATGCAGATGTGACCATCTATTTTGCAAATTCAAATATCCATCCCAAAGCAGAGTATCACAAGCGTGCTTATGTGACCAAAAAGTTTGTCAGTGATTTCAATGAGCGAACTGGCAACAAGGTTCAATACCTAGAAGCACCATACGAACCCAATGAATATCGTAAATTGGTCCGTGGTTTGGAAGAAGAACCAGAAGGTGGAGATCGCTGCAAGGTTTGTTTTGACTATCGCTTGGATAAGACAGCGCAGGTAGCGATGGACTTAGGGTTTGATTACTTTGGTTCGGCCCTGACGATCAGTCCTCATAAAAATTCACAAACCATCAATAGTATCGGGATCGATGTGCAGAAAATCTATACTACCCATTATCTTCCGAGTGACTTTAAGAAAAATCAGGGTTACAAACGTTCTGTAGAGATGTGTGAAGAGTACGATATCTATCGTCAATGTTACTGTGGCTGTGTCTATGCCGCTCAAGCTCAAAATATTGACTTGGTACAGGTCAAGAAGGATGCAACAGCCTTTATGGTAGATAAGGATATCGAAAAAGACTATTCGCATATCAAGTTCACTGTTACGAAGTTAGATATTTAGACGAAAACCTGCCCAATGTGGCAGGTTTTTTGCTAGGAAAAGGTGATGGAGAGAAGTCGATGGACCGATCTATGAATTCCTAGTCCATGACTCGAGAGATTTCAATAAATCAGTTGAGACTTAAGATTTGTGGATGAAAAATGAAGTTTTGCTCAAAGGAGATTTTGGGAATTTAGAATGCTGATAAATAGTTCAATTAGTCGCTACTCAAAGGCTCGTTGAAAATCAAAAAACGAGGTCAGGATTTTAATCCTGACCTCTGACAACTTTACCGATTCTTTAGTTCTACGTAGCGTTTGTACCAAATGTTGACATAGGCTTCTGAGAAAGGACCTCGCTCATTGTTAATCCAATCAACAAGAATCTTTACATGCTCTTTCAGAATATAGTCTAGATCAGAAGAATACTTCATTTTTCGCTTATGTCGTTCATACTCCTCAACGTCCAAGAGGCGTTTTTCACCATCTGTAAAAACTTTAACATCCAAATCATAGTCAATGTATTTTAAAGCTTCTTCATCCAGATAGTAAGGACTTGCCATATTGCAGTAGTAGGAGATACCATTTTCACGAATCATAGCGATAATATTAAACCAATATTTCTTGTGAAAGTAAACAATAGCCGGTTCTCGAGTCACCCAACGACGACCGTCACTTTCGGTAACAAGTGTGTGGTCGTTGACGCCGATAATAGCGTTCTCTGTTGTTTTTAGTACCATGGTGTCCCGCCAAGTACGGTGGAGACTCCCATCATGCTTAT
Source organism: Streptococcus infantis (assembly GCF_019929575.1). Taxonomy (GTDB): domain Bacteria; phylum Bacillota; class Bacilli; order Lactobacillales; family Streptococcaceae; genus Streptococcus; species Streptococcus infantis_L. The sequence continues at coordinate 4,458 of NZ_JAHZPU010000008.1, forward strand.
AACTTTGAATTGTAATAAAGTCGCCTTCTTTTGGAAGTTTCATAACTAACCAACTTTCTACAATTTATAAGTTTATCGTTTACTATTGTATCACATTTTTGTTTAAAGTTCTTAGTTTTTTCATGAAAAAATTAAAGATATTCTCTGAGGGCGCTGGCTATATCCGAAAAATCATAACCTTTTCTAGCTAAAACTTGGGTCAAACGTTGTTTCAGTTCGTATCCTTCATACTTTCGTGAATATTTCCGATACTGCTTGTCTAACTCTTTAAAAATAAGTTCCTGAACGGTTTCTTCTTCTACCTGGCTGTCCAACTGGTCAAAGGCTGTTTTGGCTTCTGTGTAGGAAAATCCTTTATTGGTTAGGCTTTGGATAATCTTATCCTGTAGAGCACGGGCAGGTAATTTCCCTTGGTATTTTTTCAGTAGTTTTTCAGATGTGCGCTCTGCGACTTCCGTCATATCAAATTCTTGTAAGACTTCTTGGATAATGGATTTAGCAACGCCTTTTTGAGAAATCTTCTGCATGAGCATATAGCTTCCCTTATCTCCTGAAAGCTGATTGGAATTGATGATGGCATAAGCATATTGGCGATCATTAATCCAATTATCATCTTTTAAAGACTGGATAACTCTGGGGATGATGTTCTCATCAATTTCATGTTTGGCAAGATAATCTCGAACTTCTTTTTCAGTACGAGACTTAAAGGATAGATGATAAAGAGCTAGATTTTTACTGTAGGAAAATTGCGCAAAGGATTTAATCTCAGTTAGTTCTTCAGCTGAGATCTCTTTCCCTTTTGTCAACATAAAGCGAACAATGGTATCCTCTGTAATGTAGCAGGTTTGGTCCTTATCAAGTTCGAGCAGATAGAGTCGTTTTTTCTTTTCAAGTTTTGTGATTTTCATGGTTTACCTCTTATCCAAATGCTTCGAAGGCAGCAACGAGTCGAAGTTTGTTGCTATCAATCAGCTCTCTCCCGTAATAGTCGAGAAATAGTTCAGCATATTTGGGATCTTTTAAGTTGTAGTTGAGGGACCAAACTGCCCAAAAGAGATCGATATGTCGGTCACTGAAATCAGCCAAACCAAGATCAATAAAACAAGAGAAGTGGTCAGCATCTTTTAGAATAAAGTTTGGTAGACAGGCATCACCGTGAATAAAGGCATCTGTTTCTAAAAGGTGCCCTTGTTCTTGGATGAGTTGGAAGGCCTCTTCGCGACTGTTAATCTGGAATTGGGGTAGGAGTGCCTTGGCATAGAACTCCCCTTTTTCATAGTTTTTAAAGGCTCTTTCTTTATAGACTTTTAAATGATTTTCTGATGGAAAATTTTGTGGGTTTAAGTTGTGAAGCTTTTTAAGAGCCTCTGCCATTGTTCGGCAGATTTTTTCTGGCTGGTCTAAAAAAGCGAGAGCATCATGACCAATAGCCTCTTTAGTCAGGAGGTAGTCTTTATCTGTAGATAGATAGTGGATGACTGGAGTTCCTATTCCCTCTTGTTCAAACCAACTCGCAATGCTAGTTTCTCGCTCTAAACTTCCCTTTTGATCAATTTTTAAATAGTAACCTGAATCAAGATAGAGAACTCTTGCGCCTGAATGAGAAGAGCTGTCCGATAGGTTTGCCTCCTCTATATAAGTTCGTAATTGCTCAGGAAAATCCAATGAGGAAAAAGATATCTTTGTATTCATGGTTTTATTGTAACATATTCTTAACCATTGAGAAACTACGTGGTATAATAGACTTATGAATCTAAAAGTCAAACAAAAAATTCCATTAAAAATCAAGCGCATGGGGATTAACGGGGAAGGAATCGGATTTTACCAGAAAACCCTCGTTTTTGTTCCAGGTGCCCTCAAGGGAGAAGATATCTATTGTCAGGTGACTTCGGTTAAGCGTAACTACGTTGAGGCTAAACTCCTTGAGGTCAATAAAAAATCTAAGTTTCGAGTGGTCCCAGACTGCACCATCTATAATGAGTGTGGTGGCTGTCAAATCATGCACCTGCATTATGACAAGCAGTTAGAATTCAAGACGGATCTCCTCCATCAAGCTCTGAAGAAATTTGCTCCTGCTGGCTACGAAAACTATGAAATTAGACCAACCATTGGCATGCAGGAGCCTAAGTATTATCGGGCTAAACTGCAATTCCAAACTCGAAAATTTAAGGGCCAAGTCAAGGCGGGATTATATGCTCAAAATTCCCATTATTTGGTTGAGTTAAAAGACTGTCTGGTTCAAGACAAGGAGACGCAGATTATTGCCAATCGCATTGCTGAACTCTTGACCTATCATCAAATTCCGATTACAGATGAACGGAAAATTCTTGGGGTTCGGACCATCATGGTTCGTCGAGCACGGAAAACTGGGCAGGTTCAAATCATTATCGTCACTAATCGCCAATTGAATCTGACTCTCTTAGTTCAAGACCTAGTCAAGGATTTTCCAGAAGTGGTGACAGTTGCAGTCAATACCAATACTGCAAAAACCAGTGAGATTTATGGAGACAAGACCGAGATTATTTGGGGGCAGGATAGTATACGCGAAGGTGTTCTAGACTATGAATTTTCTCTTTCACCACGAGCTTTTTACCAGCTCAATCCTGAACAGACAGAAGTCCTCTACAGTGAAGCCGTTAAGGCCTTGGACGTAAATGAGAATGACCATCTGATTGATGCCTATTGTGGTGTTGGGACCATTGGTTTTGCCTTTGCTAAGAAAGTCAAAAGCTTGAGAGGGATGGATATTATTCCAGAAGCTATTGAGGATGCCAAAGAAAATGCCAAGCGCATGGGTTATACCAATACTCACTATGAGGCTGGAACTGCAGAAGAAATCATCCCTCGTTGGTACAAGGAAGGCTATCGTGCAGATGCTTTGATTGTAGATCCGCCACGTACTGGTTTAGATGACAAGCTTTTGGATACTATCGTCAAATACGCTCCTGAAAAGATGGTCTATGTTTCCTGCAATGTGTCTACCTTGGCGCGTGATTTAGTCCGTCTGGTAGAGGTCTATGATCTACACTATATCCAGTCTGTTGATATGTTTCCACACACGGCTAGAACAGAAGCAGTGGTCAAATTAACGAGGCGCAAGCCAGCTTCTAGATAAAAATGGCAACTGGAAAGTTTTTGAAAAGAAGACTTCTAGTTACAGAGTAAGATTTGCAAGCTATCTTTAAATATGATAAAATAAATAGAAAATAAAATGAAAAAAGAGGTATGTGAAATGTCACGTAAACCATTTATCGCTGGTAACTGGAAAATGAACAAAAACCCAGAAGAAGCAAAAGCATTCGTTGAAGCTGTAGCATCAAAACTTCCTTCATCAGACCTTGTTGAAGCAGGTATCGCAGCTCCTGCTCTTGACTTGACAACTGTTCTTGCTGCTGCTAAAGGTTCAAGCCTTAAAGTTGCTGCTCAAAACTGCTACTTTGAAAATGCAGGTGCTTTCACTGGTGAAACTAGCCCACAAGTTTTGAAAGAAATCGGTACTGACTATGTTGTGATCGGTCACTCAGAACGTCGTGACTACTTCCACGAAACAGACGAAGACATCAACAAAAAAGCAAAAGCAATCTTTGCAAACGGTATGCTTCCAATCATCTGTTGTGGTGAGTCACTTGAAACTTACGAAGCTGGTAAAGCAGCAGAATTCGTAGGTGCTCAAGTTTCAGCTGCTCTTGCTGGATTGACTGCAGAACAAGTAGCTTCAACAGTTATCGCTTATGAGCCAATCTGGGCTATCGGTACTGGTAAATCTGCTTCACAAGACGACGCACAAAAAATGTGTAAAGTTGTTCGTGATGTTGTAGCTGCTGACTTCGGTCAAGAAGTAGCTGACAAAGTACGTGTTCAATACGGTGGTTCAGTTAAACCTGAAAACGTTGCTGAATACATGGCTTGTCCAGACGTTGACGGAGCTCTTGTAGGTGGTGCATCACTTGACCCAGAAAGCTTCTTGGCATTGCTTGACTTTGTAAAATAAGCCTTAAATATCTGAGACAGACAGTTCCCTCCCTCGAGGTTAAGACTGCCTGTCTTCTTTTTAGTAAAAAGGCGTGCGAAAGCACGCTCTTTTCTGCATTTTGAATGAAAAAGAAAGGAGAATTATGCTTTATATTTGGTCTTATCTCAAACGTTATCCCAAGTGGTTAGTGTTAGACTTCTTCGGAGCTATTTTCTTTGTGATTGTCAATCTTGGGCTACCGACTGTTCTTGCTCGCATGATTGACCAGGGAATCAACCAAGGTGACCAGGATAAACTCTATTTTTGGGCTATCGTAATGTTGGTTATTATCGTCTTGGGGACATTTGGGCGGGTTGTTCTATCCTATGCTGCTAGTAAATTGACCACCAACATGGTTAAGGACATGCGAAATGATGTTTATGCTAAATTACAAGAGTATTCTCATCATGAGTACGAGCAAATTGGTGTGTCTTCACTAGTCACTCGTATTACCAGTGATGCCTTTGTCCTCATGCAGTTTGCGGAACAAACGCTTAAGTTGGGTGTTATCACTCCCATGATGATGTTTTCGAGTATTCTCATGATTTTCTTGACGAGTCCTTCACTAGCCTGGATTGTCGCTTTTTCCGTTCCTTTTTTAGCTGTAGTAGTCATTTATGTGGCGGTAAAAACGCGTCCTTTATCTGAAAAACAACAGAAAACACTGGACAAGATTAACCAGTATGTCCGTGAAAATTTGATGGGGCTACGAGTGATTCGTGCCTTTGCTCGTGAAGACTTCCAAGAAAAACGTTTCGAAGACAAAAATGCAATCTATGCGGATAATTCGAATCGCTTGTTCAAATTAACTGGTTTGACAGAGCCCCTCTTTGTTCAAATCATTATTGCCATGATTGTGGCTATCGTTTGGTTTGCCCTTGATCCTCTGAAGCATGGAAATTTGCAGATTGGGGATTTGGTGGCCTTCATCGAGTATAGTTTCCACGCTCTCTTGTCCTTCCTTTTCTTGTCAAACCTCTTTACCATGTATCCACGTACTGCTGTATCTAGCGAGCGTTTGAAGGAAATCATGGACATGCCCATTTCCATTGATCCAAATGAGGACGGAATTCAAGAAACAGAAACACATGGTTACTTAGAATTTGATAATGTGACTTTTGCCTATCCTGGGGAAACAGAAAGCCCTGTTTTGCATAACATTTCCTTTACTGCTAAACCGGGAGAAACCATTGCCTTTATCGGCTCAACTGGTTCAGGTAAGTCTACTCTGGTTCAATTGATTCCTCGTTTTTACGATGTTACGCTAGGGAAAATCAAGGTCGATGGTGTTGATGTACGAGATTACCGACTCAAATCTCTCCGTCAGAAGATTGGATTTATTCCACAAAAGGCCTTGCTCTTTACAGGGACTATCGCAGACAATCTCCGTTACGGGAAAGAGGATGCCAGTCATGAGGACTTGCACCAAGCAGCTGATGTAGCCCAAGCCAAAGACTTTATCGAAAGTCGAGAAGAAGGTTTTGCGACGCATCTGGCTGAAGGGGGAAGCAACCTATCAGGTGGTCAGAAACAACGCTTGTCGATTGCCCGAGCAGTCATCAAGGGTCCAGACATCTATATCTTTGATGATTCCTTCTCAGCCTTGGACTACCGTACAGATGCTATTTTGCGCCGTCGTCTCAAGGAAGTGACGCAAGATGCAACGGTATTGATTGTTGCGCAACGTGTTGGAACTATCATGGATGCTGACCAGATCATCGTCCTTGATAAGGGTGAAATCGTTGGTCGTGGACGTCATGAAGAATTGATGGAAACCAATGACATCTATCGAGAAATTGCTGAGTCGCAGCTGAAAAATGCGTCTCTGACAGAAGAATAGGAGGTAAAGGATGAAACAACAATCTAGTCTAGCTCGTCTATGGAGCTATTTAAAAGCCTACCGATTCTCTGTTTTCTTTGCAGTCTTCTTGAAAATAGTCAGCGTCATTATGAGTGTTATCGAGCCATTCGTATTGGGGCTTGCTATCACTGAGTTAACTAGCAATCTCCTTGCTATGGCAAATGGTGTTGCAGGAGCAGGCATTAATACTAGCTATATTGCAGTGATTCTGGTTATCTATCTATTACGTGGTCTTCTCTATGAGTTGGGGTCTTACTATTCAAACTACTTTATGACCAATGCGGTGCAGTCCATGATACAGGATTTGCGAAATGAAATGAGTAAAAAAATCAATCGCATCCCTGTGTCCTACTTTGACAAGCACCAGTTTGGAGATTTGTTAGGTCGTTTCACAAGTGATGTTGAAACTGTTTCAAACGCTCTCCAACAATCTTTCTTACAGATTGTCAATGCAGTCTTTACCATTCTTTTTGTGATGGGAATGGTTCTCTATCTAAATCTTCAGCTGGCTATCATTGTTATCTTATCCATTCCGATTACTTATTTTGGTGCTAAAACGATTTTGAATCGTTCGCAGCCTTATTTTAAACAGCAGGCGGCTATCTTGGGACGTATGAATGGCTTTGTACAGGAAAACTTGACAGGTTTTAATGTTTTAAAACTTTTCGGACGTGAAGAAAACTCTCAAGAGAGATTTGAAAAGATTACGGATGAATTGCAACAAGTCGGATTCAAGGCTAGCTTTATTTCAGGTTTGATGATGCCTGTCCTTCACATCGTATCTGATTTAACCTATCTGATTGTTGCAGTATTAGGTGGATTGCAGGTAATTGCAGGTCGCTTGACGATCGGTAATATGCAGGCCTTCGTTCAATATGTTTGGCAAGTCAGCCAGCCTATTCAAAATATTACTCAACTAGCAGGGCAAATGCAAAGTGCTAAGTCTTCGCTTGACCGTGTCTTTGAAGTTTTAGATGAACAAGAAGAAATCCAAGCTACGGAAGTTAAAGAGTTGGCACCGTTGACTGGGCAAGTCAGCTTCAAGAATGTTGATTTCCAATATGTAGATAATAAACCATTGATTCGTAATTTCAACTTAGATGTTGAACCTGGAGAGATGGTAGCCATCGTAGGACCAACTGGGGCAGGGAAAACAACCTTGATCAACCTTCTCATGCGCTTTTACGATGTAACAGCTGGTGCTATTTTAGTGGATGGACAAGATATTAGAGACTTGTCTCGTCAGGACTACCGTCGTCAGTTTGGGATGGTCCTACAGGATGCCTGGCTCTATGAAGGCAGTATCAAGGAAAACCTTCGCTTTGGGAATCTGGAAGCAACAGACGAGGAAATCGTTGAAGCTGCTAAGGCTGCCAATGTTGACCACTTTATCCGCACCCTCCCTGGTGGCTATAACATGGAAATGAACCAAGAGTCAAGTAATATTTCTCTTGGTCAGAAACAGTTGTTGACGATCGCGCGTGCACTTTTGGCAGATCCTAAAATCTTAATTTTGGACGAAGCAACCTCATCAGTCGATACTCGTCTAGAACTCTTGATTCAAAAGGCTATGAAACGTTTGATGAAGGGGAGAACGAGCTTTGTCATTGCCCATCGACTTTCTACGATTCAGGAAGCTGATAAAATTTTGGTGCTGAAAGATGGACAGATTATCGAACAAGGAAATCATGAAAGTCTCTTAAACGCAAAAGGATTTTATTATGATCTTTATCAAAGTCAATTTTCGGGTAAAAATGCCGAAATCAGCTAGAAAAATAACTATTAAAGTTTCTTAAATTATCAGTCAATTACAACTTTTTTAATATGAGTTAATTCCCTTGCTTTTGTATACTGGGAGTAGTATACTTAGGTAGTAATCAATAAATATGGTTACAAAAATAATATTACGAGGTGAGAAAAATGGTTGAATTTAAAAAAGATGCTTTAAAAGATGTAACAACATTATCTAAATCAGCGCCTGAAGCGCTAGCAAAAACAAAGGAAGTGCTTAACCAAGCCGTAGCAGACTTGTATGTAGCCCATATCGCTCTACATCAAGTACACTGGTATATGCGTGGACGCGGTTTCATGGTATGGCATCCTAAGATGGATGAATACATGGATAGCCTTGATGGTTATCTAGATGAAATCAGCGAACGTTTGATTACACTTGGTGGGCAACCTTACTCTACTTTGACAGAATTCCTTCAACACAGTGAAATCGAAGAAGAAGTTGGAGAGTTCCGCAATGTAGAAGAAAGTTTGGAACGTGTCCTTGACATTTATCGTTACCTCATCACTCTTTTCCAAAAAGCTTTGGATGTAACAGATGAAGAAGGTGATGATGTTACGAATGATATCTTCGTTGGCGCTAAGGCTGACCTTGAAAAAACAGTCTGGATGCTTGCGGCAGAATTAGGACAAGCGCCTGGTTTGTAAGAATTTTTAACCAAAGAAAGAATCCGTAGATTTCTACGGATTTTTCTATTGATGTAGACATTCCAAAACTGTCTTTTTTAAAGTTTTTTGATAAAATAGTACTATCAATGAAAAGGATGAAAGCATGACAAAGAAAATTGTAGCGATATGGGCACAAGATCAAGAGGGTGTCATCGGAAAAGAAAATCGTCTACCATGGCATTTGCCAGCGGAATTAAAACATTTTAAAGAAACGACTCTAAACCATGCTATTTTAATGGGACGTGTAACCTTTGATGGCATGGGGCGTCGATTGCTTCCTAAACGTCAGACTTTGATTTTGACTCGAAATCCAGAGGAGTCTATTGAGGGAGCAATGGTGTTTCAAGATGTTGAGACAGTATTAGATTGGTATCAAAATCAGGATAAAAATCTTTATATAATCGGTGGCAAACAAATTTTTCAACTTTTTGAACCTTATTTAGATGAGCTTATCGTGACACAAATTCATGCTAAAGTAGATGGAGATACTCATTTTCCAGAAGAATTTGACTTGACAGCTTTTGAAACAGTCGCAAGCAATAGCTTTACCAAAGATGAAAAAAATGCCTACGATTTTACCATCGAATATAGAAAGAGAAAGGAAGCCTAATGGAGCGTAGTATTTTTGGATTTTTTACAGCTCTCTTGTGTGCTGTCTGTCTTGTAGCTGGAACACACGCTTTTCGTAAAAAGCGCTTTGGACTTGCTACTCTACTTTGGCTTAATGCCTTTACAAACTTGGTAAATAGCATTCATGCTTTTTATATGACCTTATTTTAGAGAGAAAGAATAGTTAGAACGGAAGGGAATCATGCCTACAAATAGGAAAAATGATATGATGGTTTATTGCTCATTTTGTGGCAAAAGCCAAGAAGAAGTTAAAAAAATAATCGCTGGGAACAATGCCTTTATCTGTAATGAATGTGTAGAGTTGGCCCAGGAAATCATTCGTGAGGAGTTAGCTGAGGAAGTCTTGGCGGACTTGTCTGAAGTACCAAAACCAATCGAACTACTAAACATCTTGAACCACTATGTAATTGGTCAAGATCGTGCCAAACGTGCTCTGGCAGTGGCTGTATATAACCACTACAAACGCATCAATTTCCACGATACGCGTGAAGAATCAGAAGATGTGGATTTGCAGAAGTCAAACATCTTGATGATTGGCCCAACTGGTTCTGGGAAAACTTTCTTGGCCCAGACCTTGGCTAAGAGCTTGAATGTGCCTTTTGCAATCGCAGATGCGACAGCTCTTACCGAGGCTGGCTATGTGGGTGAGGACGTGGAAAATATCCTCCTCAAACTCTTGCAGGCATCTGATTTTAATATTGAGCGTGCAGAACGTGGGATTATCTACGTCGATGAGATTGACAAGATTGCGAAGAAGAGTGAGAATGTTTCTATTACACGTGATGTTTCTGGTGAAGGTGTGCAACAAGCCCTCCTCAAGATTATCGAAGGAACTGTAGCTAGCGTACCTCCTCAGGGGGGACGTAAACATCCACAACAAGAGATGATTCAAGTGGACACTAAGAATATCCTCTTCATCGTGGGTGGTGCCTTCGATGGCATCGAAGAAATTGTCAAACAGCGTTTGGGTGAAAAGGTCATTGGTTTCGGACAAAACAACAAGGTAATTGATGAAAATAGTTCTTACATGCAAGAAATCATCGCAGAAGATATTCAAAAATTCGGAATTATTCCCGAGTTGATTGGACGCTTACCAGTCTTTGCAGCTCTGGAGCAGTTGACCGTAGATGATTTGGTTCGTATTTTGAAAGAGCCAAGAAATGCCTTGGTCAAACAATACCAGACATTGCTTTCATATGACGATGTAGAGCTTGAATTTGACGACGAAGCCCTTCAAGAGATTGCCAATAAAGCAATCGAACGTAAAACGGGTGCCCGTGGTCTTCGCTCAATTATCGAAGAAACCATGCTAGACGTTATGTTTGAAGTTCCGAGTCAAGAAAATGTGAAAACTGTTCGTATCACAAAAGAAGCAGTCAATGGAACAGCTAAGCCAATCCTAGAGACAGCCTAGAGGTGACTATGGAAATCAATACACACAATGCCGAGATTTTGCTGAGTGCAGCCAACAAGTCCCACTATCCGCAAGATGAACTTCCTGAGATTGCTCTTGCAGGTCGCTCAAATGTTGGTAAATCTAGCTTTATCAATACCATGCTCAATCGTAAAAATCTAGCTCGTACCTCTGGAAAACCAGGAAAAACACAACTACTGAATTTCTTTAATATTGATGATAAGATGCGTTTTGTCGACGTGCCTGGTTATGGTTATGCCCGTGTTTCCAAAAAAGAACGCGAAAAATGGGGACGTATGATTGAGGAGTACTTGACTACTCGAGAAAATCTTCGAGCAGTTGTCAGTCTCGTTGACCTTCGTCATGATCCGTCAGCAGATGATGTACAGATGTACGAATTTCTTAAGTATTATGAGATTCCTGTCATCATTGTGGCGACCAAGGCAGACAAGATTCCGCGTGGGAAATGGAACAAGCACGAATCAGCTATTAAAAAGAAATTAAACTTTGATCCAAGTGATGACTTTATCCTCTTTTCATCAGTAACAAAAGCAGGAATGGACCAAGCTTGGGATGCTATTTTAGAAAAATTGTGAGGAATACAGATGGCAAAAACAATTCATACAGATAAAGCTCCAAAGGTAATTGGGCCTTACGTTCAAGGAAAGATCGTTGGGAACCTTTTGTTTGCTAGCGGTCAAGTTCCTTTATCTCCTGAAACTGGAGAAATCGTAGGAGAAACGATTCAAGAACAGACTGAACAAGTTTTGAAAAACATTGGAGCTATTTTAGCAGAGGCAGGAACGGATTTTGACCATGTTGTTAAAACAACTTGCTTCTTGAGTGATATGAACGACTTTGTACCTTTCAATGAGGTATACCAAACAGCCTTTAACAAGGAATTTCCAGCTCGTTCAGCTGTAGAAGTAGCTCGTCTTCCTCGCGATGTAAAAGTCGAAATTGAAGTCATCGCAGAGATTGGATAAGCGAGTTGAAGTTTGGTTCTTCCAAACTTCTTTTGATATAAGGAGACAAAGATGACAAAGATGACAAAGAAACAACTTCACCTGGTGATTGTAACAGGGATGAGTGGTGCAGGAAAAACTGTAGCCATTCAATCCTTTGAAGATTTAGGATATTTTACCATTGATAATATGCCACCTGCCCTCTTACCAAAATTTTTACAGTTGGTTGAGACCAAGGATGATGACCACAAGTTAGCTCTAGTGGTTGATATGCGTAGTCGTTCTTTCTTCTCAGAGATTCAGGCTGTTTTGGATGAATTGGAAAATCAAGATGATTTGGACTTCAAAATCCTCTTTTTGGATGCAGCTGATAAGGAATTGGTGGCTCGCTATAAGGAAACCAGAAGAAGCCACCCTCTAGCAGCAGATGGTCGTATCTTAGATGGAATCAAGCTGGAACGCGAACTCTTGGCACCCTTGAAAAATATGAGCCAAAACGTGGTAGACACAACAGAGTTAACTCCTCGTGAACTCCGTAAGACCATTGCAGAGCAGTTTTCAGATCAAGAACAGGTTCAGTCCTTCCGTATTGAGGTTATGTCTTTCGGGTTTAAATATGGCATTCCAATTGATGCTGACTTGGTATTTGATGTTCGTTTCCTACCAAATCCCTACTATCTACCAGAACTTCGCAATCAGACAGGTGAAGATCAAGATGTTTATGACTATATCATGAAACATGAGGAATCCGAAGACTTTTACCGCCATTTGTTGGCCTTGATTGAACCAATCCTACCTGGCTACAAAAAAGAGGGCAAATCTGTTTTAACCATTGCAGTAGGTTGTACAGGTGGACAACACCGAAGTGTTGCCTTTGCTAAACGACTGGCGAATGATTTGTCTAAGAATTGGCCTGTAAATGAAAGTCATCGTGATAAAGACCGAAGAAAGGAAACGGTAAACCGTTCATGAGAAAACCAAAAATTACGGTGATCGGTGGAGGAACTGGAATCCCTGTTATTTTAAAAAGTTTGCGGGAAAGAGATGTTGACATTGTAGCCATTGTCACTGTTGCTGATGATGGAGGTTCTTCAGGTGAACTTCGTAAAAATATTCAACAGTTAACACCGCCAGGGGATTTACGTAATGTTCTTGTAGCCATGTCAGATATGCCAAAATTCTACGAGAAAGTCTTTCAATACCGTTTTTCTGAGGATGCAGGTGCTTTTGCTGGTCATCCATTAGGGAACATTATCATAGCAGGACTTTCTGAAATGCAGGGTTCAACCTACAATGCCATGCAATTACTGAGTAAATTTTTCCATACGACAGGCAAGATTTTTCCATCAAGTGACCATCCTTTGACACTCCATGCTGTCTTCAAAGATGGATCAGAAGTAGCTGGAGAAAGTCACATCGCAGACCATCCTGGCATGATTGACCATGTCTATGTTACCAATACTCTAGACGCTGAAAAACCACAAGCAAGTCGCCGAGTCGTCAATACGATTCTTGAGAGTGATATGATTGTCTTGGGACCAGGTTCACTCTTTACTTCGATTTTGCCGAATATCGTTATTGAAGAGATTGGACAAGCACTCCTTGAAACCAAAGCTGAGGTGGCTTATGTCTGCAATATCATGACACAGCGTGGCGAGACAGAGCATTTCACAGATAGTGATCATGTGAAAGTTTTGCATCGTCATTTGGGCCGTCCATTTATCGATACTGTCCTTGTTAATATCGAAAAGGTTCCGAGGGACTATATGGATACCAACCGTTTCGATGAGTATCTAGTTCAGGTTGAGCATGATTTTGAGGGACTGCATCAACAAGTTCCCCGTGTGATTTCGTCTAATTTCCTTCGTTTGGAAAATGGTGGTGCCTTCCACGATGGAGATTTAATCGTTGATGAATTGATGCGCATTATACAGGTGAGAAAATGAGCTTCACAGTAGCAGTAAAAGAAGAAATCCTAGGTCAACACCATCTGAGCCGTTATGAGTTATCAGCCATTATCAAGATGTCAGGTAGTATTGGTTTATCGAGCTCTGGCTTGACCTTGTCCGTTATTACAGAAAATGCTAAGCTTGCCCGCCATCTCTATGAATCTTTCTTACACTTCTATGGTATTAAGTCGGAGATTCGCCATCATCAGAGAAGTAATCTTCGTAAAAATCGTGTTTATACTGTGTTTACAGATGAGCAAGTCCAAGAACTTTTAGCCGATTTACGTTTGGCTGATTCTTTCTTTGGTTTGGAGACGGGAATTGACCCAGATATTTTATCAGATGAGGAAGCTGGACGCGCTTACCTCTGTGGTGCTTTTTTAGCAAACGGTAGCATTCGAGATCCTGACTCAGGCAAGTATCAGTTAGAAATTAGTTCAGTTTATCTGGACCATGCTCAAGGGATCGCCTCACTGTTGCAGCAGTTCTTGTTAGATGCCAAGGTTATCGAACGAAAAAAAGGTGCGGTGACCTATCTTCAGCGAGCAGAAGATATTATGGATTTCCTGATTTTAGTTGGAGCCATGCAGGCACGAGATACTTTTGAGGGGATCAAGATTCTCCGAGAAACTCGAAATGACCTTAATCGTGCCAATAATGCAGAGACGGCTAATATTGCTCGGACAGTTTCTGCAAGCATGAAAACCATCAACAATATCAGTAAAATCATTGATATCGTTGGCTTAGATAATCTTCCAGCAGACTTACAGGAAGTTGCCCGTTTGCGTATCCAGCATCCAGACTATTCTATACAGAAGTTGGCAGATAGTCTACAAAATCCCTTAACCAAAAGTGGTGTTAATCATCGACTGAGAAAAATTAATAAAATTGCTGATGAACTATAAAACCACGAATCTTCGGATTCGTGGTTCTTTTCTTATAGACTTGTAGAGTGTTTTGGTTGTACTTTTTGTTCTGGGTCAATGTAGTTAATGGCATTGTTGACAGCAGTTGGGGCTTCACCAAGACCTGTGGCAATCAAGTCAATCTTCCCTTCATAGTAGCAGCAGTCACCAATAGCGTAAATTCCAGCTTGGCTTGATTCTTGCTTGCTATTGACAATAATCTTGTGGCGGTTCAGTTCTAATCCCCATTTTTTAAGATTACCTACAGAAGATTTGAAGCCATAGTTGACAAAGAGGTGGTCCAACTCAATGCTTTCAGTCTCATCGGATTTAACTTTTGTGATTTCAAGCTTGTCTAAAGTTTTTCCATCTCCAAGAAGCTGACTTGGCACAAAAGGTGTTTTGATAGTCACAGAAGACTCTTGCAAGGCTTGGACGCTATGCTCAAGAGCACGGAAGTTATCGCGACGATGCACAAGTGTAGTTGGAGCAATCTTCTCAAAAGCTAAAGCCCAGTCAACGGCTGAGTCACCACCACCCAGGATGGTTACCTTCTGACCAGCGTATTGTTGAATATTAGAAACGTGGTAGTGGATATTGTCATAGCCTTCAACACCTTCTAATTCGAGTGGACGTGGTTTAAAGGCACCACCACCCATAGCAATAATAACGGTTTTAGAAGTATGATTTCCCTTATTGGTTGTAATCTTAAAAACATCATCCTCTTTTTCAATCTCAAGAACGGTTTCATTGAGGTGAACAGGTGTCACAAACCCTTCAAGTTGTTCCAAAAGGCGGTTAGTCAATTCTTCCCCTGTGAGGTTTGGAAAACCAGGAACATCGAGAATTTGTTTTTCAGGATATAGGATAGCAGGCTGACCACCTAGTTGAGGAAGAGAATCGATGATTTGTACTTTGGCTTGACGAAGGTGAGCATAAAAGGCTGCGAAAAGACCGACAGGACCACCTCCTACAATGGTGATATCGTATAGTTCAGACATGGTTTCTCCTTAATAATTTCTATTTTCTTATTCTATCATATTTTCTACCAATTTAAAATGAAGTAGGGGGAAGAAAATTTTCATATAAAATGATATAATGAAGAGTAGCTTTTTTATGGAGAGGAGGCCTAGAATGAATTTTCAACAATTATCTAATCTTCAATACTGGTCTAGTTTATTTTCCAGTCCTTGGAGTATTCTGATAAATGTGATTGATATTCTTATCGTTGCCTATATCTTATACCAATTTACAAAATCAATTGCAGGAACCAAGATTATGATTCTGGTTCGAGGTGTTCTAGTTTTTATCTTAGCTCAGATAGCAGCAAATACCCTAGGCCTGACAACTATTTCCTGGTTGATCAATCAATTGATTACCTACGGTGTTATCGCAGCGGTAGTTATTTTCTCTCCAGAAATTCGGACAGGTTTAGAGCGTTTGGGACGTGCGACTGATTTCTTTTCAAGTACACCAATGAGTTCAGAAGAACAGATGATTCAGGCCTTTGTTAAAGCGGTAGAATATATGAGCCCGCGGAAAATTGGAGCACTGGTCTCTGTTCAGCGTGTCAGAACCTTACAGGAATATATTTCCACAGGGATTCCTTTAGATGCTAAAATTTCGGCAGAACTCTTAATCAATATTTTCATCCCAAACACCCCTTTACATGATGGAGCAGTCATTATAAAAGGTGATCGGCTAGCTGTAACTTCTGCTTATCTTCCACTAACTGAAAACACTGGTATTTCTAAGGAGTTTGGAACGCGACACCGTGCAGCCATTGGTTTATCTGAGGTTTCAGATGCTCTCACATTTGTTGTATCAGAGGAGACTGGAGGTATTTCCATTACCTATAATGGTGTCTTTAAACATGATTTAACGATGGAGGAGTTTGAAGAAGAACTACGCCGTATACTAATTCCGGAAAATTCACAAGAGCCAAGCTTAACAGAACGTATACTAGGGGGTTGGAAGAATGAAAAAAAATAATTTATATATCATCTCCTCACTCCTCTTTGCTTGCGTTTTATTTATCTACGCTACCTCTATTAATTACCAAAATAATAATAATGCAAGACCAGCTAGAACAGAAACTTATACCAACACAGTTGTAAATGTACCGATTGATATTCAGTATGATAGTGAGCAGTATTTTATTAGCGGTTTTAGTTCAGAAGTAACGGTATTTTTGACTGGATCCAATCGAGTGACCTTGGCTAGTGAGATGCAAGAAAGCACTCGTAAATTTAAGGTTACTGCAGATTTAACACAGGCTACCGAAGGAACAATTGAAGTTCCCTTGACTATTGAAAATCTACCAAGTGGCTTAACAGCTCTAGCAACACCGCAGAAAATTACCGTTAAAATTGGGAAGAAGGCAACACGGGATAATTTACCAGTCACTCCACAGATTGACTCTGGTAAGATTGATGAACGGATCCTCATCGATAGTGTGACCGTTTCAGATGAACGCGTTTCTGTTACTAGTGATGCTGACACCTTATCCAAGATTGATAAGATTGTGGCTGTCTTACCAACGAGTGAAAAAATTACAGGAAATTATACGGGTTCAGTTCCCTTACAAGCTATTGATAAGAACGGAACAGTTTTACCAACGGTCATTACACCCTATGAAACAACTATGAAAGTAACGACGAAACAAGTTCGATCAGCAAGTAGTTCTAGCTCATCAACGACAAGCTCATCTGCGGGCAGTTCGTCTTCAACTGGGTCTGAAACCAAACCAGATTCTTCAAAGAAAGACTAAAAAATTAGAAAAGGATATAACATGGGTAAATATTTTGGAACGGACGGAGTCCGTGGAGAAGCAAACGTAGAACTTACGCCAGAATTAGCTTTTAAATTGGGACGTTTTGGAGGTTATGTTCTCAGTCAACATACAACTGAAGCACCAAAAGTGTTCGTAGGACGTGACACTCGTATCTCAGGTCAAATGCTAGAAGCGGCTTTGATTGCTGGTCTCCTTTCAGTCGGAATTCACGTTTATAAGCTTGGAGTTCTTGCAACACCAGCAGTAGCTTATCTTGTTAAAACAGAAGGTGCGAGCGCAGGTGTCATGATTTCAGCTAGTCATAACCCAGCCCTTGATAACGGAATTAAATTCTTTGGTGGTGACGGCTTTAAACTAGACGATGACAAAGAAGCTGAAATCGAAGCCTTGCTTGATGCGAGTGAAGATACTCTTCCACGTCCAAGTGCTGAAGGTCTAGGTACTGTAGTTGATTATCCAGAAGGTTTGCGCAAGTATGAAGCTTATCTTGTTTCAACTGGAACAGCTCTTGAAGGAATGAAGGTAGTCTTGGATACTGCAAATGGCGCTGCTTCAACAAGTGCTCGACAAATTTTTGCAGACTTGGGTGCTCAATTAACGGTTATCGGAGAAACTCCAGATGGACTGAACATCAACTTGAACGTTGGTTCAACTCATCCAGAAGCCTTGCAAGAACTTGTGAAAGAAAGTCAATCTGCCATTGGTTTGGCCTTTGATGGTGATAGCGACCGTTTGATTGCTGTTGATGAAAACGGAGAAATTGTCGATGGTGACAAGATTATGTACATCATTGGTAAATATCTCTCTGAAAAAGGTCAATTGACCCAAAATACTATTGTAACAACAGTCATGTCCAACCTTGGTTTCCATAAGGCCTTGGATCGCGAAGGGATCAATAAAGCAGTCACTGCTGTTGGAGACCGTTATGTAGTTGAAGAAATGAGAAAGTCAGGTTACAATCTCGGTGGGGAACAGTCTGGTCATGTTATCTTGATGGACTATAACACAACTGGTGATGGTCAGTTGTCAGCAGTTCAATTGACGAAGATCATGCAAGAAACAGGTAAGAGTTTATCAGAATTAGCATCAGAAGTGACTATTTACCCACAAAAATTGGTCAATATTCGTGTGGAAAATGCTATGAAAGAAAAGGCAATGGAAGTTCCTGCTATCAAAGCGATTATCGAGAAAATGGAAGAAGAAATGGCAGGGAATGGTCGCATCCTTGTTCGTCCGAGCGGAACAGAACCACTCTTGCGGGTAATGGCTGAAGCGCCTACAACAGAAGAAGTGGACTACTACGTGGATACGATTGCTCAAGTTGTTAAAACTGAGATTGGTATTTAGTAAATCTAGCAGAAAATAAAAAAATATGGTACAATGGCAACTATATTGTACCAATGGAGATGAAAATGAATTTAAAACGTGAACAAGAATTTGTCAGTCAGTATCACTTTGATGCGCGTAACTTTGAATGGGAAAATGAAAATGGAGCACCTGAAACTAAGGTAGATGTAAACTTCCAGTTGCTTCAGCATGATCAAGAAAATCAAGTTACTTCTTTGATTGTTGTTTTGAGCTTTATGATTGTCTTTGATAGATTTGTCATTAGTGGAACGATTTCTCAAGTCAATCATGTTGAAGGTCGTATTGTCGACCAACCAAGTGATTTCAGCCAAGAAGAAGTTGAGACACTAGCTCGTCCATGTTTGGATATGCTTAATCGTTTGACTTATGAAGTAACAGAAATTGCCCTTGATTTACCGGGAATTAATTTGGAGTTTTAAGAAATGAAATTAGCGGTCATAACAGACTCATCTGCTTTTCTACAAGCGGAAACCTTGCGGAAAGAAGATTTATTTGTGCTAGACATTCCTGTGAATATCGATGGGCAGGAGTATGTTGAAGGTGTAAATCTAACCGCTCAAGAATTTTATGAAAAAATGGCTTCAGCAACTGAATTGCCAAAAACGAGCCAACCAAGTATTGCTAAGTTGGATGAAATTTTATCATCATTAAAAGACAGAGGCTATACACATGCTTTGGGCCTTTTCCTATCTTCTGGAATTTCAGGATTTTACCAAAATATCCAATACATGAAGGATGAGTATGAAGGTTTGACCATTGCTTTTCCAGATACTCGAATTACAAGTGCTCCTTTAGGCTATATGGTTGAGAGTGTCTTTAAATGGACAGAGCAGGGAGATAGCTTCGAGTCTATCTTAGATAAAGTAACTGAACAGATTGAAAACACCTCGGCCTTTATCATGGTGGATGATCTTGACCATCTAGTTAAAGGGGGACGTCTTTCAAATGGTGCGGCCATTTTAGGGAATCTTCTTAGTATCAAGCCAATCCTTTACTTCAATGACCAAGGTGTGATAGAAGTATATGAAAAGGTTCGCACAGAAAAAAAGGCTACAAAACGCTTGGTTGAAATTGTTAAAGAAGTAACAGCTGACGGGAATTACCAGATTACTGTCATTCATGGGAATGCTCCTCAAAAAGCAGCAGATTTGCGTCAGCTTTTGATTGATGGTGGAGTGGCTACAGATGTTTCAATTGCAACCTTCGGTAGTGTTATTGGGACTCACCTGGGAGAAGGAAGTATTGCTCTGGGCTATACACCAATCGTCTAGATTGTTCTCACAGGCTTTGTATCTTAGATAGGAGTAGAGTAAAGATGAGTATTCGAGTGATTATTGCAGGTTTTAAGGGTAAGATGGGTCAGGCGGCTTGTCAGATGGTTTTGACAGATCCTGAGTTAGAACTAGTAGCCGTTTTGGATCCTTTCGAGTCTGAGACCGAATTGAAGGAAATTCCTGTTTTCAATGATAAGGCTGCCTTAGTAGGCTTTGATGCGGATGTTTGGGTGGACTTTACTACCCCAGCTGTTGCCTATGAAAATACCCGCTTTGCTCTTGAAAATGGCTTTGCTCCAGTCGTTGGAACAACAGGTTTCACTAGTCGAGAGATCGAAGAACTAAAAGATTTTTCTCGTTCCAAAGGTTTGGGTGGCTTGATTGCTCCTAACTTTGCCTTGGGTGCTGTCTTGCTCATGCAATTCGCGACACAAGCAGCAAAATATTTCCCAAATGTGGAGATTATTGAGCTTCACCATGACAAGAAAAAAGATGCTCCAAGTGGAACAGCTATTAAAACAGCTGAGTTGATGGCAGAAGTTCGTGAGTCTATCCAACAAGGTGCTAGTGATGAGGAAGAACTCATTGCTGGTGCACGTGGTGCTAACTTTGATGGCATGCGTATCCATTCGGTTCGTTTGCCAGGATTGGTAGCCCATCAGGAAGTCATTTTTGGAAATCAGGGAGAAGGATTGACCCTGCGTCATGACTCCTATGATCGCAGCTCCTTCATGACAGGGGTAAATTTGGGAATCAAAGAAGTTATCAAGCGTCATGAGCTTGTCTATGGATTAGAACACTTATTATGAGATTAACACAAATGCCTTCTGAATTTCAGAAGGCTTTACCAGTATTAGAAAAAATTAAAGAAGCAGGTTTTGAGGCCTATTTTGTTGGTGGCTCTGTAAGGGATGCCCTTCTCAATCGTCCCATTCATGATGTGGATATCGCAACTTCCTCTTATCCAGAAGAAACAAAACAGATTTTTCCACTCACAGCAGATATTGGCATTGAGCACGGAACCGTCTTGGTTTTAGAGGGTGATGAAGAGTACGAAGTAACTACTTTTCGAACGGAAGATGTCTATGTAGACTACCGTAGACCAAGCTCAGTTTCTTTTGTTCGTTCGCTGGAAGAAGACCTCAAGCGTCGTGACTTTACTGTCAATGCCTTTGCTCTAGATGAGACAGGGGAAATCATTGATTTATTTGATGGTTTACAAGATTTAGAAAATCAGGTCTTACGCGCAGTTGGAGTTGCCAGTGAGCGTTTCAACGAAGATGCTCTACGTATCATGCGTGGCTTTCGTTTCCAAGCTAGTCTAGGATTTGAACTTGAGCAAGCAACCTTTGAAGCGATGAAGACCTTAACGCCACTTTTAGAAAAAATCTCTGTGGAGCGTACTTTTGTTGAATTTGATAAACTTCTTCTGGCTCCTCATTGGCGAGTAGGTTTATCTTCCATGATTGAAAGTCAAGCTTATGATTATCTTCCAGATATGGGAGGCAGTCAGGAGCAACTCCAATCTTTCTTTGACCTAGAGGCTGATTTTACCTTCGAATCTTCTGAGCAAGCCTGGGCAGCACTTTTATGGGTTTTAGAAGTCGAAGATGCTCAACAATTTTTGAAACATTGGAAGACTTCGCGTCAATTTGCTAAGCAGGTTCAAGATTTGTTGCTCATTTTGGCTCTGCGTGAAGAAGGAGAGTTGAGCAAGCGTGATTGTTACCGCTTTGATCTAGATTTACTTTTGCAGGCTGAAAATCTTCGTCAGGCTCAAGGAAAAGAAGTCAATCCACAAGCCATCGAAGAGACTTACCACAGCCTAACCATCCATGATAAGAAAGAAATTCAAATCAATGGTGGGATTCTGATCAAAGAATACGACTATCAGCCGGGACCAGAAATGGGAGAAATTTTAGCAGAGATTGAGTATGCTATTGTGGATGGAGATTTGGAAAATAACTTGGAAGCCATCCATGCATACTTGAGGGAGAAAAAATGAGTGATTTTATCGTTGAAAAGCTAAGTAAATCCGTTGGGGACAAGACCGTCTTTAAGGATATTTCCTTTATCATTCATGACTTGGACAGAATTGGTCTAATCGGTGTCAACGGAACTGGGAAAACAACCCTTTTAGATGTTCTTTCAGGAGTTTCGGGTTTTGATGGTGACGTAAGCCCTTTTTCGGCAAAAAATGATTACAAAATTGGCTACTTGACTCAGGATCCAGATTTTGATGATAGCAAGACTGTCTTGGATACTGTCCTATCAAGTGATTTGAAAGAAATCCAGCTGATTCGTGAGTATGAACTCCTTATGCTCAACTACAGTGAGGACAAGCAAGCGCGTCTAGAACGGGTCATGGCGGAGATGGATTCCCTCCAGGCTTGGGAAATTGAGAGTCAGGTCAAGACCGTTTTAAGTAAACTTGGAATTCAGGACTTATCAACTCCTGTTGAAGCCTTGTCGGGTGGTCTCCGTAGACGGGTTCAGTTGGCCCAAGTTCTTCTAGGTAATCACGACCTCTTGCTTTTGGATGAGCCAACCAACCATCTTGACATTGCGACCATTGAGTGGCTGACTCTCTTTTTGAAAAATTCTAAGAAGACGGTTCTATTTATCACCCACGACCGTTACTTCCTAGATGCGCTTTCGACGCGAATTTTTGAATTAGATAGAGGTGGATTAACAGAATATCAGGGGAATTACCAAGACTATGTTCGCCTCAAGGCAGAACAGGATGAGCGCGATGCAGCTCTTCTTCACAAAAAGGAACAACTTTATAAGCAGGAATTGGCCTGGATGCGTAGACAACCACAGGCGCGTGCGACCAAGCAACAAGCTCGGATCAATCGTTTCCATGATTTGAAAAAGGAAGTCTCGGGAACTACAGCTGACGCGGATTTGAGCATGAATTTTGAAACTAGCCGTATCGGTAAAAAAGTTATCGAGTTTAAGGATGTTTCCTTTGCCTATGACGATAAACCGATTCTGAAACATTTTAATCTTTTGGTACAAGCCAAAGACCGTATCGGAATCGTCGGGGACAATGGTGTTGGGAAGTCAACCCTTCTTAACCTTATTGCAGGAAGACTTGAAGCGACTGAAGGACAAGTTATTATCGGTGAAACAGTTCGTATCGCTTATTTCTCTCAACAAATCGAAGGTTTAGATGAAAGTAAGCGGGTTATCAATTACCTGCAGGAAGTGGCAGAAGAGGTTAAGACTAGCGGTGGTGCTACGACTTCAATCGCTGAGTTGTTGGAACAGTTTCTCTTCCCACGTTCAACCCATGGGACCTTGATTGAGAAGTTATCAGGTGGAGAGAAAAAACGTCTCTATCTTCTTAAATTGCTCCTTGAAAAACCAAATGTTTTGCTTTTGGATGAACCAACAAATGACCTAGACATTGCGACCTTAACAGTTCTAGAAAATTTCTTACAGGATTTTGCCGGCCCAGTTTTGACAGTTAGTCACGACCGTTATTTCTTGGATAAGGTGGCGACTAAGATTCTTGCCTTTGAGAATGGCACCATCCGTCCGTTCTTTGGCCACTATACCGACTATCTGGATGAAAAGGCCTTTGAAGCAGAAGCGGTAACGCAAAGTCAAAAGGCTGACAAGGAAAAAGTGGTCAAAGTCCGTGAAGAAAAGAAACGCATGACCTACCAAGAAAAGCAGGAGTGGTCAAGTATTGAAAGCGATATCGAAAACTTGGAGAACCGCATTGCTGAGATTGAAGAAGAAATGCTAGCAAATGGTTCTGACTTTGGGAAACTAGCTACCCTTCAAAAAGAGTTAGACGAGAAAAATGAAGACTTACTGGAAAAATATGAACGCTATGAATATTTAAGTGAGTTGGTATAATGGAAGAAACAATTATTAAATGGAGTAGTAAGAAAATCGTTTTGAGCTTTGTTCTTTACCTACTAGAATTGGCTCTTCTACTTTGGATCTTTTCGTTTTTGCTGAGCTATCCCGAAGAACCACCTATGGGATTGGTGGCTTTAATTCTCTTTATTGTTTTCTTAATCATCATCGTTGGCTTCATTTTGTATCAACGTTTGCGACTGCTTTTTTCTGATAAAGAGTATTTGAAATGTACGGCTCAAGGATTTTTCTATAAACCATATCCAAAGAAAGACTGGCAGTTTTATTCTTGGGGACAAGTTGAAAACTTTGCCCTCACGAGAATTAAAGGTAGTAGACATTCAAGTGATTTTTATATGATTGAGGTTCATTTTTTTGATCGAGAACTTTTGAAAAGTACCTCTTTATGGGGACGTCTACGAACTAGGTTTACTACCAAGAAGAATTCAAACGTTTTGAAAATTCCAATCTATTTACTAGATGTCGGATTGCCAAAGAGGGTATTTGAAACCATGTCTTACTTTGAGCGAGAATGGCGCATCCAACAGAATCGTCAACGGAATCAAACTTCTAAAAGCAAAAAGAAGGAAAGATTTCATTAAACGATCAATAGTTACAGATCAGATTAGAAGCCTTGGACTCAGTTTCCAGGGTTTCTTTCTATTTCTCTTTTTTAAGAATTATGGTATAATAGGGAGTAAAAACTTAAAAAGAAAGAAATGCTATGAACTTAAAAGATTACATTGCAAGTATTGAAAATTATCCACAAGAAGGAATTACATTCCGTGACATCAGCCCCTTAATGGCAAACGGCAATGCCTACAGCTATGCTGTTCGTGAAATTGTTCAATATGCTACTGACAAAAAGATCGATATGATCGTAGGACCAGAAGCGCGTGGATTTATCGTTGGATGTCCAGTCGCTTTTGAGTTGGGAATTGGTTTTGCTCCTGTGCGTAAACCAGGGAAATTGCCACGCGAAGTCATTTCAGCTGACTACGAAAAAGAATATGGTGTTGATACTTTGACCATGCACGCAGATGCTATCAAACCAGGTCAACGTGTTCTGATCGTCGATGACCTTTTGGCAACAGGTGGTACTGTGAAAGCAACCATCGAAATGATTGAAAAACTTGGTGGTATCGTAGCTGGTTGTGCCTTCTTGATTGAGCTTGATGAGCTTAAAGGCCGTGAAGCTATCGGAGATTACGATTATAAAGTGCTTATGCATTATTAATGAAAAACAGTCCCTAGGGCTGTTTTCTCTTCATCTGATATAAAAAAAGGCTATATCTAGTTAGAGAAAAACTATAATTGAAAACTATATCTTCTTACAGTATAATAAAGGGAAGGACTTTCGTCAGCTGATTTTTCATTTGACGACTGTATGTTCGTTTGAGCCTAGAATTGATACAGTAAGGAGATTTCCATGCCGATTCGAATTGATAAAAAATTACCAGCAGTTGAGATTTTACGAACGGAAAATATTTTCGTCATGGATGACCAGAGGGCGGCTCATCAGGATATTCGACCACTGAAAATTCTGATTTTAAACTTGATGCCACAGAAGATGGTTACAGAGACTCAGCTTTTACGACATTTAGCTAATACTCCTTTGCAGTTAGATATTGATTTCTTATATATGGAAAGTCATCAGTCGAAAACAACTCGTTCTGAGCATATGGAGACTTTTTATAAGACCTTCTCGGAAGTTCAAGACCAGTATTTTGATGGCTTGATTATCACAGGAGCGCCGGTTGAGCATCTTCCTTTTGAAGAAGTGGACTATTGGGAGGAATTTACTCAGGTCATCGATTGGTCAAAGACTCATGTTTTTTCAACCCTGCATATTTGCTGGGGAGCACAGGCTGGCCTCTACTATCGTTACGGCGTAGATAAACACCAGATGGCTCAAAAGCTTTCGGGAATTTATCCTCAGGATGTTTTAAAAGAAGGTCATCTTTTGCTGAGAGGTTTTGATGACTTGTATGTGTCTCCTCATTCTCGTCATACAGAAATTCTCAAAGAAGACATTGTAAATAAAACCAATCTAGAGATTTTAGCATCTGGAAAAGAGGTGGGAATCTCTATCCTTGCAAGCCGAGATTTAAGAGAAGTTTATAGCTTTGGGCATTTAGAGTATGATCGTGATACCCTAGCGAAAGAATATTTTAGAGATCTAGATGCTGGTTTAGATCCCCATATACCAGAAAATTATTTCAAAAATGATGACATCCATGAACTTCCTTGTATGCGTTGGAGTTCCTCAGCAGCTCTCTTTTTCAGTAACTGGGTAAATTATGCAGTTTACCAAGAAACGCCTTTTGAGTGGAAGAGTGCAGAAGAAGATGTGTCTCATTTTGGATATTTATAAGAGGAATTATGACATATTTAGATGCTTTCAAATCAGGGAATTTGGTACTACCAAGTGCTCTGCTCTTAAACTACAATCAACTTTTCTCATCAAGCGATGATTTCTTAGTTTGGCAATTCTTTTACCTACAAAATACAACAGCTTTAGGGGAATTGTCCCCAAGCCAGATTGCTGAGAAAATTGGCAAGCAAGTTTTTGAAGTCAATCAAGCGATTTCACGCTTGACCGAAAAAGGCTTACTCCAATATCGTACGATTGAACTCAATGGAGAAATAGAAGTTATTTTTGATGCGACTTTGGCTTTAGAGCGCTTAGACCAACTTTTTGAAAAGCAAGAACCAAGCCAAGTGGCACCCGCTAAAAATGATTTGAAAGACTTAGTGGAAACCTTCCAACAAGAACTAGGGCGCCTCTTGAGTCCTTTTGAGATTGAAGATTTAGAAAAGAGTTTGAAAGAAGACGGAACCAGTGCGGACCTGATCAAAGAGGCTCTACGTGAGGCCGTTTTGAATGGAAAACCAAATTGGAAGTATATCCAAGCTATCCTACGGAACTGGCGTCATGAAGGCATTAAGAGTGTAGTCCAGGTAGAGGCGAAGCGTCAGGATAGAGAAGCGACTAATCCTCAAAATGTTCAAGTTTCTGCAGATTTTCAAAATGCTATGGATCTTTGGAAAGACTAAACTTAAGTATTGATAATAGAAAAAATGCCTACAGGCTAGAATGAAAATCTAGCTTGTGGGCATTTTTTGTGTGTTTTATACTCAATGAAAATCAAAGAGCAAACTAGGAAGCGAGCCACCGGTTGCTCAAAGCACTGCTTTGAGGTTGTAGATGGAAGCTGACGTGGTTTGAAGAGATTTTCGAAGAGTATTAATTGATTAGTCAACCAGTCCCCATACACTAAGAGAGCGTTCTGTAACTGGAAAATCTCCATACCCTTCAGCATTAATCGTTACTTGGTCAGGATGATTTCCTAGTAAATCAACAAAGGTTTGGTCAGTCCATTCTTGACCGACGAACATGGTTTTAGAGTTTGCTTGGGCATTAGAAATCACGATGGCAAGTGGTGATTGATTTTCAGCTCCTGAACGGACCCAACCGATACAATTAGGGTCATCAAAGTAGTCTGTTTGCTCTCCATAAGCCAACTCTTTTCGAATAGCTAGCAAACGGTCAAGAACATCTTTGAAATCTTGCTGAGCATATTGACCAGAAATACCATAGTAGTCTCCGTAAAAGACGCATGGGAGTCCCTGCTCTCGCAAAAGAATGAGGGCGTAGGCTGCTGGTTTAAACCATTCTTCAACAGTGGATTCAAGAGCTTGGCCACGTTGAGTATCATGGTTATCGACAAAGGTTACAGCTCGGTCTGGATTGAGTTGAACTAGACTATCCTCAAAGATGGTTGTCAAATCATATTCTTCTCCAGATTTACTTGCTTCAAAGAGATTTTGGTGAAGGCGAACATCGACAAGGTCAAAGCGTTCTTCAATTTTTTCAAGGTAGTCCAGATTTGCTTCCTTGTCTGGATTCCAGAATTCTCCAAAGACATAGAAATCTTGGCCATATTTTTCTTTGATATCGCGAATGAAATTGCGCATAAAGAAAGAGTCAATGTGTTTAACTGCATCCAAACGGAAACCAGCTACACCAGTTGTTTCCATAAACCAATCTGCCCAGTCGTAGATATTTTTTATCACTTCAGGATGTTTGAAATCTAGATCAGCATACATGAGATAGTCGTAATTGCCATTCTCATTGTCGACTAATTCCTCATGAGCCCAGCCTTTGTTGTCTCCCTGTATCAGATAGATCCCAGATTTACGGCGTTTAGCATCGTAGTCAGTTCCAGTAAAGTGGTACCAGTGCCAGTGGAAGTCATTGTAGGTATTTTGTCGTCCCTCAAAGGTAAAGCCTGTCCAGCCATTGATGGTAAAAGGTTCTCCTAGTTCTACAGTTCGATCTTCTGGATCCACTTCTATTACTTGGAAAGATTCTAAATGGTCAGCGGCTGCCTTATGATTTAAGACGATATCAGCCATTGGTTGAATCCCATGAGATTTTAAAGTTTGAATGGCGTGAAGAAAGTCTTCTTTAAAGCCATACTTGGTACGTACAGTACCCTTCTGATTAAATTCGCCAAGGTCGAATAGATCATATACTCCATAACCAACATCTTTTTCATTTGTTGCCTTGAAGGCAGGGGGCATCCAAATGTGACTAATGCCTAAGTTGGCTAGGTGTTCAGCGTCGTCAGCGAGGCGTGTCCAGTGCTGACCGTCGTGGGGGAGATACCACTCAAAATATTGCATTAGGGTTTGATTTTTCATAGTTGATCCTCTTACTTACAGTGATGAGAATTATTGTAGCATAAAGCTAAAGAATATGCAAACGTTTGCGTTATAATTAAACTCTTTGAATTTTATGTCTATTTTTCAACTAGAAGTGTTGAAATACTATAAAAGAAAAATAGTAGGACTAATGGGAGGAAGAATTCTCTCAGATAGGGTAGGATGATGGATGAATCAATAGTTTCTATTTTGTGAATTGTCACAAAATTTGTTATAATAGTATTTATGAATAAAGTATTCGTCAGTAGACGTGTTGAAAAAAAACTAAACCAAGGTCTAGTACTTTTGGAGGAAATTGATTTTCCAGAACTATCTGAAACTAATCAAGAAGTTGAGTTATTTAGTCAAAACAAGCAGTTTTTGGGAAAGGCCTACTTATCTCGTCAAAATAAGGGGATTGGTTGGTTTGTAACCAACCAGAAGCTTTCTTTTAACCAAAAATTCTTTGAAAGTTTGTTTGAAAAAGCCAAACAAAAACGTTCTTCTTACTATCAAGATGAGTTGACAACTGCCTTTCGTTTGTTTAATCAAGAAGGTGATGGTTTTGGTGGAATGACTTTGGATCTCTATGGAGATTATGTTGTTTTCTCCTGGTATAACTCCTATGTCTATGGGCTACGCCAACAGATCCTAGCAGCCTTTGCTCAGGTTTTCCCTGAAGTCTTAGGTGTCTATGAAAAGATTCGTTTTAAAGGTCTAGACTATGAGTCTGCCCATATCTATGGTCAAGAAGCACCAGAAAATTTTACAGTTCTTGAGAATGGAGTTCTCTATCAAGTCTTTATGAATGACGGTCTTATGACAGGCATCTTCTTGGACCAACATGAAGTGCGTGGTAGCTTGGTTGATGGTTTAGCTATGGGGAAATCCTTGCTTAATATGTTTTCCTACACAGCAGCTTTTTCAGTTGCTGCAGCAATGGGAGGAGCTAGTGAAACAACCTCTGTAGACCTAGCCAAACGTTCGAGAGAACTGTCAGAAGCTCATTTTCATGCCAATGGACTCAGTCTTGACAATCATCGTTTTATTGTTATGGATGTCTTTGAATACTTTAAATACGCTAAACGTAAGGGCTTGTCTTATGATGTAATCGTTCTTGATCCACCTAGCTTTGCCCGTAATAAAAAGCAAACTTTCTCTGTAGCTAAGGACTATCACAAGTTGATTTCCCAGAGTTTAGAGATTTTAAATCCGGGAGGTATGATCATTGCTAGCACCAATGCTGCCAATGTTTCCCGTCAAAAATTTATAGAACAAATCGACAAAGGATTTGCAGGAAGAAAGTACCAGGTTCTTAATAAATATGGACTTCCAGCAGACTTTGTCTACAATGAAAAAGATGAAAGTAGTAATTACCTTAAGGTGATTAGCATGAAGGTAACTAAATGAAATTAGTCGTTTCAGTAATGCCAAAGAGTTTAGAAGAGGCGCAAGGAATCGATGCCATGCGGTATATCGATGCTGATATCATTGAGTGGCGTGCCGACTTCCTACCAAAGGAAGCTATTTTACAGGTAGCTCCAGCTATTTTTGAAAAATTTGCAGGTCGCGAACTCCTCTTCACCCTACGTACTCGTGCTGAGGGAGGCGAGATCGATTTGGATTCGGCAGAGTATGTACAAATTATCAAAGATGTAGCTCAACTCTATCAACCTGAATATATCGATTTTGAGTATTTCTCCCATAAGGATGTTTTTGAAGAGATGCTTGATTTTCCAAATCTAGTCTTGAGTTATCATAATTTCCAAGAAACTCCAGAGAATATGATGGAAATCTTATCCGAGCTTACCAGCCTAACGCCCAAAGTGGTTAAAGTATCGGTTATGGCTCATACAGAACAAGATGTATTGGACCTTATGAACTTTACACGTGGCTTTAAAACACTGAACCCAGAACAAGAATATGTGACGATTTCTATGGGGAAAGTGGGCAAGGTTTCTCGTATTACTTCAGATGTGACAGGTTCTAGCTGGTCTTTTGCAAGTCTGGACGAAGCCAGTGCTCCAGGACAGATTTCACTTTCTAGCATGAAAAAAATTAGGGAGATACTAAATGAAGATTGATGGCTACACACGTTTAGCAGCTGTAGTCGCCAATCCTATCAAACACTCCATTTCACCTTTCATTCACAACAGAGCTTTTGAGGCAACTCATACCAATGGGGTTTATCTTGCTTGGGAGATAGAAGGAACAGACTTGGCAGAAACAGTTGCCAACATTCGTCGTTACCAGATGTTTGGAATCAATCTTTCTATGCCCTACAAGGAGCAGGTGATTCCTTACTTAGATCAATTGAGTGAAGAAGCTCGTTTAATTGGAGCTGTCAATACAGTGGTGAATCGAGATGGAACTTTAATCGGATATAACACAGATGGCAAGGGATTCTTTAAGAGCTTGCCTTCTTTTAAAATATCTGGGAAAAGAATGGTCTTGTTAGGAGCAGGCGGTGCAGCCAAGGCAATTTTGGCACAGGCAATCTTGGATGGAGTCAGTCAAGTTTCTGTCTTTGTTCGTTCGGGTTCAATAGAAAAAACAAGACCTTACTTAGAAAAATTACAAAATGAAACAGGGTTTAAAGTAGATTTATTTGCTTTAGAAGATGTTTCTGAACTGCAAGCAAGGATAACTGATTTGGATTTACTGGTAAATGCGACCAGTGTGGGTATGGATGGAGTATCTCAGCCAATCCCAACAAGTATCCTTTTACCAGAGAAGCTTTTGGTAGCTGATGTGATATATAAACCCTTTGAGACACCATTTTTAAAGTGGGCAAGAAACCAGGGCAATCACGCTGTTAATGGCCTAGCCATGTTGCTTTACCAAGCAGCTGAAGCTTTTCAGTTATGGACTGGCAAGGAAATGCCAACCGATCAAATCTGGGAATTACTAAAACAAAAGTATCAAAAATGAAAAAAGGAGAACTGCTATGAAAATCAGAATAGACCTTCCCCACCATCCTTATGATATTCAGATTGAAAAAGGATGCTTGTCTCAAGCAGGAAAATGGTTGCGGGAACTTTGGCAACCGCAAAAAGTCGTTATTATTACCGATAACCATGTGGCTTCTCTCTATGCAGAAAAAGTTAAATTGAGCCTAGAGGATGCTGGTTTTCAAGTGGCAGTTTTTGACTTTCTAGAGGGTGAAGAGCGAAAAAATCTAACCACAGTTCAAAAGGCTTATGAATTTCTAGTTAAGCAAGACTTGACTCGCAGTGACGGCATCGTAGCTTTAGGTGGTGGTGTCGTTGGTGATTTGGCTGGCTTTGTAGCCTCAACCTATATGCGAGGTATTCACTTTGTTCAAATTCCGACCAGTTTGACTGCTCAAGTGGACTCTTCAATCGGTGGTAAGACAGGAGTAAATACTCCTTTTGCCAAGAATATGGTGGGAACTTTTGCCCAACCAGACGGCGTTTTGATTGATCCAACCGTTCTTGAAACCTTAGGTAAGAGAGAGTTGATTGAAGGAATGGGTGAAGTCATCAAGTATGGCTTAATTGAAGATCCAGAACTCTGGGACTTATTATCTGAAATGGATGGTTCTGTAGAGAGTATTTTGGAACATTCAGAGAGTTTGATTGAGCATTCTTGCCAGGTCAAGCGCAAGATGGTAGTTGAGGATGAATTGGACAATGGCATTCGTCTGTATCTCAATTTTGGTCATACCATTGGCCATGCTATCGAAGCGACTGCTGGTTATGGACGTGTCATGCATGGTGAGGCAGTAGCGATGGGAATGGTTCAGGTCTCCAAAGTAGCAGAGGAAAAAGGCCTCATGCCAGCTGGGATCACTCAGTCTATCCGAGAAATGTGTCAGAAATTTGGCCTTCCTGTGGATTATGAAAACTGGGATGTTGATAAGCTTTATCAGGCCTTGACTCATGATAAAAAAGCGCGTGGGAACACCATGAAATTAGTTTTGGTACCAGAACTTGGTTCAGCCACCATTCACCCAGTTTCTCTCGAAGAAATGAAAGATTACCTAGTAAAATAAGGAGAATGTATGAGATATTTAACAGCAGGAGAATCACACGGTCCTCGTCTGACAGCAATTATTGAAGGAATCCCAGCAGGCCTTCCTTTGACTGCCGAGGATATCAATGAGGATCTCAAACGTCGTCAAGGTGGCTACGGCCGTGGTGGTCGCATGAAGATTGAGAGTGATCAGGTTGTCTTTACTTCTGGCGTTCGCCACGGGAAGACGACAGGGGCTCCCATTACCATGGATGTCATTAACAAAGACCACCAAAAATGGCTAGATATCATGTCTGCCGAGGATATTGAAGATAAACTTAAAAGTAAACGAAAAATCACACATCCTCGTCCAGGTCACGCAGACTTGGTTGGGGGCATCAAATACCGCTTTGATGATTTGCGAAATTCCCTAGAACGTTCATCTGCTCGTGAAACGACTATGCGAGTAGCAGTCGGGGCTGTGGCCAAGCGTTTATTGGCTGAGCTTGATATTGAAATTGCCAACCATGTTGTTGTCTTTGGTGGTAAGGAAATCGATGTTCCAGAAAACTTAACAGTCGCAGAGATTAAAAAACTAGCTGCCCAGTCAGAAGTTTCTATCGTCAACCAAGAACGTGAGCAGGAAATCAAGGACTATATTGATCAGATTAAACGTGATGGAGATACCATCGGTGGTGTTGTCGAAACAGTTGTCGGTGGCATTCCAGTTGGTCTGGGATCCTATGTCCAATGGGATCGCAAACTAGATGCAAGATTAGCTCAAGCGGTTGTCTCCATCAATGCCTTTAAGGGTGTGGAGTTTGGACTAGGCTTTAAAGCAGGTTATCTCAAGGGTAGCCAAGTCATGGATGAAATCCTCTGGTCACAAGAAGATGGCTATACTCGTCGTACCAATAATCTTGGAGGTTTCGAAGGTGGTATGACCAATGGTCAACCGATTATTGTTCGTGGGGTTATGAAACCAATTCCAACTCTCTATAAACCATTGATGAGCGTTGATATTGAAACCCATGAACCTTATAAGGCAACGGTGGAGAGAAGTGATCCAACTGCTCTTCCAGCAGCAGGTGTCGTTATGGAAGCAGTCGTAGCAACAGTTTTGGCTCAGGAAATCCTTGAGAAATTCTCCTCTGATAATCTGGAAGAATTAAAAGAGACTGTTGCAAAACATCGGGAGTATACAAAGAATTATTAAGGAGTTCTTATGGCAAAAACCATCTATATTGCAGGACTAGGTTTGATTGGTGCTTCCATGGCACTGGGAATCAAGCGGGATCATCCTGATTATGAAATTTTAGGATACAATCGCAGTCAGGCATCTAGAGATATTGCCTTGGAGCGAGGAATGATTGATCGTGCGACGGATGATTTTGCCAGTTTTGCTCCACTTGCAGACGTCATCATTCTTACCCTGCCAATCAAGCAAACCATTGCTTTTTTACAAGATTTGGCAACTTTGGATTTGAAAGAAGGTGTCATTATTTCTGATGCTGGATCGACCAAGTCAGCTATTGTGGCTACAGCTGAGAACTGTTTTGCAGATAAGCCTGTTCGCTTTGTTGGAGCGCATCCTATGGCAGGGAGTCATAAGACAGGAGCTGCTTCTGCCGATGTTAATCTTTTTGAAAATGCCTACTATATCTTTACGCCTTCGAGCTTAACAACCCAGGATACGCTTGAAGAAATGAAGGACTTGCTGTCAGGTCTGCACGCTCGTTTCATTGAAATCGATGCTGAAGAGCATGACAGAGTGACTTCTCAGATCAGTCATTTTCCTCATATCTTAGCATCAGGTTTGATGGAACAAACTGCTAGTTATGCTGAAGAGCATGAGATGGCCCGACGTTTTGCGGCAGGTGGTTTCCGTGATATGACTCGGATTGCCGAAAGTGAGCCAGGAATGTGGACTTCTATCCTCTTATCCAATCGAGAGACCATTATTGAACGTATCGAAGATTTCAAGCGACGTTTGGACGAGGTTGGACAAGCTATTCATAAGGGTGACGAAAACCAAATCTGGAACTTTTTCAATCAAGCGCGTGAGCAACGTCAAGCTATGGAAATCCATAAACGTGGCGGAGTAGATAGCTCATTTGACCTTTATGTAGATGTTCCCGATGAAGAAGATGTTATCTTGCGCATCTTGGAATTGCTAAGAGGAACTTCCTTGGTCAATATCCATATCAATGAGGAAAACCGTGAGGATGTTCACGGGATTCTGCAAATTTCCTTTAAGAATGCTCAGGATTTAAAACGTGCTGAACAAGTCATTACAGAAAATACCGACTACACAGTCGTTATTAAATAAGGAGGACAATTATGTCAAATATTTATGATAGTGCAAATGCACTAAGTCGTGGACTACGCGAATTGCCTGAATACAAGGCAGTTAAAGAAGCTAGAAATGCCATCCAAGCGGATGCAGAAGCTAGTAAAATCTTTGCAGATTATATTGCTTTTCAACATGAAATCCAAATCATGGCACAAACTGGTCAAATTCCAGACGCTTCTTTCCAAGAAAAAATGGAAAGTTTTGGCAAGCAGATTCAAGGTAACTCTCTCTTGTCAGAATTCTTTGCCAAACAGCAGCAACTTTCGATCTACCTTTCTGATATTGAAAAAATTGTCTTTGAACCAATTTCAGAACTTTTAAAATAAGAATTTACCTCATAAAGTCAGGAATTTTTAAGAAATTTCTGACTTTTTATGATAAAATAAGAAAAAGTATTGTCAGTATGAGGGCCGGTATGAAATTAAAAACAAACATTAACCACTTAAATGGTAGTATTCGCGTACCTGGGGATAAGTCCATCAGTCATCGCTCTATCATTTTTGGAAGCTTGGCTGAGGGTGTGACCAAGGTCTATGATATTTTGCGTGGTGAGGACGTGCTCTCAACTATGCAAGTTTTTCGTGACCTTGGTGTTAAGATTGAGGATAAAGACGGTGTCATTACCATTCAAGGTGTTGGAATGGACGGCTTAAAAGCTCCGAAAAATGCTTTAGACATGGGGAATTCTGGCACCTCTATTCGCCTGATTTCGGGTGTTCTTGCTGGTGCAGACTTTGAAGTAGAAATGTTTGGAGATGACAGCCTTTCTAAACGCCCTATGGATCGTGTGACCTTTCCTTTGAAAAAAATGGGAGTTAGCATTTCAGCTCAAACAGAGCGAGACTTGCCACCTTTGCACTTAAAAGGAACGAAAAACTTAAGACCTATTCATTATGAATTGCCAATCGCCTCTGCTCAAGTCAAATCTGCCTTGATTTTTGCGGCTTTGCAGGCTCAGGGTCAATCTGTCATCATTGAGAAGGAGTGCACTCGTAACCACACAGAAGATATGCTGCGTCAATTTGGTGGAGATTTGACTGTCGATGGTAAGAAAATCACTGTTCAAGGACCACAAAAATTGAGCGGACAAGAGGTTGTCGTACCAGGAGATATTTCGAGTGCAGCCTTTTGGCTGGTTGCTGGTTTGATTGTGCCAAATTCTCGAGTTGAACTTAAGAACGTTGGTATCAATGAAACACGTACTGGGATTATCGATGTCATCCGTGCTATGGGTGGAAAACTAGAAATAACAGAAACAGATTCCATAGCTAAATCTGCAACCTTGACTGTTGAAACTTCTGACCTGAAAGGTACAGAAATTGGTGGGTCTTTGATTCCACGCCTGATAGATGAATTACCAATCATAGCCCTCCTTGCTACCCAAGCAGAAGGAGTGACGATTATCAAAGATGCTGAAGAACTTAAGGTTAAGGAAACAGACCGTATTCAGGTAGTTGCAGATACCTTAAATAGCATGGGAGCAGCTATTACTCCAACAGCAGACGGCATGATTATCAAAGGGAAATCTACCCTTCATGGAACAAGGGTTAATACATTCGGAGACCATCGTATCGGGATGATGACAGCCATTGCAGCTCTATTGGTTTCCGAGGGAGAAGTGGAGCTTGACCGTGCAGAAGCCATTAATACTAGCTACCCAAGTTTCTTTGAGGATTTGGAGACTTTGATTCATGGCTAAGGTTTTACTAGGATTTATGGGGTCAGGAAAAACGACTATTGCTAGAAAGCTGGATCCTGATTTTGTAGATATGGATGCTTTGCTTGAAGAACGATTAGGTATGCCGATTGCTCGTTTCTTTGA
This sequence comes from Streptococcus infantis, assembly GCF_019929575.1. GTDB lineage: Bacteria > Bacillota > Bacilli > Lactobacillales > Streptococcaceae > Streptococcus > Streptococcus infantis_L. The sequence goes on from NZ_JAHZPU010000008.1 coordinate 40,820, forward strand.
AGTAGAAGGAGAAGCAGCCTTCCGTCAGCTAGAAGAAGAAGTACTGGCTGAACTGCTGAAGACAGATAAAGTTATTTCCACAGGAGGAGGAATAGTCATTTCTCCACGTAATCGGGTTTTGCTCAAGGAAAACTCAGACAACGTCTATCTAAAAGCAGATTTCGTGACTCTTTACCAGCGAATTTCAGCCGATAAGGGCAATCAACGTCCACTATTTTTAAAGAATAGCAAGGAAGATTTGGCTGCGATTTTTAAAGAAAGACAGGCTTGGTATGAGGAAGTGGCTAGTAAAGTTATCGATGTGTCCAAGCTAAGTCCGGAGGAAATTATAGAGGAATTGACATGAAAATTGCCTATCTAGGTCCCAAAGGATCTTTTTCGCACCATGTGGTGCAAACGGCTTTTCCTCATGAGGAACTAGAGCCTTTTTCAAATATTACAGACGTTATCAAGGCCTATGAACAGGGATTGGTAGACTATTCAGTAGTACCAGTTGAAAACTCCATAGAAGGTAGTGTTCATGAAACCTTGGATTATCTTTTTCATCAGGCTCATATTCAGGCTGTAGCAGAGATTGTTCAACCAATTCATCAACAGCTAATGGCAGTGCCAGGCCAGTCTAGGATTGAAAAAATCTTTTCTCATCCGCAAGCTTTGGCTCAAGGGAAAAAATTTATCGAGGAACATTTTCCCAATGCTCAATTAGAAGTCACTGCTAGCACAGCTTATGCGGCGCGGTATGTTTCCGAACATTCGGATCAAGCTTTTGCAGCTATTGCTCCCAAGAGCTCTGCTGAGGAATATGGATTGGAACTGGTCGCTCAAGATATTCAAGAAATGGAAGCTAATTTCACTCGTTTTTGGGTGTTGGGGGCAGAGTTGCCACAGATTCCTTTACAGGATGCAACTGAAAAAATGAGCCTAGCAGTTACCTTGCCAGACAATCTACCTGGTGCTCTTTACAAGGCGCTTTCTACCTTTGCTTGGCGAGGGATTGACTTAACCAAGATAGAAAGTCGTCCCCTTAAAACTGCACTTGGTGAATACTTCTTTATCATTGATGTTGACTATAGAGATAAAGAATTGGTCCATTTTGCTCAAGAAGAATTAGAAACAATTGGAATCCAGTATAAAATACTAGGAGCTTACCCTATCTATACCATTCAGGATAAAGGGAAGGAGAAGGAATGACTAGAGAGAATCCTTTGACACATCATGAAAAACTGAGATATGACTATCTTTTGAAAAACATTCATTATTTGAATGAGAAAGAAAAGAGAGAATTTGCCTTTTTACAAGCCAAGTTAGAAGGTCAAAAAGATTCAGCAGAAGTTTTCAATCCAGAAGCCAAAGAACAACTTCTTTCAGACTCTGGTATCGACCTGCCAACCTATGCTAATCGTAGTCGTTCTAGTCGCCGTAGTAGTGGAGATCAACTGGAAACGAAGATTCCAAAAGCTAAGAAGCAAAAGAAAAAAAGGGGTTTTCGTTTTAAACGCTTATTTGCTTGGTTAGGGATGATATTGCTTTGTGTAGCAGTAGGAATGATCGTCATGTTCTTAAAAGGCTTCCAATCGGCGAACCCTAATAGTTCAAATGGGCCCAAAGATGCCAAAGCTGCTCAGGTTGAAGTCTTCAATGGACAAGATACGCGTGATGGGGTTAATATTCTGATTTTGGGTACGGATGGCCGTATTGGACAGAATAGTGCAGAAACACGGACAGATTCCATTATGGTTTTGAATGTAAGTGGCAAAGATAAAAAATTGAAGCTCGTTAGCTTTATGCGTGATAATTTGGTCTATATTGATGGGTATAGCCAAGTCATCAATGGTCAAAAACAGACCGACCATAAATTAAACTTGGCCTATGAATTAGGGGAACAAGAAGGTAAACAAGGAGCTGAAATGGTCCGCAAGGTGCTCAAGGATAATTTTGATCTAGACATCAAATATTATGCACTTGTCGATTTCCAAGCCTTTGCGACAGCCATTGATACGCTTTTCCCTGACGGGGTGACTATTGATGCCCAGTTTTCAACTCTAAATGGGGTTCCAGTTACAGAAGCGACTGTAGGCGATGACTTGCATGCAACGGAAACTGAGTCACCGACTCAAACCATTCGAGTTGGAAAACAACAGATGAATGGTTCGACTCTTCTGAACTATGCACGTTTCCGTGATGATGATGAAGGGGATTATGGCCGTACTCGTAGACAACAGCAGGTCATGACAGCTGTCTTGCAGCAGATTAAGGATCCTACAAAACTTTTCACCGGCTCAGAAGCACTCGGGAAAGTTTTCGCCATGACCTCTACAAACCTTCCATATACCTTCTTATTGACCAACGGTTTATCAGTCCTTGAAGGAGCGCAGAATGGTATTGAAAGATTGACAGTCCCAGAACTTGGAGACTGGGTAGATGACTTTGATGTATACGGCGGTCAATCCCTTCGAGTGGACCAAAAAGCTTACCAAAATAAATTGGCCCAAATGGGATTTAGATAACATGTAAAATGAATCAGAGCTTGAGGTACCTATGAAAATGGTTATCTTGGGCTTTGATTTTTCACATGGTCAGATGGATTTATAAACTATTTTTATGGTATAATAGAATGATGTATTCTATAGAAGAGGAAGAGAATAAGATGAGTGATTTAAAGGCAATTCAAGCTCGTAGCCTAGAGATGGCTGAATATTTTGTCGCCTTTTGTAAAGAACACGATTTACTCTGTTATTTGTGTGGTGGAGGAGCTATTGGAGCTCTACGAAATAAAGGTTTTATTCCTTGGGATGATGATTTAGACTTCTTTATGCCCCGCAAGGATTATGAAAGATTAGCAGAGTTATGGCCTCGTTTCGCGGATGAGAGATATTTCCTATCAAAGAGTGATAAAAACTTTGTCGATCGCAATCTATTTATCACTATTCGAGACAAGGCAACAACTTGCATAAAGCCTTACCAGCAGGATTTGGATTTGCCACATGGATTGGCTCTGGATGTTCTTCCATTGGACTACTACCCTAAAAATCCAGCTGAACGTAAGAAACAGGTACGTTGGGCTTTGATTTATTCGCTCTTTTGTGCACAAACCATTCCAGAAAATCATGGAGCTCTCATGAAATGGGGCAGCACTATTTTATTAGGATTAACTCCTAAAGCCCTTCGTTATCGTATCTGGAAAAAGGCTGAGAAAGAAATGACCAAGTATGGTCCAGCTGAAAGTGATGGCATCACAGAGTTATGCTCAGGTCCAGGCTACATGAAGAAGAAGTATCCAATTCAGGCCTTTGAAGATAGCATTTTCTTACCATTCGAAGGAACAGAAATGCCTATTCCAGTTGGTTATGATGCCTATCTCAGTACAGCATTTGGTGACTACATGACACCACCACCAGCTGACAAGCAAGTGCCTCACCACGATGCCCTTATAGCAGATATGGATAAGAGCTATACAGAATATAAGGGAGAATACAATGCAAGAAAAAATTAGTATCATTGTTCCTGTCTATAATGTAGAAGCTTATTTGGAACGCTGCGTAGAGTCGATTTTAAAGCAGACTTATACCAATTTTGAATTGCTCCTTATAAATGATGGTTCGACTGATGAGAGTGGGGACTTGTGTGATCGGCTGGCCTTGAGAGATAAACGAATTCGGGTTATTCATAAGGAAAATGGTGGTTTGTCTGATGCTCGAAATAGAGGAATTGATGAAGCAAGTTCAGATTTGATTGGCTTTATTGATAGCGATGATTATATTGACGAAGATATGTACGAGACTCTCTACCGTCATTTAAGAGAGGCCAATGCAGATTTATCAATGTGTGGTCACTACGATGTCTTTCATCAGATTCCTGAAAAACAAGTTTCAGAGATTAAAACTTGGCAATTATCTTCAGAAGAAGCTATCAAAATGGTCATGGAAGCAAAGGTATTGTCAGTGACGGCAGTTAATAAACTCTATAAAAAAGAGTTGTTTGACCAACTGAGATTTGAAGTTGGAAAAATTGCTGAAGACGCCTTTATTATGATTCGTTTACTGAGTCAGTGTCAGAAGGTTGCCGCAACAAATGAGAAGAAGTATTACTATGTCCATCGAGAAAACAGTATCACCACTCAAAAATTCTCATTAAAATTCTTGAATGTTATTGAAGCCTATGAACAAAACGCGAATATAATAAGAGAACAGTATCCGGCAATCGCTGACGTCGCAAGCATGCGTCTCAACTGGGCTTATTTCTATGTTCTGGATCGCTTACTGGTTGATTCAGATTTTAAGGATAAGGCTTTAGAAGATAAATTGATCGCCTATTTGAAAAAGAATAGCATGAATATTTTACGTGATAGCAGATTTACCAATGCTAGAAAAATAAGTTTTTTAGCTTTAGTCATCAGCAGAAAACTCTATACTAAGATTTTACTTAGTCAAGATCATCGTTAGGAGAGAAAATGATTTCTATTATTGAGAAAAACTATTTTAAAATAAATCTGGTATTTTTATCAGTCATATCTTTTTATTGTATGGCGGGACTCATTGTCCCCCTTCAATTTATTTCGGCTAATAAATTTGTTACCTTAGGTATGACTCTTTTAGGAGTTTTATTAGGTTTGTATAATTTCTTTGTGAAGAAAGCTTATTTATTTGTTAGAAAAATTGAGTACTTAATCATCTTTTTTGCTATGAATATTATCACAAGTTTACTGGTGATGAAGTATGGCTTTTCAACAAATATCAAGAACTTGGTAGTATTCTTTATCTATTTCTTTGCTATTTACCCAATTTTTCAGACCTTTACCAAAGAAAAGTCTCGACTTTTATTTAACCTATTCTTCTCAGTGATTACTGTAGCTAATACTGTGGGAGTTTTCATTTCTCTTGTTCAATTCTTTATGTTGATTGGTTACAGAGTTTTCGACTATAAAGGTCTCTTAATTCGTCAAGGATTCGTTGAATCACGCTTGTTTGGTATTTTAGCAAGTCCTAACTATCTTTCGATTATTTCCCTAATCGTTATTATCTATTTATGGATGAGACTTTCTGCTTTAAACAAAATTGTTAAAACTCTTGCTATTTCTTCCATTGTTTTAAACTTTGCCTATATAGTTCTATCAGGTTCAAGAACGACATATATTTGTCTAGTTGTAGCAGCATTTCTTTATTCTTTGATAATATTTGAATATAGTAATAAGGCTAAATCATTTGTCGCTGTATTGTTAACAGTTGGACTAGTATTTTTATCTTATAATGGTGTCAAGTACAGTAGTGATCTGTATTTGAAAGCTCACTCAGCTGAAATTCAACGAAATAAGGAAAAAGGTGAAAACAATAATTTGACTTTGGAGCGAACTGATACCAGCGAAGAAAATATTTCCAATAACCGCTTTGCTATTTGGCAATCGACAGCCTCGTTCATTCCAAAGAGACCTCTATTTGGTTACTCAGCAGGAAACTGGTATGAATTAGGGAAAACTTATGATGCAAGTGCATATATCATTAAACAACATTACTTAACTCACAATGGATACCTAGAGTTATTATTCTATAACGGAATCTTTGGTATCGTGCCGATCGCTATTTTCATGCTCTCATTTATCTTTGCAAGTCTTAGAAAATTCAAAAAAGACAAAGAGGAAGATAGAATTGATCATGAGCTTGTTTCAGGATTACTGATGACCGTCGTTATCTTGATTTCTAACTTATTCTTGAGTTCAACCTTCTATGGTATCTCATTATTAGGTTGTATTCTGTTTATAATCTCAGGCTATTATTTCTCTGTTATTTCTAAAAAGAGAGATGGATACAGAAAACTATCTGAAGAAGAGATTAAAGAAGTAGAATTAGGGGTAATGGATTATATCCACAATCTCTGTGAAAGAGAGAATATTAGTTATTCTTTGGCTTATGGAACTCTATTAGGATCCGTTAGACATAAGGGCTACATCCCTTGGGATGATGATGTTGATATCTCATTGAAACGTGATGAGTATGACAAGTTATATCAAGCAGTTCTACGGGACAATGACCCTATCTACAAAGTAGTATCTTGGGAAAATGATGCTCGCTATCCTTATCCATTTTATCGAGTATATGATGCTCGTACCGTTTATGAGAATAACTATATTGAAAATGATATCGATTTAGGAATTTGCGTGGATGTTTTCCCATTTGATTATTATGCTGATGTCAATAAAGAGATGGTTAAACTAGATACCTATCGTAGACTTTCTGTTTATACTCTCTATGGTATTCATAGTAAAAATGCTGGATTTAAGAATCTTGTCAGATATCTATTAGTACTTGTTTTCCGTTTAACAAGAGTTAAAACTTGGAATAAAAAAATGAACATTCTCTCAATGCAGGCTAATGATAATGATTCTATTGATTATTTGATGGAAAATAAGAGAACTTCTACAAAATTTGAGAAGACGCTGCTTGATAAAGTAATGGACAGCCCATTCGAAGATAGAATTTATAAAATTCCAGCAGCTTCTCACCAGATCTTATCAGCTATCTACGGTGATGATTTTATGGAAATTCCACCAGTTGAAAAACGAGTGAAACATGATGATTTTGTCGCTTATATAAAAGAGGTGTAAGACGTGTTACAATGGTTAAAAAGAAGTTTGGCAAGTCTTTTAGGGGACAAGAAAGACCTCATCAAGAACTTACCAATCATTAAAAGTCTCAATGACAAAGCGAACGTTGAATTGGACTCCAAAAGAAGTGAGTTGTTAAAAGACAACTTTGAAGAGATTCTTCAAACGATTTATAGTTCTCCTTTAAAAGATTATGATATTTGGTTGGATTTTGGGACTCTATTAGGCTTTTTTAGAGAAAATGATTTTATTAGCCATGACCTGGATATGGATTTTGGCATCATTATTCCAGATTATCAACGCTTTGTAGAGGATGAACAATATCTCTTGGAAAGAGGTTTTTCAAGAACCAAAGAATTTTATTACAATGAACAATTGGTAGAACTATCATACAGCTTTAAAGGTTTGAATGTAGATCTTATTGTTTATGATAAAAAAGGGGAAACAATCTCCTCCGATACGATTTTCTTTATGATTAATGCTTTGGGAGTACCAACTCGTCATGAGGTCTATCATTACGAATTGCCATTCAGTCAATTACAAGTCGCAAACTTTAAGGGCGTAGATGTGAAAATTCCAGAGAATACTAGAGACTATATCAGTCACTTGTATGGAGCTGATTTTGAAACTCCAAATACCAATTATAATTGGAAAGAAAATCCAATCTATAAACAAGGTGATGCCAACTTTGCTCGAGTTGTTTTAAAGAAATAAGCTAAGTACACTTACAAATGAATTACAAAGTCTATTTGTGAATGACACCAGATAAGTTTTAAGGAAAGAAGTGATAGATTTGAAAAATTTAAAGAAGACAATCTTATTTAGTATTATACTTTTGTCAGTTACTGCCAGTCACTTGCAAGCAGTAAAGGCAGACACTATCTCAGCAGGTTCTGGGAATCGTATTCACTTTATCAATACCAAGGGAGCTTCAGGAAGTGATGCCATTCTATTGGAGAGTAATGGACATTATGCCCTAATTGACATGGGGGGAAGATTATGATTTTCCAGATGGAACGGATCCGCGTTATCCAAGCCGAGTTGGTATTACAAGGCAAAATGAGCTTGTTTTGGAAGATAGATTATTTCGCCATTTAAATCGACTAGGTATTCAAAAATTTGATTTTATCTTAGGAACCCACGTCCATAGTGATCATATCGGTGGCGCAGATGAGATTCTAAAACGTTATCCAGTCGGAAAACTTTATTTAAAAAAATATACTGATGAGAGAATTACCAGTAAATGGCGTTTGTGGGATAACCTTTTTAATTATGATAATGCACTCAATGTTGCTCGTGAAAAAGGAGTAACAATTGTTCAAGATATTAAGGAAGAAGATAGTCGTTTCAAATTGGGCGATATGGATATCCAACTCTATAATTATAAGAATGAGTATGGTCCGGATGGCAAATTGAAAAGAGTCTATGATGATAATTCGAATTCCTTGGTTGCAGTTGTAACAGTTGCAGGGAAAAAATTTATCTTGGTGGCGACTTAGATAATGCTGAAGGTGCTGAGGATAGATTAGGCCCAGAAATTGGCAAAGTAGACATGATGAAATGGAATCATCATTATGATGCTCAAATTTCAAATACAATTCCTTTTTTAGATTCTCTTTCACCTAGTATGGTTGTCCATACGTCTTCTTATGACGCAAATCTGGCTTCAACAAGAGATTATCTAAAAAAGAAGAATATTCAGGTTGTTCATGCTTCTAGTCTAACTAAGGATGCGACGGTATTTAATATTGCTGATTCTGGTTTTACAAATGTTTCTGATTCTTTCCCAGATATTCCTACAGTATCTGAAGAATGGTATCAAGAAGATGGTTACTGGAAATATCGTCTATCAGATAATGAAATGGCCATTGGATGGAGAAAGATAGATAATATCTATTATTTCTTTAATGGAAAAGGTCAAATGCAGGCAAGCAAATGGATTCATTTAAATGATAGTAGAGAAAAACTGGAAGGCAACTGGTATTATCTTAATAGTAATGGTAAGATGCAGTATGAGGGCTGGTTCAAGCAAGATGGTTCATGGTACTATATTAGCTCTACAGGTGCAAGACTTTATAATGAACTAGCTGAAATCGGTGGGCAGAAGTACCTCTTTGATAAAGATGGTAAAATGCTTACTGGCTCACAAGTCTTTAATGGTAAGAAAATGTTCTTTGCAAGTAGTGGGGCATTACAGTCAGATGAGACAGGCTCTGGTTGGAAAAAGATTGAATCAAACTGGTACTACTTTGATGAAGAAGGAAAACAAATAGTTGGTAAAAAAGAAATCAATGGAGTAACCTACTACTTTGATAATAAGGGAGTTATGCAAACAGGTTGGGCCTTGATTGAAGGGCATTGGAACTATTTTGCAAGTTCTGGAGCGATGAAAACAGGCTGGATCAAGGATAAAGATACTTGGTATTACTTTGATAAAGAAGGTGTCATGCTAACTGGGCTCCAAGAGATTGAAGGTACTCGCTATTATCTCAATGCAAGTGGGGCTATGCAAACTGGCTGGAAATGGTTTGACAATCATTATAGCTACTTCACAAGTAGTGGAGCAATGAAGACAGGTTGGCTCAAAGATAAGGGTCTTTGGTACTATCTAGATAAAGAAGGTATCATGCAAACTGGCCTACAAGAAATTGAAGGTGCTCGCTATTATCTCAATGCAAGTGGAGCTATGCAGACCGGCTGGAAATGGCTTGATAATCATTATAGCTACTTCACAAGCAGTGGAGCAATGAAGACAGGATGGCTCAAAGAAAACGATCTTTGGTATTATCTAGATAAAGAAGGTATCATGCAAACTGGCCTTCAAGAAATCGAAGGTACTCGCTATTATCTCAATGCAAGTGGAGCCATGAAAACCGGTTGGAAATGGTTTGATAATCATTATTATTACTTCACAAGCAGTGGAGCTATGAAGACAGGTTGGTTCAAAGATAAGGGGATCTGGTACTATCTCCAAACTGAGGACGGAGTCATGGCAACAGGTCTTCAAGAGATTGATGGCTCTCGTTATTATCTCAATACTAGCGGCGCAATGGAGACTGGTTGGAAACAGTTGAATGACAACTGGTACTATTTCCAAGCAGATGGTTCACTTCTAAGAAATGGAACAACACCTGATGGCTACAAGGTCAATCAAGATGGTATTTGGAGCTTAAATCCTGTAAAAGAGGAAGAAGTTCAGGGAGATCAAGAAGATCCTAAGAAGGATTCTGATAAGCCGGTAGATAAGGAAGAAAAATCAGCAGATGCCCAAGAAACTTCGACTTTGAAGGCAGATAAAGAATAAGTGCTTTTTACCTCTTACTAAGTCTTCGAGAAACTCCCTTTGTGTTGGTATTTCACTCACTACCTAGTTTTCTCATGAAATAGTATTTTTATACATCTCAAAAGATCGATCAATATTTTTAGAAGATAATTAAAACACCTATAAGGCTTAGCCTTATAGGTGTTTTGTTAACTTCTTTTGATTTTAGCACGAACTAGATCAAGTGCATAGTGGAGGGTTTTATCTTTTATTACAAAGAGAGTTAAGGCATAATAGATAGCACATCCGGCGATTGTAGATGCCACCATGCTGAGCATAGCCATATTCACTGTGTATGAATGAACTTGGAAGAGGATTTTAAAGGTATAGTAAATTGGGATAAAGCCAAGTGACACAATTGTGTAACGGGCTAATGTTCCGAAAATTTCTTTTAAATCCAAGAGTTTATGCTTCAGAATAAACCGTACTTCAAGTAGAACGACGATTGCCTCGGCAATAATCGTTGTTCCGATGTAGTATGCAGGAGTAAAGATGTTGTTGAAAAGGAGTAGAGAGTTTAGAACTACATTGACTCCACCGCCGATAAAGTAAAAGGCTGTTAATCGGTTTTCGTGGTCATTGATAAAGATGATTTGCTTTCCAAGGATTAATTCGATAGCCCAGATAATGGTTCGAAAGGCAAAGACGCTTGTTACAATTCCTGCTTCTATGTATTTCTCAGAAGAATAGATAACAGTAGCATAGGTTCCTAAAACCATAATTCCGATACTAGTCGGAATCATAAGGAAGAAAAAGAGAGCTGCTCCTTGATTGACCAAATACTTATAAGAATTAAAATCTTTTTTTCCTAAATAGTAGCCAAGTCGAGGAATGCTGACATTAATGGCTCCACTGAGGACACTAGCAATCAGCATGACGATACTTGAGGCAATGGTGTAGTAGGAGATGAAATTTTCATCAGGACCCTTAGTAATGAACATACGGTCTAGCAAGGTATAGAGCATATTAGCATTTGCTAGGAGTAGCATGGTCATAAGAGGCTTAGAAGCTTTGAGAAGTTCGATGACTTGGATTTTGACAAAGGAAACCTCTCGTTTAATCCATAGAAAGCTAAGTAGATAGTTGATAATGGTTGTCGCACTCATGATTGTTGCATAAGGAACAATATCATCAGGTGTCTTAACGAAGGCGAAGATAGCAACCAACATTCCAATACGAATAACTAGTGTTTTATAAAGGATAAAAGAATAATTCTCATAGGCTTCATTCATCCATTCGATATTCAAAAATTGGAAGAGAGCTTGGATTCCAAGGATATAGTAAAGGATTTTTAGATTGACAATACTAGTATCAAAATAAATAAAGAGGAAATAAATAGCAGTTGTTACAACTGAAGTAATTACTGAGATATAGAACAACTTAGAAAAGACATAATTAATCTTATTTTTGTCATCCTTTACTTTACTGATGGCTCGAATTCCATAATTGTAGATACCAAAAGCAGCAAGCGGAATAACAAAGCTTGCCCAGGTGTTGGCAGTGTTGAAGTAACCGTAATTTGATTTACTAAGAATCCGCGTTAGATAGGGATTAGTAATCAAGGGGAACACGATGTTTAAAATATTGACCAGCAAGCTAGCCAAAGCGTTAACTTTTATATTTTTCATGAAACTTTCTTTCTTACATTCTAAAATAGATACTAGTATTATACCACATTGCTACGTCATCCTTTTGATAAAATCTTTAAAATCAGATTTGCATAGATAGACTGCTAGCGTATGTTTACTAGAGTTAGGTTGGAAATAAGATAATGGTACAATTTAAAAACAACCATAACTTTAGAAAATCTATTTAAATTAGCTACAGAAAATATAAATTCTCATGTTTTACATGAGAGAGGAGCTCATAAAAAACACTGAACAAGTCATATTATGGAGAGAATCAAATTGCTTCTTTCTGCTTTTGAAGTTTTTACAGTTTTGGAATACAAAAGAATTTTGCTTGAAAATATTGATTAGCTTTGGGATGTTTTTTGATTCTATACACCTTAAATTGTTGAAAACAATCTCTTAGTCTTCAAATCGAAATATTTTGATAAGAAATTTTAAAAACGACTGATTAGACAAATAAGAAAAATTATGGTATAATAAAACGATACAAAAAAGGAGTAAATATGGACATTTCAGAAATTCGTCAAAAAATTGACGTCAATCGTGAAAAATTAGCTTCTTTTAGGGGGTCTCTTTGACCTCGAAGAGTTAGAAGAAGAAATTGCCATTTTGGAAAACAAAATGACAGAACCTGATTTTTGGAACGATAATATTGCGGCCCAAAAAACGTCGCAAGAATTAAATGAACTAAAAAATACCTACAACACCTTCCATACCATGGAGGAGTTGCAGGATGAAGTTGAGATCTTACTAGACTTTTTAGCAGAGGATGAGTCTGTCAAGGATGAGTTGGTGGAGAAGCTAGCTGATCTAGATCAGATGATGACCAGCTACGAGATGACTCTGCTCTTGTCAGAGCCTTATGATCATAATAATGCTATTTTAGAGATTCACCCAGGATCTGGAGGAACAGAAGCCCAAGACTGGGGTGATATGCTCCTTCGTATGTACACTCGTTACGGAAATGCCAAAGGCTTCAAGGTTGAAGTCTTGGATTATCAAGCTGGTGATGAAGCAGGTATTAAGTCAGTGACCTTGTCCTTTGAAGGGCCAAATGCCTATGGTCTCCTTAAATCAGAAATGGGAGTACATCGTTTAGTACGTATCTCACCATTTGATTCGGCCAAACGTCGTCACACCTCTTTTACTTCTGTAGAGGTCATGCCAGAGTTGGATGACACTATTGAAGTCGATATTCGAGAAGATGATATCAAGATGGATACTTTCCGTTCAGGTGGTGCAGGTGGACAAAACGTCAATAAGGTTTCAACTGGTGTCCGCTTGACCCACATTCCAACAGGGATTGTTGTTGCATCAACTGTTGACCGTACTCAGTACGGAAACCGTGAACGTGCGATGAAGATGCTCCAGGCTAAACTCTATCAGATGGAGCAGGAAAAGAAAGCTGCTGAGGTAGATGCCCTTAAGGGGGATAAGAAAGAAATCACATGGGGAAGTCAAATTCGCTCCTATGTATTTACCCCTTATACCATGGTAAAAGACCACCGTACCAGTTTTGAAGTTGCGCAGGTAGATAAGGTTATGGATGGAGACTTAGATGGTTTCATCGATGCCTATCTAAAATGGCGTATTAGTTAAAAGAAAGGAAGTCACATGTCGATCATTGAAATGAGAGATGTTGTCAAAAAGTATGACAACGGGACAACAGCCCTACGTGGCGTATCTGTGAATATTGAACCAGGAGAATTTGCCTATATCGTAGGTCCTTCAGGTGCAGGGAAGTCAACTTTTATCCGTGCCTTGTACCGTGAAGTTAAAGTTGAAAAAGGAAGTTTGCAGGTTGCAGGTTTTAATCTTGTTAAGATTAAAAAGAAAGATATTCCGCTCCTTCGTCGTAGTGTTGGAGTTGTCTTTCAGGATTACAAGCTCTTGCCAAAGAAAACAGTTTATGAGAACATTGCTTACGCAATGGAGGTTGTTGGTGAAAGCCGTCGCAATATTAAAAAACGTGTTATGGAAGTCTTGGACCTTGTCGGTCTGAAGCACAAGGTTCGTTCATTCCCAAATGAGCTTTCAGGTGGTGAACAACAACGGATCGCCATCGCGCGTGCTATCGTAAACAATCCTAAGGTTTTGATTGCGGACGAACCAACAGGGAACTTGGACCCAGATAACTCATGGGAAATCATGAACCTTTTGGAGCGCATCAATCTACAGGGAACAACTGTTTTGATGGCGACCCATAACAGCCAAATCGTAAATACCTTGCGCCACCGTGTCATTGCCATCGAGAATGGTCGTGTGGTTCGTGACGAAGCGAAAGGAGAGTACGGATACGATGATTAGTAGATTTTTCCGCCACCTGTTCGAAGCTTTAAAGAGTTTAAAGCGTAATGGGTGGATGACCATTGCTGCTGTCAGTTCAGTAATGATTACCTTGACCTTGGTTGCTATTTTTGCCTCAGTTATCTTTAATACTGCAAAATTAGCAACGGATATCGAGAACAACGTTCGAGTAATGGTTTATGTCCGTAAAGATGTTGAAGACAATAGTGAAACCATTGTTAAAGAAGGCCAAACAGTTACAAACAATGATTACCACAAAGTTTATGATGCCCTCAAGGCTATGCCAGCTGTTAAAAATGTAACCTTCTCAAGTAAAGAGGAGCAGTACCAAAAGCTGACTGAAACCATGGGTGACGAGTGGAAGGTTTTTGAAGGAGATGCCAATCCTCTTCATGATGCCTACATTGTCGATACCAATTCACCAAATGATGTGAAACCAGTAGCTGAAGAAGCTAAAAAGATAGAGGGAGTTTCTGAAGTTCAAGACGGTGGTGCCAATACTGAACGTCTTTTCAAGTTGGCTTCCTTCATCCGTGTTTGGGGATTGTTCATTGCAGGACTCTTGATTTTCATTGCAGTCTTCTTGATCTCCAATACCATTCGTATCACTATCATTTCACGTAGTCGTGAAATCCAAATCATGCGTTTGGTTGGTGCTAAGAATAGCTACATCCGTGGCCCATTCTTGCTAGAAGGTGCCTTTATTGGTTTGTTGGGAGCAGCTCTTCCATCAGCTTTGGTTTACTTTATCTATAATCGAGTATTCCAATCTGTCAACCCATCCTTGGTTGGACAAAACCTATCGTTGATTACTCCAGATACCTTTATTCCATTGATGATCGGTCTTTTGTTCCTCATCGGAATTTGTATCGGTTCACTTGGTTCAGGAATCTCAATGCGCCGATTCTTGAAAATCTAAGTAAGATAGTTTACTAAAATCTATAAAAGTAGGATACCATCAGGGCTTCACCGAGTCAGATGGTCCTACTTTTTATGTTGAACTTATAAATCATACTCTTCAAAAATCTCTTCAAACCACGTCAGATTGGTCTTGGCGTACTCAAGTATAGCCTGCGGCTTGCTTCCTAGTTTGCTCTTTGATTTTCATTGAGTATCAGTTGCTTGCCAATTTTGGGGAAACAGTGTATGATAGGTAAGGACCTTTTTGACATAAGAGCTGACGAAAGAAGCTGGCAATCAGCTGATAGAAGTAGTGAATAGACGACTTTCATCAAGCTATACAAGCAAGCACGAGCTCTTTCAAGATAAAATGAATGAAATATGAGGATAAGATGAAACAATTTTTGGAAAAAGTGAGTATACTTTCCCTCTCGTTAGTATTGATCACATCGTTTTCAATCTCGAGTGCCCTCCCTGCCATGTTTGACTATTATCAGGGTTATTCGACCGGGCAGGTAGAGCTCTTAGTTAGTCTCCCATCCTTTGGGATTATGGCTATGCTCTTATTAAACGGAGTTCTAGAACGGATTTTTCCAGAGCGTCTCCAACTGACTCTGGGACTTTTAGTCTTGTCAATCAGTGGAACGGCACCTTTCTGGTATCAGGGTTACTACTTTGTCTTTGCAACTCGTCTCCTCTTTGGACTAGGAGTTGGGATGCTCAATGCTAAGGCCATCTCTATCATCAGTGAACGTTATCATGGCAAGATTCGTATACAGATGCTTGGTTTTCGTGGATCAGCTGAGGTAGTGGGAGCCTCTATATTGACTCTGGCAGTCGGTCAACTCTTGAACTTTGGCTGGACTGCAACCTTTCTAGCATACGCTGCTGGGTTAGTGGTTCTTGTCCTCTTCCTTTCCTTTGTCCCTTATGGGAAATCTGAACTTCAAGTTACGAAGCAAAAGACAGAAGAAGCAGTAAGATTGACTCGCTCTATGAAACAGTTGATTTTTTTCCTTGCTATCGGTGCTGCAGTCATTGTATGTACCAATACGGCCATTACATTCCGTATTCCTAGTCTCATGATTGAGGCAGGCTTTGGAGATGCTCAGTTATCCAGTCTGGTATTAAGTGCCATGCAGTTGATTGGAATTCTAGCTGGAATCAGCTTTTCCTTCCTCATCTCTGCCTTTAAGGAAAAACTTTTATTGGTTGCTGGTGTCACTTTTGGTATCGGGCAAATCGTCATCGCTCTTTCTCCTTCTCTCTGGGTAATGGTTGCAGGTTCGGTCTTAGGAGGATTTGCCTACAGCATCGCTCTGACGACAGTCTTTCAGTTGATATCTGAGAGAATCCCAGCAAAACTCCTCAACAAAGCAACGTCCTATGCTGTTTTGGGATGTAGTTTTGGTGCCTCCTTAACACCATTTGTTCTATCAGGGATCAGCTTGGTGACTATGGATGGTCGAATGACCTTTATCATTCTAGGAGCATGGATGATTGTTACATCAGTCCTTGTTTCTCTCCTATTGAAAAAAGAAGTTTAACAAAAAGAGGCTGGGAAAAAATTTTTAAAATCAAAAAACGCATAATATCAGGTGTTTTAATAACTTGATATTATGCGTTTTATTTTCTTCATTTGCTTATACTCTTCGAAAATCTCTTCAAACCACATCAACGTCGCCTTGCCGTATATGTGTTACTGACTTCGTCAGTTCTATCCACAACCTCAAAACGGTGTTTTGAGCAACCTGCGGCTAGCTTTCTAGTTTGCTCTTTGATTTTTATTGAGTGTTATAAAATTGAGTTTTTACCCAAACTCTTTTTAGTGATCAGGCGAACATTTTCCAAAAGATTTCAATGATGTAGGTCAAGCCATAGGTGTAAACGACCAGAGTGAAGGGCTTGGTCAAGACGATAATAGTCATGTAACGCTTGAAGCTCATCTTGGTCAGAGCTGCCAGCATACAGAGAAAGTCAGCTGGACTAACTGGCCAAATCATCATAAAGATAAAGAAACGGTCAAAGCGATTGCCCTTGTCTAGCCAGCCGATGTACTTATCATAGGTGCGTTTGCTGACGACAGATTGCACGAAGGGTGCTCCGTAGAGGCGAACCAGGTAAAAGATAATGGCACAACCAATGACGATACCAATGTAGTTATAGATAGTACCCACGATATGCCCATAGATGAAAACACCTGCAACAGATGTCAGAGCACCAGGGATAATGGGAACAACTGTCTGTAAAATCTGTAAAAAGATAAAGAACGGTGGACCCCAGACACCAGCCTGTTGGATAAATTCAGATAGGGTCTCTTTTGATTGCAAGATCCCCGCTTGATAGGCCCAGATACAGAAAATCAAGGTACCGACACCGCCTGCTATAGATGAGATATTAATAACTTGCTGCAGCAGGGGAGAGACAGCTTTCATTTGTTTATCCTGTGACATGTAAACTCCTCGCGAATAGTATGATTCTACTATACCATATTTTAGGGAGAAAGACTAGATGGGATACTTCGTGTGACTTCACCTCAAGTATGGTAAAATGGGAATAAGAAAATGACAGCTTAGAATGAGGAATATCATGTTAGGATTGAAGTTTAATGGTACTTGGCGCAACTACCAAAAACAGGTATTGGACAATTTCCAAGAATACCAAGCAGATGGTCATGTCCACTTGGTGGCAGCGCCTGGTTCAGGGAAAACAACCATTGGGATTGAGTTGATTGCTCGCTTTGATAAGCCAGCTCTGGTTTTAGTGCCGACGGTGACCATTCGGGAACAATGGGTGGATAGGATTCGCCAGGCCTTTTTAGAGGATGAGAACCAGGTCACAAGTCTCGTGTCTCAAAATCTCAAGGACATGAAGCAAATCACCATCGCCACCTACCAAGCTTTTCACAGCGCTATGCAACAGGTACAATCTCAAGAGGATAATGGCGAGATTGAGGACTTTGTAGGCTTTGACCTGCTTGCCAGACTCAAAGAAAGGGGTGTCGGAACCCTCTGTCTGGACGAATGCCATCACTTGAGAAATGAATGGTGGAAAAGCTTAGAAGACTTCCGTAAAAACTACCAGCAACTGCAAGTCATCTCTCTCACTGCGACACCGCCTTATGACAGTGAGCCAGAACTCTGGGATCGCTATCTCCAGATGTGTGGCGAGATTGACCAAGAAATCACAGTGCCAGAACTGGTCAAGGAAGACACTCTTTGCCCTCATCAGGACTTTGTCTATATCTGTTTTCCGACTAAGGAAGAGGACAAGCGCTTGGAAGAGTTTGAAGACACCAAGTGGCAGTATGTCAGCCAACTAGTCGTTGATCCTGACTTCCAAGAGTTGATTCGGAGTTCCAAGGTTCTCAAAGGGGAAATTTCTGCGGATATGCTCCTTGAGGATCCAAAATATCTCTCAGCGCTTCTCATTTATCTACAAGCTCAAAAGCTGGAAATTCCCAAGCATCTAAAAGATTTACTGGGTGCTGAAGGCTTGCCTGCCCTCAATTACTATTGGTTAGAAGTTCTCTTGCAAGGCCTTCTCTATCAGACACCTGACTGGTATGAGGATCCGCAGGAGACAAAGAAAAAAATAGAAGCAGAACTGAAATCAAGAGGACTGATTGAAAAACGTCAGATTTTCTTGGTCAAATCCAAGGCCAATGACCAAATCCTCAACCAATCTCTAGGAAAACTGGCTGGCATCGCATCTATATTTGAGACCGAATATGCTAGTCTAGGCAAGGACTTGAGACAGTTGGTCTTGGCGGACTATATCCGCAAGGACTTTGCCAGTTATCTGGGAGATGACCAAGCACCAATCACGCAATTAGGTGTCCTCCCTTACTTTGAAACCATTCGCAGAAGTGCACAAAAACAAGGCCTTTCTGTCCCGATAGCAGTCCTTTCAGGTAGTGTCGTGATCATACCAACAAGTGTCAAGGCTGAACTTCAAGCACTCATTCCAAACACTAGCTTAAGCTTCTCTGCCATTGGAAAACTCGATCAAGATGCTTATCTCCAAGTAGGCTTTCCATCCAGCTTTAAGGGGATGGTCGCAGCAGTGACCGAGCTCTTCCAACGTGGTTCTATCCAGGTCTTGGTCGGAACCAAGTCTCTCTTGGGAGAAGGATGGGATGCGCCTTGCGTCAACTCTCTCATCCTCGGAAGTTTTGTCGGAAGCTTTATGCTCAGCAATCAGATGCGGGGCCGTGCCATCCGTATCTGGCCAGAACATCCAGATAAGACCAGCAACATCTGGCACCTAGTAGCCATCAAACCTTACAAAAATCCAGTCTTTTCTAAGGAGGATCAAGAAGAACTAGACCTCAATCCATATCAGGACTTACAAACCCTTGCCCGTCGTATGGACCATTTCCTTGGCTTGTCCTATAAGGAAGATACCATTGAAACAGGTCTGGATCGCTTGAACTTTCCTGAGTTCCCATTTAAGAAAAAGAAACTCGAAGACTATAACGAGAAGATCATGGAACTATCCAAAGATCGTGCCTCCCTTCGTAAAAAATGGCAGGAGGCGTTGGTAGTTGCGGATAAGCTAGAGATTGTCAATGAGGTAGCAACAGATCGCAAGCAGATCCCTCTGCTCACTCTTGTTGATGCTGAAAAATGGCTCCGTTATTCCTTTATGCTAACGGCCCTCAATCTCCTCTTTTATATCTTTAGGGTCCGTGGAACTAGTATTCGCTGGTTGTTTGGACTGAGCATCCTCTTTCTAGCCTACACCGTGATTCGCTATTTCTTTTACAGGAGTCCTTATGTACGCCTACGGCAGGCGGGTGAAGGTATTCGTAATGCCATGCTAAAGATGGGGCATTTGTCCGATGACCAGTCGCGCGTGCAGGTAGAGGAAGATAAGGAAAGTTATAGCATTTTTGCCTATCTTAAGGGGGGCAGTATGAGAGATAAGGAACTCTTTTCTCAGACCTTGGGTGAATTCTTTGCACCCGTGGACAATCAACGCTACCTGTTAGTAGCTCAAAAAGCCCCAGCCGGACAGTCCAAGTATTTCGTAGTTCCTAGCCTCTTTGAAAAACGCAAGGAAGATGCTCAGCTCTTCCAAAATGCCGTCGCACCACACATAGGCAACTACCAGCTGGTCTACACCCGCAACGAAGCAGGTCGAAAAATCCTGCTCGAAGCCAGACTCAAATCCCTAGCCAACAAAAACGAACGCATCATCACCAAGAAAAAGGTCAAAAGTGCTTTGAAATAGAAGGAAGTGAGCGTTTTCTTCTAGGAATATGATATAATAATAGATAATTAAGAATTCGATAAATTGGAGAGATAGTCTGAAGGATATTGTTAGTAAAAATAGACAGTTCTGACTAGCAAAAGGAAGTTTTATGGCAAAGAGAAAAGATTTTTCTGAATTAACTAGGGTTCAAATTCCAGCAGCTCTGCATCTCATGCGTATGGGCTATACCTATCTTCCTCGCAATGGGAAGGAAATTGCAGAAAGAGATCCAGATACCAATATCCTCGTATCTGTTTTTAAGGAGCAATTTTTAAAATTTAACAACTACTTGACAGAAGATGACTTTGAAAGAGAACTAGCCAATATCAAGTTGGAACTAGATCAAAACGATTTGGGGCGTTCTTTCTTTAAACGTCTGCAAGGTCAGGAAGATGCCATTAATATTGACTGGGAGAATCCTGAAGCCAACACATTCCATCTAGCCCTTGAAGTTACTTGTCAAAATGGTCAGGATGAATTTCGTCCGGATATCGTTATTTTTGTCAATGGTCTGCCTCTTTCTTATATCGAAGTGAAACAGCCCAATGCGATTCGTGATGGTAAGACTGGAATTCAGTCAGAGCAGGACAGAACCAGATACCGTTTTGAAAACCGTAAGTTCCGTCGTTTTAACAATATCACACAGTTGATATCCTTATCTGATAACTTAGCGTATATCAGTGGACAAGGTCAGCAAAAACAGGGTTCTTATTACGGTTCAAACGCCTATTCAAAAACCAAATTTAATGCTTTCAAGGAAGAAAGGATAGAAGATTACCTTCATTCCCTTTCCCCTCTAACCGAGGACCAAATCGACTTTGTCCTAGAAGACATGAAGCGCTTTGCCCTCAAATCTCAGCCAGAGTTTACAACAAACCTAAACCCTGATACACCTTGCAATGCCTTTCTGTCTTCTTTGTACCAGAAGGAACGCTTGCTCTTTATGCTTCGTTTTGGTCTGGTCTATGTAGAAGAAGAAAGCAAGGACGGTCAGATGCAACTGCAGAAGCACGTCATGCGCTATCCTCAGTATTTTGCGACACGTGCTATCGAAGAAACAATCGCAAAAGGTGTCAAGAAAGGGGTTATCTGGCATACCCAAGGTTCAGGTAAGACTGCCTTGGCCTTCTTCAATATTCGCTATCTAACCAACTATTTCTCAAAAGAGGGAATCGTTCCTCAGTTTTACTTTGTCGTCGATCGTTTGGACTTGGCAGACCAGGCCTTTAAGGAATTCACCAAACGAGGACTCAAGGTTAAGCGCATCAATAACCCACAAGAACTCAATCAAAAACAAGACGGTTATGATGTCGCTGTGGTCAATATCCAGAAGTTTAAGGATGATTCAGATCTGACAGATCGCTCTGGCTATGATCTCAATCGTCAAAATATCTATTTTATCGATGAAGCCCACCGTTCTTACAATGAACGAGGTTCCTACCTGCCAAATCTCTATCAAGCAGATACCAAGGCCATTAAGATTGCCTTGACTGGAACCCCCCTCATCACCTATAAGAAAGATGGGAAGACCAAGGAAAGTCATGCGACCACACGTGATATCTTTGGGGATTATATCCACAAATACTATTACAACCAGTCTATCGATGACGGCTTTACCCTACGCCTGATGCGAGAAGATATCGAGACCTCCTATAAGGACAATCTCAGAACCATCAACGAAGAAATCCAACGTGGCGACCTGTCCAAGGAAGATATCTTTGCCCATCCACATTACGTAGAGCCTATGTTGGACTTTATCATTGAAGACTTTAATCGTGCTCGTAATCTGATCTTTGATGATCAGACCATCGGTGGCATGATTGTCTGTGACTCGTCCAAGCAGGCGCGTGAGCTTGAAAAGCAATTAAAAGAACGACGTCAAGCTGGTTCAACCAAGTTGACTTCGGCTCTTATCCTTCACGATGAGGGTGACAAGGAAGAGAAGAAGGACAAGGTAGATGCATACAAGGAAGGTAAAATTGACCTTATCATCGTCTACTCTATGCTCCTGACAGGATTTGATGCACCTCGGCTCAAGCGCCTCTATCTAGGGCGCAAGATCAAGGCTCACAATCTTTTACAGACTCTAACCCGTGTCAATCGTCCTTACAAGGACTACCTCTTTGGCTATGTCATTGACTTTGCGGATATTTCCAAGGAGTTTGACAAGACCAATCGTGCCTATCTGGAAGAACTCAATCAAGAGTATGATACGGCGCTAACAGGAGAAAACGGCGAGGATGTTTTTGGCTCTCTCTTTGTGTCAGCAGATGAAATTTCTCAAGAGTTGAGCAAGACCGAGCATATCCTCATCGACTATCCAACGGACAATCTAGAATACTTCTCCCAAGCCATCAATGATATCAAGGATAAGAAGCAGTTAATCGATCTTCGTAAGGCCTTGGAGTCTATCAAGCAGTACTACAATATCGCCCGTCTCCTCGGCTACGACCACCTGCTCCAGCAGATTGACATTGCTCAGATTGCAACCCTGCTCAATGTCCTCTCTAGACGGATGCTGACACTGTCTCTGATAGATAAACCAGATGACTTCTCTAGTCGGACTCTCTTAAATCTTGCCATGTCTGAGACTAGCTTTAGCTTTGTCAAGATTGCAGAGGAAGAGCTTCGTCTAGCAGCCAATGACTTGGAAGATTTGAAACGTCGAGTTGCAAGTGGTATTAAGAACCAGCGTGATGAAAAGGATCCTGAGTGGGTCTCTCTCTACGAAGAATTCCAGCGCATCATGAAAAAACACCTGATCCATGGCCAAGAAGGCTTTACCATGGAGAATATCAAGGAAACTCAAAAAGACTATGAAGAACTTTTTAAGTCCGTGGAGGACTATCATACTCGTATGAGACGCCTAGCTATGAACTTTAATGGAGATGAGATGGCAGCTCGTTCCTACAAGCACGTGACCAACTCGACTATGGTTAGTGAGTTTCCTGCTATTTACCATGTCATTAAGGGTTCTAAAGTCAGACTAGACCGTAAAATCGGTCAAAACCAAGGAGTACTCGATAACGAGGACTTTCTTAAGAAGATGATTCGAGAAGAAGCTCGGATTGAAATGAAAACCAACCAATCTGCAAGTAGTTTGACAAGAGAGGATTTTAATTATATCGTCGAGTCACTATTTGAAGGATATGAAGAGGAATACCAACACTAATGAATGAAACATACAAAGTCCAAGTCCAAGGCTTGGTAGATGATTTGAAAGCTGTCTTTACCCACGCGGGACTAGGAGGAGAAGCGGGTGAGTACAAACTCCTCACCCAGTCCTTCCTCTACAAATTTTTAAATGACAAGTTTTTGTATCAAGCCAAGGTCCTAGATGAGTCCAATACCTATGAAAATTTGTTGGCTATGAGTGAGGAAGACTACGACTGGCTCTTGGAGGATATCGGTACCAGCACAGCTTGGCTCAAGCCAGATCAGTTGATCGAAACCCTCCACCGCAAGCAAAATGAGGCGACTTTTTACGAAATTTTTGAAAATACCCTCAACCAAATCGCTATTGATAATAACGATATCTTCTCTGTACATACAGACGGGGATACGGCTATTCGTCTCTTTGATGAGCGTCTGATTACGGATACTATCTCAGATAGCAGTAAGCGAAACGAGGTCGCAAAAGCCATCATCAATCTCCTTGCACGCGTCAAGTTTGATGAGACCATTTTTTCACAAGGCTTCGACTTTTTCTCTACTCTCTTTGAGTATATGATCAAGGACTACAACAAAGACGGTGGTGGTAAGTACGCTGAGTACTACACGCCTCACTCTGTGGCTAAGATTATCGCTGATATCCTTGTGGGGAATGAACAACCATCAAACGTGCGCATCTATGACCCTTCTGCTGGTTCTGGAACTTTGCTGATGAACCTGGCT
Organism: Streptococcus infantis; assembly: GCF_019929575.1. Classification (GTDB taxonomy): domain Bacteria; phylum Bacillota; class Bacilli; order Lactobacillales; family Streptococcaceae; genus Streptococcus; species Streptococcus infantis_L. The sequence goes on from NZ_JAHZPU010000008.1 coordinate 64,728, forward strand.
AGTCGTATTGGTGTCGATAAGACCACTGTTTACAGTCAGGATATCTCACAAAAATCATCCAATCTCCTCCGTCTCAATCTGATTTTGAATGGACTACAGCATTCCATTCATAATATCGTACAGGGAAATACCATTACTGCTAATCGCCATCCTGAAAAGATGGACTATATCGTGTCGAATCCTCCTTTCAAGCTGGACTTTTCAGAGTGGCGTGACCGAGTGGAAAGTTTTCCAGAAGCCAGTGAGCGTTTCTTTGCAGGAGTGCCCAAGGTTCCAGCCAAGTCTAAGGATAAGATGGCGATCTATGAGCTCTTTGTTCAGCATATCATCTATTCCTTGAAGTCAGATGGCCAAGCAGCCGTTGTCTTGCCGACAGGATTTATCACTGCCCAGTCAGGGATTGACAAGACCATCCGTCAATACTTGGTGGATAATCAAATGCTGGCAGGTGTCGTCTCTATGCCGTCTAATATCTTTGCGACGACAGGTACCAACGTCTCCATCCTCTTTATCGATAAGAAAAATAAGGGGGATGTCGTTCTCATCGATGCCTCAAACCTCGGAACCAAGGTTAAGGAAGGCAAGAACCAAAAGACTGTCCTGTCTCCTGAGGAAGAGCAGAAGATCGTCGAGACCTTTATCAAGAAAGAAGCCGTCGAGGACTTTTCTGTTACCGTCTCTTATGAGGATATCAAGGAGAAAAACTACTCTCTCAGTGCAGGTCAGTACTTTGACATCAAAATCGACTATGTAGATATCACAGCAGAAGAGTTTGAAGCCAAGATGACCGCCTTTCAAAGTAAACTTTCAGACCTCTTCCAGCAATCGCATGCCTTGGAGCAGGAGATAGAAGAGCAAATGAAGGGGTTGAAGTATGAGTGAGTTTAAAACCTATACTTTAGATCAACTGTGTATCGTTGGTTCAAGTAAAAGGGTACATTTATCTGATTATGTTCAGCAAGGAATACCTTTTTATAGAAGTAAAGAAGTAATTGAACTTTCAAGTGGTAAAAACATTTCTGAACAATTATTTATTTCTTCAGAAAAGTACTCTGAAATAAAATCAAAATTTCCGGTTCCTCAAGAAAATGATGTACTTATTACAGCTGTAGGGACGATAGGTGAGATTTTGGTTGTAAAGGACCCGAATTTTTATTTTAAAGATGGTAATTTAATTTGGTTAAGAAATATTAATTTTGAAATAATTGATATAGATTACTTATACTACTTTTTAAAATCTGATTTGTTTCAAAAAACAATCAAATATAACAACATTGGGGCGGTACAAAAAGCTTTAACTATAGATTTTTTAAAAACTGTAAAAATAACATTACCATCATTAGATAATCAAAGAAAATTGATTTCTGTTTTAAAATCAATTGATAAAAAACTGAGAATCAACAACCAAATCAACCAAGAGTTGGAAGCCATGGCTAAGACCCTCTATGATTACTGGTTTGTGCAGTTTGATTTCCCAGACCAGAATGGCAAACCCTACAAATCATCAGGCGGAAAGATGGTCTATAACCCAGAACTTAAACGCGAAATCCCAGAGGGGTGGGGAGTGGAGAAGTTGGGGGAATTGGCACAATTTAAAAATGGTATTAACTATGAAAAAACTTCCAGTGGAAGTGAAAAAGTTAAAATCATTAATGTTAGAAATATCTCATCATCAACAATATTTATCAACCAAACAGATTTAGAAATATTGGCAGTGTACAATAAGTTGTGTAAACACAAAAAGGAATAAATCCTGTATAGTAGAGTTGCAACACATTTACTAGAAA
>NZ_JAHZPU010000079.1 GCF_019929575.1 Streptococcus infantis
AACGCGTGCGCGAGGCCGAGCGTCAGCTGTTTGTATTCGGAAATAAAGACGGCGAAATCACTTCACCGAAAATTTAGGAGTAAGGAGGAAATATGGCATTCACCCTAGTCGCAGACATTTTCGCAAAAGTAGACGGGGCGATTACGTCAATGGTGAGCGCCAATGTTGCCACCATTATCTCTGATGTAACGCCTCTGATTGCCACCTGTCTGACAATCAAGCTGATGGTTCAGGGGATGTACTCAGCGTTTAATCCGGGGGCGGGCGACAGCCTGAGTTCGCTGATTAAAGAGTATCTTTCCATAGCCCTTATCCTGAGCTTTGCAACGGCGGGCGGCTGGTATCAACAGGAACTGGTCAACGTGGCGCTTCACCTGCCGGATGATTTTGCTGGGATACTGTCTGCCCCTAATAAAGTCGGTGCAAGTGGCGTACCGGCGATTATTGATAGCGGTATTGAAAAAGGTATCAAGATCGTCAACACCGCATGGGAAGCCGCAGACGTGTTTTCATCGAGCGGCCTGGCCGCGTATGCCATTGGCGGCATTATGATGATTGCTACCGTTGTGCTGGGCGGCCTCGGTGCGGGCTTTGTGATCATGGCTAAAATCCTTCTGGCCGTTACGCTTTG
>NZ_JAHZPU010000080.1 GCF_019929575.1 Streptococcus infantis
CCTGTTAAGGCTAAACTGAAAAAACAAGTTTTGGTGACTGAGCTCCTCCAAGCCAGTTACCTCGGTTAAAAGAGCGCCAACTCTTTTAACCTTCGAAAAACCGCCTTCCAAGGCGGTTTTTTCGTTTACAGGGAATGAGATTACGCGCAGAAAAAAAGGATCTCAAGAGGATCCTTGCATGTCTTACCTCCCCCTAACGATAAAGCAAGCCATCAAGTTCATGAATGAACATATTCCTATCCTTCTCTCAAAAAATAAGAAATAATTAATCCTTGTTGATGGGTTTTACACTTTCTTTGTTGGCCGCATGCGATGCCTCAACCCTACCAAACATATAACCTAGGGATAATGTTATTATTGGCGTAAAAACAGCCCATGATTCTTTTATATTATTAAGAATATTGACACCTTTATTGTTAAAGATATCAACAATAACAAGTGCAGATATTAAACATGCATACATAGTCAATGTAAATGTTATGACAAACCAAACAACACTACTTTTTGCATCATCACCAGTCCCTATCTTATCTGAGTATTTCTCCACCCGATTATTTATTAAAGAATAATTTGGATTTGGATTATAAGAGGCCGAACTACCAGAGGTAGATCCACCTTGAG
>NZ_JAHZPU010000081.1 GCF_019929575.1 Streptococcus infantis
ATGTGATCGCCCACGCCGATTACCCGGCGCCGGTCTATCGCTGGCAGCAGCCGGTGGATCCCCAACGGGTACTATGGAGCCGCCATCGTCTGAGTGAACACCTGGCGGGGCGCCATGGCGCTATTGCCGGCGCAGACCATTTCTGGTTTGGCCATACGCCGCTTCAGGCGCGTTATGACCACGATAATCAACACTATATTGATACGGGCGCTGTGTTTGGTGGGACGCTGACGCTGGTGGCGCTGCAGTCGGCAGGCTAAAAGTCGCTGTATTCGCTGGCGGGTTGCTAGAAGCCATCAATACAATCTTCTATCGGGTCGCAGCCACCGTGGCGGATCCGCTGATCCTCCATCGCCACTAAGCACTGCGTTTCCTCGCGGTAGACGTCAACCACAATGTCCTCGCAGCCGCCATCCAGATAGCAAATAAACAACACTAAGGCAAACATCCTGGCCTCATGCTCGGGTTCACATACTATTTAGTGTAGGGGATGACGGCGGGACGGGGAAATAAATAACCCGTCTCAGGCGACGGGTTCATTGGTGTCAGGCAAGGCGCATGACCCAGGCATCGGACTGGCGGTCGTAATGTTTACGGTAGAGAACGG
>NZ_JAHZPU010000082.1 GCF_019929575.1 Streptococcus infantis
AGAAGTTTTGGATGTTTACTCATTTACGTTTCACCGCGTAATTGTAATTTCGACGACTTATGTTTATGATAAGGGCTAATGAGATCGTGTCAAGAAGAAACGAAAAGAAAACCTCTGAAGGAAGGAAGGTAATGCTGGTTCCCCTGAAATCAGAAAAACGCCCCAAAGGTGAACCCATGTATCGTGACCCGGATAACCCTTTTAATACGTGGACTGGTATAGGGAAGCGCCCGGCCTGGCTAACTGCAAAATTGGACGCTGGCATTAGCCTGGAAGCCATGAAAATGCAGGGCGTTGCCAACCCCAGAGAACATAGACAAGTAAAATACCGCGACCCCAGGAACGCAGAAAATACCTGGTCCGGGACTGGCCGCCGACCAACATGGCTCAAAGAGCTGCTTGATAGTGGTTTATCACTTGATGATCTAAAGATATAACCGGAGAGTATAAAAATGGGCGATGTTATTGATTTTGCGGAAAAGCAAAAAGGCAGAAGGAAGAAAAAGGCATTTTCCATTCCGCCCATTTTAAGAAAATTCCGTGTCCATGCTATCAGGTTACTCGCCAGCATCATCAAATCCGGCTCTT
>NZ_JAHZPU010000083.1 GCF_019929575.1 Streptococcus infantis
CTTACGCCAGATGCGACAGCTGGGCGGGGAAGGGTTCATGCGCGAGCATAAGCTCTATTAGCGGGTTACTCCGGCGCCGGGGCTGGTACAGTCGCCAGTCGTCCGCCGCCGGGAAGCGTCACGTTTAGTCTTCGTCAAAGCCAGCGTTAAACAGGGCAATCACCGCGGCGAGGGCTTCAACTTCCTGCGGACCGCTGGCCTCCACCTCTATCTGTCGCCCTTTCGCCGAGTCCAGCATCAGCAGGGCAATCACGCTGTTGGCTTCCGCCTCCGTGCCTTCATCGTTGCGCAGCAGTACTTCGGCATCGAAATTCTGCATCAGTTCGAACAGCTTCATCGCCGGGCGGGCGTGCATGCCCAGCTTATTGGTGATTTCAACGGTCTGCTTTACGGTCATGATTTACGTTTTTCCAGCGTCCGATGACGAGACTGCACGTTCTTGCCGCGCGAGCGGAAGTAGTCAGCCAGTTGTTCAGCAATATAAACCGAACGATGTTTACCGCCGGTACAGCCAATGGCCACCGTCAGATAGCTGCGATTGTTGGTCTCCAGCATCGGTAACCATAGCTCAAGATAGCTTCGG
>NZ_JAHZPU010000084.1 GCF_019929575.1 Streptococcus infantis
GTCAACGTCGGCTACCACCCGGTTGAGCAGCTCACCCTGGCGAAAGCGCGCCAGCCCCGCCGGAGAGAGGGGAAGCAGTTTGCTGAAGGTGAAAACGCGCAGGTGCTGCAGCACGCGAAAGGTAGCGTCGTGGCTGACCAGGCGCTCAAAGTAGCGCCCGGCGGTACGGATAATTGCCGCGCCGCGAACGCCCGCGGCAGGCAGCATATAGTTAAAACTGTAGATCCCGGCGACGCCCACCACCGCTGAAGCGGAGAGGAACCAGCCGGAGAGCGTCAGCAGGCCGATGCTGGCCAGCAGGGTCACAATGGCCAGCACGACGCCAAGCAGCAGCATCCATTTATGGCGTTTATAGAGCGCCAGATAGGGTAAAAGTGCGCGCATTTAAATCTCCTCCTGACGATGGGCCAGCAGCGCCGAGAAGACCCCACCAGCACGGGCCAGCGTGGCGTAGTCGCCTTGTTCGATAATCTGTCCGTCCTACATCACCCAGACGTCGTCCCCGTCGACCAGCCCCTCAAGCTGATGGGTGACCAGCAGCGTGGTTT
>NZ_JAHZPU010000085.1 GCF_019929575.1 Streptococcus infantis
TCTGCTTTGACTTTTGGTGTTTGTCCATCTTCACCGTTTTTAACGATGGTTGTTAAGGATGGTTTGTTGTCTGGTTGGGTGATGGTGATGGTGTGTGTTCCGTTATTGTTATCTGTTACGGTTACTTCTGGTGTGAAGCCGTCTTTTCCGTTTTCACCCTTGTCACCTTTTGGACCTTTGATGTTGCCTGCTGGTTCCCATGCATTGTTCTTCTTAACGAAGACATCGCCTGTTTCAGTATTAACGAAGCTATCTCCATCTTTGCCGTCTGTAGCTTTTGGATCTACTTTTCCGTTTAATACTTCTTTACCATCACGACCAGATGCTCCATCCGCACCTTTTGCTCCATCTTGTCCATCTTTAACTACTGTTGTTTGAACAAGTGTGTCTGTTCCTTCTGTGTAGTTTCCGTCGCCATCTTTGTCAATGTAGAAGGTTAATGTAGTTTGTTTCTTCGCTTCATCTCGCTCTGCTTTGACTTTTGGTGTTTGTCCATCTTCACCGTTTTTAACGATGGCTGTTAAGGATGGTTTGTTGTCTGGTTG
>NZ_JAHZPU010000086.1 GCF_019929575.1 Streptococcus infantis
AGCTTTTTTAAGAGCCTCTTTAGCTTCAGCAACAGTTTGCCCAGCCACATTCGGAATGGAAATTGTTGCCGGTGTTCTAGAGAAAATCCAGATTAAAGAAGCAGCTACTAATAGAACACTTGCCAAAATAATCAAATATCGAGCTTTAAACTTCCGCTTTTTCTTTAATTTTGGCGTAGGCTCTTGCTCTTCGACCTGCGGAGTCGCTTTTTTTACTTGAGGAGGTTCTTCTTTCACCGAAGCTTTAGGAATAGAAGTCAAGGTGCTGTGTGGAGCTTTAGGAAGAGTCTTGGTGTCCGCCTTCGTCACATCGTCAAAGACTAACTTTGGTTCATTGCGACGATTGTAAGATAAGCTGCTAGACAAATCCACATACATCTCAGCCACTGATTTGTAGCGATCTGTTAATTTCTTGGCAGTTGCCTTGATAACGACATTCTCTAAAGCCTGAGGCACAGATGGATTTTCAGCTATGACCGACGGCAGAGGTTTCTGGAAATGCTGGAGGGCGATGGTTACTGCACTATCCCCATCGTAAGGGA
>NZ_JAHZPU010000087.1 GCF_019929575.1 Streptococcus infantis
ATGAAAATATATATATTTAACATAGTATAAATGGGAAACAATAATATTATTTTCTTGGAAATAATTTAGTTAAAAATGAAATACCATTTTATTTATATATAAATTCTTATAGAAATTTTATAACAAATTTTTAAACAATATTTATGAGATAGTTTGACTGGGGCGGTCTCCTCCCAAAGCGTAACGGAGGAGCACGAAGGTTAGCTAATCCTGGTCGGACATCAGGAGGTTAGTGCAATGGCATAAGCTAGCTTGACTGCGAGCGTGACGGCGCGAGCAGGTGCGAAAGCAGGTCATAGTGATCCGGTGGTTCTGAATGGAAGGGCCATCGCTCAACGGATAAAAGGTACTCCGGGGATAACAGGCTGATACCGCCCAAGAGTTCATATCGACGGCGGTGTTTGGCACCTCGATGTCGGCTCATCACATCCTGGGGCTGAAGTAGGTCCCAAGGGTATGGCTGTTCGCCATTTAAAGTGGTACGCGAGCTGGGTTTAGAACGTCGTGAGACAGTTCGGTCCCTATCTGCCGTGGGCGCTG
>NZ_JAHZPU010000088.1 GCF_019929575.1 Streptococcus infantis
TGGGCCACCCGCCGACGCCCGTGGGTCGATCGTCTGGCCAGCGCCTGGCTTATCCGGCGCTTTATTGACGACGAGGCGCGGTTCCTGTGGCTGGCCGCGCCCGAGACCTGTCCGGCGACGGCGGTCGGTTTTGATTTTGACGGGGCGCCGTTCAGCCACGTCGGCACGCGGGTGACCTTCGAAGTTCTGGTCCGGCGCTTTGCTCTGGAGGCCGCGATCCCCGACGCCCTGGGGCGGCTGATCCACTTCCTGGACGTCGGTGGGGAACCGACCCCGGAGGCGGCGGGGGTGGAAAGCATTCTGGCAGGGCTGCGGGAAACCATTACGGACGATGACCAACTGCTGGCGGCAGCCTGCTCGCTGTTCGACGGCTTACTGAAGTCCTGTGAAATGAGGTCTGGTAATCATGAGCAAAACGGTCGTTCTTCCGCAGAGTGACAGCCCTTCCGTCGTCGCTTCCGTCCCCTTCTGGCAGGCAATTCGCTTCTGGCTGAAGCTCGGCTTCATCAGCTTCGGCGGGCCTGCCGGGCAGATCGCCAT
>NZ_JAHZPU010000009.1 GCF_019929575.1 Streptococcus infantis
GTCAGCTCAAACAGCTTGAAAGATACTCGCTTAATCAGAGGAACAACTTTGTTGCACTTGACTTGACAATTGGGGAATTCTTTTTGAGACCAGGATCCATCATTTAAAAAAGCAGTATCATAAGGATACAATTTATCAGAACCTTCATACATTTTATTAGATTTTCTTTTTCTATTTGAAGAAGTTCCATACATAAAAAAATCTGATAAATAAACAAAAGCCGAAATTAATAAAGTAACGATAGAGATGATTCCCACCCATATAATACCACTTTCTACTTTTCGCCATGCTTTTTTAACGAATCCTAGTAAAGGATTATTCTTTTCTATAGGAACCGTGCTTATACTATATTCATGAGACGAAATACTTTCTATAATATCAATAACAGCTCCGTCATAGTCTTTGGCTCGCATCTTATCACGAGAGGCATCTAATATTTTCTTAGTCTTTGCATCGGTCAACGTAGCAGCCAAGTGATTAGAAGTTTCAATACGAAACTTTCTATCTTTTATAGCAATCAACAATAATGCACCCTTATTTGAATCCGAATAGCCAATTTTCCATGATCTGGCAATCGTATTTGCTGACTTTTCTAAAGATTCACCTTCCAAGCTATCAACTATATAAATAGCAATCTGAGTATCAGATTTACTATTTAATTCTCTTAGTCTATCTGAAACAACACTTGATAAATAATGATTTGGATCATAAATACCATTAGAAGGTCTATCTGGAATAACAATATCTGCTCGAACAGATCCTATCAAAAATAGCAGTGCTGTAATTAAAGACGCTAGAATTAAAGATAATTTTTTCATAATATACACCAATTTCATTAACGTTCAGTAATTCTCATTACATAAATTTCTTCTATAATTCCCTGTTCAAAAGCTAATTCTGACTTTCGACTCCTTTCCTTACTAGTTCTTAAATTTATTTATTGAAATTTTCAAATTTATCAATATTACAGATTGTATTCATCTACACATTGTTTTAAGTATAGTCATTGTATCACCTTTAGTACTGTAATTCAATACGAATAAATAATAAAATAGACCAGCTTCCTGATCTACTTTATTCTATAATCATTGACCAAAATATATTTTTTGGTCAAAATTTGGTCATGATTTGGTCAAAAAAATAAAAAATACTAAATTATTTTTAAAAATGAACTTGTGATAATTGCCTTTAAATAAACATTTTGAATTTTCTTTGTCTTTCTTTACATTACTAAAAATGCCCCCTGCAGGAATCGAACCTGCAACTACTCCTTAGGAGGGAGTTGTTATATCCATTGAACTAAGGGAGCTAGAGAAAAACTCTGCCGAATGAGCAGAGTTTTTTAGTCGAATTAACGACGGATTTCTTTGATACGAGCTGCTTTACCTTGAAGAGCACGCAAGTAGTACAATTTCGCACGACGTACTTTACCGTAACGAACAACTTCGATCTTTTCAACACGTGGAGTGTGGATTGGGAAGATACGCTCAACACCTACACCGTTAGAGATTTTACGAACTGTGTAGTTTTCAGAGATGCCAGCACCTTTACGTGCAATAACAACACCTTCAAAAATCTGGATACGTTCACGGTTACCTTCGACAACTTTCGCGTGTACACGAACAGTGTCACCAGGACGGAATGATGGGATATCAGTACGAAGTTGACCTTCTGTCAAGCTTTGGATTAATGGATTCATTTTATTCTCCTATCTTTGTCAATCTTGAGGAAACTTCCTCAGCGGATAAACTGTATTTTTGTGCGTCCATTACACACAATATACAGTTTACCAAATTTCCCAGAAGAAGTAAAGAAATTTATAGCAAAATTCCTAAAAAAATCGCTACCAAACCACCGAAGTAAGTTAAGAAATAATAGCTGAAAAATACTTTCCTATCGCTCAACAGTCTCTGGAGTTCATCATTTAAGGTTGAAAAAGTGGTTAGACCTCCACAAAAACCTGTAGCAAGAATAGCATAGAGCCCTTTATCTTCCACATAATTATAGAATAAACCAATTAAAAAACAACCTAAAAGATTTGCAAGAAGTGTTCCTAGTGGTAAAACCCTCTCTTGATTGAGGCTAGAAAGGAAATAACGGACAAGTGCGCCGACTCCACAAGCAAGTGCTAGATAAATGATTACCATTTCTTCCTCCCTAAACAATAAGCCAATAAAAGCCCTCCACCAATGCTCAAAACTAGATAGATTGCTAGACTTAGGTAAGAACCTGTATCCAGTAATTTTACGCCATCTAACATGAGGCTAGAAAAAGTGGTCAGCCCGCCACAAAAGCCAGTTCCAAGCGCTAAAATGACACCTTTACTGCTTCCCTTATAAACCAAATAACCTTTGACAAGATAAACTAAGCAGAAAATTCCTAGATAGTTAGCGAAAAGAGTCCCCCATGGAAAATCTGGGCTGGCTGGCAACCATATAGAAATCAGATATCGGACAAGCCCACCCAACATGGCAGCTAGAAAAATTCCTAACGGATAGAATTGTTCTTTTTTCATTTGATATTTTTACCCTGATAATCGCGCGAACGTTTGAGAATATCCGAAAAAGTCGCAACTATCGTCTCCTGATACTGCTTATCCTCTACACGATTTCTTACTTTCTCAAATATTATGCCCTCTCTTTTACTATCAAAGACTGGCTTTCCTGAAGTTTTTTTAAAGGTCACCACCTGATCTACTAAGGTCATACGTTTTTCTAAAAGGCCAACTAATTCTTGGTCAACTTGATCTATCTGTTGACGAATAACTTCCAAATCCATCTCGTCTCCTTTTTTATTTCATGGTTTTATACAAAAGTCTTCTTCAAAGTGGCGCAAAAAAGAAACTGCTAAGAAATGAAAAAGACTGCACCAACCTTGTTTAGCCAGCACAGTCAGATCTTTATCCTACTTTAGCAGCCAATTCTTCTGCAAATTGTTCCAAGCGTTCAATATCTTCTTCTTCTGCAGAGAGATCCACTTTTACGCACTCTGATCCCTTTTCAGCTCCTGATGCCACAAATACACGATCAAAGTCATCAACAGCTTTGCAGAACTCATCGTAGAAAGTATCGCCTGATCCTACCACACCGTAGATTTTACCACTCAAATTAAGATCTGCTAGGTCTTCGTAGAAGTCCATCATCTCATCTGGTAACTCTCCATCACCGTATGTGTAGGTTGCAACGATTGCGATATCTGCTTCAAGAAAATCAGATGCGTCAACAGTTGTACACTCATCAACATCCACCTCTAAGCCCAACTCACGCAATTTATCTGCTACAATATCTGCAATTTCTTCGGTATTACCGGTCATACTGGCAAATACAATTTTTGCTAATGCCATATCGTCCTCCTCAATTTATCTTTCTCCATTATATCACATCTTTTTCATTTTAAAAATAAAAACTCTTGTGCTACAATGAAATAAGAAAGAATTGAGGTCACTTATGGAAATTTGCCATCAAATTTTAGAAAAAATTAAAGCATACGATACCATCATCATTCACCGTCACATGAAACCAGATCCTGATGCCTTAGGAAGTCAGGTTGGACTCAAAGCACTTCTGGAACACCATTTCCCAGAAAAAAAAATCAAGGTAGTTGGTTATGATGAGCCAACCCTAACATGGCTTACAAAGATGGATCAGGTAGAAGACAAGGATTATCAAGGTGCGCTTTCTATCATATGTGATACAGCAAATACCGCTCGTATCGATGATAAACGTTATACTAATGCTGAAATCATTATTAAAATTGATCACCATCCAAATGACGAAGTCTATGGAGATCTTGTTTGGGTAGATACCAACTCTAGCAGTGCCAGTGAGATGATTGCTCTCTTTGCTGAAGCAACTAACCTAGAATTATCCGACTACGCTGCTAAAATGCTCTGTGCTGGAATTATTGGTGATACAGGCCGTTTCCTTTATCCATCAACTTCTGCACGTACTCTTCGTATAGCAAGTCAACTTAGAGAACATAACTTTGACTATGCTGAATTAACACGTAAAATGGACACTATGAGCTTTAAAATTGCTAAACTTCAAGGTTATGTCTATGATCACCTAGAAGTTGATGAAAATGGTGTCGCACGTGTCTTACTGACTCAAGAAATTCTAAAAACATATCAGGTAACAGATGCAGAAACAGCAGCCATTGTTGGAGCTCCAGGCCGTATCGATACAGTTAATCTTTGGGTAATATTTGTGGAACAAGCAGATGGCCACTATCGCGTTCGACTTCGCAGTAAATTCGTTCCTATCAATGGTGTTGCAAAAGAACATGATGGTGGAGGTCACCCACTTGCAAGTGGTGCTAACTCCTATAGCCTAGAGGAAAATGAAGTTATCTATCAAAAATTAAAAAACTTACTGAAAAAATAGATAAAAAGCTTGCCAAACTTATCAGAATCTGATAGACTAGTATGGTAACAATCTATGGCTCGCAAAGAGACCATGGCAGAAAGGAAATATTGCAAAATGAAAAAAGATATCCATCCAGAATATCGCCCAGTTGTCTTCATGGACACAACTACTGGTTACCAATTCCTTAGCGGTTCAACAAAACGCTCTAACGAAACTGTTGAGTTCGAAGGCGAAACTTACCCATTGATCCGTGTGGAAATTTCATCAGACTCACACCCATTCTACACTGGACGTCAAAAGTTCACTCAAGCAGATGGACGCGTGGATCGTTTCAACAAAAAATACGGTCTCAAATAATTACAAAAAGAACAGTTCCGACTGTTCTTTTTTTGTTTCTTCAAATTAGAAGTCAACCACAACTGCTGTACCACTACAAGTTACCATCAGCATACCATTTTCAGCACCTAAAGTTTCATAGTCCATTTTTATACCTATAATAGCATTTGCTCCTCGTTCACTTGCACGCTCCATCATTTCTGCTAGAGCTTCTTCTCTTGCTTGAGTCAACTCGCCTTCATAACTACTAGCTCGTCCTCCAAAAACATTACGGAAGCCAGCAGCCATATCTTTGAACATATTAACGCCAGCAACCACTTCACCAAAGACGATTCCTTTGTAGGCTAGGATTTTCTTGCCTTCAATTCCCGTAGTTGAAATAATCATCTTCCTTTCCTCCTAACTTCTTTTATATAATTGTAAACCCTTTCAATAACTCTGTCAAGAAATTCTATAAAGGGCTCAGTGCTTGAAAGGAAACTCTTCTCACCATCCTTGTTTGCTATCCATTTAGTGCCAATTGTATGGATGGTGGCCTAAATCTTTTCTTTGCAAGTCTAACTTGAGATAGCTTTCTCAGCTTCATCAATCTTACCAATGGGTATAGCTTAGAATTCATAACTGGCATAAAAGAGACTGTTCTCTCCTGCCCCCTTTTTGCCCCAAAACTACAAAAAAAGCCTATCGACCAAGCTAGAAAGCTTGATACAATGGGCTTTTTCTAAATTCATTATTTAACAGCGTCTTTAAGAGCTTTACCAGCTTTGAATGCTGGAACTTTTGATGCTGCGATAGTGATTTCTTTACCAGTTTGTGGGTTGCGACCTTTACGTGCTGCACGCTCACGAACTTCGAAATTACCAAAACCGATCAATTGAACTTTTTCACCAGCTGCAAGGTAATCAGCTACTGCTGCAAATACAGCATCCACTGCTGCTGCTGAATCTTTCTTAGTCAATTCTGTAGCTTCTGCTACTTTAGCGATCAAATCTTGTTTGTTTGCCATGTTAATAATTCCTCCAAATAATTTCTAATTAACAATTACAATCATATCCTAAATTCTCTTGTAGGTCAAGTCAAAAACGCTATTTCTTGCTATTTTCTTTATTTTTTTAGAGCTCATATCTGATCAAAATAGCCCAAGCATTTTCACCTGTATGGGTCTGAATAATCGACCCTGTTTCTAAAACAGAGATTGGTTTTTCTACGAATGGTTGTAGGATTTCTTTCATCTCTTCTGCCCAATCTCTAGTTCCAGAATAGGAAATACCAATTTCGGCAACAGAACGTTCTGACAATTTTGAAACTAGTTCATCCAACCATTTCTTAAAGGTCTTAGCTCCACGTCCTTTAACAATTGGTTGCAATTCGTCATCCTTCATCTCCATAACTACACGGATATTTAATAGAGAGCTTAGAAGACCTGTCACACGGCCAATACGTCCACCTTTAACAAGGTTTTCCAAGGTAGAAACACCGATGTAGAGCTCTGTATTTTTCTTGACTTCTTCAACATGAGCCACAATTGTTTCTATGTCTTGCCCTTCTTGAGCCAATCTAGCTGCTTCAACCACTTGAAATTTCAGGGCTTGGTCTGTAAAAGAACTATCTACTACAGTTACTTTAGCAGTCGATAGGCTGGCACCCTGACGAGCTGCTTCGACAGTTCCTGATAAGGCATGAGACATATGAATAGCTAAAATTTGACTACCGTCTTTACTCAACTCATCAAAGATTTCAGCAAAGAGTCCAACTGGAGGTTGACTTGTTTTAGGCAGATTTTTACTCGCTTTCATCAAGCGAAGAAATTCCCCTTCTTCAAGATCAGCATCCGAATAAAGAACACTATCAATCATTACAGAGAGCGGAACGATGGTAATATTTAATTCTTTGACCACTTCTGGTTCAATGGTAACAGAAGAATCTGTTACGATTTTTACTTGTGTCATAATTCAAATCTTTCTATGTTTCACTTTTTAAGTGAATTTTTTCAATTTAACTATAACAATTATATCAAAAAATAACTAAAAATTCATACTGTATCTATTCATTTTTATGTTGGAATTTATAGATTTTTAAATCTTTCATTTTATAAAAATAGTCGCCTGCTAAGACGACTATTTTAGTATCATAATAAACGTTCATACAAATCTTGCATCTGTATGTCATCGGGAACCAACTTGAGATAGTGTTGAATCTGCTCTTTTGCTTCTTCAAATTTTCCAAGCTCGCGTAGTAGATGAATGTATTGTTCTAAAAACTCTGGGTTTTCCTTGAGTTCTGCAACCAACACCTGATAAAATTCATAGGCAGAATCCAAATCTTCAGTTTCTTGGTAACTCCGTGCAATCATCCACTTAGTCAAGAGATTTTCTGGCTCATAAACTTCTAGGTCTAAAATATCCTCATACCGTTCTTGCTCCTGATACAGGGTTGCTAGTCGCAAGAGGATTTCCTCTTGGTCCTCTGCATCTTCTTGAGCTTGAAGAAGATAAGCTTCCGCTTGCTCAGGTTGATGCAATTCGTAAGATAATTGTGAAGCCAGGAGTAGCAAACGTGTTTCGAAAGGATTTTTTTCCAAACCTTGTTGAGCTATCTGTAAAGCTTGCTCAGTTTGATGTTCCTTATGTAGAGCCTGGCTATAGCCATATTCATAACCTTCAAAATCTGGAGAAATAGTATCTAACTGTTTAAAATATAAAACTGCCTTTTGATATTCCTCTTGGTCAAAGTAGAGACTCGCTAATTCAAAAGCAGTTTGATCTTCATACTCTAACTCTAAAGCTTTTTCTAAAAACTCTATGGCTGATTCAAACTTTCCAAGTCGAGCATAGGCAGTTCCAATCCGCTGATAAGTCGAAATCCCTGTCTGTTCATATATGTCACGGTTATCCAGTTGAGCATAGCCTTTAATCGCTTCTAAATCGTTTCCTAGTTCACTATCTAGCTCTGCTAACCCGAACGTCAGTAGCGGATCATCAGAGTAATGAAGAGCTTCTAAGAGCTTCTCTCGAGCGACATCCGTCAAGCCTTCCATTTGATAGAAATCAGCCTTTAAAACAAGCGCAGATACATAAGAATCGCTATTGGGTTGAATTTCTTCTAGATAGGCAAACGCTTCTTCAATTTGTCCGTCTTCGCTTGAGATACTAGCTAGATTCAGATTTACCTCTGGAAAAACTGGAGCAAGTTTTTCATAAATTTGACGAGCTTGAGGATAAAAACCAATACCTTCTAGATAATAAGCTAGTTCCAGAAGAAGATCATCCGAGTCTTCTACCAATGCTTTTTGAAAATAATGATCAGCTCTTATTAAATCTTGCTGATCCAAAGCTTCAAGCATTTCTTGACTATTGCTCACCTTCGACCTCCTCTTCTAACTCATACAGACCACTAACTTTTTTATACCATTCAAAAATCGCTGAAATAACAACTTTTGCTGAAGCATAGACAGGAATTCCTAATAGGACTCCCCAAACACCAAACATAGAACCAGAAGTCAACAGAACAAATAGAATCGTGATTGGATGAATATTGAGTTGACTACCTAAAATCAATGGAGATACAAATCGACCTTCAATTGTCTGCTCTACGATAAAAACAATAATAACTTTCAAGAGCATAACTGGTCCAGCAATTAAGCCTAGTACCAGAGCTGGTATCATGGCAAGGAAACTTCCAAGATAAGGGATAAGATTTAAAACCCCAGCAGTAATACCAAGGGTCACCGCATATCTCAAACCAATAATTTTAAAGAAGATGATAAACATAATCGCCACGATAACAGCAACAGTAATTTGTCCTCTAACGTAGTTAGCTAGTTGTTGGTTTACTTCTGATAGAACCTTACCTACTGGTTCTCTCAATTTATTTGGTAAGAATTGAGTGACATGATCTCTTAAACCTTTTCCGTCTCTAAGGAGATAAAAGAGCATAAACGGCATAATAATTAGAGCGACAATGACTTGTGAAGTTCCGCTAATAAGAGCACTAACCCAGTTCACAGCTTTTGAAGAAATATTACTTGCCCAAGCAGTTGCTTGTGTTGAGAATTGAGCTAGAACCTGTTCCAGTTGAGGTCTAAAGTCATCTGGTAGACGTTTGGTTACAAGATCATCAATAACTCTGTCAGCATCTTCGAGATAATTTGGTACATTTTGCGCAAAAATAACCACTTGACGTTGAAGATTTGGAATCGCAACGGCCAGACCAATAATCAAGAGTATGCCAATAATGACAAAGATAATACTAATGGATAAGACACGATTTATCTTGTACTTCTCCATCAAATCTACCAGTGGATTTAACAAATAAAAAAGCAATCCTGATAAAATAACAGGCAACATGACCACTGATAAAAAATCAACGACAGGGATAAATAAAAAACTAATCTTACTTAAAATAAAAATATTCAGACCTAGTAATAAGGTTACCAAAAAAACTGTAACAGCCTTATTATCTAAAAACCATTTAAAAAACCAGGATAAATTAAAATGTTTCTCTTTTTGTTCCATATCTACTTCCTTTCCTTTGTCTTTTCATTATACCATTTTTACAAGGAATAAACTGTTTTAAAAGTGTGGAGTAACCATTGAAAACTTTAAAAAATCCATCTTATATTTTACTGATTTTATACTTAGAAGTTTCATACTTTTTTATCTATTTTCTTCAGGTCTCCTAATTTATGATATAATAGAAACATCTTTATTTAGAGGTATAGATATGATTGAAACAATTTATTTTGGAACCTACACACGTCGTTTATCCCAAGGGATTTATCAAGCTGATTTTGATACAGAAACTGGGCAATTATCCAATCTTAAACTCTTTGCTGCTGAACCAAGTCCTACCTATCTTGCATTTGATCAAGAAAATCACCTATACACTGTCGGTAGCAAAGAGGGACAAGGGGGAATTGCTGCCTATCAAACTGATGGTACTTTACTAAACCATGTTGTAGCTGAAGGTGCACCTCACTGTTATGTGGCTGTCGATGAGAAACGTGGTCTAGTATATGGTGCTAACTATCACAAGGGACAAGTTCTGGTTTATAAACGTAAAGAAGATGGCAGTCTTGAATTAACTGACGTTGTTCAACATAGCGGTCATGGTCCTCATGAAAATCAAGCTTCTCCCCACGTTCACTTTACAGATTTAACACCTGACCACTATCTAGTGACCTGTGATTTGGGTACTGACCAAGTCATCACTTATGACCTTGATCAAGAAGGGAAATTATCTAAGCTCTATACCTACAATAGTATTCCTGGAGCTGGTTCTCGTCATATCGTTTTCCATAACCACTATAAAATTGCTTATCTCATTTGTGAACTCAATAGCACTATTGAAGTTCTAATCTACGATGGTGTTGGCGAATTTGAACGCATGCAAGTCATTTCAACTCTACCAGACGGTTATGAAGGCTTTAATGGTACTGCTGCTATTCATCTCTCTAAAGATGGTAAATACCTCTACGCTTCTAACCGTGGCCATGATTCTATCGCAGTATATACAATCCTTGCGGACGGTAGCTTAGAGTTGTTAGAAATCGTTCCGACACATGGTCAGACTCCACGTGATTTTGATTTGACACCAGACCAAGAATTTGTCATTGCTGTCCATCAAGACTCTGACAATGCAACCGTCTTTAAACGCAATTCTGAAACTGGACGTCTAGCAGAACTTTCTAATGACTTCCATGTACCAGAAGCAGTCTGCATCAGTTTTGCTCCTTAAGAAAACATAAAAAATGAACTTGGTAACTCAAGTTCATTTTTTTCTTATAGTCTATTTCCGACATTAATACGGTTAATGGCACGTTGCAGTGCAATCTTCGCACGACGTTCTTGGTCAATCAAATGCTTGTCATGTGCTTCTTCGATTTCTTGCTCAGCGCGACGTTTAGCGCGTTCTGCACGGCTAACATCAATATCACGAGCACGCTCAGCTGAATCTGCAACAATGGTAATCAAATCATTTGCAATTTCAATGACACCTCCATTCACTGCAATCCAGTTCACATGAGTATCATCATCGATGCGTTTAACCTTTACTTCATCAACTGCTAGAACCGCAATCATATTTTCATGTCGTGGCAAGATCCCCATCTCACCATCCAGAGTTCGTACCGATACAAAGCTGGCATGGTGATCATAGACGAGGCCATCTGGTGTCACGATCTGGACGGTTAACTGAGCCATAGATCACCTCTTAAAATCCCATTTTCTCTGCCTTAGCAATAACATCTTCGATTGAACCGACACCACGGAAGGCATCTTCTGGTAACTGGTCATGTTTTCCTTCAAGGATTTCCTTAAAGCCACGAACTGTTTCCGCTACTGGTACATAAGAACCAGGTTGACCAGTAAATTGTTCGGCAACGTTGAAGTTCTGAGACAAGAAGAACTGGATACGACGGGCACGTGCAACCAAGGTCTTTTCTTCATCAGAAAGTTCATCCATACCAAGGATAGCAATGATATCTTGCAATTCATGGTAACGTTGAAGGACACGTTTAACCTCAGCAGCAACTGCGTAGTGCTCCTCTCCAACAATTTCAGGTGCCAAGGCACGTGAGCTGGAAGCAAGTGGGTCAACGGCTGGGTAAATCCCCAATTGAAGCAATTTACGTTCCAAGTTAGTTGTTGAGTCCAAGTGAGCGAAGGCTGTTGCTGGCGCTGGGTCAGTATAGTCATCCGCTGGCACATAGATAGCCTGGATAGAGGTTACAGAACCCTTCTTAGTTGACGTGATACGTTCTTGCAATTGACCCATTTCTGTTGCGAGGGTTGGTTGATAACCAACGGCTGAAGGCATACGACCCAAAAGGGCAGATACTTCTGAACCAGCTTGTGTGAAACGGAAAATGTTGTCAATGAAGAGAAGAACGTCTTGACCTTCTACATCACGGAAGTATTCAGCGATTGTCAAACCAGTAAGGGCAACACGCATACGTGCTCCTGGTGGCTCATTCATCTGACCAAATACCATGGCTGTTTTTTCGATAACGCCTGATTCTTTCATTTCCCAGTATAGGTCATTCCCTTCACGAGTACGTTCCCCAACACCAGTAAATACTGAGATACCACCGTGTTCTTGTGCAATGTTGTGAATCAACTCTTGGATCAATACGGTCTTACCAACTCCGGCACCACCGAAGAGTCCGACCTTACCACCTTTAAGGTAAGGGGCAAGAAGGTCGATAACCTTGATCCCAGTTTCTAGAATTTCTGAAGAGGTAGACAATTCATCAAAAGTTGGTGCTTTTTTATGAATTGGCTGACGCTCTGCATCTTCATCAAAAGGAGCTTCCAAGTCAATGGTATCTCCCAAAACGTTGAAGACACGTCCTAGAGTTTCTTTCCCAACTGGTACTGAGATTGGACGACCTGTGTCCAATACTTCCAAACCACGGGTCAAGCCATCAGTTGATTCCATAGCGATGGTACGAACCATACCATCTCCCAACTCCAAGGCTACTTCAAGGACGATTTTTGTTTTTCTTTCGTCATTTTTGTAGACGACAAGTGCATTATTAATCTCTGGTAGTTTCTCACCTGCTGCAAACATGACGTCTACAACGGGACCGATAACCTGAGCAATTTTACCTGAACTCATCTACTTCTCCTATTCTATATAAGATACTACCGGTTCCTAGCTCAGCTAGGTCCTAATACTCTTCGAAAATCAAATTCAAACCACGTCAGCGTCGCCTTACCGTATATATGATTACTGACATCGTCAGTTTCAGCTACAACCTCAAAGCAGTGCTTTGAGCAACCTGCGGCTAGCTTCCTAGTTTGCTTTTTGATTTTCATTGAGTATAAGTTCATTTTCATACGAGCTGGACTAGAGCCTATTCTAAAGCACTAGCTCCTGCCACAATTTCTGTGATTTCTTGTGTAATCGCCGCCTGTCTGGCACGGTTATACTGAATGGTCAAATCATTGATAACTTTTTTAGCATTATCTGTCGCTGTTTGCATAGCTGTCATCCCTGCCGCATTTTCAGCTGTCTTGGCATCGATAATAGCACCGTAAATCATACTTTCTGCAAACTGTGGCAATAGTTGATCCAAGATTTCTTCACGGCTAGTCTCTAGCTCAAAGGTCAGGCTATAGTTGTCATCTGCTTCATTTGGATCCAAGTCGACAATTGGAAGCATCTGCTCAACACGCATTTGACTTGTCAGTGTATTCACGTGGTGATTGTAGCAAACATAGAGCTCATCGAAAAGTTCATTTTGGTACATTTCAATAGTTTTTGAAATAATCTTGCGAACTTCATCGAAGCTTGGTTGACTGGCTAGACCACGCAATTCATAAATTGGCTGAATCCCACGAGCTTTAAAGAAGTCTGCTCCCATACCACCAATACAGATGACCTCAAAGTCATCACCTGAAGGATGGTATTCTTGCTGAATTTCCATGACTGCTTTCAAGATGGAAGAATTATATCCTCCAACAAGACCACGGTCAGATGTAATGACGATATAGCCTGTTTTCTTGACCGGGCGGCTAATCAACATTGGATTTGTTGATCCGCCGGCACCATCTCCGTGAAGGATATCTGTAAGGAGTTTACGGACTTTTTGAGCATAAATCTGGAAGTTGCGTGCAGCTTCTTCAGAGCGACCTAACTTAGCTGCAGAAACCATCTGCATCGCGTTAGTAATTTGACTAGTATTTTTCGTTGAGGCGATTTTTGTTTTAATATCATTTAGAGATACTGCCATCTGACACCTCTATTCTTATTGGAAGCTGGATTGGTTGAGAAACTCAGTAATCGCAGCATCCAAGACCGCTTCTTCTGGCAAGTCTTTTGTTTCACGAATAGTTTCCAAAATCTCTGGATGTTGCGCATCAAAGAAGGCATGGAATTCTTCCTCAAAACGAACAATATCATCAACTGATATAGTATCCAAGAATCCATGAGTCAAGGCATACAGAATGGTTACTTGTTTCTCAACAGGTAGTGGTTTATGAACTGGTTGTTTCAATACTTCTACAGTACGACGTCCACGATTCAATTTAGCCTGAGTAGCAGCATCCAAGTCTGAACCAAACTTAGTGAAGGCTTCCAACTCACGGTATGAAGCAAGGTCGATACGAAGAGTACCAGCAACTTTCTTCATGGCTTTAATCTGAGCTGAACCACCTACACGAGATACTGAAGAACCCGCATCAATAGCTGGACGAATACCCGCATTGAAGAGACTATCACTTAGGAAGATTTGTCCATCCGTAATAGAGATTACGTTTGTGGCGATATAGGCTGAGATATCTCCTGCTTGGGTCTCGATAAATGGAAGAGCCGTGATAGATCCACCGCCAAGCTCATCTGAAACTTTAGCAGAACGCTCAAGTAGACGACTGTGAAGGTAGAAGACATCCCCTGGGAAGGCCTCACGACCTGGTGGACGGCGAAGCAAGAGAGAAAGTTCACGATAAGCTACCGCTTGTTTTGAAAGGTCATCATAAACAATCAACACATGCTTACCTTGATACATGAACTCCTCTGCCATAGCAACCCCTGCATAAGGAGCAAGGAAGAGCAATGGAGAAGGTTGTGAAGCTGAGGCTGTCACAACGATTGTGTAATCCAAGGCACCGTACTGACGAAGTGTTTCTACTTGTGTACGAACTGTTGATTCTTTTTGTCCAATCGCTACATAGATACAAATCATATCTTGACCTTTTTGGTTCAAGATAGCGTCAATAGCGATAGTTGTCTTCCCTGTTTGACGGTCACCAATGATTAACTCACGTTGGCCACGACCGATTGGAACAAGGGCGTCAATAGCTTTCAAACCTGTTTGCAATGGTTCTGAGACAGACTTACGTTGCATAACACCAGGAGCTGGTGCTTCAACTGGACGAGTCTTGTCTGTGTTAATCGGACCCAAACCGTCTACAGGACGACCAAGGGGATCGACTACACGTCCAATCAAGCTATCACCAACTGGAACTTCCATGATTTTCCCTGTACGACGAATTGTATCGCCTTCACGGATATCTGTAAAGTCCCCAAGGATGATAATACCGACATCTGTTGATTCCAAGTTTTGCGCCATACCATAAGAGCCATTTTCAAAAATCAACAGCTCACCACTCATGGCATTTTCAAGACCATGAGCACGCGCAATCCCGTCACCAATATAGGTTACAACACCTGTTTCAGTCACATCAAAATTGGGTTTGAAATTTTCAATTTGTTGCTTAATTAAAGCGCTGATTTCTTGTGCGTTAATTGCCAAAAGAACACCACTTTCTATTTCAAATTTTCCTTAACAACTTTAAGTTGTTGTTTAATACTCACATCAATTGTCTTGTGATTGGCAAAAATAACAAAACCACCGATTAAACTATCGTCAATTTTTTCCTTAATGCTACGAACTTTTAGAGACATCTTTTTCTCGATTAGAGGAATTAGTCGTTCTTTCTGTTCATCAGTCAAAGGATGTGCAGACAAAATAGTCACTTCAAAACGATTGGTTTCTTTTTCAAGACGATTCAAGCAATCTACAATCACATCATAAAACAGGTTTGATCTGTGATTGTAAAGTAGAACCTCGATAAAGTTTTGTACTAAAGGTGACACAGAGTCCTGGAAAAAACGAACCGTTTTTTCTTTATCCGACTCATCTACTGCCACCTGAGCTAAAAAAGAAGGTAAGCCTGTTTCTTCAGCTACTTGCTTGATTTGAGACAAGTCTGAAAAAATAGAGTCTTCTTCTCCTTTTTCAATCACCAATTGGACAAAAGGCATGCTGTATTTTTCAATTACCTTTAGAGTCTTTTTGTCCATTAAGCTTCTCCTAGCTGATCGATATACTGATCAATGAGTTCTTTATGGGCCTGACCGTCAAGGTTTTGAGAGATAATTTTTCCAGCTAGACTAATTGTCAAGTCTGCAACATCTCCCTTAACACTTTGTAAAGCTTCAGCTTTATTTTGAGCAATTTCTTGGTTGGCTTTTTCTTTTAAGCGCCCTGCTTCAAGTTTAGCTTCAGCCAAAATATCAGCTTTACTTTTCTCAGCTGTTTCCTTTGCATTCTCTATAATCGTTTTAGCTTCGGTACGGCTACCTGCTAACTCAGCTTCGCGTTTGCTAGCAAGTTCCTCTGCCTTTTTACGGGCTTCCTCGGCACCATCAATATCTGAAGAAATCTTTTCAGCGCGTTCATCTAAGACACTGGTAATATTTCCCCAAGCATATTTATTCACTAAAAAGATCAATAAAAGGAAGGAACCAGCGATCAGAATAAAGTCACCAATAATGGTACTAATAGTTAAATCCATCTTCTAATCCTCCTCTACTTACTCTTCCCCTTCATTTATTTTTTTACCAATGTACATAGATGACAACATAGTAAATACATAAGCTTGAATACATGAAATGAAAATCGAAAATGCTGTCCATAACATGTTTGCAATAAAGGCAAAAGGATACCAATACAAGGCATGTTGTGACAAGGCCAATAGCAATCCTGCTAAGACCTCACCGGCAAAGATATTTCCGTAAATCCGAATCGCCAAAGAGGCAAAATTGGTGAACTCTTCTAAAATGTTCATCGGAGTCATAAAGCCAGGTGTAACAAATGCTCTCAAATATTCTTTAACGCCTCTACGACGCACTCCTTCTACATGAGCAATCAAAGTGATCAATAATGAGAGGGATAAATCGTATCCAAGGTTGGCTGTTGGAGAAGTCCACAAGTTATAACCGTTTGTTGTTTGTACTTTTGCCATTAAACCAATATTATTGGCAACCAAGATAAACAAGAATAGAGAAAATAGGAACAAGGAATAGTCCTTGATGTATGAATCTCCAATGTTTGGTTTTGCAAAACTAACCACAAAGTCATAAATCATCTCAAGAGCATTTTGTTTGCCCTTGGGACGGATGGTCATTTTTCGACTTGCCCAATAGACAAAGGCAAAAACCATCAAAACAGTTACAAGAGACATGGCAAGCAGGGTCAAATCAAAGGATATTGGTCCAATATTAACGGTTGGATTCAAACTTTCTTCCATGGTTTGACACCTCCATTTCTAAATAGAGTTGTCTATTTAATGACAAATGCCATCGCTAGGGTTACAAAGAAGGTACCTTCTACAAAGGCAACACCAAGAATTAAAAGGCTACGTAATTGGTCGATAATTTCAGGTTGACGAGCGGCAGACTTGAAGAGATTACTCATAATCATTCCTTCAGCAATAGATACACCCATACAGGCAAGACAAAGTCCGAAAAATGTTAAATTCATGACGAATTCTCCTTTTTTTAATTAAATTTACTTCCCTAGTTTAGTCCTAAAATTTGCTTTTGTCAACTTTTTACTAGTATTGAAAGCGTTTCTAATCATTTATTTCTATTTTTACGATTTTCAAGGCAATTATATAGAAATTTTTAATGTCATTTCATATTTTTTCCTTATCTTTCCTATTTTTCTGAAAAGAAAAGATCCAAGTTTCAAAACCTGGATTTACCTTTTATTATTTAAAATAATATGAATGATGGCTCTGGCAAGCTGGATTAAATTGAGCTTCACAATAAGGACAGTTGCCTTTCTTTTTATACTCCTCATACGTTAGTGTCTGCTTACAGGAGCCACATAAGATGGGCTTATCCAGAGTCAGACTTAAAGGATAAGGAGAAAATGTGTGCTTTTCTAGTGCATTATGACACTGATAACAGGCGTAGTATTTCTTACAGTCATAGCACTGAAGGGCTACGATATCTTTGTCACTATGGTAATGAACACATCTGCTTTCATCGTCTACTAGTAATCCCTGAGCTTGAAGCATTGATTTTTCCTTATCTAGGCACGAACTGTGACGCTTGTTCCATCTTCTTTGTAAAGATTAATCAGACCTTCTTTCAAAGCACGGACCATATCACCAGCTTGTACTGGTTGGGGAACCTTGATAGTCAAAAGTTCCATTGGATTTGGTGCACGGTCAATCTTGTTACCTTTGGCATCGTGAAGGTCTTCGATATAAGTTTCAAAATGACGGAAGCCAGGTCCGTAGAACTCAACTTGGTCACCTTCATTGATAACATTACGTTGACGAATAGTTGCTGTTTGTGTTGCCTCATCATAAGCTACTACTTCCGCAACAAACTTGTATTCAGGAATCTTACGACGAGCACCAAACAGTTGCTCGTTTTCAGATGGAGTTCCGTAGTAGAAACCTGTAGCCAATTCACGTTGGGCTACCTTCCACATTTCATCTACCAAATCTTGTTTGATGGCCTCAAATTTTTCAGGGCTCTCAAGATAAGCGTCAACCGCCGCCTTGTAGCAGTTTGTCACTGTTGAAACGTAGTGGATGGACTTCATACGACCCTCAATCTTCAGACTGTCCACACCATTTTCAATCATATCTGGGATATGATCAATCATAGACATATCAACAGCTGACATGGAGAATTCTTCAGGAATTTCTCCCTTGAGGCTCTTACGTTCTTTACCGAATGGCATGTCGTAAAGATCGTATTTCCAACGACAAGATTGTGAACATCCACCACGGTTGGCATCACGCATACTCATGTGGTTAGAAAGGGTACAACGACCAGAGTAGGAGATACACATCGCTCCGTGGACAAAGGCCTCAATCTCCACATCTGTACGTTTACGAATTTCTGCCAGTTCTTCCATGGAAACCTCACGTGCCAATACGACACGAGTCAAGCCAAGTTCTTTCCAGAACTCAAGAGTTTCATAGTTGGTCGCACTAGCTTGGGTTGAAAGGTGGATTTCAAGTCCTGGTGCTTCTGTTGCCGCAATCATGATCAAGGCAGGATCAGAAACGATAACCGCTGCAATACCAATATCACGTAACTTACGGAACCATTCTCCGGCACCTTCTTCATTTCCTTCGTGCATAACCATATTAGCTGCTACATACACTTTAGCGCCATACTTAGCCGCAAACTGAACTCCTTCTTCCATCTGTTCGAAAGTGAAGTTACCCGCACGGCTACGTAGACCATAGGCCTGACCACCGATGAATACTGCATCTGCTCCGTATTGAACTGCTACTTTTAGTTTTTCTAAAGTTCCTGCAGGTGATAGAACCTCAGGACGTTTCAAAGTTTTTGTCATTTTTTCTCCTATTTGCAATATAAAAGTTTGACACCAATCTTAACTATTTTATAGTAAACAGGGTTCAAAATCAAGCCTTGAATGAATGTTTAGACAATTTTAATTTTCAGTTTTAATGGAAAACGTTATTGAATAGTTTCAACATTCCAAGTAGTCCATCCCTTAAAACGAATGGCACCTTGCTGGTTGGTATGGTGAACCTTACTAATCTTGTCTCTCTTTTTTAGCACACTAGCTTGGTGTTGAGTTTTAAAGTTTTTCTTCTGATCTGCTGAAATGATAGTTATGTTAGGATTTAGCATATTGAAATTCTCCAGATCTGATTGACCTTTTGAAGCCGTTTGGTCAGTTATGACAACATCTACTTGTAGATTTGGATATTGCTTAGATAACTCCTTTTCCTTGATATTATTAGCTAAAAGAAAGGTTTGATTTAAGAGTTTTCCATGGAGAAACAGGGAGTCCGAATTCTCTCCAGATTTATCTCTGCTTAGATAGCCCACCTCTAATCTACTGCCAAAGATA
The DNA here is from genome assembly GCF_019929575.1 of Streptococcus infantis. Classification (GTDB taxonomy): domain Bacteria; phylum Bacillota; class Bacilli; order Lactobacillales; family Streptococcaceae; genus Streptococcus; species Streptococcus infantis_L. Next base: position 19,336 of record NZ_JAHZPU010000009.1, read on the forward strand.
GATAAGTCTTCTACCTTCTTAATGGATCCTACCTTGACCTTACTAGTCTTCAACTTTTCTATAAAATCCTTTTGCTCTAAAATACCCTCTGGCAATAACACTTCATCTATTTCAAAAGCCTTAGTTAGCTCTCGTAGGTTTCCGAGTTGCTGAGCATCACTAGTAGTTAAAACCAGCTGGTCAATCTTAGACACACCTCGACTTTTCAGATAGGGAATCAAGTTGCGCTGGGCAGTGCTTGATGAAAATTTCTCCTGCCAGACCTCTTTCTTTTCACTCTCTTTCTCCCTTCCAACATCAATCAGGATAGTCTTTCCAGTCATATCCCTCAAAAAAGTACTCCTTCCTTGGTTCATAGCTAAAACTGTGATTTCATTTTCCAGTGGATGTTTGATTACAAAAAAGAGAGCTAGGACAAATAGGACAATGATCGGTATTTTTTTCAAATTTTTACGATGATCATAGACAAGAGCCAAAGATATTAACAGAGATACCAGCACCCAAAGACTCGGTTGACCAAAAACTAAGGGCCTAGTAGATAGCTGAGAAATATAGCGTATGATGTTTTCAAGCCATTCAAAAAGAAAGTTGAACTGGGTGATGGGATATATAAATGACAGACAGAAGAGAATCGATAAAAGTGGCAATAGGACCATGTCAAACAAGAATGAAAAGACAAATGTCAAGAGGATAGACCACGGTTGAAATTCAGAAAAGTAAAATGACAAAATCGGCAGGATTCCTAAGGAAATAATGAAACTCTCTCTCACTAGACCTTTTATTCCTTCTACTTCCTCACCAGTCATTGTCAGGATAAAGGCATAGGCGCAGGAAAGAACTCCTCCAGCAGTTAGGAAAAAGTTTGTCATGACTATAAACAAAAGGAGGACTGTCATAGCAAAGTTATCCAAGCCCTTAAAACCATGCTGGGACAAGATTTTTTGTAGCAGACTTCTAATCACAGATGCTGAAAATCCTGTCAATCCTGCATAAAACAAAGAAAATGGATAAGCTAACCATTTGAACTTCTCTTGAGTCAAACCCAAACGCAAGAGTGACTTTTTAAAAGCATTCATAAAGAATCCTACTTGCATTCCTGATAAAGCAAAAAGGTGAATAATTCCTAGACTGGAATAGAGTTCATTCATTTCCTCAAAGTCTGTGTCCAAGTGACCTAATAACAGACCTGTCATATAATTGCGCATGGGGTCGGGAAAATTCCTTTTTATCCAAACAACTGCTTTTCTCCTCAGGCTTGATAGATTTTCTCCTATATCCCAACTAGAAATTTGCTTTAATTCGACAATTTCCGATATAGTTAAGGTCTGATAAATACCCTTTGTTTTGAGATAGTTTCGATAATCAAATCCAGCAAAATTATTTGCTCCTTGAGGAATAGCTAGCTTTCCTTTTACTACTATCTCATGCAGTTCAGATAACTCTTTAAACCTTTCCTTTTCAGCCTCTGACTGAAATTTATAATAGACCTGAAAGAGTCTGCCATCAGCCTTCCCACGAAAGGATAAACGATCTCCATTGACCTTGATAGTATCAGGCAAGATTCGTACCGTATTAACGGAGTCAACAAGATGCTGACTCGCTTCTTCTTGTTGCCATTTTTGAAATATAAACCAGCTTCCAAAAAGACCACAAACAAAGAGAACCTTGGTCACAGTTTTCCATGGAAATTGAAAAAAGAGGCAGAGAAGTAAAAAGACAAAGCCCAAAAGTGCTAAAAAGCTTGCTGAAAAGATAGCATAGTAGAGCCATAATAAAAGAAAACTGAGATAGATTTTTGGGATAGGAAATCGACTAATCCACTGTGACATACTCTTTTAACTTTTCTATCGTTTTTGCACCAATACCAGAAACCTTTTTGAGCTCATCTACTGACTTAAATTTACCATTGGATTCACGATGGTCAATAATGTCTTGAGCACGTTTAGCACCTAAGCCTTTAACTTGTTTCAGTTCCTCTAAACTAGCTTTATTAAGATTGACTTTCTTATTGTCTTTGGTGTTGGAAGCATTTGAATGTGCCTCTTGGCTTGTAGCTTCTTCCTTAGTTGGAACATAGACAAGTGCTTCGTCACTAATTCTCTGAGCAAGATTGATAGACTTACTATCAGCATTATCTGTCAGTCCGCCCGCTTTTTGGACAGCATCATTGATACGACTTCCAACTGGCAAATCATAGATTCCAGGTGATTTGACAGCACCTTTGACATCGACAGTAATTAGATCTTGCTCCACTGCTTCTTCCTTCTGATTTCCATCTTCCTTTTCATCCGTCGAATCCTTTGGAATAGCTACAACTTCAGTCTGCACCTTTGTTTCCTTAGCAGGTGTTTGCCTAGCTGGGTTAAGCAGGAAAAATCCACCTAAGACCAAACCCAAACCAGCACAGATAACAATGATTTTATATTCTTTGATTTTCTCAATAAGTTCTTCCATATTTTCTCCTCTCTTACTTTATTCGTAAGAGAAAGAAAAAACAGCTGAAAAATCTTTTCAACTGCTTACTTATTTGCAAAATAATCTTCCTTGGTCAAGATATAATGCACTCTTGTCACGATACGACCTTTTTCATGCTGGTCCATACGAGCATAAGGTTCTTCGTGAGAGAAGCGCATGCCTGATTTCTCCATAACCTTTCCTGAAGCAGGATTATCCTTATCGTGAAGGGCTGTCAACTTATTCATTCCAATTTCTTCAAAGGCCAGTTTAATGACGGCACGATTGGCTTCAGTTGTCAAACCTTGATTCCAATATTTTTGATGGATAATGTAACCAATGGCTGCCTTCTTTAGAACAGTATCGATCTTGTGCAAGTCAATAGTTCCGATAAACTCTCCACTATTTTTTAGTTCAATACCCCATCGGCCCAATGGATTGGCTAGATAAAACTGGGCAATATTATTCTTGGTTTCCTCCAGACTTTGATTGGTTGGAAAAGTATAGCGCGTATTTTCTTTATTTGAAGCATATTCAAACATGGCTTCTGCATCATCAAGTGTTACAGGTCTAAGCACTAAGCGTTCTGTTTCGATAATTTGATGCTTAGCTAGTTTGATAAATAGTGATTCCATGATTGCACCTCCTAAAATAGGTTGCTAAAAGAATAACATAAAAGAAATAGGTTTACAAGTTTTTCTTGCAATTTAAAACGGTTTCATATACAATAAAATCATCACAAAAACTCTGACGAATGATGTGATACATAAATTGAAACAGCTTAATAGAAAGTGAGTTATCCTATGTTAATTGGAATTCCAAAGGAAATTAAAAATAATGAAAATCGTGTTGCTTTGACACCTGCTGGTGTACAGAGTCTTGTTGGTCGTGGTCACCGAGTCCTCATCGAAACAAATGCTGGACTTGGTTCAGGATTTACTGATGCTGACTATGAAAAGCAAGGAGCAGAAATTGTCGCAACTGCTGCTGAAGCCTGGGCTGCAGAATTAGTTGTTAAAGTAAAAGAACCCCTTGCTAGTGAGTACCAGTTCTTGCGTGAGGATTTACTTCTCTTCACCTACTTGCACATGGCTGCTGCCCCAGAATTAGCTGATGCTATGCTTGCAGCTAAAACAACTGGTGTTGCTTATGAAACGGTTCGTGATACTCAAGGACAACTCCCTCTATTGGTTCCAATGAGTGAGGTTGCTGGTCGTATGGCAGTCCAAATCGGTGCACACTTCTTGACTAAACAAGCTGGTGGTTCAGGAGTTCTACTCGGTGGTGTTCCTGGTGTTCCAAAAGGAAAAGTAACCATTATCGGTGGTGGTGTCGTTGGAACACATGCAGCTCGTATCGCTCTTGGTTTAGGAGCTCAAGTAACTATTCTTGATATCAGCGCTAAACGTCTCTCTGTACTTGAAGATGTCTTTGGCCACCAAATCCAAACCCTCATGTCTAATCCATTTAATATCGAAGCAAGCGTACGTGAAGCAGACGTTGTTATCGGTGCTGTCTTGATTCCTGGTGCCAAAGCTCCGAAATTGGTGACAGATGAAATGGTCAAACAAATGCGTCCTGGCTCTGTCATTGTTGACGTTGCTGTAGACCAAGGTGGTGTTATTGCAACGGCTGACCGTGTGACAACCCATGATGAACCTGTCTATGAAAAACATGGTGTTCTTCACTACGCGGTTGCTAATATTCCTGGAGCTGTTGCTCGCACATCTACCATCGCCCTTACAAATGTGACTCTTCCTTATATCGAAGCCTTGGCAGATAAAGGATTTAAGAAAGCTATCCTTGAAGATGCTGGTTTATGCGAAGGTGTGACAACCTATCAAGGCTACCTCACCAGCCAACCAGTTGCAGAAGGATTGGAACGTGACTTCACACCTATCAGTGAACTTGTTTAATATGAGTTTTTACAAAAAAATTAAGAGCAGCTCTTCAACTGCTCTTTTTTACTATTCTGTTTCTTCTTGATTTTCTTCATCTTTGACAGGTCGAGGTTCATAGGCTCTAATAATCTGAGCGACTACTGGATGACGAACCACATCCTTGGCTGAGAAATGTACAAAGTCGATTTGATGAATGTTCTTAAGTTTTTCTTGGGCATCGATCAATCCTGACTTAACATTGCGAGGTAGGTCAATCTGGCTAATATCCCCATTGACAATCATTTTTGAATTGAATCCTAAACGTGTCAAGAACATCTTCATCTGCATGATGGTCGTATTTTGTGCTTCATCCAAAATGACAAAGGCATCATCCAAGGTACGTCCACGCATATAGGCCAAAGGTGCAATCTCAATAATTTCACGTTCCATGAGACGAGTTGTTTGGTCTTTTCCTAAAATCTGATATAAGGCATCGTAGACTGGTCGAAGATAAGGATCCACCTTTTCCTTGAGATCTCCTGGAAGAAATCCAAGGCTCTCTCCCGCTTCAACTGCTGGACGTGTCAGTATGATTCGCTTGACTTGTCCACGCTTGAGGGCTGTTACGGCCAAAGTCACTGCTAAGAAGGTCTTACCTGTTCCTGCCGGCCCAATACCAAAGGTCACATCGTGTTGCTTGACACTATCCACATAAAGCTTTTGACCCAGGGTTTTAACACGGATGGGCTTACCTGTATTATCCTTGATAATTTCTTCTTCATAGAGGGCGACAAACTTATCGATTTCATTATTCTTAACCATGGTAATAGCTGTCACTACATCCGGAGTGCCAACGGTCATTCCACGATTGACCAAGACCATCAAGGCTTGAATAACTTGTCGGGCTTCCTCACAAGATGCCTCCTCTCCCAAGACTTGTACAATCTCTGTACGAGCATGGATGATGACACATAACTCATCCTCCATCAAACGAAGGTGGCGCTCATTAGAACCAAAAAGATGAAATAAATCATCTGGATGACTTAACTGAATGTCTATTGAATGTTCCTTCAAACAAAGAACCTCTCTAATTCTTTTATTTCGTTTTATAATTTTTGTTCTCTTTTAAGTATGAAATAACTTTCAAAAATCCTATCATTCTGGCAATTCGTAACGGTATACAATACTTGTCAAAATAAGGAAAATCCTCGTAAAAGATAAACTGAATGACTATATTATAGCAAAGAGGCTGAGAAATTACTATCCCCAACCCCATCTAGTAGCCTTAATGTTCTAGATATTCTTGCCAAATTCGATCAAAGTCTCCCATATTAAAGGAAAAACTGGCATGTTCCTCTAAAAATCGACTGACTTGATCAAAATCATCGGTATGTTTTGGAAAAGCTGATTCCTCGAAAGCTAAATCCGCTAAAATTGCTTTGGGACTATTACTTTTAGGATTACGCTCTGTCATCAGCCAAGTATAGAATGATTTTCGCATAAGTCTCCCTAAATTAACTCCGTACCAAACTGGTCTTGTTTAATTTTTCCAGCCTTCATTAAACCACCGAGTGCTTTTTTAAATTGACCTTTTGAGATACCAAAAGTTGCTTTTATGTCATCTGGTGAAGATTTGTCATTTAAGGTCATAAATCCACCATTACTTTCCAAGTAGGTCAAAATCATTTGTGCATCATTTTCTAACATCTCAAAAGAGCGAGGTTTAAGTGAAAGATTAAGTGTACGATCCACCTCACGGAAACCAATGACACGTACATCTAGGACTTGACCCAAACGTGGCTCTGCATAACGTTCGCTAGGATGAATAAAGCCCAGCATGTTATTCTCAGGCAGATAGACAAAGGTACCCGATAATTTGAGACGATAAACGATTGCAGGCCAGTTTTGGTTCTGCATGTTATTGTAGGCAGGACGAGCCAATCGTTGGAAATCTTCCTGATAAGCCAGTAGGCCCCAAATACGGTCTTTCTTGTCTACTTCTAGACGAATGTATAGACGATCGCCTTTTTTTGGCCAAAGTTCTTTAAGCTCAGGAAGAATATCAAGTGACACAACAATTTCCTTGTCAGGAAGACCTGTATCAACAAAGACACCTAAATCCTTGCGGACTTCTGTTACGGTCCCCCAACCAAATTGGTCCTGGGTTGCAGTTACTTCTAGGGTCGTCAAGCGAAGTTTTTGCTTCATATCCGTGTAAGCAAAACCTTTGACAGTATCACCTACCGTATGCTGACCTTCTTCTTTAGCTAGGGCATATGTTTGACCATCTTTTTGGACAAAGTAAAAACGGTCATTTTCATCGATGATGAGTCCAACGATAAAACTTGCAAGATTTGTATTCATGTTTCCTTCTTTCGAATAAAACTCAGCCAGCAATGCCAACTGAGTTTTTCTGTTTATTTCTTAGACTTCCAAGATTTCTTTTTCTTTATTGGCAGTCATGTCGTCGATGTGTTTAACAGCATCGTCTGTAGCTTTTTGAATATCTTTTTCAAGAGTCTTCAATTCATCTTCAGTGATTTCTTTAGCTTTTTCTTGTTTCTTAGCTTCATCCATAGCGTCACGACGGATATTACGGATAGCAACTTTAGCATTTTCACCGACCTTCTTCACTTCTTTAGCAAGGTCACGACGAGTTTCTTCTGTAAGAGCTGGGATAACTAAGCGAATAACAGAACCATCGTTAGCCGGTGTTATACCAAGGTCTGAAGCGTTCAAGGCACGTTCGATATCTTTCAAAGATGATTTGTCAAATGGTGTTACCAACAAGACACGCGCTTCTGGGATTGTGATAGAAGCAATTTGGTTAAGTGGTGTTTCAACACCATAGTATTCAACATGGATGCGGTCAAGTAAGCTAGCGTTAGCACGGCCGGCACGAATACTTCCAAACTCACGAGCAAGTGAGTGGTGAGATTGGGTCATTCTCTCTTTTGCTTTTTCTACGATTGTGTTTGCCATAATGATTTCTTATTCCTTTTCTTCGATATTATTTGAAACTGTAGTTCCGATATTTTCACCAAATACAACACGTTTAATATTTCCTGGTTGGTTCATGTTGAAAACTACCAAGTCAATATCATTATCCATTGAAAGTGTTGAAGCAGTTGAGTCCATGATACGGAGACCTTTATTGATCACGTCACGGTGAGTCAACTCTTCAAATTTAACGGCTGTCTTATCTTTTTTAGGATCAGCATTGTAGACACCGTCGACACCATTCTTAGCCATTAAGATAGCATCCGCTTCAATCTCAGCTGCACGAAGGGCCGCTGTTGTATCTGTTGAGAAGTATGGTGATCCAATTCCAGCACCAAATATAACAATACGTCCTTTTTCAAGATGGCGAAGGGCACGTCCACGAACGTAAGGTTCTGCTACTTGTTGCATGGCAATGGCTGTTTGAACACGTGTATCCACACCAACTTGTTGCAATGAATCTGCCATCACAAGAGCATTCATAACTGTTCCAAGCATTCCTGTGTAGTCTGCCTGAACACGATCCATTCCAGCTTCTGCTGCAGGTTCTCCACGCCAGAGATTTCCTCCACCAATTACGAGGGCAATCTCAATACCTAAGTTATGTACTTCTTGAATTTCTTGAGCCATTGCTTGAACTGTTTTGATATCAATTCCGACACCACGTTCGCCTGCAAGGGCCTCACCTGATAACTTAATCAAAATACGTTTATATTTGGGTTCCACCTGACTTCGCTCCTTTATTTTATTCAAACTATTTTATCACATTTTTTGAGAATTTTATAGTCTCATGAGTTATTCTTTTGAAAATTTTAAACGGATAAAAAGTTTTCCAAATCAGCCAAGGCACGCCCTGCAATTTTTTCATAACGAGTCTTCTTATCACGAATTCGTTCGCCTTCCAACTCCTTGATAATGCCGAAGTTAACATTCATGGGTTGGAAGTGTTTGCTATCGGCATGGGTGATGTAATGAGCCAGACTTCCAATTGCTGTTGTTTCAGGAAAAACAGCTGGGCTTTCTCCTTTGAAAAGACGAGCCGCGTTAATTCCTGCAACTAAACCTGAAGCTGCTGACTCAACATAGCCTTCTACACCCGTCATCTGACCTGCAAAGAAGAGATTTGGTTGTTTTTTAGAACGGTATGTTTGCTCAAGAAGATTTGGTGAATCCATGTAAGAATTACGGTGCATAACTCCGTAACGAACAAACTCCGCATTTTCAAGACCTGGAATCATTCGGAAGACACGTTTCTGTTCTCCCCATTTAAGGTGAGTTTGGAATCCAACGATATTATAGAGACTACCTGCCGCATTATCCTGACGAAGTTGAACGACTGCATAAGGTGTTTTAAAGTCTCCATCACGAGGACCTGTGTAATCGTCTGGATACTCCAAACCAACTGGTTTCATTGGTCCATAAAGCATGGTTTTGATGCCTCGTTTAGCCATGACTTCAATTGGCATACAGCCTTCGAAGTATTTTTCTTTTTCGAAAGAATTCAACGGAGCTTCTTCTGCATTGACCAAGGCTTCATGGAAATCCATAAACTCTTGTTTGGTCATTGGAGCATTCAGATAAGCTGCTTCTCCCTTATCATATCGAGATTTGAGATAAACCTTGTTCATATCGATTGTATTGACATCCATAATAGGCGCTGCAGCATCGTAGAAATAAAAACCGTCTCCTCCATTTAGAGAGTGAATTTTCTCAGCAAGGGCATCACTAGTCAAAGGACCAGTTGCAATAACTGTAATGGCATCTGTTGGCAATTCTGTAATTTCGTCACGAACGACCTCAATCAAAGGATGATTGGCAATCTTTTTAGTAACCATTTGCGAGAAACCATCACGGTCAACCGCCAGAGCACCACCAGCAGGAACACGTGTTGCTTCTGCCGATTCCAAGATAAGAGAACCTAGGCGACGCATTTCTTCCTTAAGGAGACCAACGGCATTTGTAAGTGCATCCCCACGCAATGAGTTAGAACAAACCAATTCTGCAAAATTGTCAGTTTTGTGTTGCGGTGTTGACTTGACACCACGCATTTCATAAAGTTTAACTGGAATACCACGCTCTGCGATTTGGTAGGCTGCTTCAGAACCCGCCAAGCCCGCACCGATAACATTGATATAAGATTGAGACACGACACTAATACCTCTTTGGGAGTGTGAATTTCCTGAATCGGGTTAAAAAAGTTCAACGAACTTGCTTCGCTTTCGAATTTTTTGGCTCAGGCTGAAAAAGTCCACAGGACTTACTTCGCTTTCGAGTTTTCAGGCTCAGGCTGAAAAAGTCCACAGGACTTTTTCACTCCCACAAATCTTTCTATTTTTTTCTTCTTCTAGTATAACAAAAAAAGGGAAGAAGGCAAACTTCCCTGTTTAGTCATTGGATTGATTGTCTTCCCATTCGTGATAAGCTGCGTATAGCTGGCTTTTGTTCCATTGGTAAATCTTTGCAACTTCCTTAATGGCTTGATTTTTCTTCATGCCTTGCTGAATGCGGTCCTGTATCTCAGAAAATAAATCCTCTTCATCCTTATCCTCTACTTCTTGACTAGCACCTTCTACAATGAGAAGGCATTCGCCTTTAAGAGGTGTTTGAGAAATACTTTCTAATAATTCAGTAATAGTTCCACGCTGATATTCTTCAAAGATTTTGGTCAATTCTCTGACCAAGACCACCGAGCGATCACCATAGACTTCTAGCATATTCTCCAGTGTATCCGCTACACGGTGAGGAGATTCATAGAAAATCTGAGTTTCTGGATAAGCTTCTTTGACTTCGAAAAATTGCTTTTGTTGGCCTGACTTTCGTGGTAGAAAACCATAAAAGATGTGGGGTTGTGGTGCCAAGCCGCTGGCAATCAAGGCAGAAATTCCTGCACTAGCTCCTGGAACCGTGACAACTGCGATATCTTCTTCAATCGCAGCCTTAACCAAATCATGACCCGGGTCAGAAATACTAGGCATCCCTGCATCAGATACTTGGGCAAGATTTTGACCTTGCTTCAACAAACCAATCAAATCAGGAATTTTTTCCTTGGCATTATGTTCGTGAAAACTGATTTGCTTGGTTGAAATTTCAAAATGCTTGAGCAAAAATCCCGTATTACGAGTATCTTCTGCCGCGATCCAGTCGACCTCTTTCAAGGTCTGAATGGCGCGAAAAGTCATATCATCTAGATTACCAATTGGCGTTGCGACTAGATAAAGCTTGCCGTAGGGAGTTTGTCCCTTAAAACTCTTTTGAATCTGCATACTTACTCCCTAAACAACAGTTCATCACAGAACATACATTCTGCATCTTGCTCCCGACGTTGGCCATAAAAGTCACGGCAAACATGAAAACCATCCTCATAAATGCGACGGACATTTTCCCTTACATGTTTAGTCTTAGCTGGAGCTGTCTCCTCAACCTCTCCCAAACGTTCTCTCAGTTTATCATTTTCTAAACGAAGAGCTGTATTTTCCTCTACCAAACTCTTGAGATTTTTCTTGATAGCTTCGACGTCTGCCAAGGTTACCAACAATTGCTGTGAAAAGTCATCTAAAGCATCAAATAATTCTTTTTTATTCATTACAGCCCTTTCTATAATCTATCTTTACTTTAAATTTTTTTGTAAAACCAGGTATTCCAAAGCGTTTTGAAAGCTAACATTGGCCCGCCACATTTTTCGAGTTTGGACGAGATTTTGCAAAATATTTCGAGCTGAAACATCGAGAATCTCTTGACCAGCTAGTACCTCTAAAATCCTGAGCACTTGATCTTGCTTTTCTTTATCATCAGCCAAACTCGTTAATTTTGCAACTTGCAAATAGGATTCTTTTTTATGGGATAAAAGCCAAGAAAAGAGGCGTTCACTTTCATCTACTAGTGTCCAAAATCCTGCTTGATGGACAAGCTTATCAGCCTCCGCCTGCGATTGACTAAACTGAGCCAATAGCTTAGCTTTATTTTTTACTAAACCAGCCTCTTCGAGCTGTGACATTAAAGTAGAGACTTGTTTCTTAAATTGGAAAATCTGTGTCCGACTTCGAATCGTTGGTAACATCTGTTCCTCATCATCGGTCAAAAAGAAAATATAAATCTCACTTTGTGGCTCTTCAATAACCTTCAAGAGTGAATTTGCAGCATTCACATGCATTTTTTCTGCTTGTTCGATAATAAAGACCTGACGTTGATTTTCAATACCAGACTGGGAAAATTGACCAACTAATTCTCGAATACGCTCTGTCTTAATGACTTGATTCAGAGGTTTAATTATGGTCACATCAGGAAACTCTTCCTGCTCAATCAATTTACAATTCCGACATTTTTCACAAGGAAAAATACCAGTTTTCTCACTACAAAAGAGACTTTTAGACAAGAAAAGGGCCATCTCTAAACTTCCAAAATTACCTGAAAAGAGATAGGCGTGATTGAGTTGCCCTTGCTCCAAGATATGGACAAAACGTTCAAATTGTAGAGGTTGACAAGCTCTTAATTGCTCTTGTTTCATCTCCTTAATCCCATCCTGTCAAAAAGTTGCTGCTGCGTATTTTCAATCACTTGATCAAGAGGTAGACTTGCATCAATTTTTACAATGCGGTCTGTTTCCTTTTCCAAAAGAGATAGATAACCTTGACGAACTTTTCGGTGTAGATCCAGACCTTCCATGTCCAAACGATTGACTTCCCGATTACTGTTGGCAGCAATACGTGCCAGTCCCTCTTCGACCTCAATATCAAAATAAAGAGTCAAATCAGGTTTCAGTCCATCTGTTGCAAACTGATTAAGCCAATCAATGGCATCGATATCTAAACCACGCCCAAAGCCCTGATAAGCAACAGAACTATCGATAAAGCGATCCATGATAACCAGTTTTCCAGCTGCAAGTGCTGGTAAGACCTTTTCCACCAAGTGTTGTCGACGACTAGCAATATAGAGGAGAAGCTCAGTCTTAGGATCCATTTCAGTGTGACTAGGATCTAGGATAACTTCGCGAATTTTTTCTCCAATTAAGACCCCACCTGGTTCACGGGTTGTTAAAACTTCCACTCCCCTATCCTCTAATATAGGGATTAGGGCTTCAAGAACGCTTGTTTTTCCTGCTCCCTCTGGTCCCTCAAGAGAGACTAAAAATCCTTTTGACATGTCTGACTCATTTCTATTTTTCTCTCTTCTATTCTATCAAAAAAATAGGGATTTGTGAAAAGCTTTTTTCATTTCCTTCTTTGTAAGAAAAAAAGAGGTTGAGTTTTAACGCTCACTCTTATTTGCCTAATTCTTGAGTTTTTTTGTAGGCTTGATTGACAGCATCCATAACGGTTCCTCTAAAAGCATGCTCTTCTAGACTTGCTACACCAGCAATGGTCGAACCTCCTGGGCTGCAAACTTGGTCTTTCAAGACTCCAGGATGTTGCTGACTTTCTAGGACCATTTGACCTGCACCAACTACTGTTTGAGCCGCCATTTTCAATGCCGTTTCTCTTGGCAATCCTGTTTGAACTCCTGCATCTGCCAAGGCTTCGATAAATAGATAGACAAAGGCTGGTCCACATCCTGCAAGTCCTGTTGCTGCATCTATTAAACCATCACTTATTTCAACCAACTGCCCTGCATTGGCTAACAGTTGACAGAAAAGTTCACTGTCTTCTGGATGACAATTTGCAGACAAAGCATAGCTAATCACTCCTTGCCCAATAGCAACAGGTGTATTAGGCATGATGCGAATAATCCTATGGTGACTTGGAAGAAAACTAGCAAGTTTTTCCAAGGTCAAACCAGCTGCCATGGAAATCAAAAGAAGACTTTCTCGTTTCTCAAGGATTGACTGATATTGAGTAAGGAGTTCAGAGAATTGAGCTGGCTTCACTCCTAGAAAAATCACATCTGCTTCTGCAAAGATTTCGTCATTACTAGAAGCCAGACCACCATAATTGGCAATAAAAGCATCCACCTTAGCTTGACTACGATTAGCGAGGAGAATCTGATGACTCATTTTTGCCTGCAAGACAGCCTTAGCCAAGCTGGAACCTATATTTCCCAAACCGATAAATCCAATCCTCATCTCTTACTCCCTTATCTGTCCATCACCAGTAACTACATATTTGTAGCTAGTCAATTCCTTCAAGCCCATTGGACCACGCGCATGCAATTTCTGAGTAGAAATCCCCATTTCACAACCAAGACCAAATTGTCCACCATCTGTGAAACGAGTCGAAGCATTGACATAAACCGCTGCCGAGTCCACTTGATCTGTAAAGTAAGCTATAGCATCAGCATTTTCAGTCACAATCGCATCCGAATGATGGGTGCTGTGGGCTTCGATATGCTCTACAGCTTCCTCAAGACTAGAAACTACTTTAACAGCTAAGACATAGTCTAAAAACTCAGTGTCAAAGTCTTGAGCCACTGCTGCTTGTCCAGAAATATATTGACTTGCTTTAGCATCCAAACGAAATTGAATCGGTTCAAGACCAGCTTCTTTTCGCTCAGCAACTAGAACTTGTTCTAAACGAGGAAGGAAGCTTGCCGCCTTGTCTTGATGAACAAGCAGCACTTCCATGGCATTGCAGACTGAAGGACGACTAGTTTTAGCGTTATTGATAATAGACAGTGCCTTGTCTTCATCCGCGTCCTTGTCAACGTAGACATGAACAATCCCAGTCCCTGTCTCGATAACAGGTACAATAGCATTTTCAACCACGGCATTGATCAAACCAGCACCACCACGAGGAATGAGAAGATCTAGATAACCCTTAGCCTTCATCATGGCATAACTACTTTCACGGCTAGTATCTTCTACTAATTGAATGACGTCTGGATGAATGGTAGTAGTCTCCAAGCCCTTCTTCAAGGCTGTGACAATGGCATGAGCTGTTTGATAGGCATCCTTACCACTACGAAGAACAACCGCATTTCCACTCTTGAGAGCAAGGGCAGCTGCATCAGAAGTCACATTAGGACGACTTTCATAGATAATGCCAATAACACCCATAGCCACACGCTTCTTAGTAATGACCAAACCATTTTCAAGCTGACTTCTTTCTAGGACTTCACCGATTGGATCTGGTAAAGCAATCACTTCACGAATCCCAGTTGCCATTGCTTCTATACGCCCTGCATCCAAATAAAGACGATCCAACATAACATCTGAGATTTTCCCCTTAGCCGCTTCCATATCACGAACATTAGCTGATAAAATCTCTTCAGTAGCTGTCAATAAGTGATCGGCCATAGCTAGCAAGGCTTGGTTTTTTACTGTTTCACTAGCAGTATTGATGGTTTTTTTAACTGCCTGTACCAGTTCAAATTGTTCTTGTGTACTTACCATAGTTTACCTCTAAAATTCTGTAAAGAGTAGTTGGATTTCAGGAGTGATAGAAATCCAGTCATCACGATGAATCAGGACTCCCTTGGCTTTTTGAGAACGAAGGACATCTTTGAGACCCGATGCACCTAGTTGCACTCTACCTTTTCCGAGTGATTTTCCAGTTTCCTTATCAAATACCGTTACAATATCACCATAAGAAAAATTGCTCTCAACATCTACAACCCCTGATAAAAGGAGACTCTTTCCATGTTGAGAGAGGGCTTCTGCCGCCCCTTTATCAACCCAAATTGCTCCCTGACTTTTGGCATAAAAGGCCAGCCACTGCTTCTGGGTACGAAGTCCCTTTTCCTGTGCAACAAAGTAAGAACCATCCAAAGTCTTCTCTGCCGCCTCTATCATAGCATCAGCTTTCAAGGATGAACAGATATAAACCGGTACTCCTGACTCTGTCGCAATGGTCGCTGCCTTTATCTTAGTCAGCATACCTCCAGTTCCATTAGATGAACCTGCTCCGCCAGCCATATCGATAATTTCTCGATTGATGATCTCAATTCTCTCTAACCGCTTCGCACTTGGATCCGAGTTAGGATTACCAGTATAAAGACCGTCTACATCTGTTAAGAGGACCAAAAGATCTGCCTGCACCATTGCAGCTACCTGAGCACTGAGTGTATCATTATCTCCGACCTTGAGCTCATCAATAACGACACTGTCATTTTCATTGATAATAGGAATCGCGCCACGATTGAGAAGGACAGATAAAGCTTGATGGGCATTTTTATAACGTCGCTTATCGACAAAATCATCCTGAGTTAGCAAGATTTGCGCTGAAACAATCTGTCTTAAGAGCAAATTTGTTGTATATTCTTCCAGAAGCAATCCTTGACCAACCGCCGCTGAAGCTTGCTTATCCGCAATCTTGGTCGGTCGTTTTTTAAATCCTAAGGCTCCAAAACCTGCCGCAACAGCCCCAGAAGACACCAAAATTAGCTCATGACCTGCTTCATGCAGCATTGCAAGCTGTTGTGTAATTGCTTTTACTTTACTGCGAGATAAACTTCCATCCTTATGTGTCAGGGATGAAGTTCCCACTTTAAATACGATACGCTTGTACTTCATATTTTTCTCCAAATTTAATATTTAACCATTTTACCATGATTTTATGAAATTGTAAAAAAGGAACTCTCTCACTTATGATCGCAAAAAAGAACCTTGCATAGCAAGATTCTTTTAGTGTCTGACTTAAATAATTGTTCTTCTGGGAACTAAATCGAATTAAGCTTCGATTTCTGTAACCATACCTGAACCAACAGTACGTCCACCCTCACGGATAGAGAATGTAGTACCTTGTTCTACGGCGATTGGGTGGATCAACTCAACGTCGATTGTCACGTTATCACCTGGCATTACCATTTCAGTACCTGCTGGAAGTTCGATTGAACCTGTAACGTCAGTAGTACGGAAGTAGAATTGTGGACGGTAGTTGTTGAAGAATGGAGTGTGACGTCCACCTTCTTCTTTAGTAAGGATGTAAACTTCACCTTTGAATTTAGTGTGTGGGTTGATTGAACCTGGTTTAGCGATAACTTGTCCACGTTCGATTTCGTCACGTTGAACACCACGAAGAAGGACACCTACGTTATCTCCTGCAAGACCTTCGTCAAGTTGTTTACGGAACATTTCAACACCAGTAACAACTGCTTTTTTAGTTTCTTCTTTGATACCAACGATTTCGATTTCGTCGTTGACACGAACAGTACCACGGTCGATACGTCCTGAAGCAACTGTACCACGTCCAGTGATTGAGAATACGTCTTCGACTGGAAGAAGCAATGGTTTGTCAGTGTCACGTTCTGGTTCTGGAATGTACTCATCAACAGTGTTCATCAATTCCATGATGATGTCTTCGTATTTAGAGTCACCTTCAAGAGCTTTAAGAGCTGAACCTTGGATAACTGGAAGATCGTCACCTGGGAAGTCGTATTCTGAAAGAAGGTCACGGATTTCCATTTCAACCAATTCAAGCAATTCTTCGTCGTCAACCAAGTCGATCTTGTTCATGAAGACGATAAGGTGCTTAACACCAACCTGACGTGAAAGAAGGATGTGCTCACGAGTTTGTGGCATTGGTCCGTCAGTTGAAGCTACTACAAGGATAGCTCCGTCCATTTGAGCGGCACCAGTGATCATGTTTTTAACGTAGTCCGCGTGTCCTGGAGCGTCGATGTGAGCGTAGTGACGTTTTTCAGTTTCGTACTCAACGTGCGCAGTGTTGATTGTGATACCGCGTTCGCGTTCTTCTGGAGCAGCATCGATAGACGCATAGTCTTTAGGTTGGTTAACTGCTGAAGGCAAGCGACGTGCCAAAACAGTTGTGATAGCTGCAGTTAGGGTAGTTTTACCGTGGTCAACGTGTCCGATAGTACCAATGTTAACGTGTGGTTTACTACGATCGTATTTTTCTTTTGCCATTTGAGTAAAAGCCTCCAATAAAATATATTTTATAGATAGACAGTAGGCAATACAGTCTAACTTTCCTTACTATTTTATCAAATTTCAGCTAAATTGCAAGTGTTTTACAAAGTTTTTGTGAATTATTCTTATTCTCGCTCTACTTCCTCTACCAATTTATTTAAAATATCTATAAATAGGCTTATTTCAGCAAAAGGCGATAGACCATCAATCGATAACCCAAGTCTGAATTTCCTATTTCCAGCCCCGAAAGACTTCAATCATTCAGTTGTTTGTAAAGAGTTGTGTATTGAAAAAATTAAAGTTTCATCATAAGAGATTAGAAAGTTTTAAAACCAATAAAAAGTTGATCAAATACAGCACCAAAGATACTATAATCAAAAAAAGGTCGGGAGCTTTTATCCCGACATCTTTATTCTGATAGATGTTTCTTAACTTCTTGTGCTTCCTTATGATTTTCATACAGTCGCGCTAAGAATTTAGCGATCTCTTTTAAAATGGAATAGGTAGGAACAGCAACAATCATCCCAATCACACCGTAAATATTACTTGATAATAAAAGCAAGACTAAAATAGTAATTGGGTGAACCTTCATAACTCCACCCACGATACGTGGATATAAAATATTTCCATCAACTTGCTGAATAATCAACATATAAATGACAGCAATAATCATTTTATGAGGATCTGTGAAGAGATTTGAAATAATCATTGGAATCAAGCCAATGCTTGGTCCTACATATGGAATCAAATTAGCCAATCCAGAAAAAATGGCGAAGACCAAGGCATATCTTAGACCAATCACACTATAACCGATAAAAGCTAAACATCCAATAATAACTGCATCTATAGACACTCCACTAATGTAACGAGAAATAGTTGTATTTAGGTTTGTCAATAAACCAGATATGTTCAATTTATCTCGTTTTAATACAGTTCTTTCTAGCATCGGTAAAAATTTATGACCATCAAGTAGGAAGTAAATCAAGAAGACTGGTGTCATGATGATAATCAATACAGTGCTTACGAGTGCAGAGAGAACACTGCCAACACTATTTGTCACACTGTTCAAGATATTTTGCAAAATATCAACATATGAGAGATTTAGTTGTTGAATAGTTTGTTGAATATCTAGATTTTGCAGGGCTGGATGTTTTGATAACTCAATGACTAAATCTTGAAGACGACCATAAATGTTTTGACTCGAATAGATTAGGCTACTCAACTGATTAATCAAAATCGGTAGCAGATAGACAAAACTAAGTACGATTGCACAAATTAAGGCACAAAGGGTTAACAAAATCCCAATGATGCGATTGATTTTGCATTCCTTCTCTAAAAAGATAACAATTGGGTTGGTTAGGTAATACAAAAATCCTCCCAATAAAAAAGGAATCATGATCGTATTTGCAACACTGACAAAGGGTGTAATAATAGCACCCATTTCTCTCCATAAGTAGAAAATAAGGGTTATTAATAATATCTCAGTGGTCCAGAAGAATAATTTATTTCTCCGAAACATAAGCCACCTCCTCTTTTTCCTATTTTACCATATTTCAAAAAAGATTGATAACCTACATTATAAAAACAAGAATATTTTTTGTCTTTATGATAGAATACAATTACTATGAAGAAATTATTTTTAACACTATTAACACTTATTTCGTTTGGTTCCGCTACTACGGTTTTTGCCCAGGATTTTGATGTAGCAGCAAAACATGCCATTGCTGTTGAAGCTAATAGCGGTAAGATATTATACGAAAAGGATGCTACTCAACCTGTTGAAATTGCTTCTATTAGCAAATTGCTTACCGTATATCTCGTTTACGAAGCCTTGGAACAGGGGAAAATCTCTCTTTCTACTCCTGTAGAAATTTCTGATTACCCCTACCAGTTGACAACTAATTCTGCGGCTAGTAATGTTCCCATGGAAGCTAGAAATTACACTGTCGAAGAGTTGCTAGAAGCAACTTTGGTATCTAGCGCTAACAGTGCTGCTATCGCTTTAGCTGAAAAAATTGCCGGTTCTGAGAAGGACTTTGTAGATATGATGAAGGCCAAACTACAAGAATGGGGAATTCAAGACGCTACACTCGTCAACACAACAGGGCTCAACAATGAAACTCTTGGCACTAATATCTATCCTGGTTCAAAGAAAGATGATGAAAACAAATTGAGCGCTTATGATGTTGCTGTCGTTGCTCGCAATCTCATCCTCAAGTATCCTCAAGTTTTAGAAATCACAAAGAAACCTTCTTCTACTTTTGCAGGGATGACCATTCATTCTACCAACTATATGTTGGAGGGAATGCCTGCTTATCGTGGTGGTGTTGATGGACTTAAAACTGGTACGACTGATAAAGCTGGAGCATCCTTTGTAGGTACGACTGTAGAAAAAGGAATGCGCATCATCACAGTTGTCTTAAACGCTGACAACCAAGATACTAATCCATATGCACGCTTCACAGCTACTTCTTCTATTTTAGATTACATCTCATCAAACTTTGCTCTTCAGACAATCGTCAAACAAGGAGAAAGTTATGAAGATAGTAAATCGCCTGTATTAGATGGGAAGGAAGATACAGTTACAGCTGTCGCCAAAGAAGATATCAAAATCGTACAACGTCTGGGTAGTCGTACACAATCAACTATTACTTACACAGCGGACACGACTGAACACACTGCTCCACTAGAGGCAGGAACTGTCGTTGGACATTTGACTTATGAAGACAAGGATCTAGTTGGTCAAGGATACATTACAACTGACAAACCTAGTTTTGAGATGGTCGCAGAAAAAAATGTCGAAAAAGCCTTCTTCTTAAAAGTTTGGTGGAATCGCTTCGTTCGTTTTGTTAACGAGAAGTTATAAAAAATCGAAAAATCGCGAATTTCGCGATTTTTTCTTTATTCATTTTCAGCTACAGTCGAATGGTTATATCCATAAACAAAGTAAATAATAACGCCTATTAATAAAGCTAGTCCAAATGCCATCCATGTTTCAAGAGTATATTGAAGCATAAATGAAAGGCAGATCAGAATAGACAAGATTGGTAAAAAAGGAACTAGGGGTGTTTTAAATTCTCCCTCTTTGGGCATACCCTTATCTTTTCTCAATTTGATAATCCCATAGGCTAAGAGAATAAGATAGGCTAAGGTGCAGATATTGAGGAAGGCTGCGATACTTGCCAGAGGGAAGATCCCAGCTGCAATCGCTGAAACAAAACCTGTTAAAATGGTCGCATTCTTAGGAACACGACTGGTCTTAGTCACTTGTTTGAAACTCTGAGGCATGAGCCCATCACGTGCCAAACTATAAATCATTCGTGACAAGGCATAGGTCATGGAAATACATACCGTAATCAAAGTAAAAATTGCAACGAGAGAAACATAATTAGCTGCCCAACCAATACCAATACTTCTAAGAGCAAAAGCCACTGCATCATCAACATTGAGCTTGCTATAGTGAACGATACCTGTCAATATCAAGGTAACCAAGGCATACAGAATGGTTACAATGGTTAAGGATAAAACAATCCCACGTGGAATATTCTTTTGTGGGCTTTGAATTTCATCAACTGCCATAGAAATGGACTCAAAACCTAAGAATCCAAAGAACATGAGTGAAGCACCTGCCATAATTCCAGTGCTTCCTCCATAAATCTGACCAAAACCAAATGGTGCAAAATCTGACCAATTTTCAGGTTTAATGTACCAAATACCAACCAGGATAAATAAGGCAAGAGCAGAAAATTTTAAAACAACAAGAATAGAATTAAAACGAAGAGCTGCTTTCGAATTTAAAAGTACAACACCTGTAACAAGTAGAATTACTAAAATTGGTAAAAAATCAATATAAGTACCATGTTCAGGATTAAAAGTTCCATTCAAGACTTGTGGCAAGGAAATTCCATAATGACTTAGCAAACCTTTAAAATAGGCTGCCCAACCAGAGGCAACACCTGAAACTGCTGTCATAAATTCCATAATGGTTAACCAACCAGCTATCCAGGCTGGAAATTCACCCAAAATTGCATATAAATAACTATATGCTCCACCCGTTGCAGGAACACGAGAGGCAAATTCTGCGAAAAAGAGGGCGGATAAGGACACACAAATCGCAGAAATCACGATAGATACAACAAGAGCAGGCCCTGCTAGTGTTGCTGCAGCTGTTCCTGTAATGGTGAAGATACCTGTTCCCACCATAGCACCAATTCCCAAAAGAATTAAATCCCATAGTTTTAAATGACGATGCATTTCTGTTTTACCTAGACTAACGTCCTTGGTTCTAAAAATATTCATAATTCATCTCCAAATTTATAAGATTGTATTATTTTATCATATATAAGGATTTTTGTGAATATTTATTAGCCTCATAAACCAAAAAAACTGAGAGTGGGACAGAAATCGGTAATTCGTTAGAATACGATTTCGTCGTCCCACCTCCGCACAGTTGAGTAAGGATGTAAAAGCTGATGAAATAAGCGTAGTAGAGCCCACTCAACCACTGCGTCTTGCTCGACAATCCAAAGCCAATTAAGAGGCTAGGACTTTTGTCCCAGCCTCAGTTTTTCTTTATAAAAATTATCCAACTGATCCTTCCATTTCGTAGCTAATCAAGCGGTTCAGCTCAACTGCATATTCCATTGGAAGTTCTTTGGTGAAGGGCTCCACAAATCCCATGACAATCATCTCTGTTGCCTCGGATTCTGACAATCCACGACTCATGAGGTAATACAATTGTTCTTCTGAAATCTTAGAAACCTTAGCTTCGTGTTCCAAAGCTACTTGCGAGTTGTGGATTTCATTAAACGGAATAGTATCTGATGCTGACAAGTCATCCATGATAATGGTGTCACACTCGATGTGAGAAACAGATTTCTTAGAGTTTTTATTAAAGGTTACTTGTCCACGGTAGTCTACCTTACCTCCACCTTTTGCAATAGACTTAGACACGATAGACGAACTGGTATGTGGAGCGTTGTGGATCATCTTGGCACCAGTATCCTGATGTTGCCCTGCATTAGCAAAGGCAATAGAAAGCATGGTTCCACGCGCCCCTTCTCCATCAAGGTAAACAGATGGATATTTCATAGTTGTTTTGGCACCCAAGTTCCCATCAATCCACTCAACAGTCGCATCTTTTTGAGCCTTAGCACGTTTTGTAACCAAGTTATAGACGTTATCAGACCAGTTTTGGATGGTTGTATAACGCATGTAAGCTCCATCCAAAGCAAAGATTTCTACGATGGCAGCGTGCAAGCTGTTACTTGAATAAGTAGGCGCTGTACATCCTTCTACATAGTGGACACTTGCTCCCTCATCAACGATAATTAAGGTACGTTCAAACTGACCAGTATTTTCGTTGTTGATACGGAAGTAAGTTTGAAGTGGAATATCAACCTTGACACCTTTTGGTACATAGATAAAGGTTCCACCTGACCACACTGCTGAGTTGAGGGCTGCCAACTTGTTATCTGTCGGCGGAACCAACTTAGCGAAGTATTGTTTAAACAAGTCTGGGTATTCTTTGAGGGCAGAATCTGTATCTGTAAAGATAATTCCTAACTTCTCAAATTCTTCCTTCATGTTATGGTAAACTACTTCTGACTCATACTGGGCAGAGGCACCTGCTAGATAAGCACGCTCAGCTTCCGGAATCCCGATACGTTCAAAGGTTTCTTTAATCTTTTCAGGAACTTCATCCCAAGAACGGGCTGGTTTATCAGATGGTTTTTGGTAATAGATCAAGTCATCAAAGTCAATCTCTGACAAGTCTGCTCCCCAGGTTTGCATGGGCATTTTTTTGAAGGTTTCATAAGACTTCAAACGGAATTCTAACATCCACTCAGGTTCTCCCTTGGCAGCTGATAGTTCACGAATGACATCTTCATTCAATCCTTTTCCTGTCGATAGGACAGGCTCTACATCGTCATGGAAACCAAATTTATATTCACCAAGGTCAATTGGTTTTGGTTCTACTCTTTCTTCAGCCATAATATCCTTTCTTTCATTCTTTAATGCTAATGATTCATAAGACAAAAGAATCTTGTCTTATTTGTTTTCTTGATTTTCTATTGTTTTCTTAAGGGCGTTCCAAGCTATGGTTGCGCACTTGATCCGTTGAGGGAACTTAGCAACACCTGATAAGAAAGCTGCGTCTCCAAGCTCGTCTTGACGCTCATCTTTTTGTCCTTGGACCATTTCAGAAAAGATAGTCGCAAGTTCTAAGATTTCTTGTTTGGTTTTTCCTAAAACGGCATCTGTCATCATACTTGCAGAGGCAGTTGAGATGGTACATCCTGAATTTAGAAAAGCGATATCTTCCAAACGATCCTCTGCATCAAACTTGACAGAGAGATTGATAACATCCCCACAGGTTGGATTATTTAGACTGATTTGCTCAGCATCTTCCAACTTCCCTTGGTGATGAGGATTTTTCGAATGGTCTGCTACCACTGCCATATAGAGGCTATCTAGTTTAGAAAGTGCCATTGAAAAACTCCTTTGTCTTTAGTAAGGCATCGACTAGTTTGTCGCAATCTGCCTTGGTATTGTAGATATAAAAACTTGCACGAGCTGTTGCTGGAACGTCCAAATACTGGAGCAAGGGTTGGGCACAATGGTGACCCGCACGAACTGCTACTCCTTCATAATCCAGAGCAGTCGCAAGGTCGTGAGGATGAAGATCACCTAGGTTAAAGGCAATAACACCTGAACGTTGAGCCAAATCTTGCGAACCATAAATGGTCAAACCTTCAATTTCCTGTAATTTTGGATAGACGTATGCGATCAATTCTTGTTCATGGGCTTCAATGGCATCCATACCAAGACTTTCCAAATAATCCACTGCAGCAGCCAGTCCGATAGCACCTGCCATGTTAGGAGTTCCAGCCTCGAATTTCCAAGGCAATTCCTTCCAACTAGCAGATTGCTCATAGACAAAATCAATCATTTCGCCACCAAATTCAACTGGTGACATTTGCTCCAGATACTTTTCTTTGCCATAAAGAACACCGATACCAGTTGGACCAGCCATCTTGTGACCTGAAAAGGCAAAGAAGTCCACATCCAAGTCCTGGACATCAATCTTCATATGTGGTGTAGACTGGGCGCCATCCACCACCATAATGGCTCCAACTTGATGAGCCAATTGAGTAATTTCTTTGATAGGATTGACCACACCAAGAACATTTGAGGCGTGAGCTAGCGAAACAAACTTAACCTTAGCGGTCAATTTAGAACGCAAATCATCCATATCTAGAGCCCCATCCTTGAGATAGACATAGACAAGCTCAGCCCCAGTCTTGCGGCAGGCTTCTTGCCAAGGAATGATATTGGAATGGTGTTCCATGATAGAAATCAAGACCTGGTCACCCTCAGTCAAGATTTCTTCAGCATAACGTGCTACCCAATTAAGACTAGTAGTCGTTCCTCTGGTAAAGAGCACTTCCTTTGTTGAAGGTGCATTGATGAACTTCCGAATAGTTTCACGAGCAGCTTCATAGGAAGCTGTAGCCCGTTCCGCCAAGGTATGAACTCCACGGTGAACATTGGCATTATCCCGTTCATAGTAGCGGTTAATGGCTTCCAGAACAGCTAGTGGTTTTTGTGTCGTCGCAGCATTATCCAAATAAACCAGAGGTTCGTCATTAACAATCTGATCTAAAATTGGAAAATCCTTGCGAATCACTTCTACATCTAACATAGGCTTCCCCTTAGCGTTTTGACAATTTTTCTTCGATTGTCGCAATCATTTCATCACGAACTTCCTTGACAGGGATCTCAACGATAACGGATCCAAGGAAACCACGAACAACCAAACGTTCTGCAGTTGCCTTGTCCAGTCCTCGGCTCATGAGGTAGTACATGTCTTCTGGATCAACTTGACCAATAGAAGCCGCGTGACCTGCAGTGACATCATTTTCATCAATTAAAAGAATTGGGTTGGCATCGGAACGCGCTTGGTCAGAAAGCATAAGAACACGGCTTTCTTGTTGGGCATCTGCTCCCTTAGCACCCTTAATAATGTGGCCAATACCATTGAAGGTCAAAGTTGCTTTTTCAAGAATAACACCATGTTGGAGGATATTACCGATAGAGTTGCAACCATAGTTAGTTACTCGAGTATCAATTCCCTGTACCTGACGGCCACTTGAAAGTGCTACGACCTTGAGGTCTGCATGGCTACCATTCCCAAGTAAGTCACTATCAAAGTCAGCAACCACGTTTCCTTCGTTCATGACACCAATTGCCCAGTCAATGCTTGCATCGTTGCCTAATTTACCACGACGGCTAATGTAGGCAGTGACATTTTCGCCTAGACGGTCGATAGCCGCAAATTTCACTTGCGCACCTGAACGTGCAATCACTTCAACTGTGATATTGGCAGTTGCCTTAGCACTAGCTCCCCCACGTGACTCTAGACGTTCAAGATAGCTAATTTTAGAATTTTTACCAGCAATGATCAAAATATGCTTGTTAAATGGCACATCACTATCTTGGTAGAAAATTCCTTCGATTGGTTCTGTGATTTCTACGTTGTCAGGAATGTAGAGAACTGCACCACTGTTAAAGTAAGCCGTGTGGTAGGCCGCCAACTTGTCATCGTCGTACTTGACTGATGACATGAAAAATTCTTCTACAAGTTCTGGAATTTCTTCTAAAGCTGAATGAAAGTCTGTAAAGACAACTCCTTGTTCAGCCAATTCAACTGGAATTTGCTCAAAAACTGTTTGAGTTCCTACTTGTACCAACTTTAAGTGATTATCTAGAGCTGTGAAGTCTGGAACATTTGCTGACGGCTCACTTTCTGTAATCGTTCCATCCCCCAGATTCCAACGGTGGAATTTGACACGCTCAATAACTGGTAATTCTAAACTCTCAATCTTATCAAAAGCTTTTTGACGGAGTTCAGCCAACCAGCTTGGTTCAGCGTGCATTTCTGAAAAAAGTTTAATAGTTTCTTTAGTCATTTACTTCTCCTAAAAGATACGAGGGAATTACAATTCTTCCTTGTAGTCGTAGCCAAGTTCTTCAGCTAGTTTTGCGTATCCTTCACGTTCTAGACGCGCAGCCAATTCTGGACCACCAGAAAGGACAACACGACCTTCCATCATCACGTGTACCACGTCTGGTGTGATGTAGTTCAAAAGACGTTGGTAGTGAGTAATAATCATAGCACCAAAACCTTCACCACGCATAGCATTAACACCTTTCGATACGACTTTAAGAGCGTCAATATCAAGACCAGAGTCAATCTCGTCCAAAAGGGCAAAAGTTGGTTCCAACATCAAAAGTTGAAGAATTTCATTACGTTTTTTTTCACCACCAGAGAAACCTTCGTTAAGGTAACGCTCTGCCATTTCTTCTTTCATGTTGAGCAATTCCATCTTCTCGTCTAGTTTAGTAATAAACTCACGAACAGAAATCTTTTCATCATCTTCTTTTCCAGCATTCATGGCTGCACGAAGAAACTCAGCATTAGTAATACCTGGAATTTCTGATGGGTATTGCATAGCCAGGAAAAGCCCCATACGCGCACGCTCGTCAACTTCCAATTCAAGGATGTTTACGCCGTCAAACAAGACTTCACCTTTGGTTACTTCATAGTTAGGATTTCCCATAATAGCGGCAGAAAGAGTTGATTTCCCAGTTCCATTTGGTCCCATGATAGCTGCAATCTCTCCTGTTTTAAGAGTCAGATTGACCCCTTTTAAAATTTCTTTTCCTTCAATTTCAACGTGAAGATCTTTGATCTCTAATACTGACATGATAGTTCCTTTCTTTTTCAATCCGTTCTACCATTTTTGCTAGAAAATTGTCCTTATTTTTCTAGTAAAAAACGATAAAATGTCAATAAATATACTTTAATAGTATAACAAAAAAAAGCCTAAAAGGCTTTAATTTTGTCTAGAAGCTGAGGGTTACTTCTTTCCTCGAAAATGGTCATCTATAGCGTTGACAATTTTACCCATAATATAGCTGACTCTAAAATTTCTTAGGATTAAAATAGCCCAAAGCAAGGCCATAATATACCGTTGCTCCATGATGGATTCATTAAGGAAATAGGTCTCAGCAGCAGTAAAAAAGGCCATAATTATAAATTGTTGTCTATTCATTGTATTGTTTCACAAAATCCTTTTAATCTTCTGCTATGGTCACTTTATCCGCTAGGAATTCAAATCCTTGGGGAAGAACAGATTCTTCAACATCTTCCTTGACAGAGTTTCCTTGAGCCGATTTAGCCTTAGCTGAAAAGTCCGCTCTGACTTCTTTCCACTCGTCCATAGATATAGCAAGAATTTCTGGAGAAAAACCAGCTGCTTGACTAAGGATATTGCCAAACATGGTGTTGAGATTATCACGTTTCATGGTTTGCCCAGCATTGAAGTTAGATTCAAATGCAAGAATGGCATGATGCTCATTCGCCGCAACAGGTTGAGAACCAACTAAAAGTGCCTTATCAGGACCTGACAAGCTTTCAATAACTTCTCCCCAAGCATTTTGTAGACGGATTAGATTTTGACGAGCCAAATCAGGATTTTCAACAGCTTCTTGAAGAATAGATTGGACCTTATTGCGATCTACTCGGTAAACTGACTTAGTGTTAACTGGACGACTTGGTGTTGGTGTAGCCGGCTTGGGACTTGCATTAACATTTGCTAGGGCCTGTTTCAATCGTGCTACTTCTTCTCTTAGAGTTGCCAATTCACCAGCGACTTGACCTGTTATTGCTGGCTTAACCTCAAGCTCAGCTAGACGAATGGTCATCATTTCTGCGTAAATCTTTGGTTGGAGGCTAGCCTTCATATCAGCTAAACTTCCAGTTGCTATGGTAATCATTTCAAATAGGAGATCCTGTGGCAGAGATAAATTATTCTTGAATACCTGGCTATGGTGAGTATTCTCTCCTCCCGTTTGGACAATCAAAATATCTCGTAAATATTGCAACAAATCCGTTACAAATCGTGTCATGCTCTTTCCATTATCAAAAATCAAATCAAGTTTTTCCAAAGCACGAGTTACATCCTTTTGTGCCAAAGCAGCCACATAATCGTCCAAAGCACTTAGACTGATAGTCCCAGTAATTTCCTCAGAAACAGCTGTTGTCAATCTAGCTTCCTGCGTCAAACTCAAAGCCTGGTCTAAGATGGACAAGGCATCCCGCATACCACCTTCAGCTCGACGAGCAATAATCTCAACAGCTTCTGACTCATAATCAATCCCTTCCTTTTCTAAAATATGGAAGATATGATCTCGAATATCCTGAGTCTTGATAGATTTAAATTCAAATCGCTGAACCCGAGATAAAATAGTTGCAGGAATCTTATGAAGCTCTGTCGTTGCTAGAATAAAGACAACATTTGGAGTTGGTTCCTCAAGAGTTTTCAAAAGGGCATTAAAGGCTCCTGTTGAAAGCATATGAACCTCGTCGATGATATAAACCTTATAGCAAGCAACACTCGGAGCATAGGTTGATTTATCACGGATATCACGAATTTCATCAACCCCATTATTAGAGGCTGCATCCATTTCGATAACGTCCTCCAAGCTACCGTTTGTAACTGCCTGACAGATATAACAGTTATTACAAGGTTCTCCCCCTACTTGATTAGGGCAATTCATTGCCTTAGCAAAAATTTTGGCTACACTGGTTTTACCAGTTCCACGAGGTCCTGAAAATAAATAAGCATGGCTTATTTTTTCCTGTTCAACAGCTTGTTTAAGAGTTTTTGCAATAACCTCTTGACCTACTAGCTGTGAAAAGGTTTGGCTTCTGTATTTTCGATAAAGGGCCTGATACATTACGCTTTCTCCTCAAACATTGAAAAGTTCCATTCAGTTTTATCTAACAAAATAGCTACAAACTCTTCTAGATACTTCTGATCCAGATCATCATAATCATCGACAAGAGATGAATCCAAGTCTAATACACCCAGTAGTTGTCCATCTTTGACCATTGGCACAACAATTTCACTGAGTGCTTTACTATCACAAGAGATATAATTTGGATAGGTCTTTACATCACCAACAATAACTGTTTGACGACTAGCTGCCGATTCGCCACACACACCTCTACCAAGAGTGATTCTCACGCAAGAAACCCCACCTTGAAAAGGACCCAAGATGAGTTCATTCCCATCGAATAGGTAGAAACCTGCAAAAACAGTATTAGGAAAGTTTGTTTTTAGTAGGGCACTGGCATTAGATAAATTAGCCAACACATTGGGCTCTCCATCTAAAAGATAAGAGAGCTGTTCATTTATTGTTTGATAAAGTGATTCTTTTTCTGAATATAACATAAAACCATTATATCAAAAAATGCTAGTAGAAAAAAGAAAAATCCTCTGTTTAAAAAACAAAGGATTTTTTTCAAATTCGAATGAATTAAAGTTCGATGTCTCCGAACAAGTCAGCCATTGAGAATCCTGTTTGAGTTTCAGGAAGTTCAAAGTCACGTTTTTCTTGACGTTTTGGACGACGTGGACGTGGAGCACGTTTTTCTTCGTTTTGTCCTTCTTCTTGAGCTGGACGTTCCTCAAGAGCTTTGATAGAAAGTGATACACGTTCTGCATCAGCATTAACTTCAAGAACTTTAACAGTAACTTCTTGACCAACTTTAAGAGCTTCTTTTGGATTTTCAATACGTTTGTGTGAAATTTGTGATACGTGAACAAGTCCATCGATACCTGGCAGTACTTCAACAAATGCACCGAAGTCAGTCAAACGTTTAACTGTACCTTCTACAACATCACCTTTAGCCAATTTTTGCTCAACGCCATCCCATGGTCCAGGTGTTGTAGCTTTAAGTGAAAGTGATACACGTCCTTCTTCTTCGTTAAGATCAAGGATTTTCACTTCAACTTCTTCACCAACAGTTACAACTGATTTTGGTGAAACGTTACGTTCGTGTGACAATTCAGTCAAGTGAACCAATCCGTCAACACCACCAAGGTCGATGAAAGCACCGAAGCTTGTGATACGTGCAACTTTACCAGTTACAACATCACCAACAGCCAATTTACCAAATACTTCAGCACGAGCTGCTGCTGTAGCTGCTTCTACAACTTCACGACGTGAAAGAATGAAGCGGTTTTCTTTAGGATCAACTTCTTTGATTTTAGCATCAAACTCTTGACCTACAAAACGCTCAGTGTTACGTACAAAACGAGTATCCAACATTGAAGCTGGGATAAATCCACGTACACCTTCAAATTCTACTGAAAGTCCACCCTTAACAGCGCGAGTTCCTTTAACTGTAACAACTTCTTCTTCACGTCCTACAAGTTTGTCCCATGCTTTGCGAGCTTCAAGGCGTTTTTTAGATACAAGGTATGTTACTGTATCAGTATCTTTACCAACTACTTGACGAAGTACAAGAACATCCAATACTTCACCTACTTTTACAAAGTCATTGATATCTGCATCGCGATCGTTTGTCAATTCGCGAAGAGTCAAGACACCTTCAACACCAGTTCCAGAGATTGCAACATTAGCTTGAGTAGCATCAACTGTCAATACTTCAGCACTAACAACATCACCTGGCTCAACTTGGCTAACGCTATTTAGCAAATCTTCAAATTCGTTCATCTAAAAAATCCTCCAACAATCAAGTTTTTCTTAAACTTGACATACTTATAATTTTTTCCTAAGCACCCGCAAAGACATGTTATATCGTTCACGTCCTTCAATTATAAAAATAAAATACCCTAAGATATTTTTCTTTTTATCTTGAATATATTACCTAAGAACTGGGGTAGCTGGATTCGAACCAACGCATGAGGGAGTCAAAGTCCCTTGCCTTACCGCTTGGCTATACCCCAAAAGTGAAATGGAGAGAGAGGGATTCGAACCCCCGAACCCGAAGGAGCGGATTTACAGTCCGCCGCGTTTAGCCTCTTCGCTATCTCTCCAATGTTCAACGAAAACTATTATATCATGAAAATTTACAAAAAACAAGCTTTATTTTGCTAAATTATAGTTTTCAATCAAAATTTCCACAGCTTTTTCAAGTTTTTTATAAAAACTATCGACATTTCCATTCTTTATGATCGCAAATTGATTATCTAGTTCAGCAATTTCACCAATAACCTTTTTACCAATCGTTAAAGTATATCCTTCATACTTTTCCTTACCAACTAAAACAGTTGCGTCTGTTAATTGAATTTCAATTTTTTTATCTTTTTTACTCATACGATACCTCTTTTCACTCTTCCTATTGTACAAGAAATTTAAAAAACTGGCAAGAAAAAAACTCTTTACCAAGCTAATCTTGAGAAAGAGTTTTTGTGACAAAATCTAAGTTTTTAATCTAGGGAAGGCTCATTGTTAGTGGGTTGTCCCACCCACTAATTTTATGTCCTTATCTTTATAATCTACGATAGCACCAATCGCAGTTTGGATACCTCTGACGATATCAGTTAAATTCATAGAAGCTGTATTAGATTTATTAATCACCTGTTCTGTCATATAGGGAATATGCATAAAACCTGCTCTCATATTTGGAAACTTTTTATCCACTAAATAGAGAGCCTGATACATCAGATGATTACAAACAAAGGTTCCTGCTGTATTGGACACTGTAGCTGGCAACCCTTCCTCTTTAATCGCTTGAACCATTGCTTTGATAGGGAGTGTGCTAAAATAGGCAGCTTGACCGTCCAGGCGTATAGGTGTGTCTATCGGCTGATTTCCTTGGTTATCTGGAATTCTTGCATCATCTTGATTGATGGCAACTCGTTCAGGAGTTAAACTAGCTCTACCTCCTGCTTGTCCGATGCAGAGTACCACATCTGGTTGATAACGGACAATTTCTGCTTCTAAAACCTCTGCTGATTTATAAAAGACTGTTGGAATCTCTACCGAGCGTATCTCCGCTCCATGAATTACAGACGGTAATAATTTAACAGCTTCCAAGGCTGGATTGACCTTTTCACCACCGAAAGGATCAAAACCTGTTACTAATATTTTCATTTTATTTCCTTTGCTAAAATGCCAAAAAGTACATCAAAAATACATGTAGGATAATCATGATAACAGCTACTCCTACTTGAGCTTTGATAACCCCATTTGGATCTTTCATATCCAGGAGAGCTGCTGGTAAAGCATTAAAGTTAGCAGCCATTGGAGTTAATAAGGTTCCACAGCAACCTGCTGTCATTGCTAGAGCAGCGGCTACGATTGGATCAGCTCCCAAGGCAAATACAAAGGGAACTCCAATTCCAGCAGTAATAACAGTAAAGGCAGCAAAGGCATTACCCATTATCATGGAGAATAGAACCATCCCAAGGACATAAGCTACCACACCCATAAAACGACTGCCCGATGGAACTAAACCACTTATCAAGTGAGAAATCAGATCTCCAACTCCTGCTACGGTAAAAATTGCCCCTAAAGCTCCTAAAAGTTGAGGCACAATCCCACTGGTTGAAACTTGTTGCACCATGCGATTGTTTTCTGCTAACAAACTTCTAGGAGAACTCTTAGTAATCAATAAAAGAGAGATGGTTGCGAAAAATGCAGCAAGACTGATAGCAATCTTACTGAACTCAGGGATCATTTTTGCTAATACCAAAGCAATCAAAGCCATTAACATGACTGGAATAAAAATTTTATTCTTTAGTCGTTTAGCTTCAATATTTGCCTTGACTTCATCCAGAGACGGTAAGGTGCCGATACGAACCTGTTTAAAGAGAGTTAGCAGGGCTAATAGCACTACGATAACTCCAATACAGACAGAAGGTAGATAGGAACCACCGATAAAACTGATGCCCAATAAAGCCCAAAACCCAGCCGTTCCAAAGCGAACTGGGTTTGTTTTATCTTTATAGCTACAATAAGCCGTATGAAGGAATTGACAGCCAATCACAATATAAGTCAACTCTAATAACTGGCTTGCTAGATTGGTCATTCTTCTTTTCCTTTACTAACCTTATTTGCTAGCAGTTTTCTATCAAAGAGGTAATTGTAAATCCCTACAACAAGAAGGGCAATTCCTGCAACTATAAGTGAAGCTGATGCAATGCCTGCATAATTACTTTCGTAACCTAATTGGTCCAGGGTGCCCCCAACCAAGAGGACACCACCTGCACCAACGAAAGTGTTTTGAGCAAAGAAATTTGCAAAATTATCATTTGCTGCTGCACGTGCTTTTAACGCTTCGCTCTCCTGCTCTGTTAATTTTCTGCCTAATTGTGACTCTGCTGCTGCTTGTCCCATGGGTTGAACCAAAGGCCTTACAAACTGCGGATGTCCTCCTAGTCGAATGGCAAAGAAACCATCGAGTTCCCGAAAAAAGAAATACACTGTATAAAAACTTCCTACGGTCAGTCCTTTAATCTTTTGAATCAAGTCAATCGATCGTTGCTTGAGCCCAAAAGTTTCAGATAAACCAACCAGGGGCAAGGTTACCATAAAAATCGTAAGAACACGTTGATTGCTAAATTCTTTTCCCAAAATTTCCAAGAATTCAACAAGAGAAACTCCAGAAACTAGAGCTGTAACTAAACTAGCTAAGACTACCGTTGCAATGGTATCTAACTTATAGATAAAACCAACCACAATGATAAATATCCCTATTAGTTTAATCCATTCCATATAGGCCTCTTTTCCAAAACACTAGTCAGTTTTATTTGACATGACTTTCTAGTTCTTTTTGGTATTTATTGTTTGATTCCAATTTTTCTTTTTGCCATTTTTCAAGAGCTGCTTGATATTCTTTAGCAGATACAATCTCTTTTTGCAATTTCATACCCTTAAAGATATAAGGATCACCCTTAATACCAACTTGTGAGTATGGTTTTGAGAAAGGAACGATGTTGCTGACAACTGGTGAACCACCTGATGAGGCTGTCGGTATCAAGAGAGAGCTATCTGTGAGCCAAGCTTGGGCTTTAGCATATTTTTCATATCTCTTATTCAAATCGTTTGTCTCAGAAACTGCATCATCTAGGAGTTTCTTATATTGGTCCAAACCAAGTTGAGCTACTACTTCCTTGTCTTTTCCTTTAGTAATACCAAGGTGTTTCATAGCAGAACCTGTCTTAGGATCCATGATATTGAGATAACTTGCTGGGTCTTGATAACTTGGAGCCCATCCAGTACTGTTCAAATCATAGTCTTTTTGAGCAGGTACACGCGCTTGTGATGTAATACTTTCCTTTTCATTGTCAGTCATTTGAAGAACATCGATTACGACATTTTCAGAACCAAGAGTTGATTCGATTGATTGCTTGAAGGAATTGCTTTGCTGAACAGCAATTGTATTTGTCTGTTCAACTGGGACATCCAAGTGAATTGGGAAGGTTACACCTTTTGCTTCCAATTCTTTCTTAGCTTTTTCAAATGAAGCCTTGGCTTTGTCAGGATTGTAGATGGTATCTTTTCCGTCAACGAGCTCAACACCTTTCCATTGGTCCCCATAGTTGACCAATTCTTTTTGAGCGATATCACCAAAGTTTTTGCCACCAGATTGAACGAAATTGTCTGGTACTAGGCTATTACGAATAATCTTGTCCGCACCATCTTCACCATTAAGCTGAGCTGAATAAGAATGACGGTTGAAGGCAAAGTTGATGGCTTGACGGAAGTCCTTGTTCAACATTGCTTCTTTTGTAGAAGTTTTCTGTTCTTCACTTGTTTTCGCTGTCTTATTGAAAGATTGACGGTTTACGTTAAAGGTAAAGTAGTAACTAGTTGAATCCTGTGGACTATATGTAATTTTATCCCCGTATTGTTCCAAAGTAGAAGCAAAGTTTGAGCTACTTGGGAAGAGGCGAGCTGTTGTGTAAACACCCGAAGAGAAGCTACGGATCAAGGATTCTTGATCTGATCCATCATAGTAAGTTAATTTAACTTTCTCGATTTTAACCTTCTCTTTATCCCAATAATTTGGATTCTTTTCATATTCGATTAAAGATTTGGAAGTCAATGTCTTCAAAATATATGGACCGTTATAAAGAATACCAGCTGGACTGACCGTTCCATAATTTTTACCAGAAGCTTTGAGGAATTCTTCATTTACTGGCAACATAGTTGCTGAAGTTACTTTGGAATTCCAGAAAGTTTCAGGTGCGTTTAGAGTGTACTCAACAGTATAATCATCCACTGCCTTAACTCCAACTGTTGAGAAGTCGTTAGTCTCACCAGTCATATATTCATTCAAGCCCTTAATTGAGTTTTGAATAAGAGTGACACCGTCTGATTTGCCATCTGCTACGTGTTTCAATCCAGTAACAAAGTCATGCGCAGTTACTTCAGCATATTCTTCACCTTCTGACGTGTACCATTTAACCCCTTTACGAAGTTTATAAGTATAAGTCAAACCGTCTTGTGAGACACTCCAATCCTCAGCGAGGGAAGGAATCAAATTCCCATATTCATCGTTTTCTAACAAACCATCAACGACGTTACCGATGATATCAGTTGTTGAAGTACGAGTTGCGATACTGTAGTCCAAAGATGATGGGTCTACTCCATAGACATAAGAGAAAGTTGTAGGCGCATCTGCTTCCTTGTCGGCTTTACCACAAGCTACAAGAAGAACTGCTGTACTCAGGACCACTCCTGCTGTTAACATCCACTTTTTCGTTTTCATAAAGATCTCCTTTAATAATTTTTAATCTACTTTTACAATCCAACCTTCTGGTGCTTCAATGTCACCAAATTGAATACCTGTCAATTCGTCGTATAGTCTACGAGTCACTGGACCAACCTCTGTCTCACTGTAGAAAACGTGGAAGTCATCACCATGTTGGATTCCTCCAATTGGTGAGATTACTGCTGCTGTTCCACAGGCACCTGCTTCTACAAATTGATCCAGACTATCAATTGGTACATCTCCCTCAACAGGCTTCAAGCCCAAACGATGCTCTGCCAAATAAAGTAATGAGTACTTGGTAATCGATGGCAAAATTGACGGACTAAATGGGGTTACAAACTCATTATCAGCTGTAATTCCAAAGAAGTTTGCTGAACCGACTTCTTCAATCTTGGTGTGGGTTGATGGGTCTAGATAAATAACATCTGAGAAATGACGGGATTTAGCCATTTTTCCTGGTAAAAGGCTAGCTGCATAGTTACCTCCGACCTTGGCAGCTCCTGTTCCATTCGGTGCAGCACGGTCATACTCATCTTGAATTAAAAAGTTCGTTGGAACCAATCCACCCTTAAAGTAATTTCCAACCGGCATGGCAAAGATGGTAAAGATATACTCTTCTGCTGGTTTTACCCCGATGATATCTCCCACACCAATCAAAAGGGGACGAAGATAAAGGGTTCCACCTGTTCCATAAGGTGGTACGTATTCTTGATTGGCACGGACGACTGCCTTACAAGCCTCTACAAACATTTCTGTTGGCACTTGAGGCATCAAGAGACGGTCGCAAGTACGTTGGAGCCGTTTAGCATTTTCATCTGGACGGAAAAGTTGAACACTACCATCCTTTGTACGATAGGCTTTTAACCCTTCAAATGCTTGCTGTCCATAGTGAAGGCTCGGAGATGATTCGGAAATATGCAAGGTTGCGTCTTCTGTTAATTCTCCTTGAGTCCATTGTCCATGTTTAAAATAAGCGATATAACGATAAGGTAGTTTCATATAGGAAAAACCGAGATTTTCCCAATCAATCGTAACTGTCATGACAATCTCCTTTATTCTAATCAAGCTCTGTGTTCTATTCTACACTATTCTCCTAAAAATTCAAGTATTATTTGTAATTTTCTGAAAATTTTACTTATTAAAAATCAGTCACTAGGACTGATTTTTAATTTTCTTTGATTTCTTTAAAGATTTCTTTAAGATAAGCATCAAAAACTTCTTCATCAGAAATGCTATCTGAGATAAAGCTTCCATTGCTTGTACGTTCTGATAGATTCAAATCTTGTAGGATTGCTTCGTAAATCGTTCCATTATTTGATTGGATGACAAGCGTTTGCTCTCCATCTTCTACTTCTGTACTAAAGAGATCTCCAACAAATCCTTGCTCTGATACTGCACCAGCAAGGAAGACACGATGTGGTTTGCTCTTTAATTCTCTAAGGACTTGAAGACCACGATTAGCACGACTGGTTGCTGGAATTTCCTCAATCGAAACGCGCTTAAGACTTCCACGATGCGTCAAAAGATAGAAGGATGAAGTATTGCAGATAAAGGCTGCTTGTATCACATCATCTGCTTTCAAGTTCATGGCTTTGACACCTGCTGCCTTGGCACCGATGACAGGCACTTCTTCGATGTTAAAGCGAAGAGCATAGCCATTTTTACTGATTAATAGAACATCATCCAATTTAATCGGAGCTACTGCTACAATCTGGTCACTATCATCTTTCAACTTAGCATACTTGACAGATTTAGAACGGTAGGTTCTCCATGGAGAGAATTCTTTGCGTTCTACACGTTTGGTTTGGCCAAGGCGAGTCGCTGCAAAGTAGGTTGTCGCATCGTCAAATTGATCCACAACTTCGACATAGAGCACTTCTTCATTGGTTTCAAAGTTGGTAATCGTTTGACTCAAGTGCTCCCCGATATCCTTCCAACGAATATCTGCCAACTCATGGACTGGTCGATAAATGACGTTCCCAAGCGTTGTAAAGATTAAAAGATGCTGGGTAGTTTTCACATTTTGAACAAATAGCAATCGATCATCATCCCGTTTACCAATTTCTTCTAAGGTTGAAGCAGCAAAGGAACGAGGGCTAGTACGTTTGATATAACCTGCCTTGGTCACGCTGACGTAAGTATCTTCTTCAGCAATCAGACTAGCTGTATCAATCTCGATGACTTTTGCTGTATCTTCTAAAGTACTCAAACGTGGAGTCGCAAATTTCTTCTTGACCTCACGGAGTTCTTTCTTCATGAGATTGTACATAGTTCGTTCGTCACCGATGATAGCCGCAAGCATAGCAATCTTCTCACGAAGTTCTGCTTCTTCTTCCTGCAAGACAACCACGTCAGTATTGGTCAAACGATACAGTTGCAAGGTAACGATAGCTTCTGCCTGTTCTTCCGTAAATTCATAGCTGACCTTGAGGTTTTCCTTAGCGTCAGCCTTGTTCTCAGAAGCACGGATAAGGGCAATAACTTCATCCAAAATAGAGATGACACGAATCAAACCTTCCACGATATGAAGACGTTTTTCAGCCTTTTCCTTATCAAAGCGAGAACGCGCCAAGATAACTTCTCGACGGTGGGCGATATAACTAGACAAGATTGGTACAATTCCAACCTGGCGAGGCGTGAAATTGTCAATCGCCACCATGTTGAAGTTGTAGTTGATTTGCAAGTCAGTGTACTTGAAAAGGTAGTTGAGAACAAGTTCCGTGTTCGCATCTTTTTTGAGTTCTATAGCGATGCGAAGACCATCACGGTCAGACTCATCACGAACCTCAGCAATACCTGCCACCTTGTTATTGACACGGACTTCATCGATTTTTTTGACTAGATTGGACTTATTAATCTCATAGGGAATCTCAGTGACAACGATTTGCTCCTTACCACCTTTCAGTTTCTCTATTTCAGTCTTGGAACGAACGACCACGCGCCCCTTACCAGTTTCATAGGCTTTTTTAATCTCATCACGACCTTGGATGATAGCTCCCGTAGGGAAATCTGGTCCAGGCAAGAATTCCATCAACTTATCTACCTTGGCAGTCGGATGATCAATCATGTAGACTGTCGCATCAATAACTTCGGCCAAATTATGCGGTGGAATATCTGTGGCATAACCAGCTGAAATCCCTGTAGAACCATTGACCAAAAGATTTGGAAAGGCTGCTGGTAATACAGTAGGTTCTTTCTCGGTATCGTCAAAGTTCCAAGCAAAAGGAACTGTCTTTTTCTCGATATCCTGAAGAAGGTAGCCTGCAATCTCGGATAGACGAGCCTCAGTATAACGCATAGCCGCAGGCGGATCCCCATCCATAGAACCATTGTTCCCGTACATTTCAACCAGAATCTCACGATTTTTCCAGTCCTGAGACATACGAACCATGGCATCATAGATAGAAGAATCCCCATGTGGGTGGAAATTCCCCATGATGTTCCCGACAGACTTAGCCGACTTACGGTAGCTCTTGTCAAAGGTATTACCATCTTTATTCATCGAATAAAGAATACGACGTTGAACCGGCTTCAAGCCATCACGAATATCTGGCAAAGCACGATCTTGAATAATGTATTTGGAGTAGCGACCAAAGCGCTCTCCCATGATGTCCTCCAAGGACATATTTTGGATATTACTCATATAAGATACAAAGGGACGTTTCGGCTTGCCGAAAATTTCTGTAGAAAAATAGGAAATCGATGCAGGGTTCGATGAACCCAAAGCGATTTATCTTTTTTCCTAAGAAATTAGTCCCGTGTTCAGTTACCTCTAGTAACCAAACTATCCTTTCTGTAGTTTAAAATACGTTTTAAAAAATGCATCAGGAGTTTTCACACAGCATTTAGGGCGTGTTCAACTCCTTTCAAAGAATATAGAGTAGGTTTTATGGAAAAGTTGTTCAGTCACTATAAATAACCAAACGACCCTTTCTGTGGTTTAAAATTATAATTTGTGTTCTTTATTTTCTAAGTGATTTGGAAGTTTTTCTTTAGCATACTCAACCATCTTTTCAGCTTCTTCCTTATCATAATCAAAGCCCATCTTGTTAGCAAGGGATTGAGCTTCTTGATGGAAAAGTTGCATCGTAGCCAGTAGAGACTGAGTGATTTTGTCTAAACTTGAGAAATCAAGAAGAGCAGAGAATTCCTTCTCCTTCTCAATTGGCAAGTAGTTAAAGAGGTACTTGTAGTTCTTACCGATGTCGACTACTCCTCTATCACTTGCTACCTGCCAAGCTAAGATTTTCAAGAGTTCTTGCTGGCAAATATTGTAGAGATGGTCCGTTGCATAAATGACTTGATTGCGACAAATGCCCTTGACTACATAGGCAGAAACCCACCAAAATTCATTGCAGGCTTTTTTAAAATCCTTCTCACTAGCTGGATGTATCCAGAAACGCTCTGGACTTGTAGTATAGGACTCAAACAAGCCCTTCTCGTCTACTAAAACTGTATAACCAGCTTCGCTATCTACCCATTCTTGGATGTGGTCTTTTGGGCAAAGGGTTAGATCAATCCTATTGCCATCTTCAAAAAGCATGAGATAAAGTCGACGGTTTCCTAAGATATTATGCTGCTCAATCAGACGATTGCCAAACTGATCCAGCCAAGACAAGTCTGAAATTAGGTTTTCAAGATTATCAACAAGATAAACAACATCATAGTCTTGAAATTCATCTTTCGGAGCATGATCATTTGTTCTAGAACCCGATAAAGCAACAGCATCGACTTTTAAACTTTCAGCTATTTGTAAAATCAGATTCATCATTTCTGTTTCAGTTCTCATGGGAATACCTGCCTTTTTAGTGAAAACTCTTGATTCTGTAAAGGATATGTCTATAAAGAGGACTAACTGCTGGAACTTTTTCATTATCAAATTCTTTGACAAATTCCATGCCTAGCTTTTGCATGACTTTTTGCGAAGGGAGATTGTGAAAGGATGTAAAAGAGTAAACTTCTGACAAGCCAGCTTGCTGAAAAGCAAAGTCTAGACAGGCTTGGGCATCCTCCGTCGCATAAGCATCTTGGCTAGTTCAAGCGAATCTGTCAGACCCAGTTTGTTGTCAAGCGTCATTGACTGTCTCCTTTCATTCAGATTTTCTAAATCCTGTACCAACAGGCTTAAAACTTATTGCCCGATAAAATCCATCTGCTTCAGATATTAATTCAATCCGTGTCAAAGGATATTTTTTGTGGATCTCCTCAATCAGCTGCTGTCCCAGTCCTTTTCTGCGGTGGGATTTACCAATAATTATTTCAGCTAAAAAGGTCGTCAGCACTTCATCCGTCAGATAACGGACAAAGCCGAGGATTTTCTGGTCCTCTTCAAGCACCAAGTAATGAGACAGATTTGTTGAAAATAGAGATGTCACTTTTTCCTCTGTAAAAGAAAGCCATTTTTCACTTTGATAAAGGCTATAAATAGCTTGACAATCTTTTCTGCTTGCAGGTCTGATAATCATCTTCTATTCCTCCAAATCTGTCAGACTTAATTAACACTCCCCACTGCTTCCGTTACCTTCATAGCAGGTTTGCGTTTTTTATAGCGACTACGGATAGCGTAGAGATGGTCCGTCGCATAGATAAGTTGCTTACGACAAATGCCCTTGACTACATAGGCAGAAACCCACCAAAATTCATTGCAGGCTTTTTTAAAATCCTTCTCAGTAGCTGGACTTGTCCAGTAACGCTGAGGATTTGAAGAATATGGCGCAAACAAGCCCTTAGTGTCCTCTAGCACCGTGAAATCCGCTTCGCTTTCTACCCACTCCTTGATATGCACTTTAGGACATAGAGTCAAATCAATACGGTTACCATCTTCAAAAAGCATGAGGTAGAGACGACGGTTACCTAGGATATTATGTTGCTCAATGATGCGTTCACCGAACTGGGTCAGCCAAGAAAGGTCACTCGTCAGATAATCTAAGTCATCCACAATATAGACAACATCATAGTCTTGAAATTCATCTATTTGAATCTTTTGGTTTGTACGCGAACCAGATAGAGCCACAGCATCAACCTGCAACTTTTTAGCTATTTGTAAAATCAGGCCAAGCATTTCCTGGTCAGTTCTCATGTGGTTCATCCTCAGTTGCCTCTAAGTTCTGAATAACAGGATCTTCATTTCTTTGCTTAAGAAGCTTCTGAACTCTTTTCCTTTCTAACTCTCCGACCAAGAATTGAATGATAAAACTAATACCAAAAATTGGTAATAGCAAAACAATTCCCATTTCTTGCGTCAGTATTATAAATAGTAGATTCATCCCTGATAAGATTGCTAAAAACCAGGCATTTATCTTAAGAAGTTTTGAGTAACTACTAGGATAATACTTGTGATGTTTGGTACTTTTATAAATAGCTGTAAAACTGAATGCTAAGCTAGCTGATGTGAAAATATAAAAGTCAAAAACATAGAAGAGCAAACCTGCATAAGGATTGGATCTTAAAGGATTATCAAATAAAAAAACACAGGTAGTTACTATGGTTAATAGTAAAAATTCAAGATAGCGGCTTTGCTCGGGTTTACCTTGTTTGGCAATTATATACATAATTGCAGCTAAAGCTAAGACTATGACAAGAAATGGACTATCAAACAATAAACTTATCATGATTTATACCTCTTTTAGAGAGCTAAAATTAAGAACTATAGACGATTTTTCAGATCAATCCTTGAGACTGACGCCATTTATCGTAGGTTTCAATGTCTGTTTTGACCATATTCATACAAAGTCCTAGAACTGCCATGTCATCTAAATAACCTGCTAGGGGAATAAAATCCGGAACAATATCAATAGGAGCAAGGAAATAAATAAGTGCGCTTAAAACGGCTAAAATAGTTCCATAAGGAACCGTTGTGTATTTCCCTTGAGCATAATTTTTCACTAAGGAAATCATGACTGGAATCATCTGGAATTTCTTACCAACAAATGGCATCTCTTTAATTTTTTGCTCCAAACGATATAAAAAATCATCTAACTCATCTTTATCGTTTAATAGGGCCTCAGATTCCGCATAGCCACTTTCAAGTGCTTCTTTAACTTGCTCTTCACTTAGATTTTCAGACATATCTTGTCCTCCATTTGTATTTATATCAATTTTTAAAATACTGTTGCTTCTTCCAGTGTAAACTGGACATTGTCTTCAATCCACTTACGGCGTGGTTCAACCTTGTCACCCATGAGGACATTGACACGACGTTCTGCGCGTGCTAGGTCTTCAATCGTCACACGGATGAGAGTGCGGGTTTCTGGATTCATGGTTGTTTCCCAGAGTTGGTCCGCATTCATTTCACCAAGACCCTTGTAGCGTTGAAGGGTAGCACCTTTACCGAACTGCTTGCGAAGTTCTTCTAGCTCACTATCCGTCCATGCGTAAGCCACTTCTTCTTTTTTGCCTTTACCTTTAGACATCTTGTAAAGAGGAGGAAGGGCAATATAAACATGACCTGCCTCAACTAGTGGACGCATATAGCGATAAAAGAAGGTTAAAAGCAATGTTTGAATGTGGGCACCGTCGGTATCCGCATCGGTCATGATAATAATCTTGTCATAGTTGGCATCTTCAAGAGAGAAGTCTGCCCCAACACCAGCACCGATGGTATAAATCATGGTATTGATTTCTTCGTTTTTGAGGATATCTGCCATCTTGGCCTTGGCTGTATTGATAACCTTACCTCGAAGAGGCAAGATAGCTTGGAACTTGCGGTCACGACCTTGTTTGGCAGAACCACCGGCAGAGTCCCCCTCGACCAGATAGAGTTCGTTCTTAGCTGGATTTTTTGACTGGGCTGGCGTTAATTTACCAGAAAGCAAGCCCTTGTCTTTCTTATTCTTCTTGCCATTTCGGCTCTCATCACGCGC
The DNA here is from genome assembly GCF_019929575.1 of Streptococcus infantis. Lineage (GTDB taxonomy): Bacteria > Bacillota > Bacilli > Lactobacillales > Streptococcaceae > Streptococcus > Streptococcus infantis_L. The sequence goes on from NZ_JAHZPU010000009.1 coordinate 62,926, forward strand.
CTTACGTGCTGCTTCACGGGCATCACGAGCCTTGATAGCTTTACGAATCAGATTAGACGCGAGTTCTCCGTTTTCCATGAGGAAGAAAGTTAATTTATCAGCTACAATACCATCTACAACCGGACGAGCAAGTGGACTTCCTAGTTTATCCTTAGTCTGTCCTTCAAACTGCAAATGTTCTTCAGGAACAAGGATGGAAAGAACTGCCGCCAACCCTTCACGGTAATCTGAACCTTCTAGGTTTTTATCTTTTTCTTTGAGAAGGCCAGTTTTTCGCGCATAGTCGTTCATAACTTTGGTAATGGCAGACTTGAGTCCTGTCTCATGCGTTCCACCGTCCTTGGTACGAACATTGTTAACAAAGGACAAGATGTTATCTGAAAATCCATCATTATATTGGAGGGCTACTTCTACTTGAAAACCATTATCTTCGCCTTCAAAGTAAAGGACTGGCGTCAAGGTTTCCTTGTCTTCATTGAGGTAAGAAACAAAGTCTTGTACCCCATTCTCATAATGGAATTCAATTGCTTCATCTGTTCGTTTGTCCGTTAATGACAAGGTTACATTTTTCAAGAGGAAGGCTGACTCATTGAGACGCTCTGAAATGGTATTGTACTTGAAATCAGTCGTAGAAAAGATACTAGCATCCGGCATGAAGGTCACTTTGGTACCTGTTTTAGACTTCGGTGCTGTGCCAACCTTTTCAAGAGTTGTTACTGGTTTCCCACCATTTTCAAAGCGTTGTTTGTAAACAGCCCCATCACGTGTAATTTCTACTTCCAGCCAACTAGAGAGGGCATTGACGACAGAAGAACCAACCCCGTGAAGACCACCAGAAGTCTTGTAGCCACCTTGACCGAATTTTCCTCCAGCGTGGAGAATGGTAAAAATAACCTCAACCGTTGGAATCCCCATAGCGTGCATCCCAGTCGGCATCCCACGTCCGTGGTCTTGAACCGTTAAACTTCCATCTTTATTAATCGTTACATCAATGCGATCACCAAATCCAGATAAGGCTTCATCGACTGCATTATCGACAATTTCCCAAACAAGGTGATGTAGCCCAGCACCGTCAGTCGATCCGATATACATCCCTGGACGTTTACGGACTGCATCCAACCCTTCTAGCACCTGAATGGCGTCATCATTATAATTGTTAATATTGATTTCCTTTTTTGACACAAGGAACCTCCTATTTGTTCATCTTTTCTATTTTACAGGTTTTCTAAGGATTTTGCAAAATTTTCAAGTTGAAAGCCTATTCACAAGTCCTATTTAGGACAAGAATCACTCATTCCCACTCTAAAAAAAGAAACCAAGACGAGAGTCTCAGTTTTCTTTTCCTTTAACTTGGCTTGTTGCTATATCTTCACCAAACCATTTCTGGCTGATTTCTTGGAATTTCCCTTCTTGATAGAGTTCCTTAAAAGCTTTATTTAAATTTGTCAACAAGGTTTTATCCGCTGGTCTTACTCCAACTGCAAAAGACTCACTCTCAAAACCGGCTGAGAAAATCTCATACTGGTCTAATATCCCTTCCGTTTTAAGATAATAATTGGCATAAACACGGTCAATTAAAAGAGCATCAATCCGATCATTTTGCAAGTCAATCAAGGCTTCATTAAAACTCTGATATTGGTTTGCTTTTTGATCTTTTACGATATTTTTTAAGAGTTCTGGTTGAGCTTCGAAATCTAGATAACCAGAAGAACCCGCTTGGGCTCCCAAAATTTTATCTTTCATATCCGAAACCGACTGGATATTTTGAGATTTTTTAGAGACGAGAACCTGCTGATTCTCCATATAAGGAATGGTAAAAGCTACCTTCTCACGGCGTTCATCTGTTGCGGAATAGCCGTTCCAAATTGCATCAATAGTGCCGTTTTGAAGTTCTGTTTCCTTCATATCCCAATCAATGGGTTGAAACTGTACCTTGAACCCCAGTTTCTCAGAAACGGCTTGGGCTAAATCAATATCAAATCCAACATATTGCCCATTCTTTTCTTCAAAGCCCATAGGAACAAAGGTATTGTCAAATCCAATAGTAATGCTTCCTTGTTGTTGGTATTTGTCCCAATTATCGACCTTGGGATCACTAGCTTTTTGCGTACATCCTACCAGGAAAAAAGCCAGAAAGAATACCAAAATAAGACTGATTTTCTTTCGATTCATAGACACCTCCTACTTAGGATCTACTTTGAGAATCTGGTCAGCAATATTCTCTGCAAACTGGAGATCATGGGTTACAACAATTTGTGTCATGCCTAATTCTCGATTTTGTAGGATCAGTTTTTCAACTTCGAGACGCAACTCTGGGTCAAGGGCTGAAGTTGGTTCGTCATAACCAATCACTTCAGGATCTATCATCATAGCACGTGCTAAGGCAACCCGTTGCTTTTGACCACCAGATAAGGAATAAGGATAGGCATCTGCATGAGCTTCGAGTCCCAGACGAGTTAATAAGTCGACCGCCTTCTTCTTTGCATCTGCTTCAGACATCCCCATAGTCTTGATAGGTGACAAAATCAAGTTCTCCATAACGGATAAGTGAGGAAAAAGTTGAAAGTCTTGAAAAACAAAACCTAACAAGTGGCGCTTTTCAAGTTCATCCAAAGGTAGGGATTCTCCATTATAAAAAATCTCTCCTGAATCAATGGTCTCAAGTCCAGCTAACATTCTAAGCAAGGTAGTCTTCCCACCACCAGAAGGGCCAACAATGGCCAAAATTTGCTTTTCAGGAATTGTTAAACTGAAATTGGATAAAATTTCTTTTTTTCCAAATTTTTTGCTGATATTTTTTAACCCCAATTGTCAAGTCAAGTGCAACAAAGTTGTTCCTCTGATTAAGCGAGTATCTTTCAAGCTGTTTGAGCTGACT
>NZ_JAHZPU010000089.1 GCF_019929575.1 Streptococcus infantis
ACACTTCATATGCAGACAACATCATCGCAACCGCGGGCGATCTACTACGTCGTGGCGCTGCAAATCTGGGAGTATTTTAGCTTTTACGGCATGCGCGCCTTACTCATCCTTTACCTTACCCACCAGCTTGGCTTCGACGACAGCCACGCCCTCAGCCTGTTCAGCGCTTACGCATCTCTGGTTTACGTTACCCCTATTCTCGGCGGCTGGCTTGCCGACCGCCTGCTCGGCAACCGCACGGCGGTAATTGCCGGGGCGCTGTTGATGACCCTCGGCCATGTGGTGCTGGGCGTTGAGTCGACCTCCGCATGGAGTTTGTACGTCGCGCTGGCGATCATCATCTGCGGCTACGGCCTGTTTAAATCCAATATCAGCTGCCTGCTCGGCGAACTGGACGCCCACGACGGCCCGCGTCGCGACGGCGGTTTCTCGCTGCTGTACGCCGCCGGCAACGTCGGCTCGATTGCCGCGCCCATCGCCTGCGGACTGGCGGCGCAGTGGTACGGCTGGCATATCGGCTTCGCCCTTGCGGG
>NZ_JAHZPU010000090.1 GCF_019929575.1 Streptococcus infantis
CCACAGCAGCACGTTACGCAGTGCGATGCCCTTTTTCTGCCGCTCGATAGCAAAATGACAGTGATCCGTTAACGTGATGTACAAACTTTCCTGTAACTTGCCCAGCCGTCCGCGTGCCAGGTCGATAATGCGATCGCAGGTGGTCGTCACGTCTAACGGTATTTGACTGAGCAGCTCGCCTAAGCGGCCGACCAGCTCATCGCTTTGTAAGGCGAAAACTTTTTCTATTTTACTGTCGTCCAGCACGTCGCCCGGGCGTTTCTGAAAGGCCAGCCCTCGCCCCATCACCACCTGTTCGCGCCGGTGCTCGTCGGGAACCACCACCACATTGTTATTGAGTACTTTGGCGATTTGCATATAGACCCCAGAAACAAAAAAACCTGACCCCCGACGAAACGCCAGGTGATCAGGTTTTGCCTGCCGCAGCAGTTGCAATCCAACACCCGCACTGTAACAACTTCTGCTGCGCGCTCAACCTGACAAGTGAAAAAACGTGATTAAGATCGCGACTATCAGAAGGTCACGAT
>NZ_JAHZPU010000091.1 GCF_019929575.1 Streptococcus infantis
CTAATCGCCGCCTGGCTGGCCGCCACTTCGAACCCCTTGATGGTGTAGATAAGCCCTAACACCTTCTCATCGAAATGAGTAATGCGCGGCGTCGGCTTCGCGCCGTCGCGGCCTAAGGTGCAGCTCATCTCTACCGCCCAGTCCGCCGGGATATTATCGACATGACCATGATGCGGGATATTCACATAGTGCTCAGTCTGCTTGTCGTTATAGATGGCATTGATTACTTCGCAAGCGGCATCAGAGTAATAGGCCCCGCCGCGCTGCTCCAGCTCCTTCGGCTTAACGTTAAGATCCGGGTTTTTATACAGCTCGAACAGCTGTTTCTCCACCTTCTGCACCACCTGGGCGCGCGCACCGCCTTTGTAGTACTCGCCCATCTCAATCGCCAGCATCTCTTTTGGCTTAAAGTAGTAGAGCAGGTAAGAGCATGGGATCAGGCGCAGGGAGCGGATCAGCCCTTCGCTAAACGGCAGGTCGAAGATGTTTTTCACCGAGTTCGCGGTCAGACGGCCGGAGG
>NZ_JAHZPU010000092.1 GCF_019929575.1 Streptococcus infantis
CCCACCAGACCCGGCTCGATGTCGGTCACGCGCACCGCGGTGCCGTGCAGGTCGGTACGAAGATTGAGGCTAAACTGACGGACAAAGGCTTTGGTCGCCCCATAGACGTTTCCGCCGGCGTAAGGCCAGCTGCCTGCCGTAGAGCCGATATTGATGATATGGCCGCGATTGCGCTCCACCATCCCCGGCAGCACGGCGCGGGTCATGTACACCAGCCCTTTATTATTGGTGTCGATCATATCTTCCCAGTCTTCCACACTGGCGCGGTGCGCCGGCTCCAGACCAAGCGCCAGGCCGGCGTTGTTCACCAGCACATCGATAGCCTGCCACTCGGCCGGCAGGTCAGCAATCAGCGTCTCAATGGCGGCGCGGTTGCGGACGTCAAGTTGCGCGATATAAAGGTTATCGCCCAGCTCGTCTTTCAGCGTCTTCAGGCGCTCTTCACGACGACCGGTGGCAATCACTTTATGACCGTTAGCGGTAAAACGGCGAGGAAGACTTTCACCAAAACCGGCGGG
>NZ_JAHZPU010000093.1 GCF_019929575.1 Streptococcus infantis
TGGTCTTCCCGTACCGCGCGCTGATCGCCGGCAACGAGCAGGTCGGTTTCGAGCTGGTGAAAGCCTGTAAGGAAGCCTGTGCGGCGGCTAACGTGCTGCTGAAAGTGATCATCGAAACCGGTGAGCTGAAAGAAGAAGCGCTGATCCGTAAAGCGTCTGAAATCTCTATCAAAGCCGGGGCCGATTTCATCAAAACCTCGACCGGTAAAGTGCCGGTGAATGCCACGCCGGAAAGCGCGCGCATCATGATGGAAGTGATCCGCGATATGGGCGTTGAGAAAACCGTTGGCTTCAAACCGGCGGGCGGCGTGCGCAGCGCGGAAGACGCGCAGCAGTTCCTGGCGATCGCTGATGAACTGTTCGGCGCCGACTGGGCCGATTCTCGTCACTATCGTTTTGGCGCATCCAGCCTGCTGGCTAGCCTCTTGAAAGCCCTGGGTCACGGCGACGGCAAGAGCGCCAGCAGCTACTAATCCCTTGATTTGCCGGATGGCGCTGCGCTTATCCGGCCTAC
>NZ_JAHZPU010000094.1 GCF_019929575.1 Streptococcus infantis
CGGGAATCGGCATATAGACCTGGTAGCGTCGCCAGACTTTCACCACTTCATCGTCCTGACCGGCCCAGAGGGCCACCTGCAGCCAGTCCGCCACCTGAGAAGGGGTTAAGGCATGCCGCAGCTGGTACTTCTGAAGGTAACTGAGAAAGGGGGCGTACTGGCCTTGGCGCGCTTGCAAGATTTGCTGGTCATAGAGCGAATCCGCTCCCTGAACCAGCGCCGGGAAGAGCAAAAGCAAGCCGATTGATAGCGAGAGTTTCGTGTTGCGATTAAACAATAACGTATTTGAAGAAGGTGATCTTTCCATTTCTATTTGCCATATGTTCATCACGAATCCATTGCACAACACGACCGTCCTTTGACGGTGAGTTAAAGGATGAGGATGGTCCCATTTAGCTGACTGGCACTGCAGGTGAATGACCTATTGCAAACTAATAAACATATCTCCTGTTGATAAATGAATGGGTAATTTATACCCGATACGGCAACCGATAAATATGGATAAATTATG
>NZ_JAHZPU010000095.1 GCF_019929575.1 Streptococcus infantis
ATGAAACTGGTACAGTTGTAGCGGGTGAAATGATAGAAGTAACCTACGTTTATATAGAAGTAACAGGAGATGTCGTCGTTCACTACGTTGATACAGAAGGTAACGTAATCGCTGAAGACAAAGAAGATACGAAAGGTGCTTCTCTAAACGCTAAATACGATACAACTGACAACAAACCAGAGAAAATCGAAAAAGACGGAACTGTTTACTACTTAACAGAAAAAGCTCTTAAAGATGATTCTAAACCAGAAAACGGAGACGTAGTAGAAGGTAAAACTGAAGTAACTTATGTTTATGAAAAAGCAGGGCAAGTAGTAGTCCACTATGTAGACGAAACTGGAAACACACTTCAAGCAGATGCTGTTGATACAAAAGACGGTAAACCAGGTGCTGCGTACAATACTGCTGATAATGACATGAAACCAACTCGTATCACTACTCCAGAAGGAAAAGTATACGAATTAGTACCAGCATCAACTAAAGGTAATGAAAATGGAAGTGTTGAAGCA
>NZ_JAHZPU010000096.1 GCF_019929575.1 Streptococcus infantis
CCCACGATCTGCATCTGGTGATGGCCAAAACCGACGAAGTTTTGTGTCTGAACCAGCATATCTGCTGCTCTGGCGCACCGGAGGTGGTCTCCATGCACCCGGAGTTTATCTCCATGTTCGGCCCGCGCGGCGCGGAACAGCTGGGGATATACCGCCACCACCATAATCACCGCCACGACCTTCAGGGGCGAATTGTACTGCGTCGGGGAAACAGCCGCTAATGATTGAACTTCTGTTACCTGGCTGGCTTGCCGGGATGATGCTGGCCTGCGCCGCTGGTCCGCTGGGCTCCTTTGTGGTCTGGCGCCGCATGTCTTATTTCGGCGACACGCTGGCGCATGCGTCTCTGCTCGGCGTCGCTTTCGGTTTATTGCTTAACGTCAATCCGTTCTATGCGGTTATCGCCGTGACCCTGCTGCTGGCTGGCGGGCTGGTGTGGCTGGAAAAACGACCGCATCTGGCGATCGATACCCTGCTGGGCATCATGGCGCACAGCGCGCTGTCCCTG
>NZ_JAHZPU010000097.1 GCF_019929575.1 Streptococcus infantis
TTTCCTTGCATCACCGAACCCAGGTTATCAGTCCGGTCTGGCAATGCTATCGTTTGTGGTATTTGCTATTTTTGCCTATGGCGGAATTGAAGCGGTTGGTGGTCTGGTCGATAAAACGGAAAATCCAGAAAAGAACTTTGCCAAAGGTATTATCATCGCGGCGATTGTTATCTCGATCGGTTACTCGCTGGCGATTGTGCTGTGGGGCGTGAGCGCCAACTGGCAGCAGGTGCTTGGCGCGCGTTCGACCAACCTCGGCAACATCACCTATGTGCTGATGACCAGCCTCGGGGCGACGCTGGGCCAGGCCCTGCACCTGACCCCTGCGGCGTCAGCCCTGACCGGGGTCTGGTTCGCCCGTATTACCGGCCTGTCGATGTTTCTCGCTTACACCGGCGCGTTCTTCACCCTCAGCTATTCTCCCCTGAAAGCGATTATCCAGGGCACGCCAAAAGCGCTCTGGCCGTCGGTGATGACCCGTCTCAACGTCAACGGAATGCCCGCCGCG
>NZ_JAHZPU010000098.1 GCF_019929575.1 Streptococcus infantis
GGTAAAGAGATTCAAAAACCTCGTCAAGACACACCAAACTCACCATATGACACACCATATGACACTACTGAGGAAGGTGAAAAACCTAACTTCATCAAGGCAGAAGATGGTAAGACCTATAAGATCGTACCGAAGGGTGATTATCCTGTAGGTAAGGTTGATGAGAATGGACACCTTGAAAAGTCTGACCCAGTTACAGGTAAGGTTACTAAACCAAAATCAACTATCACTTATGTTTATAAAGAAGTGAATGGTAATGTCTATGTCCACTACGTTGATACAGAAGGTAAGACAATCAAGGACGATGTTACTGATGAAAAAGCTCAACCAGTAGACAAAGACTACGACACAGTTGTAGACAACCGTCCACAAGAGATTGAATTCGAAGGTAAGACTTACGAATTGGTTCCAGCTGGTACTTACACAGCCGGTGAAGTAGATGACCAAGGTCACTTGAAGTCAACAGACCCAACAACTGGTAAGGTTATCGAAGGCGATAAGAATGT